>CAYLPQ010000048.1:0-15243 GCA_964385605.1 uncultured Oscillospiraceae bacterium | reverse complement strand
TGAAGCAGGAGGAAAATCAGGTAATGCTTGATTATCTCCGCGACTCTCTTGACGGCAAGGTAAGTGCAGTAAGACTTTCTAATAAATTGAAGAGCCACCCCGTATGCCTTACAGCAGACGGTGAGGTTTCTCTTGAAATGGAAAAATACTTTGCTACAATCCCCGGAGACCACCCGGACATCAAGGCGCAGAGAGTGCTTGAGATTAATCCGTCTCATAAGGCATTCTATATGCTGTGCGATACATGGCAGCTTGACAAGGACAGATGTGCAAAGATAGGTAAGCTGCTTTACAATCAGGCGCTCCTCATTGCAGGTATTTCAATTGAAAATCCGTCGGAGTATACAGACCTGTTCTGGGAACTTATATGATGTGGAGATGTTAAAAAGCACCAGATTGCAAAACGACTGCGGAATTGTTAATCAAGTGAAAAATTAAAAAATAATAGAGTTTCAACAACATAAAAGGAGGAAAAATGTATGCCGATCAGTGAAGCCAGAAAAAGAGCAAACGCAAAGTACAATCTTAAGGCATATGACAGAATTGAACTTAAAGTAGCGAAAGGAAAGAAAGAAGAAATCCGTACTTTCGCCGAGACTAACGGGGAAAGCATCAACGCGTTTGTAAACCGTGCCATTGCAGAGGCTATGAATGAAGTTCCCAGAAAGGAAACCCAGTCAAAGCCCAAAGCAAAGCGCGAAATGTCAGTAGAACTTTTGTAAAAAGCAGGCTGTGCCTGTTCTTAAGTCGCGCTCATACACAGTGCGAATATATTTCACGCGAGTTCATTTTGCACGATTTCCTATACAGTAAAAAAAGAGAACGGAATTACCCAATGTGGTGATTCCGTTCTTTTTGAAAGGGCAGGCAGCACGTGTTTTCTTTGGACTATTTACAGTGGGAATGATTTTACTTGTAAAAAATACGGCGCATGAAGTAATTACAGGAATAAAAAGTTACACGTTATAATGGATATACATAGCAGAAACTACCAATCCTAAAGGCTATTTGAAAGAAATCCCACTATATGTAGTTGCTTGACAAAATACCCATGTTATGCTATGATTAAAACAACTTTAAAAAAGGAAGGTAATATTTATGAAAAAGTTATTGGCACTTATTTTGGTACTTATGATGTCAGTGTTTGTGTTTGCAGCTTGTTCCGAAAAGGAAGCAGGAGTTGCAGATGAGACACCTGTAGTTACAGAAATAGCAGAGGCTTGTCTTGCAAAGATTGTTGCTCTTGACGACACAGCTCTTGATTACACAGTAGCTGAAAAGGGCGCATACACTGTTATTTCAGGAAAAATTACAGCTCTTGCAGGTTTAGCTGCAAAGTTTGATGCTACTATCGACGATTGGGAAATTCCCGACGAAAACAAGGAAGAGCTTAAGACTTATGCTGCAGAAAAGGCTGATGCTATCGTAGCAAGCTTTGCTGCAGGCGCAGTTGAAAGTGTAACAGTAAGCGGCGATAAAGCAAATGCTAACTGCAAAGCAACTCTTCTTAATAATGGTGCCGCTGACTACAGTGCAGCTTTTAAGGTAGATGAAGAAGAAAAGGCTCTCAAGGACATGACAGTTGATGAGCTTAAGGCTGTTGTTGACGGTATTGCCGAAACAGTACAGGGTTGTGTAGTTGATACAGAAGTTGCGTTTATGCTTGATAAGATTGATGGAGAATGGTTCATCCTTAATGCAGGTATTTCAGCAGTTGAATAATTAATACATAAGAGCTAAAAAGGGTTGTAGCAAAATGAAATCGTTTTGCTACAACCCTTTTTTCTGTATAGGAAATTTCGTGAAGTATATTTGCGTGCCTTTTTTCGGCTTTATTCTTTAGTGGTTCTTTCAAGAAGAGGCATACCGAGTTTTTCACGAATCTGATTTTCAATCATATCGGTAAATTCGGGATTTTCAATCATATACTGTTTGACATTTTCTCTGCCCTGACCGAGTCTGTCCTCATTATAGCTGAACCAGGAGCCGCCTTTTTTGATGATGTCAAGGTTTACAGCAACGTCAAGTACGTTACTTTCTCTTGAAATACCTTTACCGTACATCATATCGAACTCTGCTTCCTTAAAGGGAGGAGCAACCTTGTTTTTAACAATTTTTACACGGGTACGGTTACCGATGAATTCACTTCCGTTTTTAAGTGTTTCTGTTCTGCGGACATCCATACGCACAGATGCATAGAACTTAAGTGCACGACCGCCTGCGGTAGTTTCGGGATTTCCGTACATAACACCGATTTTCTCACGGAGCTGATTTATAAATATACAGATAGTGTTGCTCTTGTTGATTACACCGGCGAGCTTACGGAGCGCCTGACTCATAAGTCTTGCCTGGAGACCAACGTGAGAGTCACCCATTTCGCCGTCAATTTCAGCTTTGGGAACAAGTGCCGCAACGGAGTCAACAACGATTACATCGATAGCACCGCTTCGAACAAGAGCTTCTGCAATTTCGAGAGCCTGTTCACCTGTATCGGGCTGCGACACTACAAGAGAGTCAACATCTACCCCCAAAGCACGTGCATATGTGGGATCAAGTGCGTGCTCTGCGTCAACAAAAGCAGCTTCGCCGCCGAGCTTCTGTGCCTCGGCAATAACGTGGAGGGCAAGAGTTGTCTTACCGCTTGATTCAGGTCCGTATATTTCTATAATTCTGCCCTTGGGTACACCGCCGATACCGAGAGCAATGTCAAGGCTTAACGCACCGGTGGGAATAGATTCCACATTGTAGTGAGTGTTTTCCCCAAGACGCATTACAGAGCCTTTACCAAACTGCTTCTCAATCTGTGACATGGCAAGCGCCAGAGCTTCCTTTTTTTCGTTAGACATATTAAAATCCCCTTTCGGATGAAAAGTTGCACAAATTAATGCGAACATCTGTTCTTATTATAGCGGGTAAATTTTGGTTTGTCAATAGTTTAGTCCGATATTTTTTCGTTAATTAATTTAAATACCTCGTCGCAGGTCTTTGCCCGCACCTCGTCACGGCTGCCTGTGAGGTTAAGCTTTCTGTACTCACTGCCGTCCTTATCTGCAATGGCGATATATACTAGCCCCACGGGCTTTTCTGGAGTACCGCCACCGGGACCTGCAATCCCTGTAATGCTTACAGCAATGTCGCTTCCGCTGACGCGTCTTGCGCCCTCTGCCATAGCAAGTGCCGTCTCGGGACTTACCGCACCAACAGACCGGAGCACTTCGTGGGGGACACCGAGAAGATTTTCCTTAGCCTCATTTGCATAGGTAATAAATCCGTAGCCGTAAATACTGCTTGCCCCGGGAACTGATGTGATAATTTTACCTAAACTACCACCTGTGCAACTTTCCGCAGTGGAAACAGTAATGTTTTTTTCAATTAATTTTGAGATGATTTGTTCGTTAGTCATAAAAAACTCCAATTCTTAAGAATTCGGTTCAATCAATACCCAATCGGTTTCTTCTACGGCTTTACTTACCCAATACTCCATATCAATTTTGGACTGACTTGCCATAATCTTTTCAAGAGTAGGCTTTGTTGTGGGATGCTTAGGTGTAAATACTGTACAACAATCCTCATAAGGAAGAATTGATGTTTCAAATGTATCTATTTTTCTCGCAATTTCCACGATTTCGTTCTTATCCATACCAATAAGAGGACGGAATACGGGAATTGTTGTCATAACCTCATTTGTAACGCCAAGCGCCTGAATGGTCTGGCTTGCTACCTGACCGAGGCTTTCCCCCGTAATAAGTGCGAGGGAATTATTTTTAAGGGCAATTCTTTCTGCCGTCATCATCATCATTCGTCTCATAATAAGTGTCAGATGATCTTCGGGGCAGTTGTCACGGATTGCAAGCTGCTGCTCCGTGAACGGTACTATATAAAGGTTGAATCTGCCTGTATATTCTGCAATTTTCTTTGCAAGGGTGATAACCTTTTCCTTTGCTCTTTCGCTTGTATAGGGAGGACTGAAGAAATGCACCGCATCAAGCTCCACACCCCTTTTTGCAATCATCCATGCCGCAACGGGACTGTCAATGCCGCCGGAAAGGAGGATTGTCGCCTTACCGCTTGAGCCGGTGGGCATACCGCCGCTACCTGCACACTGCGCGCTGTTGGCATAAACGTAAGCTTCATTGTCACGGATTTCCACACGTACAGTAACCTCGGGGTGAAGAACATCAACCTTTATGGGATGCACTCTCGAAAGAAGTGCGCCACCCATTTCACGGCTGATATAAGGTGAGTCAAAGGGGAACTTCTTGTCGCTTCTCTTTGCCTCGACCTTGAATGTTTTTGCACCGTAAAGGGCATCTGCCACATAGTCCGCGCCCTCTGACAGGATTACGTCCATATCCTTGGGGAATACACCCGCTTTTGCAATAAATACAATACCGAATACCTTTCGGAGCTTCTCCATCATTTCCTCGGTGTCGACATGGGGAGCAGGATCAATGTAAATAACCGCCTGTGCCTTACGCACAGACTGAATATTTTCTTTTCCGATAACTTTTTTTATGTTTCTTACGAGCATATCCTCAAATTTACTTCTGTTAAGTCCTTTAAGGATGATTTCGCCGTATTTTACGAGGATGACTTCTTTCATGACTTTTTTCCTTTCTGTGATTTTGAAAGTTGTGTAGGACAGGAGTAAACCCTCGCCCTACGGTTTTAAATAAAACGGAAAAATTCAGCGTTGGTGTTTTTGCCTGGTTTATACTCTCAAAGTTTTTGCAATCTCCGTAACCTTTTTTACTACTTCCCCAGCCTCGTTCATTGTATTATAACGTGATAAGCTGAAGCGGATTGCACTGTCAGGCTTGGGAACATTCATTTCAGCGAGAACATGGCTTCCGTGATGTCCCGATGCGCAGGCGGAGCCGCTTGATACATAAATCCCCTCATTTGAAAGGGCATTGAGCATAATCTCTGACCGTACATCGTCAAAGGAAATGTTCAGGATAAAGGGACTGTCGCTATCTTTACCGTTATATACAGTGCCGCTGATTTCCATAAGGTTGCGGAGGAGATATGCCTTGATTTCTCCTGCTGCAGCGGCATCGTTATAATCTATTAATTCACAGGCTTTTCCAAAGCCTGCAATAGCGACGACGTTTTCTGTTCCACTGCGGATATTTTTCTCCTGACCTCCGCCGAACACCGTAGGCTTCAGTGTAACACCCTTACGGATGTAAAGGGCGCCGATGCCTTTCGGTCCGTGGATTTTGTGACTGCTTACAGATGCAAGGTCAATTTTCCACGCGTTAGGTTTAAAAGGAATGTGACCGAAGGACTGAACAGCATCAACGTGGAACAGTGCTCTTGGAGCAATGCGTTTGAGGACTGCACCGATTTTGTCCACCGGCATTATTGCGCCCGTTTCGTTATTGACGTGCATAATGCTCACAAGACAGGTATCAGGGGTGATTGCCTCCGCAATTTTTGAAAAGAGAACACTGCCGTCCTTTTCAGGCTTAATGCGCACTACCTGAAAGCCGTTTCCTTCAAGATAGTCCGTCGGGCGAAGCACTGCGGGATGCTCTACCGAGGTAGTGATTATGCGTTTGCCCTTTTTGATATTTGCCGCGCCAAGGATTGCAATGTTATCGCTCTCCGTACCGCCGGAGGTGAAGTATACCTCATCGGGAGTTACACCGAGAGCTTTTGCAACACTGCCTCTTGCGCCTGTGACAATCTTCTCCGCTTCAAGCCCCAACGCATGGCGGCTTGAGGGATTGGCAAAAGATGTATTCATATATTCTGTTGTTGTTTCCACAACCTCTTTTGCGAGAGGTGTGGTAGCGGAATTGTCAAAGTATATCATTGTATAACCTCGTTAAAGTTCGAAATGTGAAGTGCGAAATGAATGTAGGTTTTGCAGTAGCAAAACCTTTTATTTTAAAAGATTTTCACGTAGAGAAAATCAACCATCACTTCGAACTCCGAACTTCGAATTTCGAATTTTCAATCTGCTTTATTCTTCAAACAGCGATGTCTGCACTGTTGAACTATCCTCATCCTTCAGATAATATCCTGACGACGGAATAGTTCTCGCTTCATATCCTGCTGTGGATTTCAGCGAAACTTCAGGCAGTTCAATTCTAGTGAGAAGCGATTTTCTTCTCATAGTCATTACCTGTACACCCTGGCTGGAACGACTTGTCTTTGTAAGGATGTCCTTGGTATTGAATACCACACACTTGTCAATATTACTGAACAGTGCCACCTTGGTTTCTTCCTTACAGTAAAGCATACCGATGATTTCACCTTTACCGTAGGCATTGGTGAGACGTTTGCGGTTGGTTTTTGTTTCATAGCCCTTCATATCAACTTTTGCAATCTTACCCGACTGGAACGCAAACAGCATAAATCCACTGTAGTCGTATGCAGGTGTTGCATAAAGAATCTTCTCATCAGGCTCCATATCAAGAATGTTGGGAAGATATTCGCCCAGTGCGCTTGCCTTTGAATCGGCAATATCGTAGAGGCGCATCTTATACACATTCTGCTTGTTTGAGAAGAAGAGCATATCCATTTTATTAGTAGCCTCTGCCTCGCAAAGCATACTGTCGCCTTCTTTAAACTTCTGTTCAGCAGCGGCGCGCAGTGAAACAAGGGTAATCTTTTTGAAGTAGTTGTCTTTTGTCATAAATACGCGGACATTGTAGTCCTCAATATAGCTTTCCTGGGGAAGAACTTCCTCCTCCTCAAAATCAACAACCACAGTCCTGCGGTCTGCGCCGTATTTTTCGGAAATCTCTGTAAGCTGTTTAGAAATAAGCTTGCGGATGCGCGCATCGCTTTCAAGAGTTTTTGTAAGGTCCGCAATTTCTGCGATAAGCTTTTCAATTTCGCTTGTTCTCTTAAGAATATATTCCTTATTAAGATTACGAAGCTTGATTTCCGCAACAAATTCTGCCTGAATTTTGTCAATGCCGAAGCCTGCCATAAGGTTGGGGACAACCATCGCATCCTCGGGGGTGTTGCGAACAATGTATATAGCCTTGTCTATATCAAGAAGTATTTTTTCAAGACCTTGCAAAAGGTGAAGCCTTGCGTCCTTTTTGTCAATATCGTACTGAAGCATACGACGAACACAATCTGTACGGAAACGTATCCATTCCTTAAGAATATCCCGTACACCGAGTACCATAGGCTCACCGTCGATGAGCACATTGAAATTACAGCTGAAGCTGTCCTCAAGGGGGGTCTGCTTATAAAGCCTTGCCATAAGCTTGTCGGGGTCTACACCGCGCTTAAGCTCAAATGTGATTTTAAGACCTGACTTGTCGGTTTCGTCACGGACATCGTTAATGTCACGGAGCTTGCCTGACTTGATTAACTCCGCGAGCTTATCTATAATCGCCTCTACAGTTGTGCTGTAGGGAATTTCGAGAATTTCGATTACGTTCTGTTTCTTGTCGTAGGTGTATTTAGCACGTACTTTGACACTACCTGTACCTGTAGAGAAGATTTTTTCCATAGCTTCGTCATCCCGCAGGAGGAATCCGCCTGTTGAGAAGTCGGGACCTGTGATATATTCTGCGAGATTTGCATTTTTATCTTTCATCAGGGCAATTGTTGCGTTGCATATTTCACGCAGGTTGAAGCTGGCAATATTACTTGCCATACCAACAGCTATACCCTGATTGGGGTTTATAAGAATATTCGGAAACGCAGTGGGGAGCAATGTAGGCTCCTTCAAAGTTCCGTCGTAGTTGTCTACAAATTCAACGGTATTTTTATCTATATCTCCGAAAACCTCGTTACATATAGGAAGAAGTCGTACCTCTGTATATCTTGAAGCGGCATAAGCCATATCGCGGCTATACTGACGACCGAAGTTACCCTTTGAATCAACAAGGGGATGGAGTAGTGCCATATGTCCCTCTGTCAGACGGACCATGGTTTCGTAAATTGCCGCATCACCGTGGGGGTTAAGCTTCATTGTCTGACCCACAACGTTGGCACTCTTTGTACGGTTGCCACCGAGAAGCCCCATTTTGTACATAGTGTACAGAAGCTTTCTGTGGGACGGCTTAAAACCGTCAATCTCCGGGATTGCACGGGATATAATTACACTCATTGCGTAGGGCATATAATTCTTTTCAAGTGTTTCGGTAATACCCTCCAGCGAGAGCATGATGTTTTCTTCGTTCATAGAAAATTCCTCCGTTTACACAATTGGAATTATTATATCACACTTTTTTTGAAAATGCAAATTTTGCCGCAAAAAAACCGAAGCAAGTTTTTGCCTCGGCTTCTATTTGATTTCCTGCTCAAGATTTTCAAACAATTCAGAATTAAAGAATTCCATTACTGTTATATCCAGTCCGTCACATATTTTCTTCACTGTAGAAACGGTTGTGCTGTTATTACGTCCGCTTACAATGTTATTGAGCGTGGATTGAGTTATTCCGCAAATAGTGGAAAGTTTATTTACCGTGATATGTTTTTCAGTGCATAAACCCAATATTCGCAGTTTTACTGCTTCGCCAATGTTCAAAAAGATCACTCCTCAAAAGGGATACATCAAGTTTACCGCTTTTGAGTTATAAAAGTTACCTCTTTTGAGTTGGCTGTAACAAATTTGTATAATAAAATAGATTTTAAAGGAGGAATATTATGCTCAAAATAAAATTCACAAGAGAAAAACTTATACCAGGGAACGGTGGCAAGGATTGCCCTCATAACGGTTATGGGAAAAAATGTGCCTGTGACGAATGTGACTGGTTTTTATGTTGCTTCCCCGAATATGCCAAAAATTCTCGCATTGATTGCAAAGCCTGTGACACTCCCTGTCCGCGGAAAAGCCGGGCAAAACTATTTTGTTCAAAAAAAGGGACGAACGACATAATTTTATAATTTATTGTGTTGACTTAGTTTGGGAAAATATGTATAATAATACTTACATTGAGGAGGCGGAGAAATGAAACATATAAAACATATTGTTCTTCTTGCTTTGTTGTTATGCTTTTTCGCAGTACAGAATGTTTTTGCAGAAGGTACAATCTTTAACACGGTTAAAGTTTGTTTCAATAAAAGCGAAATCCCTACAATAGTTGAGGGCGATGTGGTTTTTGAGCTTTATGACGGACAGAATCTTCTTGATACAAAGGTTCATTCTTTGAAAAGGGGTGAACCCGGTTTTGAAATAGAATTTACCGTGCCGGAATATGAAGCGGGTAAGGATTTCAGATTCCGTGTTAAAGAGGGCGCGCAGGGTGCATATCATAATGGTACGCATAGCGCAGACCATATTCTTAAAACTGGTTCTTCACTTGACGAAAACGGTGTTATGCAGTATCAGACAAGCTTTTATATGGACCTTATTCCCGATTGGAATAAGGAGGCGGTTATAGAAGTTCCCGGTGTAAAGCAGACACTTTTTTATCATTGCCTTACAGAAAATGAAGTATATGTAACAATCGACTTGCTTGCAACTCTGGGTATTGCTTGCACGACAAATTTTGAGGCAGAAAAGCCCGGCTTTGTTCTTACCAGCGAAGACGGTGCGTATGTAGCACAGTTCTATCTTAACGATATTTACGCAACCTTTGGTGGAATCGGAGAAAATCTTGCCGCTCCCTGTTTTGAAATCGGCGGAATGCCCTATGTTCCGCTTTCAAGAGTTGCCACATATTTTGCTTGCAACTATACTCTGGTCGAGGATAACGAATATTGCAGAAGAATTTCCCTTACTGCATCGGAGTATTCAAAGATATTTAAAAATGCCGCTTATGTAAATAGTATTGACATAACAAGCAAAACCGATTATCTTGTCTGGGTGGATAAGTCTGAATATACTGTAAATGTGTATCTGGGTTCTGACAAAAACTGGCGGCTTATAGAGTCCTTCCCCTGTGCAATCGGTGCTCCGGGTTCTCCTACAATAGAGGGTAGCTTCGAGTATTATCAGTATCAGGACAAATGGCAGTACAGCGGATACTACTGCGGTCCTATTATGAGGTTCAAGGGCGGCTATGCTCTGCATTCTGTTCTTATCCGTAACAACGGCTCTTTCTACGACGGACGTGTGAGAGAAAGGATTTCTCACGGATGTGTACGTATGCTTCCCAATGATATTAAGTGGATGGCAAATTATATTCCGCTTTATACACGCATCCTCGTAACAGCTTAAAATAAGGCTACGGCAAAAGCCGTAGCCGCTATATGTGCCTGTAGCTCAGTTGGATAGAGTGTCAGACTCCGACTCTGAAGGTCGTGCGTTCGAATCGCATCAGGCATACCACTCTATATAAAGCCGTTTGTAAGCAATCAGACGGCTTTATTTTTATGCTTGAAAAGTGGCGAAAGTTCAACAATAATTCAACTATTTGAAAAAAACTTACTTTTCGGGATGATTTTAAGCAAAGAAAAACCCTCGCACGGTAGATTGTGCAAGGGTGAAAATCAAGCTTGTTTTATTTTGCCCGGGCGGAGTATTGTGTCTGCGATACATTCTGCAGAACGTTCATCCGCTTTTTGTATGATATGACTGTATATATCCGTTGTGGTGGAAACTCTGCTGTGTCCAAGACGTTTGCTTATGCTCACACTGTCGGCACCGTTAAAGAAAAGTATGCTCGCCATTGTGTGACGGAACGCATGAGGATTGATGTGCTGCAGATTGTATTTCTTTGAGAAGTCGGCGCAGTAGCTTGTAACTGTGTCCGGGTGCATCGGCTTGCCGAGGTTTTCTGTTTTCTTCTCCTGAAAGAATAAGAAGCCTGTATCGTTCCACAAATCACCGTACATCAGACGTTGCGACAGATACCATTTTACATACTGCTTTAAGAGTGACATTGTTTCTGCAGGTAGTTTTATAAAGTGTGTTGAGCCTTTTGTCTTTGTGGTATCCTCATATACACCGTATTCAGAATTATAAAGAATGTTGCTCTTGAGGTATATTCCGCTATTCTTCCAATCGATGTTTTCTTTTTTCAGTCCTACGATTTCCCCACGACGTGCCCCGGTTATCAGTAACAAGTGTATAATCGTTTTCCATTTGATGGGGAGAAGCTCCAGAGCATTTAATATTTTCTGCACTTCTTCAAGCTGAAAGTAATTTGCGGGTTTATTCTCCGGGCGAGGTGCCGTAGCTTTGCTTGCCGGGTTAAAGAGTATAAGCGATTCTTTATCAGCTTGCGCCAATACTGCAGATATAAAACTGTGATAGCCGTTAAGTGTTGTGCTTGACAATGCTTCTGTATACTCTGTTATTTTGAACCAGGACTTTACAGAAGCGGAAAGTGCAGCGGTTATCTTCTGTGCAGTTTCAAGACGTACAGTGTCACCGTTCAGAACGGCGCGGATTGTTGTAACACCTATACCGCTACGACGTGCAAGCTCTTTTTTCGTGAGCTTCTTTTTCTGCATCAGCTCTGCAAGGTCTTTTTTCATTACTGCGGAAGCTTTGGAACGTCTGTACTGCGGTTTTGAAAGCTCTATATAGAGGTTGTTCAAGTGTTGCGGTCTGATTTCCGTTATCTTCATGTGTCCTATATGCGGAGAGATTATCTTGTGAATATCATTGTACCACTGAATTGTGCTGATTTTCTTTCCGCTTGCCTTTTTAAGCTCAATGACATACTGTGCGTATTCGTCAAAGGTCTTGCGGTTGTCACCGACTACACCGTACTTACAACGTTCCTCAAACTCGATGACGAACTTTGCAAGCTCTTTCTGATTCTGTCGGTCTGTTTTGTCCGGGTCCACTTTGTAAGTAGTTGTGTAAGGCTTTAATTGCTTGCCGTCAGAGCTACGACCACGATACACCTTTATGCCATAAGATATAATTTTTCCGTCTTTGTTTCTGCGTGGGGTAATGTTTGCCATAAAAAATACACCTCTTATTGTGAATTAAAGTTTGACAAATAAGAGCGCGTATGATACAATCCTATTGATTCCATATACAGTCTTTTTTCTTTTTTAGGACTGTATCATACGAGCCGTTAGGGTGTTGGTAGCACCTTGACGGCTTTGCTCTTATATGTCAGATTTTTATATTGAAAATAATTCTTGACAGTTGGGGATATAGAGAATATAATAAAAGCAGATAGAGGGAATACCGTATCGAACGGTTGACCTTGGGTTTAGACTAAAATAGCCGTAACCTTTGGACGTGGGACGGCTATTTTACTTTTATAGTAAAAGCGAGTAAAAACAAGATAGTAAGAATTAAAACTCTTATGTACTGTTCCATTCGCACCACCTCCTCCCGGAGATGGTCAACCGTCCGCTGTTATCCCTTTATCTGCTTGCAGACATTATACAAAAGTCTGCAAGACTTGTCAACGATTTTTTTGTTTTAAGCGGTTACTGCCTCTGCATCAGCGAGACGGTAGCCGTTTTTTTGTTTGCTTTTATTATTCTGCTATACTTCCGCAGCGGTTTTATGCTGCATAAATTTCAACCACCTTTTCGGGATTTATTAAAGAGTTCTGCGGAAGCGGTGCGTGTATTATATCAACGTCTGTGTTGAGAAGCTCCTCGAGGCGGTGTTTAATATCCGCAAGGGTAAAGAGTGACACCGCAGGGAGAAAGAACTCTACAAGCAAATCAACATCACTTTGAGGGGTGTTCCGTTCTTCAGCATAAGAACCGAAGAGGGAAACGCGCTTGAGGTTGTATTCCTCTGCTACCGTCTTGACGGCTTGTGTTATTTGAGGGATAGTCAACATCTGATTCAACTCCTTTTGTGTTATGCCACGTGCTGACCGTTCTTAAGAATTTCTTCTGCAAATCCGCTTTTATCAGAGGAGAGGTCAAGCAGAAGCGGCTCTATTGCTGTGCTGACTTCACAAGTGAGCTGATAAAGTGCAGCGGAAGTTTCAAGAAAGTCACCATCGAAGCTGTCAAAAATTACTGCTATATCAATGTCGCTGTGTTCGTCCGGTTCTCCGTTGGCATAGGAGCCATAGAGGACAACCGCCATAGGTGAACAAGTTGTCTTTACTTTTTCGGCATATTGCCGGGCATAGTTTAAAGCTGTGTTTTTATCCATTGTGCAAGCTCCTTTTCAACACTCCTATTCATTGTTAGTCGTTAATCGTTATTGTTAGTATACGTAAGTATATGCTTTTATTATTCTGCTGCAGTTCCGCAGCGGTTTTTTTGTTTATTCGATGCCGAGCAGAGTATCAACTGCTTTTTGCATCGAGGGATTGTCACGGTATTTTTGTATCAGATGTTCTTCCTTTTCCGTGAGTGAGAGTTCAGAGGGAGCATCTCACCCCATAAGAAAAGAGGGTGAAACATTAAGAGCTTTGGCAAGAGGTTCTATTTTATCGCACCTCATATTTTCTATGTCTCCGCTTTCCCAACGTGAAATAGTTCCCTCGCTAACACCTACTTTTTGAGAAAGCTCATACATTGTGAGGTTTAATTCTTTTCTTCTTTCGCCTATCGTCATATTATCACTCTTTCATAGCGGTTATAGTGTGACAAGTGTCACGTTATGGCAGCGGTTTTAGAATTCTGTTCTGCACTCCACCACTTTGCCGATAATACCTATCGTTGTATTGTTTAAGCTATAAGTCTGTACTTGGTGGATAGGATTGAAAGACTGCGGAATAAGGTGGACCGTGTTGCCGTCTTGAAGAAATCTCTTGACAGTCACACTTTCTCTGTCTACTCTTACTACTGCGATTTCTCCGTTGTGAACAACATTCTGAACTTTGACTATAATTATATCTCCGTCATTTATCTTTGCGGCACTCATACTGTCGCCACCTACTTTAAGAGCAAAGTATTCTGCCCCACCGTTGCGGTCTGTGTATGTCAGTCCCTCAACATTTTCTTCTGCGTAGAGGGGAAGTCCGGCAGAGATTTTGCCGAGGATAGGAATTTCATATACTTTGGGGTTGCGAGGACTTTCGGGGGAAGCATCGGTGTCTGCTCCTGACAAATAATCTACTGTAACATTAAACAATTTTGAAAGATTTACAACCACATTATACATTGGTTCCTGAAGTCCGTTTTCATATCTACTCAAGGTGCTTTTATTCATCTTTCCGTCAAATGTTTTGTTATAAAGTTCAACAAGCGCATCCATAGAATAACCGTTGCTGTATCGCAACTCTTTGAGGATTTCTCCAAACCTCATGTTATCACCTCCGCAACAAAGAATAGCATAAATATACGGGAAATGCAATAGTTTTTTTGGAAAAAAGCGAAAAAACTATTAAAAAACACTAGCATTGTTATTGACAAAGCAACAAAAGGGTGTTATCATAAAAGCAACAAGGAGGTGACGTTATGAGCAAAAAAACACACGAACCATATAATAAGTTTAAGGGGTGGCTACGTGAAAACGGGGTTACTTATTCAGATTTATCAAAGAAAATGGGGTTAAATATAACTACGATTTCTGCGAAAATTAACGGTGATTCTGACTTTTTGCTTTCAGAAGTTAAGATGCTAAAAAGAGAATACGGACTTACTAATGAAATTTTTTTAACCTAGTTGTTGCTTATGCGATAACAAAAACAGCAAAAAAAGCTACTACTGCTTGAACGTTGGAGAGTTCAGAGCAGTGCAAAGCGAGGTGATACCGATGAAGCTGATACTTAATCAGAGCTATGACCTATACCGAAAAGACGACAAGGCTTTCTGTGATAGTCTGCAGGTGGCGGAAACGTTTGGGAAAGAGCATTCGCACGTTATGCGTGACGTTGAAAATTTACACTGTAGTGCAGAATTTAATGCCGCCAATTTTGGATGCATTAAATACAAAGACGGCAGAGGAAGATCACAGCGAAAGCACATAATGACAAAAGACGGTTTTACGTTTCTCGTTATGGGTTACAGAGGTAAAAAGGCAGCGGAGTTCAAAGAAGCATACATAAAGCGGTTTAATGAAATGGCGGAGTTTATAAGTGTGCGGTGTGAGCTTGCGGAAGAGTTCCCCGATTTTACCGAAGCTGTGAAGCTCGCTCATCCTGATCCGAAGCATTATCACTACGTCAATGAAATCAATATGCTTTATTCTGTTGTGTTAGGTCAGACAGTTCAGAGCTACAAGAAAGAAAACAGCATTGTCGGGCAGAGCCTACGGGACAACTTAAGCACAGAGCAGTTGCAGACGTTCCGCAAACTGCAGAGGGCGGACATCGGTTTATTATATGCCGTACCGTCAATGCAAGAGAGAAAGAAGCTCCTGAAACGTGTATCGAGTGCGTGAGTGTGGAAGAGGGTAAGACAATCCCTCAGTCGCTATGCGACAGCTCCCTTTACACAAGGGAG
>CAYLPQ010000047.1:0-16048 GCA_964385605.1 uncultured Oscillospiraceae bacterium | reverse complement strand
TAGGGTATTCTCTTAAGTAATCATACCAAAGGTGCCTTTCTTCTTTTGTCATATTCTTTCTGAGTGTTTTTGCAAGTGGTACAATTTCTTTGTTGTGTTTATAGTCCATTACAATCCCTCCGAGTTGCTTCGCAACCCACCTCCCTTTACACAAGGGAGGCTTTTTGATAGTATTTTCTTGTAGATTATATTATCATTTTTAATGCTTTTAGTCAACACAATCAACTTTTCGCAAATAATTACATACCAACCTTAAATTCTTTTTGAGATTTTAACAAAAAGTCCGTTCCACAGAAAATCAAGTTATAGGTTATAATATGCAAAGAACATTTTTCAAATAGCTTCATCGCCTTGACATTTTCGTATATATTCACTATAATGAAATCAGATGGCAAACTTATTTTAACATAAAGGAGTATAGTTTATGAAAACCGTAAAAATTTTATTTTTAGTTGTTTGCTTGCTACTCACTTCCTTTTCAGCTTTTGCCTATGGAGAAGAATATGTGTATGAGAGTGTTGGTGTATATTTAAAAGATGAAGATTCTTGCGAAGAATATCATCCTACCGTTACAAAGGAATTTAACGGTCATACATATTCACTTTTTCTTAATGTTTCTATTTCATGGGAAGAAGCACGCGAATACTGTATCAGCATTGGCGGACATCTTGCAACGGTTACTTCTGAAGATGAAAACAACTTTTTGATTGACCTTATGAAAAATGGTGATTGCAGTCAATATTGGCTTGGTGCAGGCATCGGTTCCGATGGTTGGATTTGGATAACAGAGGAATATTTTCATGGATATACTAATTTCGAAAATTCTATTGAGGACACCTACGAAGAAACTCAATATCTGCAGATAAAAAATACAGACGCAGGAGAATGGACTGCTTCTCCCAATGTCATAATTACCGAAGACGGAAATCTCATAGAACAAAACGTCGGTTTTATATGTGAAATTGAGGCTACAAAGATACCCTACGACAAAGTCAGTTCGGTAAAAATCGACAGCAGAGATAACAAAATCAAAATTGACCTTGATTTTGTTGAAGAAGAGCTTCCGGCACCTGTCTCTTTCGCCGCATTGTATGGAGGTAGCTTTGTTCCTCCGGCAAATATGGATGGCGGTTCTGTAGAATTTGACAATGTCGATGGAGACAAAAAATATACTGTTAAAATGTTTTTCTGGGATGACAATCTGAAGCCTTTGTCAGAACCCGTAATAACAGATATTTTTGTAAAATAACAGCATAGTAAAAGAGGCTGTAGCAAAATAAATATTTATGCAGACCATTTCTTTGTAGTCCCACATAAATATTTATTCATTTTGCTACAGCCTCTTTTTATCGTCCAGGAATTTGCGTATTTTTGTCACGAGTAGCATTTGTTGATTTTGAATTGGGTTTGGCCGCGACATTGGTGCAGGCTCATCCTGCTTTTTTATACAATGCAAACGCGAGCAGCAGTGCCGATATTCCTGATACGGCCTTTCCAATCATTACGGGGGCAAGCATCGCCGCGTCAAATGCCATTGTATATGCAAGGTGTGCCGCAAACATAAATGCAGCAGAAACTGCAAACGCAGAATTAAGCATTACACCTTTTTTGTCCATTTTATCCATCATTCCAAAAGTAGTTACACTTGTTGCGAGGGATGCAATAACACACAATGCTGACGTAGAATTGATACCCGCTTTTTTTCCTAAAGCATCAAGTGGCTTTTTGAGAATTTTTGAAACAACAGATATAAGAGGAAATGTCCCCGACATAACTATCGAAACATTAAGGCAGTTAAGTGCCGCATCCTCAATTGATGCAATCCCCCTAATAATTGGTTTCTTACAAAGGAAATTAATAACACCGCAGATAGTGCCTGCTACAATAATAAGCTTGATAAAAAATGCAACTGCGCTGAAAATTTTAACGCACGCATCGGGGAATTTTATAAGACCGAAAGCAATTACTCCCGAAAAAATTATAATCGGTAAAAGGTTCTTAAGAAGGTCAAATACAGGCAGTTTACATATAACTCCTGAAACAAAGCAACCTACAGGAATGGTAACAATACCGCACAGCATACCGAGAAGCACTTCCCTGTGCTGTTCTTTTTTTACTGCACCCATAGCAAAAGGAATTGTAAAAGAAATTGTACAACCCAACATTGAAGAAACTACAAGGGCATTAAAAAGACCGATTTCTTCATTTTTTGCAACTTCTGCAGCAAGGGGCGCACCACCCATATCATTGGCAAAGAGCATTGCAGGAATGAGCGACGGGTCAATATGTACAGTATTATACACAAAGTCAAAGAAGGGTCTCAAAAGCTCTGCAATAAGAGGCGACATAACTATCATACCTATCATTGCGAGTGCCAGTGTTCCGAGCATCATAAAACCGCGCTCAAACTCTTTACCTATACCTAATCTGCACCCAAATGCGTAATCAACACCGCCTAGTACAGAAAATATTAATATTATAATCGTCAATGCATTCATACTATATCTCCATTGGTATAAAACCATCTTCTGTAAGAACATATATTTCATTAAATCCACATTTTTTCAAAAGCTCTTCTGACTCCTCAAAATAACAATCCAAAAACTCTCCATTATGGCAGTCAGAAGAAATAACAGCTCCAAAGCCAAGACGTTTCAGTTCTTTAAGGATTATTTCATTAGGGTATGGCAAAGTTCTGTATTTGCGACCGATAGCACCTGTATTAACTTCAAAATACGGAATTTTGCCGGAAAGTGCTTCTGCCGCTTCAATAGCAAGAGAAAGATACTCCTTTGAGGTTTCATCAAAGAAAAATCCTCTGTCATTATGCTTTGATATAACGTCAAAATGACCGATTATATCAAAATCTCCGTATTCAGGAAGTGTGGAAAGAGTTCTGTAATACTCTTTAGCAAATTCCATGCCTTTACCGTTAAAGTATGTGTCAATTACATTTTTCACGAGGTCTGTTTCCCGCCTGTCAAAAGCAACATATTTCTCCCCGATTTTAAGGAAATGTACGGAGCCTATCATATAGTCATACCCGGCCATATCAATCTCCGAAAAAATGTCAAATTCTAACCCGCAAAAAATATCTATTTTTCCTTTGTACTTGTTTTTTAACGAGAGTATTTCCTTTTTATATGCCTCTGTTCCCTCAAGAGTCATAGAAGCTCCGGGAGCAAAGTGCATATATGAATGACCCGAAAAACCTATTGAAGAAAATCCTTTATCAATTGCTATTCCCACCATTTCCTCAAGAGGATTTATTCCGTCATCGTATGTCGAATGTGTGTGTAAATTCTGCAATTTTTTCATATTTGACACCTTCTTATTTCCAACAATCAACCTCGTGAGGAAGGTTAATATCATCGGCTTTAAATGCGACCTCACCGCCCTGCTTAACCTTTTTCTCGTAGTCCTTAAGTGCTCTAACAGCATACTTGCCGAGAATCATTATGACGGGTATATTTATAATTGTCATCATACCCATAGTGATGTCAGCAATTCCCCACAAAAGGTCGGCGCTCAATCCTGCCCCTACAAAGATTACAAGGGATGCTATCACATAATAAATACTCATAAATGTTTTACCTGGTTTACGTCTCATCATAAAGAACCAGCTCTGGTCAACATAGTAAAGGTTTCCTATAAGTGTTGTAAATGCAAATAAAACCATTGCAATTGTTATAAACACAGGACCGAAATCTCCCAGAGTGGCGCGGAGAGATGCCTGGACATAAGCCGCACCTGATATTCCCTCCCCGGGTTCTACTCCTGAACACATACACATAAATGCAGTTGCGGAGCAAACCAGTAATGTATCAAGAAACACGGACAAAACCTGCACAAGTCCCTGCTTTGCAGGATGTGAAACGTCTGCCGATGCGGAAGCATTTGGTGCAGAGCCAACACCGGCTTCGTTACTGAAAAGTCCGCGTTTTATTCCGTACATCACGCAGGAACCGCCAAATCCGCTGAATATAGCCTTTGTATTAAAGGCATCTGTGAATATTCTCCTGAAAACGTCAGGTATAATATTAAGATTTGTAAATATGATAAACAGCGCCACTGCAATATAAATTACACCCATAACCGGAACGAGGAAGCTCGTTACCTTGACAATTCTCTTCCCTCCGCCAAAAAGGCAATATCCGACAATAAATGCAAGAACTAAACCTATCATCCACGGTGTAATTTCAGGATTATAGAATTTATATTCGGAAAAAGTTGACTGCAGATTATATGATGCAAGCATATTAAAGCCGAATCCATAAGTCAGAATTAGAAACACCGAGAATACAACTGCCAATGCTCTCGACTTAAGTCCTGTTTCAATATAATATGCGGGGCCACCGTAAAGTCCGTCGCTACCGCGCCTTTTATAAATCTGTGCAAGTGTACTCTCTACAAAAGCCGTTGCTCCGCCTATTATTGCAATCAACCACATCCAGAAAACAGAGCCGAAGCCACCCATACAAATAGCAGTAGATACACCGATAATATTTCCAGTTCCTACTCTTGACGCGGTAGAAACCATAAGCGCCTGAAACGAAGAAACACCCTTCCTGTCTTTTGGTTTTTCAGTAACAGCTTTAATCTGATGATTAAAAAGCCTGAACTGTGCAAAGCCTGTACGAACCGTAAAATATAATCCACATATCAACAGTATTATAATCAGTACGTAACTGTAAAGTGCATTGTTAATATTTACAACAATTTTTTCTATCATATCATTCTGCCTTTCTTAAATTTATTACAGCATATCCGCCGTTTATTTCACACCATATTTTACTATAACATAATCCTTTTCAAAAAACAATTACTAAAACAAAATTTATGTATTTGACATAGTATCATTCTTATGCTAAAATTGTACAAAAGTAAACTTATAAAACATTTTACAACGAGGTGTTATTATGGAATATACACTTAAATCATTTCAGACTCCTGTTATTATAACACGAATTGCAAATATACATTATTTTGAATTTACAAATCAGTATCATACTACTGCGGCATCCCATAACTTTTGTGAGCTTCTTTACTGTGACCGCGGTGCAATAACCGTAAATGCAGAAAACTACAGTGGCACAGTCTCCGATAATCAGCTTATAATTCACAGACCAAATGAAATGCATTCACTCAGTTGCGGCGATGATGTTGCACCAAATGTAATAATTATAGGCTTTGAATGTGATAATAAGGAGCTTGAATATTTTTCACACACACCGGTAACCCTTTCTTCCGAACAAAAGAAAATGATTGCAGATGCTATGAAAGAAGGGATGAGTGTATATACCCCACCCTTCGATCTTCCAAATATTCCTGAAATGAACAAACGTGAAGATTTTCCATTCGGGGCAGACCAGATGATTAAGCTGAAGCTTGAATCTTTACTTATTTCTATAATCAGGGACAATAAGCAGCTTCATCTTTCTCACAGAAGCGATGTCCACAGACAAAGCCGCATTGAAGCAATACATCAGTACATAACCGAAAACTATACCGAAAAAATTCTTCTTGATAACATATGCTTTATATTCGGAACTAACAAAACAACCCTTTGCAAGGATTTCAAAAACGAGTATAATATGACTGTCCTTAATTATATCAATGCTCTCAAAATCCGAGAAGCAAAAGCACTTCTCCGTGAAAATATGCTTTCGGTTACAGAAATTTCCGAAAAACTCGGTTTTAACTCTATTCACTATTTCAGCAGACTTTTCAAAAAAATAACAGGTCATTCTCCGAAAGAATACTCAACGAGCATCCGTTCAAAGTTTGACCTGTAAATAACTAATTAGCCAAAATTATTACTGCTTTTCTATATTCGTTTTAATACTCTTAAGTGCAATTTTCATAGCATTTGCAACCTTTTCGCTTTCTTCTGTTTCAAGAAGATGAGCAATGTGTGTAAATGCAAACTCTTTTGAAGTCTTGCCAAGCATTTCAACTGCAGTAGCTCTACAATCTTCGTCTTCATCACTGAGATATGCGATAAGCTTGTTGAAGTTAGCTTCTGCAATACCGATACTACCTTTCTTTGTACCAACCTCTGTTGTCAAAGTTCTGATAGTGGTAATCTTTGCAGCTTTATCGCTGGCTGACATAGAAACGCCTATGCTTTCCTGCTTTCTCTTCTTGATTTCGTAAACAAGCACAATAGCTGCTACAATAATAAGAATTGAACAGAAAAGCAAAAGTATAAACCAAGATGTAGCTACCACATCCCAGAAAGCCTTCATAAAGGCAGACTTTCCTGTCATAGCTTCAGTGATTACCCCACCAATCCAATCTTTACCTGTGCGGAATGCAGGGTTAAGACTTACTGTGAGTATTCCTGCTATTCCTGCAATTGCGGGAATAGCAGCAAAATGACCTGATTCAGATTTTTTCAGGCAAAGATAAGCACCTGCAATCAGACACAGTATCATTATAGCACTTGAAGCAGCCATAAGGTTTACATTAACGGACTCGCCAACTTTGCTTTCCAGGAAACGAAGCATTTCTTTATCTGATGCTTTGAGCCATACAAATTTGCTGATTGAATAACTCTTTGACAACCCGCATGAGTCACATCCCGGAAGACTCCAGAAAGGAATAAACTGCATAGCAAGCAGCACCAGCGCAATTATACCACATACACGATTCCAAAGCGCTGTTATTTCTCTCATTGTTTTACGCATTTTTCTTCCTCCTTCGTAAATTTATTTACTATAAAAGCAAATAGTCATATAAATTTAAATAAACACTAATTACAAAGCAGACATTTAACACGGTCCCAAATTAATTTCAGGGCTGTTTTTTTATGTACCAAAATACCAATAATTATTTACCAAGGATTTTCTTAATCTCTTTTGCTTTTGAATCATCAATCCAACCAACTGTCATAGAGAAATTAAGTGAAGCATGTGCATCAAGATACTTAATCTGCTTCTGCTCTTTAATATAAGCATAACCCAGATGTTCGCAGGTTGAAGGAAGAACCATACCCATAGCATCCTCATTACCTGTGCGTGAAATCCAGCGGATTGAGTAAGGAAGCGCCTCTACGTCATGCTTAACATAACAAGCACCCTCTCCCTCAACATACTGCATTGTATGACCTTCTTTTCCCTCATACATCATTGTGCAGCAGATTTCAGGCTCATAGAACTGACCGGGCGTACCAACAACATCAGCTACACTGACGTCTTTCTCCAGAGCATCCATATGAGCTATAAGTTTAGCCTTCTTATCTTCAGCCATATCCTCCGGTACACCTCTGTGAACAGTTTTAAGCTTTGAATTATAGTAAAGCTTTGCGTCGTCAATAGGTGCAAAATTGATGTGACAAAGATAAGCATATTCCATAGGAACCTCGCGAAGGTTCTTAAGCTCAACATCAATATTCATAACTGTAGCATCTTCGTAAAGAGCACAGCAGGGTGAAAATGCATATCTGCATGTGAATGCGATATTGTAATCCACTGTACCGCCAACTGCCATATAAGCACCGTTCTCGTCCTCACCTACAGTAAGGTATGCTGTCTGATACTTTATGTTGGGAATTTCTCCGTGCTGAAGATGGTTTGCATCAGGAGCACCTACAGAACTTATACCGCAGTGATATAAGAAACCTCCGTAAGTCTGAAGGAAAGACACACCAGGCACAGGCTCTTCAAAAGTAGTCTTCATTCCAAGATCTCTGCCATCAAAGCTTGCTCTCCAGAGCTGCTGTCCCATAAACGGAAGGATTATAAAATATCCCTTTGCATTTTCAATTTTAAGTGCCGCTACACCTGTTGAATAACGAAACGCAGTAGCACGAAGTGTCTTGTTCTCTGCGAGAACGAATTCTTTTTCCGTGAAAAACTCTTCTTTGAGATTAATTTTCATCTTATTTCCCCCCTGTCTTATTGTGTGCTTAAGCGGCAAACATTCAAGAAATGTCCGCCGCTTGAGCAAAAAACTAATATTAAACAATAGCCTTTTCGAGATATGCAAGAGACTGTCTGACCATCATTTATTATCTATTAGAAACCGAGCTCGATGAGACCCTTGTTGAGGTAATCTGTCATCTTGCGGCAACCATCCTTAGTGATAGCAGCGCCGATTTCCCATCTGCAACCGAAGCCGTCGCCCATAATGAATGTATCAACCTGGAATGTCATATTCTCTTCAAGAGGATATTCAGAGCTTGTCTCCATCCAGGGAGCTTCAACCTCAATCATACCTGTACCGTGGCAGGGACCGTAAACGAAGTTGTCCTTGAAGCCGTTTTCAACGTACATATCATAGAATCCTTTAGCAACGTCACAAGCCATTACACCTGCCTTAAGCTGATTATTTGTCCAGTCGTGAGCTTCTTTACAGAATTCAACAACTCTTCTTCTTTCACCTTCAAGCTTGCCCATAGCAATGGGAAGACCGATAGCAGGTGAATAACCGTCGATTTTAGCTGAAAGGTTAAGCTGAACAATATCATTCTTACCGATTGTTCTGTAGCCTGAACGGCTGATAGCATGGCTTGTTGACTTTTCGCTGAATACATACATGGGAAGACCTTCGTATTCTGCGCCTTCTTCGTAAATAACTCTCTGAGCGATACCAACCATCTGAAGCTCTGTTACACCGGGCTTAAGGTTACGGATAACTTCGTCTGTTGCGATGTCAACAATTCTGAAACCTTCCTGAATACAAGCAAGCTCATTGATACTCTTAATCTTACGAAGAGTAACCATAATGTCGTTACACATTGAAATTTCAGCATTGGGGTAGTTTTCCTTAAGACCTTCCATAATGGGAAGAGTACATTCAACGTAGCTGCCGAGACCAATCTTGATGTTCTCGCCTGTTACACCGATTGCCTTAAATACATCCTTGAATGTATCTGCATGAAGCTCGGGATATGCAGGGTCAGCTGATTCTCTGAACTCACGAAGGCAGAAAATCTTTTCAATTCTTGAACCTGAAACGTCCTTTGCGAAAATGATACACTCGGGACCAACCATAAGAGCAGCGTCACCATTTGCAGCAATTGCAACACCTGCGCGCTCGAAAAGGGGCCAGAAACCGCTGAAATATCTTGCGTTTGCGTAGTCAGACTCTGTTGAGCATACTACCATAACGTCAAGACCTCTTTCTTTTACAAGTTTAGCTGCTTTCGCAATTCTCTCCTTGTACTCACTGTCGGGGATACAAACTCTGTTTGCCATAATAAATCTCTCCTTTTAAATTATTTGATAATTTTATTTTTAATTATATTACTTTCTTCGGGTGACAGGATACCGGTTGTAATGTGGTAAGTAATTGACTCACCTGACTGAAGGTACTTTTCAAGTCCTTTTTCCTTGCAGTAAAGATATCCCATATGCTGTGCTGTTGCAGGAAGCACCATACCGAGAGCATCCTCGTCTTTCGTTCTTGAAATCCATCTTACACCAAAGGGAAGCTCCTGGGGCTTATGCATTACATAGCAGGAATATCCGTCAGGAAGAAGCTGCATTGTATGTGCATCACCGTTTTCGTCAGCATCGTACTTACAGGTAAATACGATTTCGGGAGCATAGCTCTGTGTTTTGGAATCAATTATATTCATAATAGATGCATCCTTGTCAAGCTTATCAAGATAAGCATTTGTCTTATCCGCAAGCTCCTGGGGATAACCGTCGGGAACTTCGTGATGAGCCTCGATATTTTCAGGCTTAGCCGTATAAATAAGCTGCGCTCCGTCGATGGGACGGTAGTTGATGTGGCAAAGGTAAAAATACTCAAGAGGAAGATCCTTATGGTTTGTAAATGTGATAATCATATCGATTGTTGAAGCATCCTCATAAAGTCTGCATTCAGGTGTAAATTCATAATTATGCTCGAAAGCTCTCTTATGAGTATAGCTTCCGCTTAATGAAATGTACTTCCCCTTCTCATCCTCTCCTGCGAGAATATGTGCTTCTTTATATTTTGCAATGGGAAGCTCCCCGTGAGGAGTATGTGTATCCTCTGCGGTAGGATTACCCATAGCAGTAAGTCCGCAATGCATCAGAAAGCATCCGTAGCTTTCACCGTAGAAATCGTAACAAATCTCAGGTTCGTCATAAATTGATTTCATAACCATGTTATGACCGAGGAACTCCATATCCCAGATCTGCTGACCTACGAAAGGAAGAAGTGTCACATAACCCTTATCATTTGAAAGCTTAACTGCCTCGATTCCGTTGGAATACCTGAACAGTGTTGCTTTAAGGGCACCGCTCTGAAAAATCTGTTTTTCTTTTTCTACAAAAAATTCTTTGTATAAGTTAATTTTACTTATCATCAAAACTCCCCTCCTATTCTTCTACAATTTTACCATATTGCAAATATAAAGTATTTACAAAATAGTCACTGTTTTTTGCACAATCTTAAATTTATTTATCATAATTCGCTTTTTTATTTAAATATACAAACCAACCGGAGATTGTTAAAGAGAGTATCTTAATTCAAAACAACTCCAGCTCGTGTGAAATGCTTGCGCGCATTAAGAATGCGAATGAGTGTAGGCGCAGTTTGCTCACCACTGCTTCTCAATTTGCATTGAAGCGGTTGAATAATAATTATAGAACGGACAGTGGAGAAATTCTTCTGTTGTAAACATCAGTTTTTCTTCCTCAAGCTCTTCAATTACAGAAAGTTCACCTTTGATATATGCTTCCACGTTGATTTCCGCACGTTTAATTCTCGCAAGAAGTCCTCCAAAACGCAGGTCTATTCTGTCAAGACCAAAAGCCTTGTTGTATTTAAGCCATACCACAGAGAAAAGATTGTAAAGCTTCTCGACTTCACAATATAGTTTTTTAATATTTGCAAGGTTTCCGGTAAGCGCCGCCTTGTCCCCTGCTTTATAGTCAGCAGTAAGATTTCTTCCAAGCTCCGCCTTTATTGAAAGCACCTGTGTAAGCTGTCTGTGATAGGAAAAAAGTTCCTTAAGGTCGCCGGGAACGGTAATCTTATCAAATCTTTCAAGGCACTTTGCATAGTGTGTTTTGAAGTCAACGTGTTCATACTGCTTGTCAAGAAGTCCCTGTAGGACATCCTGATACAGCATCTGCTTTGACACGGTAACCGCACTTGCTGTTTTGTGTGCATCAGTCTCTCTGAAATTAAAGCTTTCCGGAATTTCGTCAATGTCAAGTGCAAGGAAGCTTTCAGCATCATAACCCGTACATATTTTAAACATTTTTGAAAGATGCTCCATATCGACATTCTCGTGATAAACAGCTTCCGCAAAAAGCTGTATACCGAGAAGTGCAGTATAGAAGCTTACCTCACCGCCGTCATCTCCCCAGAGAGTCGCACATATTTCCTTAACTCCGTTTTTGCGACTTGAAGAAATCATAGGAAAAGTTGTGCGGAATGTTTTGTCATAATTTACACTCAAGCCACCCCATATCCATACTCCGCCATAGCTTGATACAGTGTCGGACATTTTCTTAAGACAGCCGAACATTGCGTCATACATTTCTTCTGTTTCAAAATAGTAATCCCAGTATGCAAGGTCATAGCCTTCCGGCACCTGCTTTGCATCATCTTCCGTAACAACGGTATCAATATCCCAGTACTGACCTTTTGCGGAACAGTAGCGCATAAGCATATCACACCACATAATAGGCTTTTTGCCGTACTTGTCAAGAATTGCCTTCACCTTTGAAAGGTGACTTCCCATCATTTCCATACGGGGAACTTCACCGTGAATCAGCTTGTACATTCCTGTGCCTGCAAAAAATGCCTCGTCCATTCCTATATGGATGCGGTCAGATGACAAGCTGCGGTTAAGGGTTTTAACCATTGCTTCAATAAATTCATAAGTCTGCGGTTCGTCAATAAGCAAAATGTCATTGGTATCTTTCATTCCTCTTGCATAAGGCCAGCGGAGTGCATTTGAAAGATGACCGAGAGTCTGAATACAGGGCACAACCTCAATACCGAAAGAAAGTGCATATTCATCAATAGAGCGAAGCTCGTCCTCTGTATATGCACCCCTCATATAACCGAAATAGGGATACTCCTCTATTTTATAAATATTCTCCATATAGAGCATGAAGGTATTAAGTCCCATACGTGCAACACGACGTATTAAATCCTTTGCAGTGTCAACCTTAACAACGGCATTTCTTGAAAGGTCAAGCATAATTCCGCTTTTTTCTATAGTTCTGTCCGCATCGTAGGAAAAGTCCTTCTCACCTTTGTTAATGGCATCTGCAAGAATACATAAGCCGCGGCAGAAGTCAGGGATAATGCCATAGCTTATGGCAGCTTTACCGTCAGTGATTTTTACTGTAAGACCGTCCTTTTCTCTCTTTTCAACAGCAACCTCTGTACCACTATTATCAATTTCAAAACCAATACCGTTTTTCAGTTCAACTATAACTGCGGTTAATTCTTCTGCAATTCCTTTGAAATACAATTTTTGCATAATCAGCACCTCTTTTTTGTTTTTCAAATATTATACAATTTCAATATGGTTATGTCTATCAACAATATTAAGATTTTTATGCTCTTTTTTAACCTTGGCAAAATTCTTTAATCATATTTCTGTAAACCGCATCGCCAATCTGCATATACCCTTCTATCATAGGATGCACACCGTTTGTTCCTACAATTTCGGTACGGCTGTTTCTTGTATTTACGCACTTGTGACCGCTGGGCATATTATAGTCGGAGTCAAACTGACCGGAAACGTTAATAAACTCCATAAATTCCTTATACTCATCTTCCCTGCACCACTCTTCGTAAACACGGTTAAGTTCAAATACAAATCTTGTCATTCCATAGGTATCGCAATATGGCATTTTGCCGCCGTAGCCATTACCCATACCTCCGTTGACAGAGGGTACCTGCAACCCCATAATCTTAACCTTTGCATCCGGATACTGCGAATGTAAAATGTCTACAAGAGCTTTACCGTCCTGTGCAAGCTTACGGCAGAAATCCTCTATGACAATATCCTCTTTACCAAACATACCGTTCCATGTAAGAAGAAAATAAACTGCATCAATTTTATCAAATCCTTCTTTATCACAGTAATTCCTGAAATCAATTGTCTGTGCTTCTTTATTGCAGAAAGGATTCTGTATTTCGTAATATGAACCGTCAACGTAAATCTCTGACGGTTCGTCAGCATTTTCAATGTGTGTAAGATATGTACCTGTCTCCGGCATAGGTGCACTGTGTCCGCCTACGCGATTAAACTTTATGCGGTAAGGCTCCACCGTCTCAATCTGCCATAACGCACCCGTCACATCTTTCCATATTGAGTGCTGGTCATCGTCCGATTTATTGTTTGCAGAAGTCACCCACACTGCAGGGAGTACATTTTCCCTTGAATTAAGATAGTTCTCCCACTGCCATCCGCCGTACCCTTCAAAACCTACTTCACCTTTTTTACAACTGCCAATAAAATTAAAACTTTTATAGCCGTGTCCCTTGGGATTTCCTCCCTCATCAGAAAGTCTGCGATAAGCTTCCTCTACCCAGTGCCCGCCTGCAGTAAGAGAATCACCTACGCAGAGTATATTCACCGGATTTTCGGGTTCACACTTTGCCTCGTGCACGCAGAGCATAGTCCTACCCTCTGCAAGGACTTTTTTTTCGTTTGAATAAACAGTTACTGTAAGAGGATATTCACCGACAGCAGTAGGCATAACCTCAAAATATCTTGGGAAATTTTTCCCTATATCACAAAGAGACAGTATATCATAACAATAGGGATTTGCCGCCTCTATAATACCTCTGTAAAAAAGCTGAAAAGTATCACCAATTACAAGGTCATATTTCTGTGGCAAAACAACTTTAACATAATCCATTACACACACATCCTTACATACCATTTATATTTATAATTTTAACATAGTAAAATATTGGTGTCAACCGTTCCGAATACTAATTTACCAAATGAAAACAGCCATAACAAAACCAAATGTTTTGTTATGGCTGTTTGTTTCAATCAGTAATTAATTACTTCATTGACTGCTCGTAAGCAGAGATCATTTTCTTAACCATCTGTCCGCCTACACTACCATTTTCTCTGCTTGTCTTGTCACCGTTATAACCCTGATTAAGAGTTACGCCGACTTCATTAGCAGCTTCCATTTTGAAACGGTTGAGAGCTTCTCTAGCTTCGGGAACCAATACTTTTGACTTACTCATTTTTCATTTTCTCCTTTTAAATTTCTTTCTATATTTTTTCTGTAAGTTTGAACGACATCTCGTCAAAGCTTACGTTACTATTGTGCGTTTTCGGAAAGAAATATATTCAGCCAATTTCTGCTATAAAAAGAGAAAATTCTGTCAATTATTTATGATAAAGACCCTTGTTCTCAAACTTTGCTTCACAGCTTACATTTACACCGAGTCGTTTGAGGATTTTCTCATCCTCCTCGCTGATAATAACCGTGAAATGCGCTGAACAGCTTTTCAGATTCTCAAGCTGCTGTTTTGCTTTTTCCGCAACAGGATTTGTAAGTGCCGAAATGGTAAGAGACATCAGCACCTCGTCAGTATGAAGTCTGGGATTTTTATTTTTCAGATATTCTGTTTTTAATTTACAAATAGGCTCAAGCACCTGCGCTGAAATCAGTTCCAGATTATCATCAATGCCGCCCAGAGTTTTGAGCGCATTGAGAAGAAGCGCCGATGCCGCACCTAAAGTGCTTGATGTTTTACCTGTGATAATTGTACCGTCATGAAGCTCCATCGCACCTGCGGGAGCTCCTGTTTCCTTTTCTTTTTCAAGAGCGGCAGCAACAAGGTCGCACCTGTCGGGTGTCATCCCAGCCTGATTCATCAGAAGTTCAAGCTTCTTCACCTCTGTGTCATCACCGAATGTACGAAGCTTCTTTACACTTGCGGTATAATAACGGCGAAGAATCTCCATCCTTGACGCATCACAGCAAGCCTTATCATCTATAATGCAGTTTCCTGCCATATTTACTCCCATATCAGTAGGAGAATTATACGGAGATTTACCCTGAATGCGTTCAAATATAGTATTGAGAACAGGAAAAATTTCCACATCACGGTTATAGTTAACAGCCGTTTCACCGTAGGTTTCAAGATGGAATGGGTCAATCATATTAACATCGTTAAGGTCAACTGTTGCCGCCTCATAAGCAAGGTTTACAGGGTGCTTAAGAGGAAGATTCCACACAGGGAATGTTTCAAACTTTGCATAACCCGCAGTAATTCCGCGTTTATGGTCGTGATAAAGCTGACTGAGGCAGGTTGCCATTTTTCCGCTGCCGGGACCGGGTGCTGTAATTACAACAAGAGATCGGGAAGTTTCGATATATTCATTTTTACCAAGACCCTCTTCGCTGACAATATGCGGAATATCAGAAGGATACCCTGCAATCGGATAATGCTTGTAGCATTTCACTCCCAAAGCCTTAAGCTGATTTAAAAACGTATTCGCAGAAGCCTGTCCGTCATAACGTGTAAGAACTACACTACCTACATAAAGGTCAAGTTCACGGAATGTATCAATAAGTCTCAAGACATCTTCATCGTATGTGATGCCCAGGTCACCACGACGTTTATTGGCTTCAATGTCAGCGGCATTAATTGTGATAACTATTTCCATATCGTCCTTAAGCTGTTGAAGCATACGCATTTTGCTGTCAGGCGCAAAACCCGGCAGAACACGCGACGCATGGTAATCGTCAAACAGCTTTCCGCCGAATTCAAGGTAAAGCTTTCCCCCGAACTGGGCTATACGCTCACGTATTTGCTCAGACTGCATGGAAAGATATTTTTGATTGTCAAAGCCAACCTTACACATCACGTTCACCTCAAGCAAAAATAATCACAAAAGACAGTATATCACATTTTTTTACAATATCAAAGACTATTTTTAAAAATTTTTATAATTTACTTCTGGAATTAATTCTTTATCTCTTCTATTAATTTTCGCAAAAAACTCTTGATTTTATTCTTTTTGTATTGTATAATATCTAGGAATTCAAAATATGCAGGTATGGCGGAATTGGCAGACGCGCATGGTTCAGGCTACGCCACCTCGGTGATTAAA
>CAYLPQ010000046.1:0-16275 GCA_964385605.1 uncultured Oscillospiraceae bacterium | reverse complement strand
TTGGTCTAGCATCCGTTGCGGCGGCAAGAGGATACCGAATTATTATTGTAATGCCTGAAACAATGTCAGTAGAACGCAGACAACTGATGAAGGCTTATGGTGCAGAACTTGTACTTACCGAGGGTGCGAAAGGTATGAAAGGAGCAATTGCAAAAGCCGAGGAACTGGCAAAAGAAATTCCAAACAGCTTCATTCCCGGACAGTTTATAAATCCTGCAAATCCTAAAGCGCACATTGACACAACAGGTCCTGAAATATATGAGGATACGGATGGTAGTGTGGATATTTTCGTTGCGGGTGTCGGTACAGGAGGCACAATAACCGGTGTCGGAAAGTATTTAAAATCAAAAAATCCGAATGTTAAGGTTGTTGCAGTTGAGCCTGAATCTTCGGCGGTTTTATCAACAGGTGTCCCCGGCGCACACAAAATTCAGGGTATCGGAGCAGGCTTTGTCCCTGATGTTCTCGATACAAATATTTATGATGAAATCATAACGGTATCTAACGACGATGCTTTTGAAACCGGCAGATTGATAGGTAAAAATGAAGGTGTACTTGTGGGCATATCATCAGGTGCCGCAGTACATGCTGCCTTGCAGATTGCAAAACGAAGTGAGAACGAGGGTAAAACAATTGTTGTTTTGCTTCCTGATACAGGTGACAGATATCTTTCAACACCGCTTTTTGCAGAGTAACGGTTGATTTTACCTATTGATATGGTGTATAATTAAACCGATATAGGAATTTAGGAGGATAAACTATGCTGATATCCACAAGAGGCAGATATGCCTTAAGAGTTTTGCTTGACCTTGCCGAGCATAAGGGCGACGGATATATTCCCATGAAAGCTGTTGCTGAACGTCAGGGACTATCGCTGAAATATATTCAGGCAATAATGCCTACCTTATCTAAAAATAATCTTATAGAGGGTGTGCACGGAAAAGGCGGTGGTTATCGTTTATCAAAGCCATTGTCTGAATATAGGGTTGGAGATATTTTAAGGCTGACAGAGGGCAATTTGGCACCTGTTACCTGTCTGGAGTGTGATGCAAAGCCTTGCGATAGAAAAGATAGTTGTCCCACACTTCCTATGTGGACAGAATTCCACAAAATGGTTAATGATTATTTTGACGAAATTACTCTCGAAAATTTGATAAAAAAACAAATTACCTATTGACAAATAACTGAATAATATAAATGCGACTGACCAAAAGAGTTTTGGTCAGTCATTTTTTTACCTTATAGGAAATTACATCATAGTGATATGCGGGAAGCAATGTTGCGTTGAGTAGGAGTGCGACATGAGTGCAGGATCAGCCTGTTTTTTATACATAAAAGCAAAATCTTCATAAAACTTTTATATCCATCGGTTAATCTTCATACAATCTTCATATCAGTAATAGTAGAATGTTTATTAATATAAATGTAAGGTTAGGAGATTATACGATGTTGACACTTGATAAAATATTTCAGGCATCAGTTGTGCTAAAGGATATAGTAAGAAGTACATCCATTGTAAGCACTGCAGGTATAACAGAAAATTGCGAATTATACCTGAAGCCTGAAAATCTACAATATACCGGTTCTTTCAAATTGAGAGGTTCAGGACATAAAATTGCAATGCTGTCAGATGAAGAAAAAGCTAAAGGTGTTATTGCTTGCTCTGCGGGCAACCACGCACAAGGCGTTGCACTTGCTGCATCTAAATGCGGTATCAGATCCCTTATATGCTTACCCGACAGTGCACCTATTTCGAAAGTCGAAGCAACTAAAGGTTATGGTGCAGAGGTTTGTCTGGTAAACGGATGCTATGACGATGCGTATGCAAAAGCATTGGAATTGAAAGATGAAATGGGTTATACCTTTGTCCATCCTTTTGATGACGAAGATGTAATTGCAGGTCAGGGCACAGTTGGACTTGAAATCGTAAATGAATTTGCAGATTGCGATGCAGTTATTGTTCCTATTGGCGGTGGCGGACTGATTTCAGGTGTTGCCTATGCTATCAAAGCACTAAAACCGTCTATAAAAGTATATGGTGTTCAGGCACAGGGCGCACCGAGTATGTATAACTCTATAAAGCACGGAAACATTGAATGCTTGAAATCAGTTTCCACCATTGCAGACGGTATTGCTGTCAAACAACCGGGCGAGCATACATACGAGCTGATTAAAAACTATGTTGACGATATCGCACTCGTCACAGATGACGAAATTTCTTCGGCAATCCTTGCTTTGATTGAAAAGCAGAAAATGATTGCCGAAGGTGCAGGCGCTGTATCTGTTGCAGCTGCAATGTTCAATAAGTTCCCGATACAGGGTAAAAAGGTTGTAAGTCTTGTTTCAGGCGGTAATATTGATGTTTCTATTCTTTCAAGAGTAATTGAAAGAGGTCTAATGAAATCAGGAAGAGAAACGAGTCTTCTCATTGAACTTATTGATAAACCGGGACAGCTTAAAGATGTTTCAAGAATTATTGCCGATCTTGGCGGTAATGTAACAAGTGTTCATCACGAAAGAAACGGTGCAACATCTGAAGTTACAGGCTGTTACCTCAGAATTGATATGGAAACAAGAAATTATGAACACGTTCAGCAAATAACAAAAGCCCTCAAAAACGAAGGCTTCAAATTGGTTAAATAGTTGGAGGAAATAAAAATGAGCAAAATTATTGAAACAGATAAAGCACCAAAAGCTATCGGCCCATATTCTCAGGCGGTCGTTTTAGGAAATGCGGTATATACATCGGGACAGATTGCAATTAACCCGGAAACAGGAAATGTTGAAGCAGAAACAATAGAAGCACAGACCGAGCAGGTTTGTAAGAATATTAAAGAACTTCTTACCGCATCGGGCAGCGGAGTTGATAAGGTTGTAAAAACAACCTGCTTCTTAAAGAATATGGAAGATTTTGCGGCATTTAATGCAGTATATGAAAAATATTTTATATCCAAGCCTGCAAGAAGTTGTGTAGCGGTTAAGGAACTACCGAAAAATGTGTTGGTTGAGATAGATACGGTAGCGGAGGTATAAAAATGGATGCAACAAAATACAATGTGGGATATTTCCCGGTAGATGAAAAATATAACAAATGGGTTCTGAAAGACCATATCGAAAAAGCACCTGTATGGTGTAGTGTTGATATGCGAGATGGAAATCAGGCACTTGTAATTCCAATGAGTTTGGAAGAAAAACTTGAATATTATAAGGTTTTGCTTGAAGTTGGATTCAAGGAAATTGAGGTAGGCTTCCCGGCTGCAAGCGAAACAGAATATGAATTTTTAAGAACCCTTATTGATAATAATATGATTCCCGATGATGTAACTGTTCAGGTTCTTACACAGTGTCGTGAACATATTATCAGAAAAACCTTTGATGCTTGTAAAGGAGCACCGAGTGCAATTATTCATTTCTATAACTCCACAAGTGTAGCACAGCGTGAGCAGGTGTTCAAAAAATCAAAAGAAGAAATCAAACAAATTGCAGTTGACGGAGCAAAGCTTGTTAAAAAGCTTGCAAGTGAATACGAAGGTAACTTCCGTTTTGAATATTCTCCCGAATCCTTTACAGGAACCGAACCTGAATATGCATTGGAAGTTTGTAATGCAGTTTTGGATGTACTTGAGCCATCCGAAACAAACAACGTTATTATTAACCTGCCTGTTACAGTTGAAATGAGTATGCCTCATGTGTATGCATCTCAGGTTCAGTATATGAATGAAAATCTTAAATACCGTGAGCATGTAACAATTTCACTTCATCCTCACAATGACAGAGGCACGGGTGTTGCTGATACAGAGCTTGCACTTTTGGCAGGTGCTGACCGAGTTGAAGGAACACTTTTTGGTAATGGTGAGAGAACAGGAAATGTGGATATTATCACACTTGCAATGAATATGTATTCTCACGGAGTTGATCCAAAGCTTGACCTTTCCAATATGAATTATCTTGTTGAAAAGTATGAAAAATGTACTCGTATGCACGTATATGAAAGAGCACCGTATGCAGGCGCACTTGTGTTTGCGGCATTTTCAGGCTCTCATCAGGATGCTATTGCAAAGGGTATGAAATTCAGAAGCAAAAACAAAGAGCATATTTGGAATGTGCCTTACATACCGATTGATCCGAAAGACATCGGCAGAACCTACGATGCAGACGTTATCAGAGTTAATTCACAATCAGGCAAAGGCGGTATAGGATATCTTCTTGAACAATCCTATGGATATAATCTTCCACCAAAAATGCGTGAGCATTTCAGTTATTTGTGTAAAGGTGTTTCAGACCACGAACATAAGGAATTAAAGCCGGATGAAATTTTCAATATCTTTGAAGAAAACTATTTGAATCTTGACTGTGGTATTGAAGTTACAGATTTTGACTTTATGCGTGAAAATGATATTGTGAAAATCAATCTCACATTCAAAAAAGATGGTGTGGAAACCGAAATGGAAGCGGAAGGAAACGGTTCACTCAGTGCTATTAACAATGCGCTTTGTGACTTTACAGGAGAGCATTACACCTTGCAGGTATTCACACAGCACAGTATGCAGGGAGATGGTTCCCGAAGTGTTGCCGCATCATACATCGGACTTGAAAACGAAGACGGAACATATTTCTGGGGTGCAGGAACAGATACAGACGTTATTACTGCAAGCACCAAAGCGCTTTTCAGTGCATTTCATAATATGACAAAAGGAGATGTAAAATAATGGGGATGACAATGACACAAAAGATTTTAGCAGACCACGCGGGGCTTGAAAGTGTCCGGGCAGGTCAGCTTATTTCGGCAAAGCTTGATATTGTTCTTGGAAATGATATTACAACTCCCGTTGCAATTAACGAGTTTAAAAAGGCAGGATTTGAAAGTGTATTTAATAAAGATAAAATCGCGGTAGTTCTCGACCACTTTGTGCCTAATAAAGACATTAAAGCAGCAGAACAATCAAAGCAGTGCCGTGAATTTTCTTGTTCCCAGTGCATCAGCCACTTTTATGATGTAGGCAAAATGGGAATTGAACATGCGCTTCTCCCCGAACAGGGTGTTGTAACTGCAGGTGACTGCATAATCGGTGCAGATAGCCACACTTGTACTTATGGAGCACTTGGTGCTTTTTCGACAGGTGTTGGCAGTACCGATATGGCAGCAGGAATGGCAACAGGCACAGCCTGGTTTAAGGTTCCCTCTGCTATTAAATTTAATCTTACAGGAAAGCTTCCTGCAAATTGCAGCGGTAAAGATGTAATTTTATATATTATAGGCAAAATTGGTGTTGACGGAGCGCTTTATCGCAGTATGGAATTTACAGGCGAAGGTGTGTCAACACTTTCGATGGATGACCGTCTTTGTATTTGCAATATGGCAATTGAAGCAGGTGCTAAAAACGGCATTTTCCCTGTTGATAAAGTAACAATGAATTATCTGGAAGGTAGATGTGAAAGACCTCCCGTAGTATATCAGGCTGATAGCGATGCAGCATATGACGAAGTAATTGAAGTAAACCTTTCAGAAATGGTGCCGATTGTAAGCTGTCCTCATCTTCCTGAAAATACAAAACCCGCCAAAGAGCTTTCTGATATTAAAGTAGATCAGGTGGTTATCGGTAGCTGTACCAATGGTCGTATGGAAGATATGGAAGCAGCATACAAAGTATTAAACGGTAAAAAAGTTGCAGATAATGTCAGATGCATTATCATTCCTGCAACAATGGAAATTTACCGTGAGTGTGTAGAAAAAGGTTATGTAACAGCATTTATAGATGCAGGGGCAGTTGTTTCTACACCAACCTGTGGTCCTTGCCTCGGCGGATATATGGGAATTTTAGCTGCTGGCGAAAGATGTATTGCAACTACTAACCGTAACTTTGTTGGCAGAATGGGACACGTCGAAAGTGAAGTATATCTTGCAAGCCCTCTTACCGCAGCTTCAAGTGCTTTAACAGGTTACATTACAAATCCGGAGGTAGAATAATATGGAAACAAAAGGAAAAGTTTTTAAATATCCAGATAATGTAGATACAGATGTTATTATCCCTGCAAGATACTTAAACACAGCAGATGCAAACGAGCTTGCAAAGCATTGTATGGAAGATATTGATACTACATTTGTTGACAAGGTATCAAAGGGCGATGTTATGGTGGCAGGATGGAATTTTGGTTGCGGCTCATCCCGTGAACACGCACCGCTGGTTATAAAGACCTGCGGAACAGGCTGTGTTATTGCAAAAAGCTTTGCAAGAATTTTCTACCGTAATGCCATCAATATTGGACTTCCTATTTTGGAATGTGAACAGGCGGCAGATGAAATCAACGCAAATGACGAAGTATCCGTAGATTTTGATACAGGTGTTATCACCGATATTACAACAGGAAAGACATATAAGGCACAGCCTTTTCCTGAATTTATTCAGAATATAATCAGAAAAGGCGGACTTTTAGCATCATTGAAGGAATGAGGTGTTTAAATTGCATAAAAATATAGCGGTAATTCGTGGTGACGGAATCGGTCCTGAAATCGTAAATCAGGCACTTTTAGTGCTTGACAAGGTTGCAGAACTTTACGGTCACACCTTTGTATATACAGATGTAGATATGGGAGGATGTGCCATTGATAAATATGGCGAACCGCTTCCCGAAACAGAACTTGAAAAATGTTTAGAGTCAGACAGCGTGCTTCTTGGTGCAGTCGGCGGAGATAAATGGAACAATGTGCCCGGAGATAAAAGACCTGAAAAGGGACTTTTGAAGCTTCGCGCAGGTATGGGTGTTTACTCCAATAACAGACCTGCAAAGATATGGCCGCAACTTGCAGATGCCTCCCCTTTAAAACCATCTGTTGTTGAAAAAGGCATTGATTTTATTATTGTTCGTGAACTTATCGGCGGAATTTACTTCGGTGAACACAAAACCGAAGGCGATACTGCGACGGATATTATGGCATATAACGAAGCAGAAATCGAAAGAATCGGCAGAATTGGTTTTGAAACCGCAAAAAAAAGAAACAAAAAGCTTTGCTCGGTTGAAAAGAGCAATGTTTTGGATACATCAAGACTTTGGAAAAAAGTTATGCACCGTTTGGCAGAAGAATATCCTGATGTAGAGCTTTCTGATATGCTTGTAGATAACTGTGCAATGCAGATTGTAAAAAACCCCGCACAGTTCGATGTTATTGTTACAGAAAATATGTTCGGAGATATTTTATCCGATGAGGCATCTATGATTACAGGCTCTATCGGAATGATTCCGTCATCAAGTCTTGGAGATACCACCGTAGGGCTTTATGAGCCCATTCACGGCTCTGCTCCCGATATTGCAGGCAAGGATGTTGCAAACCCGATCGGAACAATACTCTCTGCAGCAATGATGCTTAAATACAGCTTTGATATGATTATCGAGGCTGACGCAATCGAAAAAGCTGTGTATGATGTTCTGGAAGAAGGATATCGCTCGGCAGATATTATGCCGACAAACGATACAAACTGTACCAAAGTTGGCTGCAGCGAAATGGGACAGCTTATCTTAAAAAAGCTTGGAGGTCCTTCCTTATGAGACTTTCGGGTGCAGATATAATCGTTGAAACATTGATTGAGCAAGGAGCAACCACGGTTTTTGGTTATCCGGGCGGTCAGATTCTCAATGTTTACGATTCGTTATACAAATATCAAAATGAGATAAATCATATTCTTTCTGCCCATGAACAGGGAGCTATTCATGCGGCAGATGGATATGCAAGAGTTACGGGCAAGGTTGGAGTTGTTATCTCAACATCAGGTCCCGGTGCAACAAATTTGGTAACAGGTATTGCTAATGCTTATCTTGACTCCATTCCGCTTGTTGCAATCTGTGGCAATGTGCCGACAACTCAACTTGGAACAGATAGTTTTCAGGAAATTGATATAACAGGAATTACACTTCCGATCACCAAACACAACTACATTGTAGGCTCGGTTGAAAAACTCGCTGACACTATAAGAGAAGCTTTCAAAATAGCAAAGTCAGGCAGACCGGGTCCGGTGCTTATTGATGTACCGAAAGATGTGCAGACAGCTATGTGCGATTTTGAAAAACGTGAACCTGTTTCTGCTGATGAAAAGATCGTATGTGATGATGTATCAGAAGTTGTTTCCTGCATTAAAGCATCAAAAAGGCCGTTTGTTTATTTTGGCGGTGGTGCAATAAATTCAGGTGCGGAGGAGGAAATCAAAAAGCTTGCAGAACTTCTTGATGCTCCTATCGGTTGCTCATTAATGGGTATATCTGGGGTACAAACAAATCATCCGAGATTTTTAGGCATGCAGGGTATGCACGGTCATTATGCTTCTTCTGTTGCGATGCATAATGCAGATTGCATCATTTCATGCGGTGTTCGTTTTAACGACAGAGTAACAGGAAACAAAGAAAAGTTTGCAACCAAGGCAAAAATTATACATATTGATGTTGACTGTTCCGAGTTTTCAAAAACGGTTAAACCTCACATTGCGGCACAAGGCGATGTAAAGCTTGTGCTTCAGAAAATAATAGCGGAGCTTGAAGAAGTAAAAAGACCTGATTGGCAGAAAAACATTGCGGATTACCTCAAAACAGAAAAAGAAAATTCAGATAACCGTGATGGTATGACACCAAGAAATGTACTGACGATGTTAAATGACTATCTTGAAGAAGATACTGCTGTTGCAACAGATGTAGGGCAGCATCAGATGTGGACAGCACAATATGTAAGCTTTGGTCATACAAGAAGATTTGTCTCGTCAGGTGGTCTTGGAACAATGGGCTTCGGACCGGGAGCAGTTATCGGTGCGGCGATGGGAACAGGTAAAAAAACAGTTCTTGTCACAGGTGACGGAAGCTTTGGTATGTGTCTGCAGGAGCTTGCAACAATGGTAACAAACAAATTACCGATTGTAATTCTGCTTCTTAACAACGGAGTGCTTGGAATGGTTCGTCAATGGCAAACACTGTTTTATGAAAAGCATTATTCCAATACCATTCTTGGTAGAAAAACAGACTTTGTTAATCTTGCGCGGGCTTTCGGTGCTGATGGATTAAAGGCTGATACTTCAGATGAATTGAAAGCAGCATTTGAAAAGGCATTTAGTTCGGAAGGTCCGTTCCTGATAGACTGTGCGATAGATAAAGATGAATTTGTTCTTCCTATGCTTCCTCCCGGTGGCAGTATGGATGATATCATTACAAAGGTTGGTGAATAGAATGCAAAAATTCACAATAGCGGTTTTAGTAAAAAATGAATTTGGTGTCTTAAACAGAGTAACAAGTATGTTCAGGCGCAGACAGTTTAATATTGCTTCACTTACCGTAAGCGAAACAGAAAAAGAAGATTTTTCCCGTATAACTGTTACATATGAGGGGACCGATGAACTCAACCAGCACATTATTACACAGCTTTGTAAACTACCCGATATATGCAGTGTAAAGGAGCTCAAAAACGACGGTAGTGTCAGCTCGGAGCTTATGTTGATTAAGGTAAAGAATACCCCTGATACACGTGAGGACATTCGTCATGCGGCAGATGCTTTTAAGGCTGAAACAGTAGATTATGCTTCCGATTCTGTTGTGATGAGATTATCGGGAGAATCAAAACGGCTTGATGCTTTTCAGACACTTATGAATGAGTTTATGATACTTGAAATTTGCCGTACCGGTATTGTATCAATGCAGCGTGGCAGTATGGTATTGAAAGAAGTATAAATTAATTTTGAAAGGATTTGATATATTATGGCAAGAATTTTTTATCAGCAGGATTGTGATTTGGAGAAATTAGCGGGAAAAACCGTTGCTATCATCGGTTATGGCTCGCAGGGACACGCACATGCTCTTAACTTAAAAGATAGCGGTGTAGATGTTGTTGTAGGACTTTATGAAGGCTCAAAAAGCTGGGCAAAGGCAGAAAGTCAGGGACTGAAGGTTATGACATCGGCAGAAGCTGCAAAGGCTGCAGATATTATTATGATACTCATTAACGATGAAAAACAAGCAAAGCTTTATAAAGAGAGCATTGAGCCAAATTTGACAGAGGGAAAAACTCTGGCATTTGCTCATGGCTTTAACATTCGTTTTGGATGTATCAATCCCCCTGAAAATGTAAATGTAATTATGATTGCTCCTAAAGGCCCCGGTCATACAGTTCGTTCAGAATATCAGGCAGGGAAAGGTGTTCCGTGCTTAATCGCAGTTCATCAGGATGCAACAGGTGATGCTTGGGATTTAGGTCTCGCTTATGCCCTTGGTATCGGTGGTGCAAGAGCAGGTGTACTTGAAACCACATTCAGAACCGAAACAGAAACCGACCTCTTTGGTGAACAAGCAGTTCTTTGCGGTGGTGTTTGTGCTCTTATGCAGGCAGGTTATGAAACATTGACAGAGGCAGGCTATGACCCGAGAAATGCATATTTTGAATGTATCCACGAAATGAAATTAATTGTTGACCTTATCTACCAAAGCGGATTTGAAGGAATGAGATATTCAATCTCAAATACTGCTGAATACGGCGACTATGTAACAGGTCCTAAAATTATTACAGAAGATACAAAGAAAGCAATGAAGAAAATCCTTGCTGACATTCAGGACGGAACCTTTGCAAAAGACTTCCTGCTTGATATGTCAGATGCAGGCGCACAGGTTCACTTTAAGGCTATGCGTAAGCTGGCTAAAGAACATTCCTGTGAAAAGGTTGGCGCAGATATTCGTAAGCTTTACAGTTGGAGTGATGAGGATAAGCTTATCAACAACTGATTGGAGGTAAACTATGGTTAGTGATAAATTGAAATTCGGTCCGGCGAATGCTCCGCACAGGTCTTTGTATCACGCACTCGGACTTACCGATGAAGAACTTTCAAAACCTCTTGTTGGAATTGTAAGCTCATATAACGAGATTGTTCCCGGACATATGAATATTGATAAGATTGTAGATGCCGTTAAAATAGGTGTTGCCATGGCGGGCGGAACACCAGTCGTATTTCCTGCAATTGCGGTATGTGACGGTATCGCTATGGGTCACAACGGAATGAAGTATTCTCTTGTTACACGTGACCTTATTGCAGATTCAACAGAGGCTATGACACTTGCTCACGGCTTTGATGCTCTTGTTATGGTGCCGAACTGCGATAAAAATGTTCCCGGTTTACTTATGGCGGCGGCACGAACGAACATTCCTACTGTATTTGTTAGTGGCGGTCCTATGCTTGCAGGTCACATAGACGGAAAGAAAACAAGCCTTTCGAGTATGTTTGAAGCAGTTGGTTCATATTCTGCAGGAAATTTAAGTGAAGAAAAGCTTGCAGAATATGAATGTAAGGCTTGTCCTACATGCGGCTCATGCAGTGGTATGTACACAGCAAACTCTATGAACTGTTTAACCGAAGCGCTTGGTATGGGACTTCGTGGAAACGGAACAATTCCTGCGGTATATTCATCAAGAATTGAACTTGCAAAGCACGCAGGAATGGCTGTGATGGAGCTTGTTAAAAAGAATATCCGTCCTCGTGACATTATGACAAAAGAAGCATTTTATAATGCTCTTGCAGTTGATATGGCACTTGGTTGTTCTACAAACAGTATGCTTCATATTCCTGCAATTGCACACGAATGTGGAATTGAAATAAATCTTGATATTGCAAATGAAATCAGTGCAAAAACACCGAATTTGTGTCACTTGGCACCTGCCGGAAGAACATATATGGAAGATTTGGATGAAGCAGGCGGAGTTTATGCCGTAATGAATGAGCTAAATAAAAAAGGTCTTCTTAATACCCAATGTATGACAATTACAGGTAAAACAATCGGAGAGAATATTGAGGGTTGTGAGAACAAGGATGCCGGGGTTATAAGAACGATTGATAATCCCTTCTCTGAAACTGGTGGAATTGCTGTTCTTCGTGGTAATCTTGCACCTGACGGAAGTGTTGTTAAAAGAAGTGCAGTTCTTCCCGAAATGCTGGTTCACGAAGGACCGGCAAAGGTGTTTGACTGTGAAGAAGATGCACAGGAAGCTATCAATGGCGGCAAAATTGTAGCAGGTGATGTTGTTGTAATCCGTTATGAAGGACCCAAAGGTGGTCCCGGTATGCGAGAAATGCTGAATCCTACCTCCGCGATTATGGGTATGGGACTTGGCAACAGTGTTGCTTTAATTACGGATGGTAGATTTTCAGGCGCAACGAGAGGTGCGTGTATTGGTCATGTATCTCCCGAAGCTGCAAGTGGCGGTGTAATTGGTGTTGTAAAAGATGGCGATATTATATCTATCAACATTCCCGAAAATAAGATTGAACTGAAAGTATCGGATGAAGAACTCCTGAAACGTATGGCAAGCTTTGTTCCGAAAACAAAAGAACTTTCAGGTTACTTAAAGCGCTATGCGGCATTGGTATCAAGCGGAGCTGAAGGAGCTGTCCTGAATTGAATGATTTAAAAGAATTACACTTAAGACTTCACGCAGTATCCGTTATGCGGGATTTACTCGAAGACAGAGTTATTAAGGCGCTTATGTCGTTTCTTGAACTTCCGGACGAGACTTGCGAAGCACAAAAAATAGATGCCTACACAAGCTTTGTCAGTGAGCTTTATCAGACGGGCGCAGAAACTCTTTCAGAATATGTGAAACAAATAGTTTTTGAAAGTGAGAACATCTATGTAAAGACAAAGAGCAAGGGCGAAATTCCATCTGTGGTTTTAGAAAAAAGCCTGATGGAAGATTTAAAAACATTTGATGATGTAGCTGCGTTAATGCCTGAAGTTTTACTGAATGAATATGATTTCCTTCCCGGATTTGATACTGAAAAGTGCAGCATAAAGAAAGATTACATCAAAAGGCTTGACCGTATTGGAAAGTATGGCTACGGTATATATGCAAAGTTCAGAATGTTCTATATCGGAGAGGAAGGAGAAATTGTTCCTGTTCAAAGTCCAGATGAAACAAAGCTTTCAGATCTTATCGATTATAAGAGAGAGCAGAAAATATTAGTGGATAATACAAAGGCACTTCTTTCAGGTAAACCTGCAGCAAATATTCTTTTAACGGGTGATGCCGGAACAGGTAAATCATCAACAGTAAAAGCAGTTGTGAATGAACTTTATGAAAGCGGGCTTCGTATTATTGAAATCCGAAAAGAACAACTACATAAAATACCAAAAATTCTTGATGTGCTTACCGAAAATCCACTTAAATTTATTTTGTTCATTGATGACTTGTCCTTTACAAAGGACGATGATAATTTCAGCGCATTAAAAGCGATTTTAGAAGGCTCTGTGTCTGCTAAATCAAACAATGTTGTAATTTATGCAACCTCTAACCGCAGGCATCTTGTTAAAGAGAATTTCTCTGACCGTGAAGGCGATGATGTGCATTTTAACGATACAATGCAGGAGCTTCTGTCGCTTTCAGAAAGGTTTGGAATTCAGCTTACATTTTCAAGACCGGACAAGACAACATATCTTGATATTGTTCATAATCTCGCTGATAAGCAAAATATTAACTACGACCTTCAAAAGCTTGATGCTGCAGCAGAAAAATTTGCCTTGAAGCGAGGCACTCGTTCAGCCCGCGCAGCCAGACAGTTTATTGACGGAATTGTTTCGGGAATTGAAAAAATATCCTGTGATGATAAAAAATGAGTGTCGATTTCAGAACAAAGAGCAAAAAACGTGTAGACATTTAAAAACTAAAGTAGTACAATATTAGAGAATACAGAAAGGAAACGAATGATGGCTACAATTATCAATACACTCGCACTAATTATATACGTCCTTATTAGCATAATTATTATTGGTTATGCTTATTTGTGTATGTATATGTTGCCTGTGAGTAGGAAAATTGGAATAACATCATAATCGTTTTCCTTATCAAGAATGATTGTTAAACATTATCCTCACTTGCAACGCAGGTGGGGATTTTTATTTTATAAATTTGACTTAAAGGAGGTCGTAGAGATGGATAATGAGTTAGTCTTGGTGGCGGATGGTGACAGACGAATTCGCAACCTTATTAACGTCACTCTGCAAGCACATGATTACAAGTGTATCACAGCAAACGGTGGTGAAAGTGCCATTCTCCTGGCCTCGTCCAACAATCCGGTGGCAGTTCTTTTGGAGCTTAATCTTCCTGATATGGACGGAACAGAGGTAATAAGGAAAATCCGTTCCTGGTCAGATGTTCCTATTGTGGTTGTATCAAGCCGAATGGAAGATCATGATAAGGTTATGGCTCTCGATGCGGGAGCAGATGATTATGTTACAAAACCCTTTTCGGTAGAAGAGCTTCTTGCGAGACTCAGAGTTATGGAAAGACGGCATTCTCATAGCGGTATAAACACATTGTCTAAACCTGTGTTCTGTAACGGCAATCTTCGCATTGATTATGCGTCAAACTGTGTTTTTGTGAACGATAAAGAAGTTCACCTCACACCGATAGAATATAAAATTTTGTGTATGCTTTCACATAATTGCGGCAAAGTCTTGACGCATACCGATATTACCCGCGAGATTTGGGGTAACAGTTGGGAAAGTACGGTTACAACACTTCGTACATTTATGGCATCCTTAAGGAGAAAAATAGAGGAAAATCATAGCCAGGAATACATCCATACACACACAAGTGTTGGATACAGAATGGTGCATGTAAATAGCTAAAAAACAGGACTCTGAATTTGTGTTTCAGAGTCCTTTATGCTATTTAATCAGAATACTATTAATCGGTTTTTGTATAAGTTTTATCCAAAACTTAACCGTAACCCCTGTAAATACTGCGGAAATAATTGTTCCTTCTCTTGTGCCAACCAATGAGCCGTTAAAGAAAATCAAAGACAGCACAATAGAAAATGCAACCCACGACACATCGAAGGCGATTTTTACATTTGAAAATTCCTTATGTATTACATCCGAAAGAGCTTTAACGAATGCTTCTCCCGAATTTAAAATTACATCAGCAATTACTCCGAGTGTGATTCCGAAGCCAAGCACGATGATGCCGCATATTATAAGCATTAACTGAACTATATAATTATTATTTGGGATAAATTGCGCAAGCCACAAACCGAAATCCGTGAAGTATCCGAAAAGAAATGATAGCGGAATTTGCAGAAGCTGTATGGGCTTGAATTTTTTACGAAGTAACAACACTTGTCCAAACAGCAGGACACAGTTTGAAATCGTAAGCCATGTTCCAAATGATAAAAATGTGAATTTAATACTGATAACATTTGCAACTGAAGATATTGGAGAAACACCCAATTCTCCGTGTTTGGTAAGTGCAACACCAATTCCCATAAAGAACAGGCATAAAATAAATAATAAATATCGTTTTACAGTTTCTTTTTTGCTCATAATCGTTACCTCGCAGGCCTACATTTTACAATCATTTCTGTAACATTGGTAATTATATCATAAAAAGGGCAGAAAATCAATTAAAATGGATTAGAAACAGTATAACAAGATAAAAGCCTATCAATCCGCAAAATGATAGGCTATTAAATTTACATTTTTAGGTTCCGGATTTGAATTTCGCATCATTCAGCGAAAGATTAACTAATATTTTGCTATTACTAAAGGTTCTTCTGTCTTCATTTTCCATAGAAAGTTTTGCGATTACAACTTTTTTATTATTACTCCGTCAAAGCCGATAATGTCCCTGGCGTATTTTCATCTTTTTCCAACTAATAAAACCATAAATATCGTTGAAAAGAAATGCAACAAAACATGCGAGAACAGAAACATATCTGACATCAAGCATATGGAATGATGCAGGTAATATTAGAAAGAGCGGAATGTAAAAAGGTAAGATTTCATGACCTTCGGCATACCTTCTCGACAACTGCGGTAGCAAACGGAATGGACATCAAAACCTTATCCACCATCCTCGGACATGTATCAAGCAAAACAACACTTGATATATACCTGCATAGCACCGAGAAAATGAAGATAGAAGCAGCTGAAAAGATTAATGCCCGATTCAAGAAGGATACGGACGGCACCGAAGAAACAATCACGAATGAACAAGAAAAGCCGCCACAAGCCGAATTCGAGCCTAAAAAGGGCAAGATGAGAAAACCCGGCACAGGATGTATCAGTAAGATAAATGACCACCTCTACGAAGGCAGATACTCACCAAAGGATGCATACGGCAAGCGAATGGCAAGAAACATATATGCACCTACAAGAGAAGAATGTGAGGAAAAGCTCGCCATACTGATAAAGGAAATGAAAGCCGAAATCACAGAACAAAAAGCAAAACTTAAAAACGCACAATAACACAGATGGCACGGACAT
>CAYLPQ010000045.1:0-16365 GCA_964385605.1 uncultured Oscillospiraceae bacterium | reverse complement strand
CTCTGAAAAAAGCTCACGATTATTATCAACGCTCAGGTAAACTCCCTCTTTATAAACATAATGAACAGAGCCTATAACATAGTCAAAATTCTTTGTATCAATATCTGAATAATAATCCATTTCCAAACCGCAAAGAATTTCTATTTTATCCTTATATTTTTCCTTAAGAGCGGAAATTTCGCTGATATATTTATCTGTATCTTCTCTCTTCATTGAATAACCTTTATCAAACCCTGTATATGAATGAGAAGAAAAACCTATTGTTTCAAAGCCTTTTTCTACAGCTGTTATTACTATATCCTCCAGACAATCTTTTCCGTCGCAATAGATACTGTGAATATGCAAATCTCTTTTTATCACTTTGTCATTTTCTCCTGTTTGATTTTTTTATCTATAACGTGACGTGATGCAAGCTCACGCACAACATCGTCAACCTCAATACCCATTTCCACCATCATAACCATAACATGGTAGTAGAGGTCTGCGATTTCGTAGATAGTTTCCTTCTTGTCATTATCCTTTGCTGCGATAATAACCTCGGTACATTCCTCGCCCACTTTTTTGAGGATTTTATCGATACCCTTTTCAAAGAGGTATGTTGTGTAACTGCCCTCTTTTTTCTCTGTCTTCCTGCCCTTAAGCATATTGAAAAGTGTCTCGGGAGAGAATACTCCGTCCTCGTCACTTTCAAACACAGTATCGTTAAAGCAGCTTTCCGCACCTGAGTGACAAGCAGGACCGTCTTTCTTAACATAAACTGTAAGAGCATCGTGGTCGCAGTCTGCAACAATTTTCACGATATGCTGGAAGCTACCGCTTGTTTCTCCCTTAAGCCACAATTCCTGACGGCTACGGCTCCAGAAGCAGGTGAGCTTTTTCTCAAGAGAAATCTTAAGGCTTTCCTCATTCATATACGCAAGAGTAAGTACCTTGTTTGTTTCTGCATCAATTACTATAGCAGGGATAAGTCCCTTTTCGTCAAATTTAAGTGTAGAAATATCTATCATTTTAAAATTCCTTTCTTACGGGGATATTGTTTCTGTGTAATTCTTCTTTGAGGTCGCTGATTTTAACCTCACCGAAGTGGAATATTGATGCCGCGAGACCTGCGGACATTTTCGGGATTTCATTAAACAGAGTGACGAAGTCATCAATCTTTCCTGCACCACCTGATGCGATAACGGGAACATTGACAATGTCTTGCACGGCTTTCAGCATTTCAATGTCAAAGCCCTGCTTTACACCGTCGGTATCAATGGAATTTACCACGATTTCACCGGCTCCTCGCTCTGCACCCTCTCTTATCCACTGGATAGCTTCAATGCCCGTGTCCTCTCTGCCGCCCTTGGCAAACACGTGGAACTGACCGTCAACACGTTTTACATCAACAGAAAGTACAACGCACTGATTGCCATAAATCTGTGCCGCCTCGGAAATCAAGTCAGGGTTTCGGATTGCGCCTGAATTGACACTTACCTTGTCGGCTCCGCATTTAAGAACTCTGTCAAAATCGTCTGTAGTATTAATTCCACCGCCCACAGTAAGGGGGATGAATATAGTTGACGCAACCTCACGAAGCACGTCTGTAAAGAGCTGTCTCCCCTCAAAGGATGCTGTAATATCGTAAAAAACAAGCTCATCCGCACCGCACTCCCAGTACATTCTGGCAAGCTCCACGGGAGAGGAAACGTCGTTAAGTCCCTCAAAATTCACACCCTTTACCACTCTGCCGTTCTTAACGTCAAGGCAGGGGATAATTCTTTTAGTTATCATTTTGCCACCTCAATTGCTTCTGTAAGGTCTATGTCGCCGGTGTAGATTGCCTTGCCGACAATTGCACCGTATATATCCATTTCTTTGAGCACTTTTACATCGTCAATAGTTGACACACCGCCTGATGCCACAATATCCATACTGAATTTTTCGGAAAGCTCTTTATAAAGTTCACGGTTTGTTCCTCTCATAGCACCGTCACGGGAAATGTCGGTACAGATAACGGTTTTTACTCCAAGTGACTGCATTTTCTCAAGAAAATCAAAACCTGAAACATCACTTGTTTCAATCCACCCTTTAACTGCTACCTGACCATCTTTAAGATCTGCACCAACGGCAATTCTTTCGCCATATTTTTTGCAGACACTTTCAAGAAGCTCCGGATCATTAAGAGCTGCCGTACCAAGGATTACACGCATTACACCTGCGTCAAGGTATCTTTTTACAGTTTCCTCGTCACGGATTCCTCCGCCGATTTCCACCTTAAGACCGCTTTCCTTAGCAACGGAAGCAACTATGTCAAAATTCGGTGTCGTGCCGTCCTTTGCACCCTCAAGGTCAACCATGTGTATGTACTCTGCACCTGCCGCCTTGAAGGATTTTGCAACCTCGAGAGGGTTTTCACTGTATACTGTCATCTGTGCGTAATCACCCTTGTAAAGACGCACAGCTTTTTTATCGAATAAATCTATTGCCGGAAAAATTATCATAACTAAATTCCTTTCAGAAATGCAAATTTTAAATATTCCGCACTCCGTATTCCGCATTCAAATTACATCTCTGCGAATGCTTTAAGTATATTCAGCCCTGTTCGTCCGCTCTTCTCGGGATGGAACTGACATCCGTGAACGTTACCAAGGCTTACCGATGCGGTAAGAAGTGCACCGTATTCTGCTACGGAAGCAACACTTTCATCACATTCTGCCGCATAGTAGGAATGTACAAAATAAACGCACTCACCCTCTTTTACATATTTAAGAATGGGTGACTCCTTTTTGATAACAAGGGGATTCCAGCCTATATGTGGAATACTTAACCCCTCGCCTATTACGTCAGAAATGGGGCGGATTGAGCCTTTAAGAAGACCTAGCCCCTCATACTCTCCGTATTCATAGCTTTTTTCAAAAAGCATCTGCATACCAAGGCATATACCCATAATGGGTTTGCCGTTTTTCACTTCTTCAATTACAAGCTTATCAAGACCGTCCTCGGAAAGTTTCTTTCTTGCATCACGGAAAGCGCCCACTCCTGGAAGTATTATCTTGTCAGCTTTTTTTATTGTATCGGGGTCATTTGTAATAATACTGTCAGCACATATCATATCGAGAGAGCTTTTCAGCGAAAACAGATTTCCCACACCGTAATCTATAATTGCTATCATAATGTACCTTTCGTAGACGGAATTACGTCCTTGTTTTCTTCATCAATTTTTACACACTTACGAAGTGCTCTTGCAACCGCTTTGAACGCACCCTCAATAATATGGTGAGAGTTTCTGCCTGCGATTTGTCTGATGTGAAGTGTGATTCCTGCATTAACAGCAAATGCCTCGAAGAAATCCACTACAAGCTCTGTATCAAAATCTCCGACTTTTCTTGCACGGATGTCAAAATCACTCACAAGCATACCTCTGCCGGAAATATCTGCCGCCGCCATAATAAGCGCCTCATCCATAGGAAGAATTATATCGCCGTAGCGAGTAATACCCTTCTTGTCACCGAGAGCCTCTTTAAATGCCTGACCCATAGAAATTGCAATATCCTCTGTCGTGTGGTGATAATCAACGTGTGTGTCTCCGTCACAAAGTACGGAAAGCGTAATATTTCCGTGACGTGCAAAAAGCTCAAGCATGTGGTCCAGGAAACCGCAACCTGTCTTTATTACACCTTTTTCACAAACGTCAAGACAGATATTTACCTGCACATCTGTTTCGCCTGTTTTCCTTTTTATAGTCGCATTTCTCATTTTAAAACCTCCTCAAGAGCTTTCACGAGAGCTTCCATCTCTTTTTTTGAGCCGATTGTAATTCTGTTATAGTCGGCAATTTTTTCTTTCGTAAAGTGCCTCACAAGGATTCCCTTTTCGCGAAGCTTTGTATAAATTTCTTCTCCGCCTACTTTGTTATGCTTTGTGAAAACAAAGTTTGTGCTTGACGGTAGTGTTGTAAAGCCGAGCTTATTGAGTTCATTTACTGTATATTCGCGGTTTTCCATAATCGCCTGACAGTTATTTCTTGTATACTCCTCATCCTCCATAACACCGATACCTGCCGCCATTGTCATACGGTTGATATTGTAGGGATTGGTGGAATACTTGATAGTATTCATATCCTGAATAAGAGCTTCGCTCGCTGCACCGAAGCCAAGTCTTGCACCTGCCATTGAACGGGATTTGGAGAAAGTCTGCGTAACGATAAGGTTGTCATATTTATTTATAAGGGGAATACAGCTTTCTCCGCCGAAATCCACGTATGCCTCGTCAATTACGATGATGTTGTCGGGATTCGATGCAATGATTCTTTCAACCTCGCCCCTTTTAAGTGCAATACCTGTGGGAGCATTGGGATTTGCGATAAAGATGTTTTTACCGATTTCTATATAATCCTCAATGTCGATTGTGAAATCATCCTTAAGGGGAATTTCCGTGTAAGGAACATTGTTTATCTCTGCAAACACGGTGTAAAATCCGTAGGTTATATCGGGAAACACACAAGGGTTGTCCTCATCACAAAATGCCATAAATGCAAAGTTCAGAATTTCGTCGGAACCGTTTGTCACAAGCACATTTTCATACTTTACACCGAGAGAGTCTGCTATACTTTGTGTAAGCTGTCGACACTCGGGGTCAGGGTAAAGCTGAAGAAGCTCTGCCACTTCTTTGGCATATGCCTGCGCCTTTGGCGAGGGCGGAAAGGGCGACTCGTTAGTATTAAGCTTGATATACTTCATATCCTTGGGCTGTTCACCGGGAGTGTAGGGTATTAAATTTTTATGCTTCTGACTGAAAAATCTGCTCACTTTTCTTCACTCCTGCAAACTGCACTCTTTGCGTGTGCTTCAAGTCCCTCTGCCATAGCGAATTTATATATATCATCGCTGACTTTAGCGAGGGCATCCTTTGTATAATATGTAAACTGTGTTTTCTTGATGAAATCATCCACTGAAAGCGGACTTGAAAACCTTGCCGTACCGCTTGTGGGAAGTGTGTGATTGGGTCCTGCAAAATAGTCTCCGAGTGCTTCGGGACAGTATCTGCCCATAAAGATTGAGCCGGCATTCTTTACACGGTCAAGGTAATCAAAGGGATTGTCAAGGCAAAGCTCCAGATGCTCGGGCGCAATTTCATTTGATGCGTCTACGGCTGTTTCTATATCCTTAACAATGATAATTTTACCGTTTCTGTCAATTGACTCTCTTGCAATTTCAGCACGTAAAAGATTGGGAATCTGCTTTTCAAGCTCTGCTGACACCTTGTCCGCAAGGTCGCGACTTTCAGTAACAAGTACAGCACTTGCCATCTTGTCGTGCTCTGCCTGTGAAAGCATATCTGCCGCCACAAATGCGGGATTGCTGTTTTTATCTGCAATAACAAGAATTTCACTGGGTCCTGCAATCATATCGATTGACACTCTGCCGTAAACCTGTTTTTTTGCTTCTGCAACAAATGCATTTCCGGGGCCTACAATTTTATCCACACGGGGAATGGTTTCTGTTCCGTATGCAAGTGCGGCAATAGCCTGTGCACCGCCTGTTTTGAAAACTCTGTCAGCACCGCCGATTTTTGCCGCCGCAAGAATAACGGGGTTAATTCTGCCCGCTTTTGCAGGAGTGGTGATAACAATTTCCTTGACTCCCGCAAGCTTTGCCGGAACGCAGTTCATAAGAACACTTGAGGGATATGCTGCAGTACCGCCGGGAACGTAAAGACCTGCCTTTTCAACGGGAATAACCTTCTGACCGGTTACTACACCCTCCTCTTCACTGATAACAAAGCTCTGACGGATTTGTCTTTTGTGGAAATTTTCAATATTCGCCTTTGCTTTCTTTAAGATTTCAATAAGTTCAGGAGAAACCTCCTTCATAGCCCCATCAATTTCTTCCTTTGAAACTTCAAGGCATTCGGGAGCACCGCCGTCAAACTTATCTGCGTAGAAGCGAATCGCATCGTCACCGTTTTTTCTTACGTTGTTAATTATTTCGGTAACGGTTTCTTCTATTTTGGACGTATCTTCAATCTGTCTTTCAAAGACGTCATCGATACTGATTTTATCGTAATCATATATTTTAATCATAGTCAGTTCTCCTTGGTATACTCGTTAACTGCGTTTACAATGTCTGAAATAACACTGTTTTTGAACTTATAGCTAACCTTATTTGAAACAAGTCTTGCGCTGATGGGAACTACTGTTTCAAAGGGAAGCAGGTCATTTTCCTTAAGAGTTGTACCTGTTTCCACAATATCAACTATAACGTCGGAAAGACCGAGAATCGGTGCAATCTCAATAGACCCATTAAGCTTTATAATATCAATTTCACGGCTTAAGCTACTGTAGTATTTTCTTGCAATGTTGGGGAACTTTGTTGCAACACGCAGTGTTTTTTCGGGATTATCGCGGAAATCCTTCATCCCTGCAACTGCCATGCGGCACTTACCTATACCCAGGTCGCACAGCTCGTAAACATCGGGATTGTACTCAAGAAGAATATCCTTACCTGCAACACCTATATCTGCCGCACCACGTTCAACGTAAATCGCAACGTCAGAGGGTTTTACCCAGAAATATCTGACACCGTTTTCGGGATTTTCAAATATGAGCTTACGGTTGTTTTCGTGGATTGAGGGGCAACCGTAGCCTGCTTTTTCAAAAATATCGTAAACCTTTTCACCGAGTCTTCCTTTGGGAAGCGCAATATTAAGCATATTATCCATTTACTATTTCGCCACCCTTTCTGACAGTACAAAGCTTTTTATAACGGAGTGCTCCGCAGTCCGATTTCTGCACATTGACACAAAGACCGTCTGCCTTGAACTTTTCTGCCGCACTGTTAATTTCGGAATAGGTCGCTCCGTCTTCATATGTTAAAAGTACGTCACAATCGTACTCTTTCACTCTTTCGTCAAGTCTTTCAAGCATATCTGAATATACGGCAAAACCGATTGCACTGCCCTTTTTGCCCATATTATTTATAAGATTGTCGTATCTGCCGCCTGAAAGCACACTTTCGGGAAGTTTGTCAACATATCCGCGGAACACAACACCGCTGTAGTAGTTGGCACTGTTTATAATAGAAAAATCAAGATTGAGGTTGTCTGCACCTCCGCACTCTGCAAGAGCGCCTATGAGAGCCTTTAATTCATTACACGCATCTGTCATATCACGGTTTATGCAAAGCTTTTCAAGGTCATTAATCTTTTCTGTTGCCTTTCCCGAAAGAGAACAAAGCTTTATCATAATATCTGCTATAGCACCACCGATGCCACACTCTTCACAAAGTGTACGGAGCGCAGGGGTATTCTTTGCCGCAAAAAGCTTGATAATACTCTTTCTTACATCTACGTCAACACCTGACGCATCAAGGAGTCCGTTAAGCACCTTTGCAGATGATATATCAAGAATGTAGTTAGGGCTTATTGCTTCAAGGCTCTTCACTGCAAGAAGAATAACCTCGCATTCATCAAGCATACCGATGTCGCCGATACATTCAATACCTGTCTGCATAATCTCATTAATCTCGTGAGTTGCTTTATCGGTACGGTACACATTCTCATTATAGTAGACCTTGCTCACGTTGCCCTTCACAGGCTTGTAATTCTTTATAATGGAAAGAGTTACGTCAGGCTTAAGGGCAAGGAGCTTACCCGTAAGGTCTGTAAATGTCACTATATCGGTGTCTGATATGTAGCTCTTATTTTTTACATACATATCATACTCTTCAAATCTGCTCATTTTAAAGGGCGCATAGCCACTTTTGTGGTAGAGAGAACGCAGTTCGTACATAATCTTTTCTTCAATTTTTAAAATGCTGTCATCAAGCTTCATTTCTGAATCATCCTTTATATTTTCTCGTAACACTTTAGCATTTTACCACGGTAAAGCGCTAAAGTCAATACCAAAATTCAAAATACTTCATTATTTTTCTTAATTTGTTTCGCCGAGAAATTCGCGGAGCATTTCGTCCTGAATTCTTTTAAGAAGTTCGGGAGCTTTGCCGCCTGCAGGCTTCTTATCAATTTCGTCTGCGGAAAGGCAAAGTGAGCCTGCGGAAGATACGATAATTTCATCAGCATCCATCATTTCCTCAACTGTAAAAGGAACCTCCTTTACCGGGATACCAAGCTTATTACAAGCCTTGATAAGATGCTTACGTGTAATTCCGGGAAGAATGAGGTTATCAAGCGGCGCTGTAATAAATTCACCGTCTTTAAGGATATGCACATTGCTGTGTGCACACTCGGTAACTCTGCCGGCTCTGTGGAACACTGCCTCAAAGCAACCCTCCTCTTTAGCTTTCTGCGATGCCATTACCGCGGGAATGAGATTAAGTGTTTTTATATTACAGTGGAGAAAACGAGTATCCTCCATAGTGATAAGTTGAATTTTCTTATATATGTCCACAATATTCTTGTGGAAAATATTTATCCAAAGATTACCCTTTGAACCATCTGTAGGAAAAACGTGGTTACGTGGACCGGCGCCACGTGTAACCTGCCAGTAAACAAAATTTTCGCCTGTGTCCATTTTGTTTACCATATCCTGAAGAATGGCTTTCATTTCTTCTTTTGTTTCTTTTATTTCAATTTCAAGGAGCTTTGCACTGTTATAAAGTCTGTCAATGTGCTCATCAAGGGAGAATATCTTATAGTTACGGCTGTAAGTCGCATCGTAAACACCGTCACCGAAGTAGCACACTCTGTCTGCCATAGGGATGGACATTTCCTCGACTTCTCCGAATTTGCCGTTGTAATAACCTAAATTTTTCATTGCAATTACTCCTTTATTAAGATTTTTTTCATATAAATATGGTTTACCCCTGTTTCCGGATAATAGTCACCCTCTGCCACAAAACCGAGCTTTTCGTAAAAGCCCTGCGCAGTGTGAACGGCACTGACCTCAAGCGCAGTATATCCGTTATTTCCCGCATAGTCAAAAAGATATGAGAAAAGCTCTCTGCCGTAGCCTTTTCCGCGCATATCCGCCCTTGTTGCAACTCTGCCAATATGCATCATTCCACTGCCGATATTCTCTGCACGAAGGTAAGATATGAGCCTATCTTTGTCATACATACAAAAATGCATTAACTCACTATCTCTGCCATCAAGCTCAATTTCCACGGGAACACCTCTGCCCTTCACAAATGCCTCGTGACGGATGGCTATAATATCCTCACTCAGATTATTTAATATTTTAAATTCCATCTATATCACCGACCATATATTATAGCATAGAAAAATAGCTGTATCAAGCCTTTTTTCTGAAAAGAAACGTCATATCTGCAGATTTATCTGTTATATAAATTTTTCTTATTTCATATTTTTTGTTTTTTTCGTTTTTTGGGGTTGACAAACCATTCAATGCGAGTATAATTCAAGGTGAAAAAGGAATTATTCCCAAAAAAGACGGTGATTTTTATGAGTAAGACGGAAGAAACCTACAAGCGACAACCTCTCCCTGATTATGAGGAGATTTTCGAGAAGTTATCCGCAGACGATGATTCGAAAAAAGCTCCTATAAAGGTACTGAAAGAAATTTACAGAGGGAACTGGTTTCAGATTTTCTTCAACGCAATCATCCACATAATTGATGGTTGCGGAGACTGGGTACTTCCCCTTGCAACGGCGAATATTATAAATGCCGTTACATATCAGAAGCCAAATTCAATGACGGTTATCCTGATTAATTTCCTGCTAATCGTCATTTCTGTAAGTATAAATATTCCGCTGCTTCAGATTTACACATTGCGTACGGGCAAAATGCTCCGAAGCATTGGCGCGGGACTTCGAAACACACTGGTAAAGAAGCTTCAGCATCTTTCAATTACCTATCATAAGGAAATTGAGAGTGGACGACTGCAGGCGAAGTTCATAAGAGATATTGAAGCAATTGAATTTTTTAACAGTCACGTAGTTAAGACAATCATCCCTCTTATACTTCACGTAATAATCTACTTTTCCATTGCCCTTTCAAAAAGCGGCGCAGTGGCTCTGTTTTACCTTGTAGTTATTCCGATAAACGTAATTCTCGTAAATATATTCCGCAGTAGGGTACGCAAAAACTCACGACGTTTCAGAGAAGAGAACGAAAACGTTTCCGCCAGTGTTACAACAATGATTGAAATGATTCCCGTTACAAAGGCACACGGACTTGAAAACGAGGAAATTGCAAAGCTTGAGAAAAACATTCAGTCCCTTAAGGCTGCAGGTCTTACGGTGGAAAGAACAAATTCACTTCTTTCCTCATTCTTCTACGTAACAGGTATAGTACTGCGTTCATCGTGCCTTGTGTTTACCGCATGGCTTGCACTTCAAGGAAAAATCGAAGTTGGTGACATAGTTCTTTTCCAGACATATTTTGGTTCGATTTCTAGTATGATAACATCCCTCGTAGGTATTTATCCCGAGCTTGCAAAGGGACTTGAATCTGTACGAAGTGTATCTGAAGTTATGCTGTCAAATCAGGTTGAAGATAACAAGGGAAAGATTCCCCTTCGCTATGTTCACGGCTCAATCGACTTTGAAAACGTATACTACCGTTATCCCAACGCAGATAAGGATACTATCAAGGACTTCTCCCTTTCAATTAATCCCGGTGAATGTGTGGCATTTGTAGGCTCATCAGGATGCGGTAAGTCAACAATCATAAATATGATAATCGGCTTCCTTACCCCTACGGGAGGTACATTCAAAATTGATGGCAAGCCCGTTGAAGCGCTGGATCTTTCAAAATTCAGACAGTTCATTTCCGTTGTGCCCCAGAACACTGTGCTTTTTAAAGGCACAATTAAAGATAATATTCTCTACGGAGTGGACTCAATCAGTGATAAACGCTTCCGCGAAATTCTTGAATCTGCAAACATTAACGAATTTCTCCCCTCGCTCCCCGATGGCATCAATACCGTTGTCGGTGAACATGGCGACAAGCTCTCCGGCGGTCAGAAACAGAGAATTTCAATTGCGCGCGCACTTATCCGTGACCCGCAGATACTTATTCTTGACGAGGCAACAAGCGCTCTTGACAATGTATCCGAGTATCATGTGCAGAAAGCAATCAATACACTTATAGAAGGAAGAACAACATTTATTGTCGCTCACCGTCTTTCAACAATCCGTAACGCAGACAAAATCGTTGTTATGGATCAGGGCAGAATCGTTGAAATCGGTACATACGATGAGCTTATAGAAAAGAAAGGTGCTTTCTATGAGCTGAAAAAACTTAATGACATTTCCTCGGTTGAAGAATAATATTTTTTCAAAGTCTCTACTAAAATAGTAGAGACTTTTTCTTTTGTCCGGTTGACAAAATGAATATAATTGTTTAAAATATATATTGAGTTATTGTGGAGGTTAATATTATGGTTGAATCTGTGAGGAATGCCGTACATTCATTTGCCATATGGCTTGTAGGGCTTGTTGGTCTTGGTGAAGCATTTGCTGGGTATGTATATGTGCTTTTTATATCCATGTTACCAATAATAGAATTAAGGGGAGCTATTCCCGTTGCATATGCAATGAGAGAGCTTAATCCTGTTATAGCATTTTTTGTAGCAGTAATCGGTAATCTTATACCGGTGCCTTTTATACTTTTACTTATCAGGAAAATCTGTGAATGGATGAAAACCAGAAAGCACCTTTCGGCTATTCCCCGTTTTCTTGAGCGCAAGGTGGAAAAGCATAAGGACAGTGTTACCAAATACGCAACATGGGGACTTTTCATTTTCGTGGCAATTCCCCTTCCCGGAACAGGTGCGTGGACAGGAGCTTTAATAGCAAGCTTCCTTAACTATAAATTCAAGGATGCTATGATTTCCATTTCAGGTGGTGTACTTACCGCAGGACTTATTATGAGCTTATTCTCATACGGACTGCTTGATTTTATAATAAATCTTTTCTAACAGGTTATTTCAGGAGGATATACAAATGAACGAAAACAGAAAACTTTTCACATCAGAATCAGTAACAGAAGGACATCCCGACAAGGTGTGCGACCGTATTTCCGATGCTGTGCTTGACGACATACTTGCTCATGATCCAGATGCCCGCGTAGCCTGCGAGTGTTGCGCGGCAACCGGTATGGTAATGGTATTCGGTGAAATTACAACTACTCACACATATGATATTCGCGAAATTGTTAAAGAAGCTGTACGAGACATCGGATACACAGACCCTTCAATGGGATTTTCTGCAGACGGCATTGCGATACTTTCAACACTTAACAAGCAGTCTGCGGATATTGCTCTTGGTGTCAATAAGTCGAAGGAGGCAAAAGCAGGCGAATCCGATGGTCACGATATCGGTGCCGGCGACCAGGGTATGATGTTCGGATATGCAACAAATGAAACCGACGAATATCTTCCTGCTCCCATATATTACGCACAAAAAATGGCAAAGAAGCTTACAGAAGTAAGAAAGAGCGGTCAGTTCCCCTATCTCCGCCCCGATGGTAAAACTCAAGTAACTGTAGAATACGACGGTGATAAGGTAAAAAGAATTGACACAGTTGTTCTTTCCACCCAGCATACAGAAGATGTTTCCCAGGAAACTATCCACAATGATATGATTGAGTGTGTAATAAAGCCTACTCTTGATTCATCTCTTATTGACAGCGATACAAAATATCACATTAACCCCACAGGTAAGTTCGTTATCGGTGGGCCCCACGGCGACAGCGGTCTTACAGGAAGAAAGATTATCGTTGATACTTATGGCGGATATGCTCCCCACGGCGGTGGCGCATTCTCCGGTAAGGATCCGACAAAAGTTGACAGAAGTGCTTGCTACATGGCACGTTACATTGCGAAGAACATTGTTGCGGCAGGACTTGCTGACAAGTGTCAGATACAGCTTGCTTATGCTATAGGTGTTGCAAAGCCAGTATCGGTACGCATTGATACCTTCGGCACAGGAAAAATCAGTGATGACAAGCTTGGCGAAATCGTAAACAGAGAATTTGATTTGCGTCCGTCAGCTATTATCAGCACTCTTGACCTTAAGAGACCTATTTATGCACAGACCTCGGCTTACGGACATTTCGGCAGAAATGATCTTAATCTTCCCTGGGAAAAGCTTAATAAGGTTGAAACTTTAAAGAAGTATCTTTGATAACAAAGCAGGCTGAACCTGCACTCATATCGCACTCCTGTTCAGTGCGAACACAGTTTCCTGCGTCTTGAATCTGCGCAATTTTCTATACTGTGTCCATTGTACCCCGATATTCATAAAATAATATCGGGGTGTTAATTTATGTACGGAATTATTATTTCACTGCTGATAGCTGTGTTTATGATACTTTTTATTATTGTAAAGGCACACACGACAAACGTGCACACATTTTACTGCAGGAAGTCAGATGTTTTCAGTTTGCTTGAAAATATCCCTGACGACTGTGTTATTCAGATTTTGATTGGCGGTAATTCTTATGAACACAAACGAGCCGGAAATTCTCGAAGGCGAAATTTATGAAATTATATATCAGAATGACGACAATGGCTACACCGTATGCGACATAGATGTGCATAACTCTCTTGTAACTGCTTGCGGTCATATGCCGTTTATAGCTCCCGGCGAACAAGTACGTCTTTCCGGAAAATGGGTTACACACCCCGATTACGGCGAGCAGTTCTCTGTAGAGTCTCTTGAAAGAACTCTTCCACTTGAAGTAAGCTCTATTTTAGCATACCTTGCATCGGGAATTATCAGCGGAGTGAGAGAATCTACAGCAAAAAAGATTATTGCAAAATTTGGCGCAAATTCCCTTACCGTTATTGCTACCGAGCCTGAAAGGCTGGCCGAAATCAAGGGAATATCTCCCGCAAGAGCCAAAAAGATTTCTGAATCCTTTATAATACGGCAGGATGCGGCACAAACTGTGATATTTCTTCAGGAATACGGAGTTACTCCAAATCTTGCGTTGAGGGTATACAAGCGCTTCGGTCAGAAATCTGTGGAGCTTATAAAAGAAAACCCTTACATTCTCTGCGATAATGTTGAAAGAATAGGATTTAAAACCGCTGACCGCATTGCCGCTGCCATGGGTATTCCCAAAAATCACAGCGGCAGACTTGAAAGTGGTGTAAAATATGCACTTACTATGGCAGCAATGTCAGGTCACACCTGTCTTAAACATAGTGAGCTTATCGAAATGTGCGTTTCTCTTCTCGGTTGTACGCGTGAAGAGTCAATGATTGCAATATCCACACTTAAGGATAACGGTGAAGTTATTTTTTCTGACGATTTTGTTTATCTGCCCCTGTATTACAATGCAGAGCTCACCGTTGCGGGACGGTTATATGAGCTTATGTGCACTGCAAAACCTATGACGGGAAATATCCATCAGGAAATATTTAATTTTTCCAAGCTCAATTCACTTGAGCTGTCACAGCTTCAGAACGAAGCGGTCAGGAAAGCAAATGACGGCGGTGTTCTTGTCATAACAGGCGGTCCCGGCACAGGTAAAACAACTATAATGAAAATCATTACACAGATTTTCACTCAAAACGAATATAAAATTGCCCTTTGCGCTCCTACGGGCAAAGCGGCAAAAAGGCTCAGCGAAGCCTGCGGTCTTGAGGCAAAGACACTTCACAGACTTCTTGAGGTAGAGGTGAATGATGCTGAAAATCAGCGATTTGCAAAAAATGAGTACAACCCTGTAGATGCTGATGTTGTAATCGTTGACGAAATGAGTATGGTGGACATACTGCTGTTTTCTGCACTGCTCAAAGCGCTTAAGCGCAACACCTGTCTTATACTGGCAGGCGACTCGGATCAGCTTCCATCGGTAGGTGCAGGAAATGTACTTGGAGATATTCTTGCAAGCGGTGTTATCCCATCTGTACAGCTTAACGAAGTATTTCGTCAGGCGGGCGAAAGTCGTATAGTAACAAATGCCCACCGCATAAATCAGGGACTTATGCCTCTTGAAAACGACAGCAAGACAGACTTTTTCTTTATGGAAAGGACCACAGATGCCGCTCTGGAAACAATATGCGAACTTTGCTGTGAAAGACTTCCCAAGGCATACGGATTTGACAGCATAACTGACATTCAGGTTCTGTCCCCTGCCCGTAAAGGCACTGTAGGAACAATCAATCTTAATCAGGTACTACAAAGCAGGCTTAACCCGCCTTCAAGAGAAAAAAAGGAGAAAAAGTTCGGAGAAAGGCTGTTCCGCACAGGCGATAAGGTTATCCAGACACGCAACAACTATGATATGCTGTGGTCTGCCCCCGACGGCAGTAGCGAGGGCTTCGGCATATACAACGGAGATATAGGAACAATTCTCGATATATCAACCAAGGGAAAGTATTTGCGCATACTTTTTGATGACAGCAAGATTGTGGATTACGACTTCTCATCTGTTGAAGACCTTGACATAGCTTATGCTCTCACAGTTCATAAAAGTCAGGGCAGTGAATGGAGTGCGGTTATTATTCCTGTCTGTCCGTTCCCTCCTATGCTTATGACCAGAAACCTGCTTTACACTGCTGTTACCCGCGCAAAGCTGCTTGTAATTCTTGTAGGCAACGTACAAAGTGTGTCACAAATGATAAATAATGACCGTCAACAGTTGCGCTACAGCAGTCTTAAAGAAAGGATAACTGATATTGTTAAACAAAATTCTTGATTTTATATTTCCGCCAAAATGTCCTTTTTGTCAGAGTATTCTGTCAGAAAAAACACCTGTCTGCTCTGAATGTATGATAAATCTGCCATTTATCGAGGATGATACGTGCGAATGTTGCGGACGTCCGATTGAGGAATTTTCGTACAGGCTCTGCAGTCAATGCAACAGTGAAAAGCGATATTTTGAACATTCATTTGTTCCGTTACTGTATGAGGAAGATGCAAAGCAGGCTGTCCTGTTGTTCAAGCACCATTCGCACCCTTACTACGCGAAAGGACTTGCATTTCTTATTGCTGACAAAATTCTGTCTTCTCCATATTATACGGATTTCGACTACATTACCTGCGTTCCGGAAAGCTACAAAGGAATAACGAAACGCGGATATAATCAGGCAGAGCTTCTTGCAAAGGAAATATCAAAGATACTGAATATTCCCTTCATCCACACCCTCAAACGTAATGACAAAGGGAAAAAGCAGGCTACACTGAACCGCGAAGAACGAAAAAGAAATGTAAGGATATGCTATTCTGAAGGAGAGCGCACCTTTAAAGGCGGCACTGTTCTTCTCATAGACGATGTCTATACCACAGGCGAAACCTCGAATTATTGCGCAAAGCTGCTTCGCAAAATTGGATTTGATAAAGTATATCTTGGCATAAGTATGATGCGTTTTAATGATTGAAGAGCTTTTTATGCACAAAAAGGGGCTGTAGCAAAATAAAAGCCCGGAAATAGAAAAATGAGGACGATTG
>CAYLPQ010000044.1:0-16752 GCA_964385605.1 uncultured Oscillospiraceae bacterium | reverse complement strand
AATACCACAAGTCAAAGGATAATGCCATAGACTTTGTAAATCTGATTGAAAAGTACATAGGAATTAAAGAACTCAACTACGAGATTCTCCATGAGCTTATAGATAGAATTGAAGTCGGTGAAAAGTACGAATATCAAGGCGAAACTTATCAGGATATAAATATATACTACAAATTTGTCGGAACAGTTGAAATCTTAAAAGATTTGTGTTATACTAAGGATGCAAGTTAATAAGAATCAAAAGTTTAGAGATAAAAGGTGCGATACCCACTCCCTTAAAAAGAGTAACAGTCCTGTTACCTGCACCACGTCAGAGTAAGCTCTATATTGCTTGCTCTGATTTTTATACCAAAAATCAGTGGCTAACTCATGCCGTTTCTTCCTTTTTACCAAAAGTCATGCTCGGCACATCTGCCCGGTTGTAAACATCATCACAGCGGTACACTTTCGCTACCAACTTTTTATGATGCTATGTCAGTGGGATTCTTTTTCTTTAGGTATGGTATAAATAGCTTGAATCCCGAAAATGCTACCGCCTTGACATCTATTATATGCTACGTTAAAATATTAATATGATAATTATTCTTTTTAAAGGAGTGTAGTATATGGGTTGCTTTAAAAGAGCTGAATGGCGCAGTGGTCTTACATATCAACAAACCTGCAGAAATTGTGGTGAAGTTATGACATATATGGACAACATTCTTGATTTTCGCCCGTGGTATCCTGACGGTTTTGTTTATTGCACCAAGTGCAAAACTCCGTTAAGGCACAACGAATTATACGCAATTGATGTTCCTCCCGGACCTGTTGGCAAACCTGATGCAACAACGGTTACACAAAAAAACAATACAGCAAGCGGAAGCACTGCTATGTTCTGTACTGCTTGCGGAAGAAAATTCAATCCTGATGACCGTTTCTGTGCCGATTGCGGTAAAAAACGCGGATAACGGAATTACATATCTACAATCAAAAAGCAGGCTAAACCTGCACTCATGTCGCACTTATATTCAGTGTGAATATACTTTATTACGTATTAATATGATATAAATTCCTATACTGTCAAAAAAGAAGAGTTGACAAAATCAACTCTTCTTTTTTTGATTATTCTTCTTCTTTTTTCTTCTTAATCATTGAATTTACCTTGTCGAAAGCAACAGGGATATAATCAACAAGCTTATCAAGGGGTGTATTACTGGAATTAACGGGGATAAGCTTAATCTGCTCCGGAGTAACAACCAGAAATCCGATTGGTGCAATTGACACACCGGCACCGCTACCGCCGCCGAAAGCTTCACTTCCCGAAGTTTTTGCAGGAATATCGCTGCCGCCTGCCGCAAATCCAAATCCAACCTTCGAAATTGGAATAATTGTTGTGCCATTGCTTGTTTCAACAGGTTCTCCCACTATGGTATTAACATCAACCATAGATTTGATGTTTTCCATCACAGTACTCATTAAATTGTTAATAGGATGTTCGCCCATTTTTACTCCTCCTTACCCTTTTGGGGATTTATTTTCTTCAAAATTGTTACCGCAATAATTATAATATGAACCACGCGACTTTTAATTATGCATTTTCCATTCAACGTAAAAACTGCATTTACATAGTCGGGCACAATATTAACATTGTGTTTTTCTACAGGTACAATACCGGCAATTACTCCTATAAGGCTGTAAACAGATGCCCACAATGTACCCGTAGCTATAGCCGTAGTTGCCGCGTCTGACGTACCGACCTTGATATAAAGGTCAAGGATCTTTATAAAAGCATATTTTTTAAGCAATCTGATGCTTGTACCAAACAAATCCGGAAACATCTCCGGTTGGCTTAAAATCTGCTTGAGTAGCTTTCCATCACCTTTCAGCCTATATATTCTAATTTTATAAAGATACACCGCACACTTTAATTTTTTACCATCGTACTCTGCGACGATCTCTGCCACGGAAAACAATACTGTTATCAATATCAACAGTATTGCAACTAAAATCAGTATAACTGTCAATTATTCACTCATCTCCGATGACTAAAGCACATCAAATTCTTCCTGCGTATGCTTATCGGTATTTTCATTTTCATTAACAAAAGCTTCTATAACATCTGTGGGCTTATTGGATTCTTCTTCAGGAACTTCTCTTTCCGGAAGAGGCGGTAAATCTTCAAGAGATTTAAGACCAAAGCACCTTAAGAACTCCATAGTAGTTCCGTAAAGTATAGGTCGCCCTGGTGTTTCTGCACGTCCCAGTTCGTCTATGAAACCGCGTTCCAGAAGTCTAGCCACAGAGTAAGTACAATCAACTCCACGGATAAAATCCATAGTTCCTTTTGTTACGGGCTGATTATATGCGATGATAGATAATGTTTCAAGAGCCGCTGACGAAAGTCCTGCCTGCCTTTTTATCTGCGTAACTCTCTGAATACATTCATAGTATTCAGGATTTGAACACATCTGTATAGAATTATCAATTTCTATAAGCTTTATTCCGCGATTTTCATCCTCATATTTCTTTTTGAGAGTTTCAAATGCAGACTTGATTTCTTCCTCTTTTACTTCCAGAGCTTCTGCAAGCTTCTCTGTTTCCACAGCTTCGCCAAGAGAAAATAACACAGCTTCAAGCGCACACTCAATATTCTTCCCAATTGTCAAGTTCCACATCATTTTCACCCCGTTCGCAATATAAGCTGTTTCCTCTTTCAGTAACTATTACAACATTCTCCTTTATTAACTCCAGAAGTGCAAGAAATGTCGCTACATACTCTCCACGCACCTTAAGCCCTGCAAAAAGAGACTCAAATTCCGCCTTTTCACCTTTTTTCAGCTTACCAAGAACTGATTTTGAAGCACTTCTTACAGAATAGTTTGTTCTGCCGATGACTCTTTTAAACGTTTTCGGGTCGATGGGTTTACGGCTGGCACTTCTGTCTATTATTGTGAAGAATGCTTCAAACAGTTTTTCTATAGGAATTTCTTTATTTTCTGTTTTAATTTTTGGCAAATCCAGCTTTTCTGCACCTTTAAACACCACATCATCCATACTGTGGCTGAGTTTTTCCATTTCCGCTGAAATTTCCTTATAGCGCTTATACTCGATAAGTCTGTCAGCAAGCTCCGCTCTGGGATCTTCCTCCTCTTCCTCTTCTACGGGAAGAAGCATTTTTGACTTGATATAAAGAAGCTGTGATGCCATCACGAGAAACTCACCACTAAACTCCATATCAAGCTCCTGCATAAGTGCAATATATTCAAAATACTGGTCAGTTATAAGCGATATTGGAATATCGCAGATACTTACTTTATTCTTACTGATAAGGTGTAAAAGCAAATCAAGCGGGCCCTCAAACACCTCTGTCTTAAAAGAAAGTTCACTCATTACCTTTCCGCCTTACATAAAAATTGTTATTAATCCCCGGTAAATTAAGTTCATAAGATTAACTAAAGGATTAATAAACAGATAAAGAATCCTTCCAATGACTCCCGTAAACGAAAGTATCATCAGAATCGGAAACCCGAATCTCTCATACATCAAAAGCTTGTTATACTTATCGTCGGGAAGAAATGCACCGAGAATCTTACTTCCGTCAAGTGGCGGAAATGGAATAAGATTAAATACCGCAAAGCCTATATTCACCGATATTAACTGTCCGAAAAACTTAGATATGAAATCGGTTATAAAATTATAATGTCTGAAAGTCACGAAGGAATCGAAAACGGAAACAAACACAACACCTGCCAAAGACAGCAATATATTTGAAACAGGACCTGCAAGAGCACATATTGCACTGTCGCGCTTACGGTCACGGAAATACATAGGATTAATCGGAACAGGCTTTGCCCATCCGAATCCGCACAGAAGCATACACAAAGCACCCCACAAGTCAAGATGCGCTATAGGGTTTAAAGTAAGTCTTCCACTGTATTTAGCTGTAGGGTCGCCCAATTTGTATGCCACAAAACCATGGGCACACTCATGGACGGTTATTGCCGTAAATAAAACTATAGCTCTGGCGAGTAACACCGATAATTCTCTTGGAAAATTAAGTAACACAGTACCACCATACCTTTACTTTATTAGTTTTATATTACCACAACTTACCTTTAATTGTCAACCAAACATATCCTGCTTAATATATTTTTTACAATTTATTGTTATTTAGTACAAAATACAGGAAATACTTCCTGTATTTACATAAAAGGATTATCCGTTTTACGCAGAATATATATAGCGAAGGAGTGTGAAAAATATGAAACACAAAAAAATAATTTCAGGACTTGCAGCAATTACAATGCTTCAGTCCACTGCTTTTGCAGATGTCAACTACACAGTACAGAAAGGAGACAGCTACTGGCTGGTGTCACAAAAATTCAACACAAGCCTTAATTCCGTACTGAATGCTAACAACGCAAATTCAAGCTCTGCACTTACAGTAGGTCAGATAATAAAAGTACCGTCAGATACATATACAGTTCAGAAAGGTGATACGTATTATCTGATAGCTAAAAAGTGCGGTGTAAGTCTTGACGAACTTCTGAATATAAACAATGCTACTCAAAGCACTGTTCTTTACAGCGGAAAAAAAATTAAAATTCCCTCTTCGGGAAGTGGTCAGACTACATACACAGTTCAAAAGGGTGACACATACTGGACTATTTCACAGAAATACGGAATAAGCCTTGATGCCCTTCTTGAAGCTAACGGAGCTACGGCTAATCCTTATCTGGACATCGGTGACAGTATAGTAATTCCCCGGAGCACAACATCAGGAAGCGGAAGTTCTTCGGGCAATACTACACAATCATCACCGTCAGTTTCATACAAAACTTATACTGTAAAAAGCGGTGATACACTGTGGAATATTGCCATCGCTCACGGTATCCCCTATGCAGAATTGCTTGAAACAAATGGCTTGACTGAATCAAGCTACATCTATGTCGGAATGAAACTGACTATACCCGTACACAACATACCTGTAAAGTATGCACCGGCAGGGTACGGGGAGCTTCTTGACTGGTTTACCGAAGCACAGTACGTAATTCCGATAAATGCAGATTTCACTGTAGTTGACCTTGAAACGAAAAAAAGTTTTAATGCCCGCAGAACTGTAGGTTCCGGCCATGCCGATTGCGAACCTCTGACTGCAAACGATACGGCAATTATGAAAGAAATCTGGGGAGGAACATTCAACTGGAACAAACGCAGTGTTCTTATTAAATATAACGGCAGAACTATTGCGGCAAGTGCTTCTGGAATGCTCCACGCAGGAAATGACGGTGCTCCCGGCGGAGAATGGACAAGCTGGAGAAGCGACGACTATGGTGCAGGTCCTAACTATGACTATGTGAAGGGAAACAATGCTCACGGACACTTTGACTTATATTTTTATAATTCAATCGGTCATAATTCCCCCACAACAAACAGTACACATCAGGCAAATATTCTTAAAAGTGCAGGAAAATAATTTGGTTTATACAAGAGAAGCTGTAGCAAAATAAACATTCATTTTGCTACAGCTTCTCTTGTTATTCAAGTATTTTAACCTCTGAATTTCCTATCACAAGCACATGCTTGCTGTCGCTGTACAGTGCTATTTTCTTTATTCCCGAATCATTTTCAAGAATTTTTTTCTCTTTCAAATCGCGGTTTGTCACAACTACCTGTTTCCCGAATGCAAACGCGATTGAGCTCTCGTTTATTGCCAGGTCATCAATGCTTCCCTCAAATGTTTTTTCTGCTACGGGAACTCCTAATCTGTTTAAAACAATTACATCAGTATTACTTCCTTGCACAACTATTCCTTCAGGCAAAAATGCCAGCGCCATCATATCTGGCACTGTAATATCCGCTTTTACAAGGCTCTTGCCGGAGTAATCGTATCTCCACTTTTCTTCCCCGTCGGAATTCAAATATACAAGGAGACTGTCTCCAAATGCCGCGGCAGTGTCGTTTGTATAAATCTGCACATCGTAAAACAGATGTGATTCATAGCGGTGTTTTTTTACGATTTCAGCATTAGTTATGTCAAGTATGATTAACTCTCCGTAAAGCTTATTATTCTCTGCAGAAGCAACACTGAGTATGATTTTTTTATTACTGTGGCTCACTGCGCCGTCTATAAATTCACTTTTGCTGATGTCCCATTTGAAAATAGCCTCTCCACCTTTGTTATATACAACACATTCGCTGTTATAACCCTCTTTTTTTGTAGTTACAATAAGATACCCGTTGGCATTAACTTTTGCCTTCATAATTTCCTCTTCCGTAACCACACTGTAGCTCAAACGGTCATTTTTATACACAGATGCGCTCTTTGAGTTTTCATCGTAAATAACTGCGTAATTTCCGTCAGTATGTAAAACAGGGTTAGAAAAAGCCACCGTCACATTCTCACCTGCTGCGCTTTTATCCAGTACACTGAATGCAACCGAAGAAAGAAATGCAACCTTATCACCAAGCTTCTGTGCGTTACTTTTTGCATAAGCATCACTTGTTGTATTTTCCTGACTGGATGTTACAATCTGACTGCTTTCTGTTTTGCCGAATTTAAAAATGTCTCTGTCACGGTTCTGATAAAATATAATAACAAGCAGAGACAATACAACAATTGCCGCTACTGCATTCTTTGCAATTTTAATTATTGTTTTCTTATTCATAATTCACCTCAACGAGAGACAGTCCCTGCGGCGGAGCTGTTATTCCCAGGAGTCTTCTGTCCTTTTTATTTATAAGATTCTCTATATCTTCGACCTGAAGCTTTCCGTTGCCGACATAAACCAGGGTGCCTGTTATTATACGCACCATGTTGTAAAGAAATCCGTCTGCTTCAGCACGCACCGTGATAACATCACCATCACTGTTTACTGTCAAATCTGTTACATTACGTACAGTGGATTTAACCACACTGCCTGCGGCACAGAATGACGCAAAATCATGCTTTCCGCGGATTATTTCTGCCGCTTTCTTCATTTTCTCTATATCAAGCTTCACAGGATAATGCCACGCATAATTACGAAGCAACGGGTCGTGAAAGCAACGGTTAAGTATTTTGTATTCATATGCCTTTGACACGGTTTCAAACCTGGCATTGAAGCTATCGTGCATAACAACACATTCATATGCACGGATATCATCAGGAAGCATAGTATTGAGAACAAATGGGATTTTGTCACTTGGAATAGTTGTTTCTCCGGAGAAGCTGCACACATATACCTTTGCATGAACACCTGCATCAGTTCTTGAACAGCCTGTAACCGCAGTGGGAACTCCAAACATTTTCCCAAGAACGTCTTCCATAACTTCCTGGACTGTTATTCCGTTTTTCTGACGTTGCCAGCCGTGATAGTTCGTTCCGTCATATGCCATTGTCAACTTATATGTCATTTAAAACACTACCTTTAAAATAACAAGAATACCAAGCAGCAACAATGCTGCTATAAGCGCATATAAATCATATTTTCCAAAAGCAAATCGCCTGTAGCTTGTCCGCACACCGTCTGAATTATAGCATCTGCATTCCATAGCAATTGCGAGCTCGTCTGCACGCCTGAAAGAGCTTACGAAAAGAGGTATCAGGATGGGAAGCATTGCTTTTATGCGTTTTATCGGGTTTCCGTTTTCAAAATCGGCACCGCGGGATGTCTGCGCCTTTATTATCTTATCCGTTTCATCAAGAAGTGTCGGAATAAACCTTAACGCAATACTCATCATCATTACAAAAACCGACACCGGCACCCCTATTTTTTTAAGCGGCTTAAGAAGCACTTCAAGTCCGCCGGTAAGAACTGTAGGTGTCGTTGTAAACGTAAGAAGAGATGTTCCCATTATGAGAAGCACAATTCTTACAGCCATTTTAACTGCAAGATATATCCCCTCTTTTGTAATTGTAAAAATACCTTTCGAAAAAACAACAGTTTCGCCCTTTGTCATAAATAGATTCAACAACGCGGTAAATATGATAATAACAAGTATAGGCTTTAATCCCCGCATTATGAACTTAAGAGGAACGTTGGATGCTTTGATTATAATTGCAGTCATAACTATAACTGCAACATACGCGGGAGCGCTGTCAATCACAAACAGCGCAATCATATAAAACAGCACCCATAAAATTTTTGTTCTGGGGTCCATTTTATGGACAGGTGATTCGCAGTTATAAAACTGCCCGATAGTAATATCTCTTATCATTTGCTCACCCCCATAAGCCTGAACACCGCTTCGCAGACTTCATCCACTGAAAACAATTTCTCGGGAATACTCATTCCACCCTCATTAAGTAGCTTCAGCACGCGGGTTATTTCCGGAACCTGCAGTCCGCATTTTTCAAGAAGCGAAGAGTCAGTAAATACTTCCTTTGAGGTAGCATCCTTATACTTTTCTCCGCCATTAAGAAGTACTATTCGCTGGGTATGTTCAGCAAGGTCCTCCATACTGTGAGAGATAAGAATGATAGTAGTACCATTCTCCTTGCGGATTCTGTGAAGCTCACGAAGAAGCTTGACGCGTCCTGCCGGGTCAAGTCCCGCCGCGGGTTCATCAAGAATAAGCACCGATGGATTTGTAGCTATTACTCCTGCAATAGCTACACGGCGCTTCTGTCCGCCGGAAAGTTCAAAGGGCGATTTGTCAAAAAGCTCCTCTTTCAAATGAACGAGCTGTGCGCTTTTCCTTACAGCTTCATCAATTTCTTTTTCCGACATACCCTTATTTTTAGGACCGTAGGCAATGTCCTTGTACACAGTTTCTTCAAAAAGCTGATGTTCAGGATACTGAAATACAATCCCCACTATTTTACGAAGCGCACGAGCCGCTTCCTTATAGTCGGTAATTTCCTGTCCGTCTATAACGATACTTCCACCGGTGGGATTAATAAGTCCTGCCAGAATTTGTGCAACGGTCGTTTTGCCGCTTCCGGTATGACCTGCAATCCCTATAAACTCACCTTTATTAATTTTTAAATTCACATTCTTAAGTGCCGCCGAGCTGTCAGAGCCACTGTCACTATATGAATATGAGACATTTTTAAGCTCAATCATATTATTTCCCTTTTGATGATTTTAAAATTTCCTTCGCACATTCCTGCGGTGTCAATATTCCCTTGGGAAGATTAACTCCTTTTTCCCTGAGTCTGTGAGCAAGAGCTACTGTCTGCGGAACGTCAAGTCCCAATTCAAACAGTTCTTTTTCGTTCTCAAACACATTCTGCGGAGTATCGTCCATTACTACCTGCCCTCTGTCAAGAACAACCACACGGTCAGCCCTTGCCGCCTCTTCCATATAATGGGTTATGAGTATAATTGTGATACCCTTCTCCCTGTTCAGCCTCAATATGGTTTCCATAACTTCATTCCGACCGATGGGGTCAAGCATTGCAGTAGGTTCGTCAAGAATTATACACTGTGGCTCCATTGCCAGAATTCCCGCAATGGCAACCCGTTGCTTCTGTCCGCCTGACAAAAGATGTGGTGGGCGCTTCCTGAATTCATACATATTCACAAGAGTAAGAGCATCTTTCACTCTTTTATGCATCTCTTCCCACTCTATACCGAGATTTTCAAGACCGAAAGCAACATCCTCCTCAACCACGGTGGCTACAATCTGATTATCGGGATTCTGAAACACCATACCTGCATTTTTCCTGAGCTCGTAGAGCTTTTCTTCGTCTGCGGTATTAATTCCGCAGACACTTATACTTCCGCCTGACGGAAGCAGTATGGCATTGATATGCTTTGCAAAAGTACTTTTTCCGCTGCCGTTATGCCCGATAATTGCAGTGAAGCTTCCTTTTTCAATATTAAGATTCAGTTCGTTAAGCACTATCTTCTCTTTCTCATCGCTTTTGTATGAAAAAGTAAGATTTTCTGCCTGGACAATATTCATAAAATTATACTTCCCATCTTCCTGTGGCACCGCAAGGTAAAATCATAGATGAAGAGGTTATTTTTACCCCTATCTCGCTTGATTCCACTTTACCCTCCGGCAAACATATTTTCATCAGGTTTGAAAGCACTGTAGGTGCAAGACCTGTGGTATACGAATTAATTATAAAGAACAAAGGCTCATCACTTAAAAGCAGTGCACATCTGCGGACAAAATGGCAGATGGATTCTTCTATCTTCCATACTTCACCGCCGGGTCCTCTGCCATAAGAGGGCGGGTCCATTATAATGGCATCATAGTGATTTCCGCGACGGATTTCACGTTCGACAAACTTCATACAATCGTCTACAAGATAACGGATAGGGGCATTTTCAAGTCCGCTTGATTTAGCATTTTCCTTTGCCCACTGAACCATACCCTTGGATGCATCAACGTGAGTTACAGATGCCCCCGCCTTGGCACAGGCTACAGTTGCGCCGCCTGTATATGCAAAAAGGTTAAGCACCTTTGCCCCACCGCGCTTTGTGATTTTCTCCGTCATATAATCCCAGTTAACAGCCTGCTCGGGAAAAAGCCCCGTGTGCTTAAAGCCCATAGGCTTAATGTTAAATGTAAGATTTTTATATTTTACAGTCCACTGCTCGGGAATACTGCTTTTATATTCCCACTGTCCGCCTCCGCTTGATGAACGGTGATAATGGGCATGAGCTTTTTTCCACATAGCGGGAGATGCCTTCTCATCCCATATGACCTGCGGGTCAGGTCTGCATAAGATTATATCACCCCAACGTTCAAGCTTTTCTCCGTTTGCGGTATCTATACATTCATAGTCTTTCCAGTCATTTGTAGTCCACATAAATTAGTCCTCATAATCCAAGAAATCATATTTTTCAGAAGCTATAAATCCTACCAGTCCCGGGCCGCCGTGACAACCTATAACGGCACCTACCTGATAAGGAACCGGATTGATATTTTCAAATTCTTCCTTAAGAACTTCCTTAAGCTCTTCTCCTCTTTCTTTGCTTCCTGTGTAAGGAATAAAAACTGTTTTTCCTTCAAACACGAAATCGTCGTCAAGAGCATTTTCAATAAGTTTTTTGAAAATCTTTTTACTTCCGCGGAGTTTGTCCTTCTGAACAACAACTCCGTCTTTTATTGTAAGAACAGGCTTTATATCCAGCATATTTGCAATAACAAGTGTTGCCGCATTGATTCGTCCTCCCTTTTTCAGATGAAGAAGGTTATCAACAAGGAAATATGCTTTCATAGAAGGAATTGCATCTTCAAGGAATGAAACTACCTCATTCTTATTTTTTCCGTCTTTAGCCATTTTTGCGGCATAAGTTACAGGGACACCGTAAAGGAACGAATATCCCATAGAATCAACAACTACAATTTCACCGCCGCGCTCTTCCATAACTTCAGAAGCCGCCATACGTGCGTTCTGATTCATACCGCTACCGGCAGAGGATATCGTTACTACGATAAGTGTATCGTATCCGTTATCATACTCCTCATTATACACATCAGCAAACTGAACGGGTGTCACCTGGGTTGTCTTGGGTGTATTGGCTGACACCTTCAGCTTGTCATAGAATTCGTCTACAGGCATATCAAGTCCTTCTCTGAAATAATTTTCTCCGTCAAAAGTAAATGATATGGGAATAAGTCGTATATCAAGCTCTTTAGCCCTTTCAACCGTTATGTCACTTCCGCTGTCTGTGATTATTCTGATTTTACTCATTTTCAACATCTCCTTCTTTGACTTCATCTTCTTTATTTTCTGTATTATCTATAGTTACACTTTTAGCAACCATTTCCTGCTGTGCTTTGAGAAGAGAGGCATATATACCGTTTCTGTCGATTAATTCCTTATGAGTTCCCGTTTCGACAATTCTTCCCTCTTCAAGCACAAAAAGCCTGTCTGCGTTCTTAAGAGTTGAAAGCCTGTGGGCAATTGCAAACACCGTCTTACCCTCGGTCACATTTAACAGAGCCTGCTGTATTTTCGCTTCTGTTTCGGTATCTACGGAAGCAGTAGCCTCATCAAGTATGAGTATTTTCGGATTAGAAAGAATTGCGCGGGCAATGGAAATACGTTGTCTTTCTCCACCTGAAAGCTTATATCCCTTCTCCCCCACATATGTATTATATCCGTCGGGAAGCTTCATAATAAAATCGTGGGCATTGGCTTTCTTTGCCGCCAATATACAATCTTCAAGACCTGCACTCTTGTTAGAGTAACGTATATTGTCAAGAATTGAGCCGCTGAAAAGATAACTCTCCTGCAAAACCACACCAAGCATACTCTTATACTCATGCCTGTTATAGTCCTCTATATCGGTTCCGTCAAGAAGAATTTTTCCGCTGTCCGGGCTATACAAACGCATTATAAGGTTAATCATTGTACTCTTTCCGGCACCGCTATGTCCTACAAGTCCAATCATTTCACCGGGTCGTACAGATTGCTTTATGTTGCGAAGCACCTTACGGTAGCTTTTATAACCGAAAGAAACGTCTGAAAATTCAAAACCGCCATCAACACACTCTATCTGTGCATTTCTGGAATTATCCTCCTCCAACTCTTCGTCAAGGACTTCAAATACGCGCTGCGAGCTCACCATAGCCATAGTAAAATGTCTCGGAAGCATACCGAACCATTCAAGCTTGCTGTACAAAAAGCTTCCGTAGGAAGAGAACTGTACCAATTCACCAATGGACATATTATGTCCTAAAACCATACTTCCTCCGTAAAGAAGAACAAAGTAGCTTCCAAAGCTCATTATAAACTTTATTATGGGGAAAATGGTATAAACATACTTTTCATTTTTGTAGGTGAGGTCACGCACAACACCTGCTGTTTCTTTAAATCGGTTTATTTCATCATCCTCACGACCGAAAACCTTTACAACCTTTATTCCGTTCAGCACCTCTGTAAGTCTTGTTGTAAGCTTATCCATCTTGCGCCATTGTTTACGATAACGGCGCTGTATACTGAAACGTATTCTGTTTATAAGATATATCGCCGGTGGCATCGGAATAAAGATAAGCAATGCCATGGTTACATCAAGGTAGAATGTAACTATCGCAATAGCTACAAAAAGAAACAATTCATTTACAGCCATAATTGCTATATCCTGAACAAAAGCCTGTATGCGCTGTGTGTCGTTATTTATACGTTGCATAAGGTCCCCTGTTTTTCTTGATTCGATATAAGAAAGAGGCATCCTCTGAAGTTTTTCGTATATATGATTTCTTAAGTCTCTTACAAGAAGATTACTTGCCTTTGAAGAAACGATATTGTGAACAATGGTAATCGCCAAGCTTATTACACTTAACAAAAGCATAATTCCGACTATTGCAACAAGTGTCGGTACGGACGCATTTTCCGCGTTCAGGACATCATTTACAAGCCTTTTTGAATAGTAAGGATTCAGAATTGTCGTAATGCTTGATATCCAGAACATAATCATCAGGAATGCGTACATTTTTCTGCAGGGTTTAGAAATAGCCCATATTCTTTTCAAAATACCCAATTTATTGCTGCAGTGCCTGCAGGTTTTTGCATCTCTTACAAGAGGACGTTTGCATTTAGGACATACGCGCTGTGTATCATCTTCTTTTATAACCGGCTCATTTCCTGCAATAAGATCATTTACCGCTTCGGAAAGAGTATTGAATTTTTCAATGTAATTCATTGAAAACCTTGCTATACATCTTCTGCGTTCACCGGAAAACTCTTCAAGCATCCCTCCGCCGGTATACTCGCCGCAACACAGTTTATCAATATCACTGATTTTTATGACATTAGTAATTTTCCCATTTTCAACAACACAAATCATCGTGTGACTTACAGCAATCATTCCTTCGGTATAAGTGCCGTTATCAGATATGTCAAACACTGTTGCATACAAAATGTCTTCACCGCGCAAAGCACGGCCGATTATTTCACTGTATTCAGTTATAGCCGTGCTCTGCATCATTTTTTCAGTCCTTTATATCCAGATTTCTAAAATTTTGAGTGTCTTGTCGTCTGTTTTTGTTATATCAGGAATATAATATCTGTTCCCGTATACATCCACAAGCATAATCCGGTTTTTACCGAGATTTATAACATTGCTGGACATATCATTAACGGTAAATTCCCTCTCACCGGCAGTGGTTTCCGTTTTCCACATAGTATGCCCGAACTCATCCTTGACCTCGTTCACTTTAATAATATCCGGCACAAAATATCTTTTATTAAGCTCGTCGCGTACAATATTCTGCTGCTCGTGAGGAAATACCGCAAGGCTGCGGATTATACCAATCTCATTTTCTTTATCGGTGCGCTTATAGCTTTCGCACCGCACACAAAGATACTCTTCCTCATACTCAAAGGGAAACATCCGAAGAACTGCCACTCTTCCCATATTTTCTCCCTTGTAGGTCGCCATAATAAGACCTGATTCATTCAAACAGAAAGAAAGCTCTTCAGGTTTTAAATATTCAATTTTTTCACTCATCACCCTTAACTCCTTTCCGCATATTTATGGCATCAAGTTGTTTTTTTGCCATAGCGGCATAAACACCGTTTTCTTTTTTGAATAATTCTTCGTGCGTTCCTGTTTCAACTACGCACCCGTTTTCAACAACCACCAGTCTGTCAGCATTTTTCAGTGTTGACAATCTGTGGGCAATTGCTATGGTTGTTCTGCCTTTTATAAGCTCCTCCATAGCCTCCTGTATCTGCTGTTCGGTTTTCGTATCAAGAGAAGACGTAGCTTCATCGAAAATAAGGATTGCAGGATCCATAAGAAGCGCTCGTGCAATGCTTACCCTCTGTTTTTCTCCCCCCGATAAGTCAACACCTCTTGCACCTATTTCGGTCTGGTAACCGTCTGGCAGATTAACTATAAATTCATGTGCGTGAGCCTTTTTAGCTGCTGAAATAATCTCTTCAAGAGATGCGTCGGGATTACCGTAAGCTATATTTTCCGCAACTGTTCCCGAAAACAGGAATGTCTCCTGCAGCACCATACCTATATTCGAACGAAGTGTTTTAAAGCTTAAATCCTTAACATTTATTCCGTCAATCAGCACTTCTCCATCGTTGACATCGTAAAGACGCGTTATAATATTCGTAATCGTACTCTTTCCTGCACCGCTATGTCCAACAAGACCAATCATCTCACCGCTTCTTACACTAAAAGACACATTTTTTAGTACAGTTCTGTTAGCTTCGTACGAAAACGTTACCTTCCGAAGCTCCACGTCACCTTTCAGTTTTTCTATGTTAACGGAATTTTCAGATTCAAGAATATCCGGTGTTCTGTCAATGATTTCAAAAATGCGCTGTGCACTGTTCATGCAGTTTGTAAACCAGTCAAAGGTTTTTACCATAAAATTTACGGGACCGTATAAAAGTGAAAGATACCCTACAAAGCTCATCAACTCACCGAAAGTCAGTTTGTCATTTATAACCTGCACTCCACCTATTCCCCATACCATTAAGCCGCCGAGAGCCATAATCCAGCTTAGGACAGGAAATACCTTTGCCGATGCAATACCCTCACGCACTTTGTTTTCGTAAAGCAATCTGCTTTTTTCACAGAAACGCTCTACCTCGTTATCCTCCTTACCGAAAGCCTTTACAACTCTTACACCCATAAGTGTGTCATTTATGACAGAGTTCAGCGACGAAGACCGTCTCCATGTATGCCACTTAAGTTTTTTGAAAGTACGCACAGACTTTTTAATAATAAATGCTATAAGCGGAATAGGAACAAGAACTGTTACGGACAGTATGGGATTAACACAAAACAAATATAAACCTACCGCAACAATGGTCGCTCCGTTGATAATAAAATTGGGAAGTCCGTCATTCAGAAAATACTGTATGTCAAGTGCATCGTGGTTAACTCTGTTAAGAAGATTGCCCGTCCGCTTTGATGTAAAAAAGCTCATCCCAAGCTTTTGCATAGCCGAAAAAACCTCGGTCTTTATGTCATAAATGATTTTTCCCGACATATCTGCACCGATTCTGCCTTGCATAATTCCGAGGAAAACACTGATTGCAGAAACCAGCACAAGCACTGCTACAAGTTCGAATATACGGCCGCTGTATTTTCCGTTCTCGTTAAGAACCTCGTCATACAGCAAGGTTCCCGTAATGTAGGGTCTGACAAGATTAACAAGGGTTGATATGATTATTATTGCAATCATCATTACAAGCTGTTTCTTGTACCTGGGAACATATGACAGCACACGCATAAACAGCTTCTCTCTTCCCTTGTTTATGTATGAAAACGGTTCATCTTTCGGCGGCTCAATAGAATCCTTGTCGACCTTTTCCCCGGAAATAAATTTTCTGACAATACTTACGAGCTGCTCAATTTTTGCAGAAAGATTAAGGGTAAACCGGGCTACCGGAATATCCGAACCGTTCACAGTAATTATCAGGCCACCTGACGACACATAGTTTTCTGCATATATATCTTCTATTTCAGAATACTTTTCACGCATAAATGTTCCGTCACTATTCAACACACAGAGGCTGTCCCCCAGTGCACAAACAAGCGACTTTGTATAAACACCGTCAGAAAGGTCACATTCGCAAGAAATGACTATATCATCATTTTCATCAAGATATTCTTTTATTATATCCAGCATAGAGCTGTCATCAGCTATATGAGTTTTTTTCATGATATGTCTCCTTTCTGCACAGTACACTTATTTTATTATATACTTATTTGTTAATAAATGCAATATTTACAAAGAAAAAACGGACAGATTTTTTCTGTCCGTTCAATTACAAATTATTTTTTTTGATTTCAGCTTATAAACATTGCGTCACCGAAGTTTATGGTTTATGTGATGCTGCTCCAAAAATCGAAGTTTATGG
>CAYLPQ010000043.1:0-16948 GCA_964385605.1 uncultured Oscillospiraceae bacterium | reverse complement strand
CATTTCTATTTGTGCTGACGCTTTTGCGGCAGAATGGAGATTACTATGAAAAAAGGTATAAGTATATGGTCTTATGCAGAAGCAAGTGACCTTAAAAAATGTTTTCAGACAGCAAAGGATGCCGGCTTTGACGGTGTTGAGGTTGCTCTGGATGAAAAGGGTCCCGTTTCCCTTGAATCTACAAAGGAAGATATCCTTGCAGTAAAGAAAATGGCAGAGGAAGCAGGTATTGAGCTTTACAGTGTGGCAAGCGGTCTTTACTGGACATACAACTATACCTCCGATAACGAGAAAAACAGAAATAAAGCAAAGGAAATTACAAAGAAACAGCTTCAGGTAGCTTCATGGCTTGGCTGTGACACAATTCTTGTTGTACCCGGTGCAGTACACGTAGTATTTGAGCCTGACGGTGAGGTCATAGATTACGATATCGCCTATGACAGAGCACTTGAGGCACTTCGTGAGCTTGCACCCGTTGCAGAGGAGCTTAAGGTGGCAATCGGTGTTGAAAATGTATGGAATAAGTTCCTTCTTTCACCCCTTGAAATGCGTGATTTCATTGATAAAGTAAATTCGCCCTACGTTGGTTCTTATTTTGATGTGGGTAATGTTCTTTACAGCGGATACCCCCAGCAGTGGATTAAGATTCTCGGCAGCAGAATTAAGAAGGTACATTTCAAGGATTACAGAGTAGCTGTAGGCAGTCTTGACGGATTTGTTGATCTTCTTGCAGGCGACGTTGACTATATCGCAGTTAAAAAGGCGCTTGACAGCATTGGTTACGAATCCTGGGTAACAGCAGAAATGATACCGCCTTACAAGCAGTACAGTGACACTATTATTTACAATACATCCAATTCAATGGACAAGATTTTAGGGAGGAAGTAATTATGATTAAAGTTGGTCTTATCGGTTGTGGATTTATGGGCGGAATGCACTCTGCCTGCTATGATGTAATTGATGGCGCGCAGGTTGTTGCCGTTGCAGACGTCAGACGCGAAAAGGCAGAGGAAGTTGCCAAGGTACATAACGCAGAAATTTATGCTACAGGCGAGGAATTGATTGCAAATGCTGATGTAGATGTTATAGACATCTGTCTTCCTACTTATCTTCACACACAGCACGCAGTGCTCGCAATGAAAAAGGGCAGAAACGTATTCCTTGAAAAGCCCGTTTGCCTTACAGAAGAGGAGGGCGAGCTTCTTCTCAAAACCCAGGAGGAAACAGGAGCAATAGTTCAGGTTGGTCAGGTTATCAGAATGTGGGATGAGTATGTATGGCTTAAGGAAGCGGCAGATGCGAACAAGTTTGGTAAGATTCATTCTGCAGTGTTCAAGCGCCTCAGCTCATATCCTACATGGGCATGGGAGAATTGGCTTCATCAGGGCGACAAGAGCGGTTCTGTTGCTCTTGATATGCACATCCACGATGTTGACTTTATGCGCTACCTTATGGGTGAGCCGGAAAGCTTCAATTCATTAGCTACAAGAGATAACACAGGTATGATAGAGCAGATTTTCACAAGCTTTAAGTACAAGAATGCTGTTGCAACTGTTGAGGGCTGCTGGCACTATCCCGTGGATTTCCCCTTTACTGCACAGTTCAGAGTAATGTTTGAGAGCGCAACCGTTGTTAACGGCGCAGACGGCCTTATGGTTTACTATAAGGACGGCGGTCAGGAGAAGATTGAGATTAAGCCTTCATTTGAGTCTGAAAATAATATTGGAGGAAACATTTCAAGCCTCGGCGGTTATTATAATGAGCTTCGTTACTTTATCGATAAGCTTAATGCAGGTGAAACACCTGATGTTGCTCCCCTTTGCGAGGGTATTAAGTCAGTTAACCTTGCACTTTCTGAAATCAAGAGTGTTGGCGGAGCACAAATCTGATTTTATACTGATTATTGATGCCGTGAAAGCAATGCTTTCACGGCATTTTATTGACAAAAAATACCCTGTGGGATATAATTAATTTAATCGTTCATCCCCCGTTTACACAATGGGGACTTTATAGAGAGCATTTTTTGTCCCGGCTTGACACGAGTCGAATTATGTCGGAAGTTGTTGAATATTGTTGAAAGGGAAATGATTATGAGATTTTTTGATTTTTTTAAGAAAAAAGGAACAATGGCTAGAATTAAACAAAATGAAAAAGATTTTTTATCTCCAGCTAAAGCTTTTGAAATGTTTGGTGCTAACGGAACTCTTTTTTGGGACGCCTTTGCTGAAGGACAGAATTTAGCGGTAAAATCTTTTGATGCATTTAAAACGTTTAAAAGCCAATTGGATACTGATTATTCAACCATTGATTTTGATAGATTTCTAGCGAATATAGAAATTGGCGAGAAATCATATGAAATTAGAGTAAAACATGGAATTTATCTTTATTTGTTAAATCTAGATAAGGATTACTATGTGACTTTTGATGGTTTAAGCGATGTGACATTATTGTCATACTCTGAATTGGTAAGAATACTTTCTAATCTTTCTGCATTTGAATTGGAATATTGCAATAAATTGTCCGAATATATAAGAAAGAATATACATTCCTTGGTAGAAGAAACAGATATGAAACGATTTGGGATAGAAAAAAGACGTAGATTGTTACCAATCAATTCGCTTGAATTGTATCAATACCATAGGAAAATTTCACAAGAATATCCTTACGAATCGAGCCATAATAATAAACTGCGTCAATGCTTGATTATGCCATGTATAGTTGAAAAAAACGATATTGATATTCCTATGATAATTTCCGAAACTTCAGCAATAACTGCTTTTGTGATGGATTATTTATGTTATGCAACAATGTGGTTGCCTACATTTGATTTTGTGCGATTTTTTGAGTATAAAAATGATAATGGTCGTTCTGTAGAAGATGCTCTGCGTGAAAACTTTGGGCAGGAAGCAGTTGAATATATAATAAAAGTCGTTTCGGATTTGAATGGCTCTGTGTTTAGAACTTCAGTTTATGGCGGTATGTTACTGCAATAATGAAAGTTGAATGATGCCTAAAAACAAAAGTGCTTTTACACTACTGTATTATTTTAACAAAATTATGGCTGATATAGTTGAACATTATAATTGATGAAAGGAATGAATCTCGTGAGTGAAAGAATAACTGATAGGCTTTCTGAGGATATACTTTTAGGTTTAACGCCTGACCAAAAAGAGAAAATGAATGAGCTTGAGAAGGTGTATCATTCTTATTACCTAAAGCTGTTAAAAGTTTACCTGCGTTCTAGCAGCAATATTAGCGATCTAAACATGCTAATAAAAAAAGAACAACAGACGCGAAAATATGCGATAGAAAATCAGCAAGATGGATTTTTAAAGCGAGTTAATAGAAACATCGAAAATCTTGAAGTTTGGAAAACTGCAAACGAGAAAAAAGAGGAACAAAGCAGAAAATTATTAGCATCATTAGAAACTACCACTCCAATCCAAGTCATTTTGCAAAGAGAAAAATGGTCGCAAGAAATAGTTACATTGAGCTTTTTGCATACAGATTTACCAAATGTTCCTTTTAATGTTATGGGTTCACAACAACTTCTTTCTGAAGACGATATTTTATTGATAAACGCCATAGAACCACTTGAAACTCTTCCGCCACAAAAGAAGTATGATAATGTAAGGGCAAAGGAAACAATTAACACGGAAAACATAAGTAAAAAGTTAAGAGAAAGAGAAGAAGAACGAATAAAAAAGGAAGTAGAAAGGCAACAAGAGCGCGATGAACTTCATAAATTGTTTATCTATATTCTACCTCCGATTATAAGTGTTTTGTTAATCTTTTTGATTGTTTTAATTGCAGTCAATATTTAAAAATATAGGTAAATATATTGTGTTCGACTTGTGACCAATCTCAAAATTTAATAAAATAGTTTGCCGATAAAATTATTTACATATCAGGCAGGAAAATCTAATATTCCTGCAGGTTCTAATGGAAAGTGATAAGGGAAAATAGTAGGTCCTATTATTCACTGTTCACCGGTCTTGACAAAAGTCGAAATATATAGAATGTTGTAGAAAAAGAGAAAAAGGAGAATGAAAATGTCGGCTAAAACAAAAATAATAACTTTAATTACAGTCTTGATAGTATGCCTTGGAATGATTGTATATGGTACAATATCTGAAGGAAACTCAATAATTGATATAATGCCGAGATTGATTTTGATGGGATTGACAGCAGTAGTAGTTATAATCAGAATTGTATCAAATTCTCCTAAAAAACAAGCCCTTGATAAAGAATCGTTGAAAAAGGATATTGTTACGGCTAAAGAATGGATAAAAACGGCTCTTGAATCATCAGGGTATCAAGCAGATTTTTCCATTGAAAGCTTAAAAGATATTGACCGTTTCTTTGACGAACAAAACAAGGATGATTGTATTTTATCACAAAATGCTGGTAGAATACTTTTTGCTTTAGGTGTATATGTTGGAGAAACTATAATCTCTAACTATGGCGGGCAGTGGGATTTGAGCGATTGTGAGAGTGAAACTAGTATTAGTGTAAGAATTGATGAGAATACAGTTTTGTTCCCAATTATTAGAATTATGGCAAGATATGAGTATGGTACTGCAAATAGCATTTATAGTTATGGATGTTGTGTCAAGAAAGAAGACAATAAGAACCCTTTAAATGTTGATATTGATACATCAATAGTAGAAACTAAAAACATTGATGATATATGGGAAATAGAAGAAAAAGAAAACTTTATAGTTTCAATGAGTCAATACATAGCTGAAAAGTGTGAGTACGGAGATGCTATGGAAACTCTGAATGAAGAACAGAGAATTTTATATATTACACAGGCTTTAGAAATGGAAGTTAACAATGGTGGTTTTTCGCAGTTTTTCTTTAACTCAAGTGGTATGTTTGGTAATGAAATTGTTTCTTCTTTTGAAAAAATCGGTGCGATAAAAACGGCAGAGATTTGCAAAAAAGCGATTAGTATATACGGAGATAAAGTTCCAACCGACAGAGATGAAAGAGAAGATGTTTTAACTCCTGATGATGAAAAAGAGGAAGAAAGAATCGAAGAAATACTTAACAAATGTGATGATGCTTTCTTTGCATACGAAGATGATTTACTTGAATTAAATTATCAGTTTATTATCAACAATAAAGAATCATTTTTGGAGTAAAACAAAAACACGATATATTCGTGATAAATCTTAAAATTTATAATAATAGTTTGCCGATTTATAATATTTACATAAACTATCGGGAGCGAGAAAATCTAACATTCCTGCGGGTTCTGATGAAAAGTGTCACAGAAAAATCAGGGGAAAATAGTAGGTCCTATTATTCACTGTTCACCTGTCTTGACACGAGCTTGACGACGATAAATTTGAATTTGAACTTTAAAAGGTTGAGTATAAAATGGATAGACTGATAGATAACAAATTTATAAATTGGGTTTTGCTGATAACTATACTCGGTGAGTTTATAGTTCCCTGGATATTGAAGCATTTTTATAAAAATTAACAATATTTCAAATATATTAGCAATACTAACATTTGTTTCGGTTGCAACCTTTGCAGCAGACGGGGGAGTTTTATCAGGCTTATTCAGTGTAAACGAAACTAAAGAAAATTTTAAACACACAGCTTTCTCATATGGAGGTTTATGGGAAAGGTTAAGCTTGTTTTTTATGTATGTTCCGTTCTTGTACACAGCAATAGAAAACATCTTTGTTATTTAACAGTGTCTAATATCTTCAACGGAGAAAAATTATGATTAACAAACAATATATTATTGACAAACTGAATAATTATCCCTACAGCATAGAAGTGCGGGACGCAGTTACATCCACCAACAGCATTATGAAAGAAGCGGCGAGAAATGGGGAAGAGGCTTACAGTGTGCTGATTGCATCTTCACAAACCGAGGGCAGGGGTCGTATGGGGCGCAGTTTTTACTCGCCTGACGGCAGCGGAATTTATATGTCTGTTCTTTTAAGACCGGAGTGGGATGTTAATCCTCTCCGCATTACTACCGATGCGGCAGTAGCGGTGGCAATCGCTCTTGAAAAATTGTCAGGGGAAAAGACAGGCATCAAGTGGGTGAACGATATTTATATCCGTGACAGAAAAGTCTGCGGAATCCTGGCGGAAGCATCTGTCGGTGCGGATGGCTATGTAGTTCTTGGTATAGGAGTAAATGCAGTTGCTCCCGAGAACGGTTTTCCCGATGTTATAAAAATGCGTGCGGGCAGTGTTTTTGAAGAAAATGCAGAATTTCTCCGTGAAAAAATTGCAGTGGAAATTCTCAAGGAATTGCACCAAATGCGAACTGACGAAGAAGCACTTACGGAATACCGAAATCGCTCAATAATAACAGGGAAAGACATAGACATAATAAAAAACGGCTCCACAGAAAGAGCCGTTGCACTGTCCATCGATGATGATTATTCTCTTATAGTTAAAAAAGAAGATGGAAGCACAGAAAAATTGAATTCAGGTGATGTGAGCATCAGAATATGAAAGAAGCAGGCTATGCCTGCTTCTTTCATATATAAATTGATATGCGTGTAATTAAGTCTTCCGGAAGTTACCCTGCATTTTTTATAATTGACGACCTGCAAATAAGTGCCGTTACTATTGTTGTAATAATAATCTCCGGTATCATATACGTTCCGTTGTATACAAGAGAATAGGCGAGTACAGTTTGTCCTTTTTCTGCATACACACCCCATATAAGTATACCCGACAGAATATGACATACATAGCGGAGTGTAGTTACAATAAATCCTGCAATCGGTGCAGATAAGCTCCTTTTACCTGTCATTCTGTAAAACATTCCCGAAAGTCCCAATACACCGAATGCAAATATGTAGTCAAGAAGTATTACCAGGACGAAATTCAAAAAGTTCCGGGTAGGTGGCGGATAAAAACCGAATAACATCTGTATAATGGCATATGCAACTGAACTGCACAGCCCCCATTTTGTATTGAACATTATGCCTATTAATACAATCGGTACCATTGATGCAAGTGTCACACTGCCGCCCTGCATCCACGGTGCAGGAATCAGTTTTGATACCCACATCAGCACCGTTGCAAGCGCAATCAGGAGTGCACTTGTCGTGATTTTTCTCGTTGTATTCATTTCATTATTCCTTTCATTTAAAGATGAAGAGGGACACACGCGCTGCGAGGCGGGAACCGCGTTCTGTCGCTAATGTCCGCTTTTGATTGTTGAAAAGAATAATACCAGTAAAAAATCCGAATCATACAAAATGATTCGGATAAAAGAAAACTGTATTTTCCCTACGTTGGCATTATCCAAATCAGGTTCAACCATTACAGTATTATCCGAGCTACGTTTTTTTGCTTCCTCTTTTTTACCGCTACTTCGTTAAAAGCCTTGCCCATACGTCAGTATGGGCTTCGTTTTTGCCTTGTCGCGGTAGAAAAATAGTTTGCAAAAAATTCTGCGAACCTGAAACACGCGAAATTTTGTGCAGATTTCGGTGTGAAAGACGCAGATAGGCTGATGCCTTTCAAGGACAACAATCCGAAAGATGCCTAAATTTCGCTGTTTCAGGCGTGTTCGGATTATGCTGTAATGGTTATGGGTCAGAGTGCAACACACTCAATCTCAGCCGACTTACGGTCAGCACCCCAAATTTTAAATTGGAATTTCGAAATTCAAATGTATTATATAGCAATGAAATTCGATTGTCAATTATTTTTTGTAACGAATTATTTTTTATAATACTACTATACTAACTTAAAGAGGTGTCAGTATGGAATCTATATGGAATAATACAGTAAAAAAACCGCAGTTTGAAAGTCTGAAAGGAACGGTAAAAACCGATGTCCTCGTTATCGGAGGCGGTATGTGCGGGCTTTTGTGCGGTTATATGCTGAAAAGTGCGGGAGTAGACTGCATTGTAGCGGAAGCGGAGAAAATATGCGGAGGAGTTACAGGTTATACCACCGCGAAAGTTACCTGTCAGCATGGATTGATTTATGACAAAATCATAGAGAAATACGGAGAAGAAAATGCGAGGTTATATTTTGAAAGTCAGAAAAATGCTCTTGACAAGTACCGGGAGCTTTCGAAAGGGTATGAATGTGATTTTACAGAGTGCGATTTTTATGTGTATTCACTTAATGACAGAGAAAAAATTGAAAAGGAAGTCCGTGCCCTTGACAGAATTGGCTACAATGCAGAATTTACGGAAAAAACAGAGCTACCGTTTGAAATTACAGGCGGAGCTGTAAAAATGAAAAAACAGGCGCAGTTTAATCCTTTAAAATTTGCTTATTCAATTGCAAAAGAAACTTCTGTGTACGAAAACACAAAAATAGTGGAGCTGCGACCTGATTGTGTGGTCACAAATCACGGGAAAATTATTGCAGAAAAAATTATAGTGGCGACACATTTTCCGTTTATAAATAAGCACGGGGGATATTTTCTCAAATTATATCAGCACCGTTCTTACGTTATGGCACTGAAAGATGCTCCTGAAATAAAAAATATGTATGTTGATGAATCAATGACAGGTTTGTCATTTCGCAGTTATAACGGATTGTTGCTTTTAGGTGGAGGAAGTCACCGCACAGGAAAATCGGGTGGTAATTGGGAAGAACTTGAAAAATTTGCAAAACAACATTATCCTGACGCACAGGTAGTCGGAAACTGGGCAACGCAGGACTGTATGACACTTGACTCAATCCCTTATATAGGGCAGTACTCAAAAAACACTCCCAATCTGTATGTTGCTACAGGCTTCAATAAATGGGGAATGACTTCTTCAATGACCGCGGCAATGGTTCTGTGTGATTTGGTTCAGGAAAAAGAAAATAAATATCAAGACATTTTTTTACCGTCAAGAAGTATTCTTCATCCGCAACTAGCTGTAAATACGGTGGAATCGCTGATAGGACTTCTTACACCTACAGCACCGAGGTGTCCGCATATGGGTTGCGCATTAAAGTATAACAAGCAGGAACGCTCCTGGGATTGTCCCTGCCACGGGTCACGGTTTACTGAAAACGGAAAACTTATAAATAATCCGTCAACCGATGATAAAAATATGGAACGATAATTCGAAATGACAATTTTCTTGTGAAAGAGGGTTGTCATTTTTTTTTTGTGTAGTATAATGAGTTTGTATAGAATTTATGATTTTTTTAAATTCCGAGGGGAGTGGTTGTAGTGAAATCAAAAGCATTTAGAGGAGAAGTATGGACCAATATTCATCCTGATATAATAGAAGAATTTGTAAGAATAAATGAGATTGATGTTGACGGCAAAGTTGGACACGATAGTTTTACGAAAAGCGCATACGAAAATCGCAACTGAAATTATGCAAAAAAACTTCCATGACGAAATACAGGTTCTATATACAACAAACGGAACAGCTGCAAATATTGTTGCTCTTAAAAGTATGCTGAGCAGATGGGGAACTATTTTATGCGAAACTCACACGCACATAAATACATATGAATGTGGTGCTTTTGAAAGTATGCTTGGTAATAAAATTCTTTCAGTTGAAGGAAAAATGGGCAAGCTGTCACCTGAAGTGTTGAATGACTATTTAATCAGCATAAAAAATTATAAATATATTCCGCAGGTAATTGTGATAACTTAACCTACAGAATTTGGGGTTTTATACACAAACGATGAAATTAAGGCGATTTGTGATTTTGCACACGAAAGAAATATGTATGTTTATATTGATGGTGCAAGAATATCAAATGCTCTGGCAGCTCTTGACACAACCATTACTGAAATGATTGAAAAAAATGATGTGGATGCTTTTTCTTTTGGGGGTACAAAGGCAGGTGCAATGTTTGGAGAAATGGTCGTTTTTAGAAGAAAAGAACATTTTACTGCTCTTGAGTATCTGCAAAAGCAAGCTCTGCAACACTTGGACAAATCAAAATTCCTTGGTGTTCAGATGGAATATCTTTTAAAAACTGAATTGTGGAAAAAAACAGCAGAACATGCAAATTCAATGGCTAAATATCTCGAAAAAGGCCTTTTGGATAAAGGAATAAAGATATATTATCCCGTAGATACAAATATCTTTAGATTGCATATCGACAAAATTAGTAGCATCTGAAATATGTCGAACGGAATAAAAAAATCCGCATTGTAAGCGGATTTTTAAAAAGTATGTAGCAACCTTTGAAGCAGAGTGTGAAAATTAAAAAAGTGCACCAACCAAAGTTGATGCACGAAAAACACACAACTCCAATTGCTGCGACACAACTTTGACAAACTATAAGAGAAAGTCAAATAGAGAGTGTATTTTTACCAAAATAAAAATACTTCCCCCACAGTTTGTCTAAATATTAAGTTGTGTCGCATACGTAGTGTATCACATATTTTAGAAATAGTCAATAATTTCATAAATAATTGTTATAAAAAAACGGCATCTAAATCGTACAATGTAGGGCAGGGGCTTGCTCCTGCCGAAAAAGATTGATTTTAGAATAGATTAAAAAAACAGTTGAAAAAAGGTGGTATATATGAAAATCAAAACTATTATAATAATATTGGGAACAATACTGCTAATAGCGGGTTCCGGTGCGTTGGTGTTTTTTAATTACTGTCTGCCCTTGGAAAAGTATAATATGGCAGCTTCCAATGAAAACGAATTTGATTTATACACTGCAATTGATTTGTACGGGGAAGTTTTGGAATTTAAAGACAGCAGAGAAAAAGTTGAAGAACTGGCAAAGTATTTATTTGATGAGAACTATCACATACAGTTTGATTTAACTGTCAGAATAGATGATGACGGAGAGCTAACGTGGAAGTATGTTGATGAAGAAAGTTATGATAAGGAAAAGAGTAATATAGAAAATTGGAGTAATGTTAAAGATGTTGCACTTTTTGTGTTTGCAGACCGTAATGGTAGCTTTGAAGACACCTTTTTTGCTTTGCTGAACAATGGAGTAGTAATACATACACCGCTAAATGTACCTAATGAGAACAGGGAAGACTTTAATGTGAATTTATCTTTTATTAGAGCTGACGAAAAAGAGTTTGTTGATTCTGAATGGAATAATATACAGAAAATTTCAAATTCCTTGTCTCATATTGTGGGCTTAAAAGAAGATGGTACGGTTGTTTCTGCCGGAGATAACAGTACGGGACAATGTGAAACAGATTCATGGTCGGATATTGTAGATATTGCCACCGGAGATGGCTTTACAGCAGGCTTAAAAAAGAATGGAAGAGTTGTGCTTGCGGTGAACGATACGAGAAGAAATTTTGTCTGGCGGGACAAAAAAGGAGAGATTAAAGAAATAGATTCTTTTGAAAATGCACAATTGCTGAAATCTGTACACCTTTGGAAAGATGTTAAAAAGATTTCTGCAGATATAAATCATCTTGTAGGATTAACAGAAGATGGGAAAGTAGTTGTAGCAGGACAAAACAGATACGGACAATTAAACATAGGTGACTGGACAGATATTGTCGATATTTATGCAACAGAAATGACTACATTTGCTTTGGATAAAGACGGAAAAATCCATTATACAATCCGAAAAGAATAATATGAGTGTGAGTCGGCTTCAAATTATTACAAGGGAGAAATTATTATGAAGAAAACTGTTATGATTTTAATGCTTATATGTGTTTTATTTACAGCCTGCACAACTGAAAAACCGCAGAGCAGCGACCTGTGGAAAGATGCTGTATACACAGAAGATATGTCTTTTGGAGACGGAGAAAAGACTTTCCTGCTTGAGGTGAAGACAGAGGACAAGTCTGTAACCTTTAGCGTCAGCACAGATGCTGACAACCTCGAAGATGCTCTTACTGAACACAACCTTATTGAGGGGGAAGAAGGTCCCTACGGACTTTTTGTAAAAAAGGTCAACGGAATTATTGCTGATTACGACATAGAGAAAACATTCTGGTCACTCTGTCAGGACGGTACCCCTCTACAGACAGGAGTAGGCGATACGGAAGTAAAAGGCGGAGAGCATTTTGAATTTGTTCGTACAAAATAAAGAAAGGAAGAAACAACAATGGAACTTTTACTTGATACAGCCAATATTGAAACAATAAAGCACTATAATGATATTTATGATGTAAGAGGTGTTACAACAAACCCTACTATTATTTCCCGCGAGAAATCAGAATTTTTCCCTATGCTTTTAGAAATAAGAGAAATTATCGGGGACAGACAGCTACACGTGCAGGTAACCGCAGAAAGTTCGGACGAAATGCTTCGTGAAGCGGAAACAATCACTGAAAAGCTTGGTAAAGATACCTATGTTAAGGTGCCTGTAAATGAAGAGGGTATTAAAACAATAAAAATTCTGAAACAAAACGGGTATAATGTTACTGCAACTGCAATATATACTATTCAGCAGGCAATGCTTGCGTCAAGTGTAGGTGCTGATTATGTGGCTCCGTATTTTAACCGTATGTCTAATTTGAATTATGATGCCAAAGAGGTAATTTCAGATATGGCAGAGCTTTTCAGAATACATGGGAAAAATACAAAAATTCTTGCAGCAAGTTTTAAAAATACAAATCAGATAATGGAGGCACTTTCTTCAGGAGCAGCGGCAGCTACAGCATCTCCCGAATTGTATTCAAAGATGCTTGAAAATCCTGCTGTTTTTTCAGCAATCGAAACTTTCCGTAACGACTGGATAAATTTATACGGAGACAGAAAGATTTATGAACTTTGAAAAAGGTGGCAAAATGAACGCAATAGTAGTATATAAAACGAAATACGGCTCAACCAGAGCCTATGCCGAGTGGATTGCAGAGGAACTCGGTTGCAAAGCAGTTGATGTAAAAAATATAAATATTGAAAAGCTCTCTGCATACGATTCAATCGTATACGGTGGAGGTCTTTATGCAGAGGTTATAAACGGTGTAAGCATTATCACTAAAAATATTGACAAACTTTCGGACAAAAAAATTGCTGTATACACAACGGGTATTACACCACTTGATTGCAGAGCATATTACGACGATTATGTTATAAAAAAGAACTTTAAAGAGGGGATTCCCGATAATATCAAGGTGTTCAACTTCCTTGGTAAAATGAAAATGGATGAACTGTCGTTAGTACATCGAACAGCGCTTAAAAGTCTGAAGAAATTAATGCAGGGAAAGAAGAATCCGTCAGAAATGGAAAGGCTCCTTGTGGAACTTTGCGATGCTGACGGTGACTTTTCTGATAGAGAAGATATTGCAGGTCTTGTAGAATATATCAAAGGATAATTTTTATGAAAACACTTTTTGTTGCAATTAATGCAAAGTACATACATACAAATCTTGCACTCAGGTCGATAGGTAAATACTGCGAGGAATATTCTCCAATAATCAGAGAATATTCCATAAACGACAATGTGGATAATGTAATTGCTTCCATTCACAGCGAAAAAGTCGGCATTGTAGCTTTTTCCTGCTATATATGGAATGTCGGGGAAATTCTTTATATTGCGGAGTCGCTTAAGAAAGTTAATCCCGCCCTTAAGATTATCCTTGGCGGACACGAGGTTTCCTATGACAGCATCGAAATATTGAAAAATAACCCCTCTGTGGATTTTATTATCCGCGGAGAGGGGGAGAAGACCATGCACTCACTTCTCTCGGCTTTAAGGGGCGACACTCCTCTCTCAAGTGTTCCGTCACTCACATACAGAGCTGACGGGGAGATTGCAGAAAATCCCTTGTCAAAGCCGGGACATCTTAACGAATACGAGTTCTGCTACGACGAAACTATCCGTGACTATAAAGGCAAAATAATCTACTACGAATCATCCCGGGGATGTCCCTACAGATGCAGTTACTGTTTGTCGGGCAGAAGCGGGGGAGTTGACTATCTTGATATTGAAAGAGTGAAAAAGGAGCTTATGTTCTTTATCGAGAATGAAGTTCCCCTCGTAAAATTTGTTGACCGTACGTTTAATGCTGACAGAGTGCGCGCAAGAGAAATTTTCCGTTTTATAATTGAAAACAGTAAAAAGACAAAGTTTCATTTTGAACTTGCAGGAAACCTTATTGACGGTGAAACAATTGAGGTACTTAAAACTGCGCCGGAGGGGATAATTCAGTTTGAAATCGGTGTACAGTCCACAAATCCGGACACACTTCGTGAAATCGGAAGAAATATTCCGCTTTCGTCATTTGAGGAAAATATAAAAAAATTACTCGATATAGGAACTATACATATCCATCTTGACCTTATCGCAGGGCTTCCATACGAGGATTATAATAGCTTTGCCCGTTCCTTTGACGAAGTTGTAAGGCTTCGTCCCCACGTTCTGCAGCTTGGTTTTTTAAAGCTTCTCAAAGGGTCAAGAATAAGGGAAGAGGAAGAAAGGTTCGGCTATAAGTATAAGTCAAAATCGCCATACGAGATTATGGAAAACAAGTTTATAACTTTTGATGAGATTATAAAGCTGAAATACATCGAAGACCTTTTCGAAAAGTATTATAACAGCGGGGATTTCAAACGATGTATGGACTACCTGTTTGATAGCTTCCCATCACCTTTTGGTGTATTTGAAAAAATATATGATTACTATATAAAAAACCGCCTATTTGACCGTGCAGTAAGTCTTGAAGAAAGGTACGATATTCTTGAAAAGATATTTCCCGTTTCAGACTATGCCAAGGCTGACCGCCTGACTAATCCAAAAGCGAAAACGGCATATGAGGTTGATGAGGTGTTCAAAGCGCAGTGCTTTGAGTTTTTAAAGAATGAAAAGAATATTGAAAAATATCTTCCACATTATAAAAATAGCGCCCCCAGAAACATATACAAGCGATTGAGATTTCAGAAAATCTTCGGCGGCGTGTATATGTATGAGAGCATAAAAAATAAGCTTACCGATATAACAAAAGATTTTTAATCAACCAAAGTATACTCAAGCATTTCGCAGTGTATTTTACTGCCGATATCGCTGCCCGCGGGGAGCAGGGCAAGAGCTATAAAAACCTCGTTGCCTGTTTCAATGTCACGAAGGTAGGCATATTCGCCTTCAATTTTTGTTAAAATGTAATCTGTAGGATTCATAAAAATTCCTCCTTGAAAATTTTAAATGCGAAATTCGAAGTTCGAAATTCGAAGTGAAGGTAGATTATCACTTGCGAAAATCCTTTGATTAAAGGGCAGTAAACGAAAGTTTACTGCCCTTGTTATTATTCTGTGATACCTGCTTTATGCGGTCTGCACGTTTTTCAGTGCCCGCTTATTAGCTGATAAGAAACTGCGTACCCATATCGCGAGCAACTTATGTCGGGTTCTGAATTATAGCTAATACGCGAAGTGGGTGAAGCAGCATGCTTCTTATTTGGGCTGTTTGCCGATATATGCCAAGATACCGCCGTCAACATAAAGAATGTGACCGTTAACTGCATCAGAAGCATTTGATGCAAGGAATACAGCAGGACCAACAAGCTCTTCAGGATCAAGCCATCTGCCTGCAGGAGTCTTTGCACAGATGAAGCTGTCGAAGGGGTGCTTGCTACCGTCAGCCTGGGGCTCACGAAGGGGAGCTGTCTGGGGAGTAGCGATGTAACCGGGTCCGATACCGTTACACTGAATGTTGAATTCACCGTACTCTGAACAGATATTTCTTGTAAGCATCTTAAGACCGCCCTTTGCAGCAGCATAAGCAGAAACTGTCTCTCTGCCGAGCTCTGACATCATTGAGCAGATGTTTATAATCTTACCTGCGCCCTTCTTAAGCATTGAGGGGATAACCGCCTTTGATACGATGAAAGGAGCATTAAGGTCAACGTCGATAACCTGTCTGAATTCTGCAGCTGACATTTCGTGCATGGGAATTCTCTTGATGATACCTGCGTTGTTTACGAGGATGTCGATAACACCAACTTCCTTTTCTATCTGTGCAACCATTGCGTTAACTGCATCTTCATCAGTAACGTCGCAAACATAACCTTTTGCATCGATACCTTCAGCCTTGTAAGCCTCGATACCCTTGTCAACAAGCTCCTGCTTGATGTCGTTGAATACAACCTTTGCGCCTGCGTTAGCAAGACCCTTTGCAATAGCAAAGCCGATACCGTAGCTTGCACCTGTTACGAGTGCAACTTTTCCGTCTAATCTGAACATATTGATTTACCTCCGTATAATATTATAAAAGATCCTTTGTTTCGATATGGTCCATATCGGTGAATTCCTGGTTTTCACCGCACATAGCCCAGATGAATGAGTAAGCCTTTGTACCTACACCGCTGTGGATTGACCAACTGGGAGAGATAACTGCTTCTTCATTGTGCATAATGATGTGTCTTGTTTCTGTGGGTTCGCCCATCATATGGAATACTGCATCGTTTTCACCCATATCAAGGTAAAGATAAACTTCCATACGTCTGTCGTGAGTATGAGAGGGCATTGTGTTCCAGTTACTGCCGGGCTCAAGCTGTGTAAGACCCATTGAGAGCTGACAGCTCTTCATAACCTCGGGGTGGATGTACTGATTGATAACTCTCTTGTTACAGTCTTCAACACTACCGCAGGGAACTTTCTTTGCCTTTGTAATGTCAATCTTAACTGTGGGGTATGTAGCATGAGCAGGGCATGATGATACGTAGAACTTTGCAGGTTCGTCTGCATCCACACTCTTGAATGTGATTTCCTTATTGCCCATACCGATGTAGATACCGTCACGGGGGTTCATTTCGTATTCAACACCATCTACAGTAATGATACCCTTGCCGCCGATATTGATACAGCCCATTTCACGGCGCTGAAGGAAATATTCTGCAGCAAGTTCCTTACCTGCTTCAAGCTTTAATTCCTGGAACACGGGCATAATGCCTGCTGTGATGATTCTGTCAATATGGCTGTAAACCATTCTTGTGTTGTCCTTTGTGAAGAGGTTTGCAATGTGAAATTCCTCTCTGAGTCTTTCTGTGGTATAAAATTTTGCGTCTTTTGCGTTTGATGCCTGTCTAACTTCCATTTTACTAAAATCCTCCT
>CAYLPQ010000042.1:0-17315 GCA_964385605.1 uncultured Oscillospiraceae bacterium | reverse complement strand
TACCACATAATTTCGATTAAGTGGTAAGAATTTTTTAGTGGAATTTTTAGAAATAGTGGAAGAGGGTTAATTATAGATGAACCACGAATTGACAGACACATTTTTGCTTCTTGCGGCAATCGTTATGATTATTGCATTTTTAGTTATGTTCTTGATGAAGTTTATTGTTTCTGTGTATTTTCCTTTTGTTGATGAACACGAGCATATCAAGAGTAAAATTATATTCAGTACGAGCCATGATGAACGGGCATATTGGATAAGAGAAAAACGAAGACTGTACATAAGCTGTATACCGTGGATTGGAGGATTTATAGTGCAGAGAATGGGAAAAAAGAAAAAAAGATATTAATTGGTGATTATACAGGATGCTGTATTTTCATAAAAGACATACTCTGTGCCTGGCATAGTAAAGAATTCTGAAAAGATATGATATATGCTGTTATACATACCACACAGACGCATACAATTTCAAAATAGCAGTGTTTTCATATTATTGACAACTGCCGGGTACAGTAAAGTCTTTTGTATATTAACAACTTGCGGAAAGCAGAAAGGAGACAAAAACATGAGATTAAGAAAAATCTTATCACTGCTTGCTGTAACACTGGTGCTTTTGTTAAGTGTTGGAATTACAGTATTGGCAGAAGAACAGGCAACCGATTTGGTTGTAGCTATGGAGGTAGAAGCTGCAGCGGCAGAAGTTGCGGAGGAAATGGTAGAAACATCTGCACAGCCTAATGCAACTGTTTCAGTACTTGCACCTCTTACACTCACTAAGGCAGAACACAGCTATATGGTGTGGCCCAGCGGTGATGCAACAATTGACCGACCTCTTGAAATCGTAATGAATTTCAAAACCAATGAAACGGTAGAAGAAGCTCGTCCAAATGGCTTTCTTCCCTGGAAGGTTGACTTCAATCTGAAGTTTACCGGTCTTGCAAACGGAAAAATTACAGCGGATAACAGCTATCTTGCCGGTAATTACGGAGATTTTGGTTGGATTGTAATTCCTACAGACGGTATGGAAATTGAAGAAGGTGTTTCTTATCCGGTAGTTGCTGCATATGATGCGAATATTACCTATAAACAGATTTGTGAAGATGTTAAGAACTTCACTGCAGCTATACATGTAGACCAGGAAATTCTTGATGCAAATCCAAATTTCAAGGTTGAGCTTACTCTTGTAATGACAAATCCCGATGATGAAAACGACAAATTTATCGTTGGAGAGCCTGCTGTATTTAATGCAAAAGACCTCCGGTCAGAAATCGATACAACGACTGCACATATCAGAAATAAAATTGTTGCTACCAGCGGTGGTAATATCGAAAATGAAGCAGATAAACGTTATCAGGTAAGATTCCTTTCGGGCATAGATTCACTCAACTACAAAAAAGTTGGATTTGAAGTAACGGTAAACGGAGAAACAAGAGTTATTGATACAAAAACTGTTTACACAAAATTTACTGCAGCAAACGGAGATTTTGTCCCTTCAGATTTTAATGGAGAAAATGGAGAATGTAATTATATATTCTCTCTTTCAATTAATTTCCCATATACGGATGAATATAAAAATGCATCTGTTGCGGTAAAACCTTTTGCGGTTTCAAAAAAAGGTAATACCCTTTGGGGACCGGAAAAAATAATTGATAAGATTTACAACCAGTAAGAGAAGGAGAAGTGTACATGAAAACCTATTTAAAGCCGGAAATTGAAGCAGTTGAAATTGAAACTGTTGACATTATTTGTACATCACTTGAAATTGGTGGCAATAATGGTGTAGGAAGCGAAGAAAGTACCGGAAGCGATGACGGAATTGTTGAATGGTAAATCTTCATTAACGGCCTTTCAGACCAATTAAATTTGATGTGAATTTATAGAAGCGGGGGCGAATTTGCCTCCGCTTCTATAAAAAAGGGTAATATTATGAAAAAACTTGTTATGGAATTAATTGCAAGGCGGACGATGCATCTTGTGTGGGGATGCGTTGCTCTATCGTCATTAGTTACTTTTTTGTATGAAAGCGGATTTATGCCCAGAGGAAAAGAAAGCTTCCTTGTAGAGTTGTGCATAGGTGTAGTATTTTACATTGCTTTCAATATAAAAATGATGAGAAAAATATATTTTCTTGTAAGAAAAAAAGCAATATACTATGTAATAAATTTTGGTGCATATTTTGTTTTTGTGTTGATAAATATGCTGGCATACGCAATTTGTTCAAATTATATTTTTGCGTGGTTATTTGCAATAACGAAATTTATCAGGTACACAAATCTGGGACTGACCAGACCTGAATCAATCTGTGTGTTTCACATGATAATGGCAATAGCTATACTGTGCGCACCTATAGGTATGGGATGGTTATATGAAATGGATGAGAGAAATGCTGTGGATAGAAAATCTCTTCCCGGAATACTTGAGGTAAATCCTCTTGAGAACAAACAGGGTGAGGAGACATTAAAAAATGAAAGTAAAGAAGAAAAAGAAAAAAATTCTCTGTCCTAGTTGTAAGACAGGCAGAGAAAGTTATTTACAGGATGAAAATTCTCCTGTATGCCCGTATTTCAGTTGCTATAACGGATATAACTGTGCTTATTATGTGAATATTCACTTAAATAAGACTACAGAAAAGTACAAAGGGGTATTAAGAAAACTGATGGACGTTATGAAGAGACACTAAGGAGGTCGTATATGCTTAAAAAAGCTTTATCATTATGTTTAAGTTGTGCGATAATGCTTTCAATTTTGCAATGTGGAATTATAAATGCATTCGCAGAAACAGAGTTTTATAACTCTGACGGTGAGAAAATAAATGAAATTACCAATGAGCAAAGTGTGTATGCAAAGGTTGATTTTACTGCACCGGGGAACGAAGCTACAGTTGTTACGGCTCGCTATAGCTCTGACGGAGCTTTGCAAATTGCACATATGGAAAAATTAACAGGACTGACAAAAGGGCAGACAGTTGAGCATAAATCTGAAAATATCGGGGTTGTTGGAAGCGATACTGTAAAGGTTTTTGCGATAGACAGCCTTGACAGCCTTGTACCGTTGCTGGATAAGACAGGCGAAATTTCCCGCAATCAATCAATTAATGTATCTGCAAGTGCGAATGTAACTGCTGAAAATAATATTATGACCCAGCAGGCAAGTCTGCAGTCAGGTGAAGTAAATGCGACTGTGAGCAAGGGTACACAGCTCGAAGACGGTACCAACACAATTGTGCTGACTGTAAAAGAGCTTGAAAACACTCAAAGCGGAATTACAACAAAAGAAAATGAAATCATCATTCCCGTGGATGTTCATATAGACGGAATAGCGAAAGATAATACTGTTCCTGTTATTATAACAATTGAAGATGTTATTATGACTGGTATGAATAAAGGTAACCTTACCTTATACCATATTGAAAACGGAATAAGTATTCCGATGGTTCAGGTTGATAGCATTGAAAGCTTGAAAGAACATAACCAGTTCTATTACGATGCTCTCACAGGAACACTTACCCTTGCTATGGCTACATTCAGTGAGGTTACCGTTGTTGCAGATACAGAAAATGCTTGGAATGGCGAAGTGGAAAAATTTGCAGGCGGTGCAGGAACAGAGACCGAACCGTATCTGATTGCCAATGCAGATCAGCTTGCATATTTGGGAAACGTCATATCTGCTGGCAATGGTACAGAATATTACAAACTGACTTCTGACATTAATATGGGCGGGGAAAAGGTTGTTGATGAAAACGGTAAATTGAAATTCTACCCATTTGGATATGCAGAGAATGGTTGGAACGGAACTTTTTCAGGTACATTTGATGGTGCGGGTCATACTATTTCAAACATCTACCAGAATACATGGATGTTAAAAGGTACATACGACAACGGATATTATAATGCCGCTATGGGGCTTTTTGGCCATATTAGCGGCGGTACTGTTCAAAACCTGACGGTAAATAATTTCTCTTCAGACGGTGAATTTACACCCACAGGTGTTATCGCAGCCTATGCAGAAAATTCGACATTCAAAAATATCGCTATCACAAACTGCAATCCCCGTGTTTATAATACTGGTAACGGTGGTATCGTTGGTATCGGCGGTAATTCGGATGATACAAGTGATAGTAAACTTACATTCACAAATATCACTATTGATAACACAAACAAAATTTCCGCATTGTGGGGAAGCTGGGATGTTGCCTGTGGCGGCATTATGGGAATGTTTCGAGGAAACGGTGAGGTCGAATTTGCAAATTGTCATGTTGCCGCACAGATTGATGTATATAATGATGTCTGCGGTAACTACCAGTATTATTGGTACCGCTACGCAGGCATGATGATTGGATCACTTCGTGGTAAAAACAAGGTGGAGAATGGATATACAGTTCCTGATACAACAGGAATTACAGCAGAAAAATGCACAGTTCACTTTGGTGATTGGAATGACTATTATTATTGTGAGCTTGTTGCCAATTCTATTGCGTCATACACTCACGACCACCAATTCTCAAGACTGACCGAAATTGCAAGTCTTGATGAAATTGAGAGCGGTGAGACTTGGATAAAGGAAGGAAACTTCCTCTTGATTTCAGGCGATACAAAAACTTGTTATCATATTATGAAAGACGATGAAGGAAGTTTATATGAACACAAGCATAATGCTGCTGACAGTACCAACCCTGAAATTTACGAAGTTGTAAACGGTGAAACCGTACTCAAGGAAGATAAGCAGATTGTATACTTGCCCTTTAATCAGCTTTTCCAGGGTGACGGGTGGGGAGTAAAGCATATCCCGATTTATAACGACGGAGGAACTTATTTTGAAGGAATAACAATTCTCGACAGAGAAGTTGCTGATTCTGTGGATAAGTTTGAATCAAAATTTACAAATGATTTCCTCTACAGAGTGGGTAATCAGAATACTGTTTCATTGGGAACTCTTTTTGAGAAGAAAGACAGTGCAACAATCAATGACTCCGGTGTATACGTGACTATTGACAAAGTGGACGAAAACACTGATGTTTCCGGAACTTATACTGCGAATATAACAGATTGGACAAAAGGAACTATCAAGTTTGCAGGCACAGGTGTTGTTAAGGTTACTATTCAGGACTATGATTACTGTACACCGACTGTGCTTTACCTTGAGGTAGTGGATGCAGTAAATGCGATCACAGCAACGAATGCGACTGCCAATGATGTGGTATTGTTGAATGACTGTGGCTTCAGTTCGCTTGAAGTATCTGGAGGATATACCCTTTACGGAAACGGATTTACAATGACTTGCGGAAGCGATTCGACAGCTCTTGATATGGGATATGCGTTTGTAATTCTTAATAATGGTACACTAGACAATGTTCAGATAGTTTGCCCCAATTTTGATTATGCCGCACTTTATAAGTCTAATTTGACAAGCAGCGACAATCGTTCAGAAACTGATTCAAACGGTACAACTCGCTATTATAATGCAAAAAGCGGGGTTATGGCTTCAGGTAATAGCCAGATACTTAATTCTCGTATTTCGGGTGGTCGTGCATCACTTAATGTGTCGGGCGGTAATGTTGTAGTAGATAACTCACAAATCGAACTTGGTGCGGTTGCATCAATACTTGTGGGTTCTGCAAACAGCCTTACATTGAGAGATGTTATATTGATACAGAAACCTACTGCTTCTACATATGATGCTAATAAAACCTTAATGGGATTCAGTGTGCTATATCTTTGCGATTCGGAAGGTAATGCAACATCTACTGCAATAGAGGGAAACTTTGTTCAGAAGGCCTGGATTGATGAAGAAGATGCACAATATGTTCCTTCTGCAGGTGAAGATATAGTAACAACAGTATTAAAGGAAACTGACTATCTTCACGATCTTGATGGTGACGGAGAAAATGAGTCGCTCAATCTTGGATTTGCTTATATGCCGGAGGATGCAACAAAAACTGTAGCTGAACCTACCAATATTACTGACAACAGAACAGATAAAGATGCAATTCCTTACGAAATGAAGGATGTAAAGGTTACATTAGCAATTATTTCTACTACTGTGTATGTTTATTCTTATAAAAATACAAACGGAACAGATGACAGTTTTAAAACTGAATCTGAATATGCTCCAAACAAATACAGTGATAATATTGTGGTAACTTATTCAGATACAGCAGATGGACTTACAACCGGTAAATCATACGGAACAGATGGTTGGGTGTATGAACTTAATGTTGATTTGGATAAATTAAGTGGATATGCACTTGATTTCAGTAAGTTATCAATGAGTGTTAATGGTATTGTGGTTAACGATTTTAAAGTAGACGGAAATGCTAAACCAACGTCCCCCACGTCAGTTGTAGCAGGTGGTACAACGTATACGTTGACTGCCACTATTGATGGTAAAGAATATACAGCTGCATATAAGGTGACCGGTACTGAAACGAGTAAAGAATCTCCGTCATTAGTTGCATCAAACTACGAAGCAGGTCTATGCGTAGCTTCAAGCTATGGCGGTACGTGGCACGGTGCTGCTCCTGCACTGGAGGGAATACAGATAAAATACTGGAGCGTAGCGGAAAAACAGTATAAGACTATTACTTTGTCTGATTATACTCCAACAACTGCAGGTAAGCAAAACGGAACAAATGCTGAATGGACATACAGTCCCGATAACGGAGATTTTACATTAACTCTTACAGGTGGACAGGTACATTCAAGCAATAATGTATATGCAATGCCTGTTGTGTGTGATGGAAAGCTGTATTTTGTTGCTGCAAGTAGCACTGGTTTGGTAAACACAGGTAACTCTGCCAGAACAATTCCTGTTTCATACAGCTTCAAGGACAACAACAATGGAACTCCTCTTACATTCTCACATACTTGGTCTGTTGTAGAAAATAAAGATGCACAGTATAGCTACAGTGATTTTTGTAATGGAACACTGACAAAACTGGAAGATAGTAATTGCATCACTCCTGAAACCCTCATCACTCTTGCAGACGGAACACAGAAAGAGGTACAGTATCTTAAAGAGGGAGAAGAGCTTCTTGTATGGAATTTAAAGACGGGTAATTATGACACAGCTCCCATTGTGTTCAACGAATCTGATGCAAAGGAAGAATATGAGATTATTCATTTGTATTTTGCTGATGGAAGTGACGTAGAGGTTATTTATGAACACGGATTCTTTGACGTAAATGTTGGAGAATATATATACATCAGAAGTGAAAATGCGAAAGATTACATCAGTCACGAGTTTGTAACTAAGGGCGATATAAACAAAAACACTTGGAAAACAGCCAAGCTTACAAATGTTGTTATCGAAAACAGAGTGACTACTCCTTATTCTCCCGTAACATTTGATCATCTTTGTTATTATACTGATGGAGTGCTTTCAATGCCCGGTGGTATAGAGGGTATGTTCAACATTTTTGAAGTTGATACAAATACAATGAAGTATGATTCCGAGATAATGTCACGTGATATTGAAAACCATGGGTTATTTACTTACAAAGATTTTGAAAATATAATTCCTGAATATGCATACGATGCATTTAACGGACAGTATCTCAAAGTTGCAATCGGTAAGGGATTAATCACTTGGGATGATATTATAAGACTGGCAGAACGATACGGAATATATTTCTAATATAAAAACAGCAGATTAAAAAAGAAATTTTATAAATAATGTTTTTCTCCACATAAAGAAGCAGATGCACTAAAAATCGGTGCATCTGCTTCTTTTCTGTATAGGAATTTGCAAAAATTAATTCGCGTGAAAATATGTTTGCGCTGTATGGGCGCGATATGGGTGCAAAAACATACTGCTTATTTCTTTTCAATCTTACCGCGTACGATTTTTCTTGAAGAATTCTTTATAAACTCTTCATTACGCATAACAATTTTTCCAATCTGTTTATACGCGGGAAGTTCAGCAAGAACCTTGCATATGTCTGCATTTACGTCTGCGTTTCCGATTAATTCCTCATCGGGATAAATCTCTGCGCAGAGAACGAGTCTGTCGCCGTCCATAGAATCGTAAACAACAACTTCCTTAACGTAGGGGATTGTGTAGATGTATTCCTCAATTTCCTCGGGATAGATGTTTTTGCCGTTGTCAAGAACGATGATGTTCTTTTTGCGACCTGTGATAACAAGCTGACCTTTTTTGTTGATATAACCATAGTCACCGGTATGGAACCAACCGTCCACGATAACCTCAGCAGTTGCTTCGGGCTTTTTGTAGTAGCCGAGCATTACAGTATCACTCTTAACGCAGATTTCGCCGATTCCGTCAACAGGCTCGTCAATCATAAGCTCTGTACAGGGAAGGGGATAACCTACTGTGTGATAATCCGCATCGTGAGGAGAGTTAACACTTACCAGCGGTGAACACTCTGTGATGCCGTAACCGTTCAGGATAAGGATACCAACCGCATCAAAGAAATAAGCTGTGTCTACCGGAATAGGTGCGCCGCCGCATACAACCTCAAGAAGCTCGCCGCCGAGACCCTCATGAACTGATTTAAAGAGCTTTCTGCGAAGGTCGATACCAACCTTACGAAGACCGTTACTTACCTTCATCATCGTGGTGAGGATTTTAAGCTTACCCTCACTCTGTGCCTTACGAAGCACACTCTTGTGAAGCGCAGATGCAACTGCCGGTACTACATACATATAGTCGGGGTTGTAGATTTTAAGGTTTTTAGCAATTGTACGAAGACTTTCATTAATGCAGAGAGTAACTCTCTTATGAATACCTACAAGGATACCGCACACAGCTTCATATGTGTGGTGGTAGGGAAGAATTGAAAGTGTTCTTGTGTGGATAGTAGCGGTGCGAAGTCCGTGGTAAATAAGAGAAACAAGGTTATGCTCTGAAAGCATAACACCCTTTGAAAGCCCCGTTGTGCCTGATGTGTAAACGAGCATCTTCATCGCATTCAGGTCATTTTCCATATCTATGTAAGAAGTGTTGCTTGCCTTATAAAGCTCAAGTCCTTTTGCCTTGAAAAGGTCGAAAGAAAGAAATTCCCCATCATCTTCCTTGCGGTCAATACCGATGAAAATCTTGACCTTTGAAAGCTCTTCACGGTGTGCGCGAAGAACGGGTTCAATCTTTTCTCCGTAGAAAATAACTTCTGTATCGCTGTCTGTGATTACGTGCATTAAATCCTTTTCGGGAAGCTCCTTATCAATGCCGACAAATACGTTGTCAGAAAGAAGTGTGGTAAGGTATGTATTAATCCATTTGTAGCTGTTTTCGCCAACGCAGGCAACGTGCTTTTTGGAAATACCTGCATCCGCAAGAGCTGTGCCGAGAGCATAAATATCCTCATGGAATCCTGCGTATGTAACGTCAACAATTTCCTTATCCTCGCCTTTGTATCTGTAAGCAATTTTGTCTCCGTCTTCGTTTTTTGCAAGGTCAATCATTTCTCTTAATGTTGAGAATTTCTGAACTTCATAATACTTTATAGCCATAGGTAGTCATCTCCTTTTAAAATTAGTTTTTATCTGTCAGAAGCTTATTTACTTCTGCAATAAATGTATTCACGTCTTTGAACTGACGGTACACAGATGCAAAACGCACATATGCAACCTCGTCAATGTCCTTAAGCCCTTCCATAACCTTTTCACCAATTTCCTTTGTGGAAATTTCGCGTTTCAGAGTGTTCTGGAGGTCTGACTCAATCTTGTCTACCAGGTGGTCGAGAACACTTGTTTCCACAGGCCGTTTTTCACAGGCACGGGTAAGTCCGGCAAGAAGCTTTTCTCGGTTAAACAGTTCCCTTGTTTTATCCTTTTTTATTACTACAATAGGTAAGCTTTCAACCTTTTCATAAGTTGTGAATCGCTGACCGCATTCAATACACTCACGTCTTCTTCTGATAGCCACACCTTCGTCTGTGGGTCTGGAGTCAATTACTTTACTGTCTTCAAATCCGCAATATGGACAACGCATAAAATCCCTCCGTTTTTATACAAGCTAATGCTTGTGTGATATGTTCTGCATGGCAGAAAGTTATAGTTAATTTTTATTTTTCCAAAGATGTAATTTTATCAATTCTTCCCTGATGTCTTCCACCCTCAAACTCCGCTTCCATATAGGAGTCAACAATTTTCTTTGCGGTGGGAGCATCTGTAAATCTTCCGCCGAGGGCGATTACATTAGCATTGTTGTGCTGTTTTACAAGAGCTGCAATTTCAGGAGAGGGGCAAAGTCCGCAGCGAATGCCGTCTACTTTGTTTGCAGCAATTGAAATACCTACACCTGTTCCGCATACGAGTATGCCGAAATCTGCATTCTTTCCTACAACTTCGTCACAGCAAAGCTTTGCGTAGTCGGGGTAGTCAACACTGTCAGGAGTGTTTGTACCAAGGTCTGTCACCTGATGTCCCTTTTCTGTAAGATAGTCGCGGAGAATATCCTTTAACTGGAATCCACCGTGGTCTGCCGCCATAGCAATTTTCATATGTATCAATCCTTTCAAATATTACGTTCTTCTCTTTCGCGCTCCGCCTGTGGCTTGCGGAGATAAACAACCGAAAGCTCTTCAGGAGAGACAGCGGTCTTATCAAGTGCGGCAAAAGCTACACTAGCAGCCCTCTGCAGACAATGCTGTGGTGCCGCAAAAAGTGCCTTACCTCCAAGTAACTCCGCCATTTTGCTTCTGTATACTTTAACACCGTCACCTACAAAAATGACCTTTTCCTCTATTTCACTGCAAAGCTCTTCAATATCTAAAGCTCTGGGTTCTGTAACTGTTGTGAGAACTCCGTTTTTGTATTTATAGATTGCATTATAAACCTGACTGCGTCTTGCGTCCATAATGGGTGCAATCAGACAGTCTGTGTAGGAAATATTGTGCGCAAGTGCCTCAAGTGTAGAGATACCGCACACCTTCTTATCAAGACCGTATGCAAGACCTTTCACCGTGCCGATTCCTATTCGAAGTCCGGTAAATGACCCCGGTCCTTCGCTGCAGGCAAAAAGGTCAATATCGTTAATTGTAAGATCAGCTTTTTTCAGCACCTCATCTATCATAGGCATAACCGTTTCAGAATGGGTAAGTGAGGTGGTAAAGCTCATTTCGCTCTTTATCTGTCCGTCTGCCATAACAGCAACTGTTGCCGTAAGTGCAGAGGAATCAACTGCAAGTATATTCATTGGTCAATCACCTCAATAAGTCTTTCGTCATCACCGTTTCCCGTACGGCTGATTTTAATAATAATCTTATCCTCCGGAAGCTCGTCCATAAAAGCATCTGGCCATTCAATCAGCGAAATACCGCTTTCAATCTGCTCCTCAAAGCCTATATCAATAAGTTCATCATAGTCGTTAAGGCGGTACAGGTCGTAGTGATTAATCTGTGCAGTGCCGCTGTAGCGGTGCATTATTATAAAGGTAGGGGAAGACACGCCCTTTTCAATACCGAAATACCGTGCAAACCCTCTTGTAAAAGCAGTTTTGCCCGCACCAAGGTCGCCCTGCAGACAAATTACGGCAGGAGGTATAATATTCTTTGCAAATTCAAATGCAAAATTTTCAGTTTCTTCGGGGTTGTGTGATATAAATTCCAAAGTAATACTCCTCACTATACTACATATAGTATATGATACCATATGTCAAAGCATATTTCAATATCTTTATTAAAAAATAATCGGGCAAATTACAATATTATGTAAAAAGGTAGAAACTCAAAATTTGTGGGAATTTTTGCGGGAATGCGATTGTTTGCGTGAAAAATGTGTGATTTTTTGTGAAAATGTGTGATTTTCTATTGACAAGCACTATAATTATGTAGTATTCTATAGATAGTGATATTGTGCTCGGGAATTCATTTCCGGCAAGAGAAATTGGAGGCGTATGTTATGACCTACGAAACAATGGAGAAAATTAAAGTAACACCGCGCGTACAGCTTTTGCGCGATAACCTTTTTGAAAGTACTCCCCAGGTCGAAAGCGACCGTGCGAGATTGCTTACAGAAAGTTATAAAATGACGGAGAATCTTCCTATTATAAAAAGGAGAAGTCATGCGTTCCGTCATATTCTTGAAAATATTCCGATTACTATTCGTGAGGCAGAGCTTGTTGTAGGTAGCACAACAAAGAAATCAAGAAGCTGTCAGACATTCCCGGAGTATTCCTTCGAATGGCTTGAGGCAGAGCTTGATACCCTTGCTACAAGAAGTGCCGATCCTTTCTATATCAGTGAGGAGGATAAGCAGATTCTTATCGAGGCACACAAGTACTGGAAGGGTAAGACCAACAGTGATCTTGCTACAAGCTTTATGGCCCCCGAAACACTTAAGGCTATTGAACACAATGTGTTTACAACAGGTAACTACTTCTACAATGGTGTAGGACATCTTTCTGTACAGTACGATAAAGTGCTTGCTATCGGCTACAATGGCATCATTGCCGAGGCGAAGGCTGTTCTTGCCAAGGCTGACAAGACCTGCAGAAAGTTCCCTCACAAGAATGCATTTCTTGAAGCAGTTATAGAAAGCTGTGAAGCAGCTATTACTTATGCAAACCGTTATGCTGATCTGGCAGAGGAAATGGCACAGAAGGAAAGCGGTCAGAGAAAAGAAGAACTTCTCAAGATTGCCGCAAACTGCCGTAAGGTTCCCGCAAATGGTGCTACAAGCTTCTATGAGGCTTGTCAGTCATTCTGGTTTGTACAGATGCTTATTCAGACAGAGGGCAGCGGTCACAGTATTTCTCCCGGACGTTTTGACCAGTATATGTATCCTTATTTCAAAAAGGATTATGAGGCAGGCAGGATTACTCTTGACGAGGCGCAGGAGCTTATCGATTGCGTATGGATTAAGCTTAACGATATGAGTAAGGTAAGAGATGCTTTAAGTGCCGCAGGTTTTGCAGGTTACAGCATGTTCCAGAACCTTATCGTAGGCGGTCAGAACCGCGATGGCGAAGATGCAACGAACGAGCTTTCATTTATGTGTCTTAATGCTACACTTCATACAATGCTTCCACAGCCCTCTCTTTCAATCAGAGTTTGGAACGGTTCACCCAACGACCTTCTTATTATGGCGGCAAACGTTACCCGTACGGGTGTGGGTCTTCCTGCTTATTACAATGACGAAGTTATTATTCCTGCACTTCTCAGCCGCGGTGTTGAGATGCGTGATGCAAGAAACTACTGTATCATAGGCTGCGTTGAGCCCCAGTCTCCAGGAAATACAGACGGCTGGCACGATGCGGCATTCTTCAATATGCTCCGTCCTCTCGAGCTTGTTTTCTCAAACGGTAAGAGTCAGGGTGAGCAGATAAGTATTAAAACAGGCGAGGTTGAAACTCTCGATACTTACGAAAAATTCTTTGAAGCTTATAAGGCGCAGACAGAATACATGATAGAGCTTATGGTTAATTCAGATAACTCTATCGACAAGGCACATGCTTTGAGATGTCCCCTTCCGTACCTTTCATCAATGGTTGATGACTGTATCAAAAAATGTACCAGTGTTCAGGAGGGTGGCGCGAAGTATAACTTCACAGGTCCCCAGGGCTTCGGTGTAGCAAATATGGCAGATGCTCTCTATGCTGTGAAGAAACTTGTGTATGATGAAAAGAAGTATACTCTTAAGGAAGTTAAGGCTGCTCTTGAGGCTAACTTCAGCGGCGATGCTCCCTCGATTAACCCTGAAGAGGCTACAATCAGAATTGCAACAGAGCTCAAAAATAACAACGTAGAACTTAACGAAGAAATTATAAAAGAAATCTACAAGAGTGTTAAGGAGTCCGGTATGGGTGGCGGAAATCCCAGATGGGCACAGCTTCTTGAGGATATAAATGCTCTTCCCAAGTTCGGTAACGACAATGATGAGGTTGACGTGTTTGCAAGAGAAGCATCATACGTTTACACCCGTCCCTTTGACAAGTACACCAATCCCCGTGAAGGTAAATATCAGGCAGGTCTTTATCCTGTATCTGCAAACGTTCCTCTTGGTGCACAGACAGGTGCAACACCTGATGGCAGACTTGCTTATACTCCTATTGCAGACGGTGTATCACCCGGTGCAGGACGTGATGTAACAGGTCCTACAGCGGCAGCTAACTCCGTATCAAAGATTGACCACGGTATCGCATCAAACGGTACTCTTTACAATATGAAGTTCCATCCCTCTGCTCTTAAGGGTGATGAAGGTCTTCAGAACTTCGTATCCCTTGTGAGAGGTTACTTTGACAGAAAGGGTATGCACGTTCAGTTCAACGTTGTAAGCCGTGAAACTCTTGAGGATGCGCAGAAACATCCCGAAAACTACAAAAACCTTGTAGTACGAGTTGCAGGCTACAGTGCACTGTTCACAACTCTTTCACGTTCGCTACAGGATGATATTATCAACAGAACAGAGCAGATGAGATTCTGATAATAAAGAGGTTATTATGGATATTTCTAAAGTAAGAGGAAGAATTTTCGATATTCAGAAATATTCCGTTCATGACGGCCCCGGAATAAGGACAATCGTTTTCCTTAAAGGGTGCGCATTAAGATGCAGATGGTGCTGTAACCCCGAATCACAGAGCTTTGAATTCCAGAATATGAAAACCCAGAATGGGTCAAAGCTTATTGGCCGTGATGTAACGGCAGGGGAGGTTATAGACGAGGTGAAGAAGGACTTTGCGTTCTTCAGACGAAGCGGCGGCGGCCTTACACTTTCGGGTGGTGAGATGCTTCTGCAGCCGGACTTCGCGGCGGCACTCCTGCAACTTGCAAAGAAAAGCGGAATTACAACAGCGGTTGAATCAACCGGTTATGCACGTTTCGAAACTATTGAAAAACTGCTTCCGTATATAGACACATATCTTCTTGATATAAAGCATTTTAACTCTGACAAGCATAAGGAATACACCGGAAAAGACAATATTCTTATTCTTGAAAATGCAGTTAAAATTGCACAGCTTGCGAAAAAGTGCATAGTGCGTGTTCCCACAATCCCGGGATTTAACGACACTCCCGAAGAAATAAGGGATATTGCCCTTTTTGCAAAAAATCAGATGAGGGTGGAGGAAATCAATCTTCTTCCTTATCACAGGCTGGGTATGGATAAATACGCAGGCCTTGACAGAGACTATCTGATGGGAGATATTCTTCCTCCGGAAGAAACTCATATGGAAGCACTTCGCAAAGTGTGCGAGGAGGAAGGTTTAAAAGCCAAAATAGGCGGATAAGTCAGGGCTTTGAAAGGAATAATATAAATGAACGAGTTTAATTTTGACATCAAAGATAAAATGAGAATAATACAGGAGCTTGTTCCGGGTAAGCAGATTACACTTGCTCACATCATTGCAAATCCTGACAAGATTCTGTACCGGAAGCTCGGTCTTGACCCTGCCATTGATTACAAGAAAGCGGCAATCGGCATTATCACAATGTCGCCCAGCGAAACTGCAATCATTGCAGCAGATATTGCAATCAAGGCATCAGGCAGTGAAATCGGGTTTGTTGACCGTTTCAGTGGTACGTTGATTGTCACCGGCACTGTTTCCGAGGTTACGGAGTCGGTTGAGGCAGTTTGTGAGTATGCGGAGAAAACCCTCGGCTTCTCTGTATGTGCAATAACAAAAACGTGATGAAAAAGCTTATTCTTATCGGACGCAGTGAGGCGGGAAAGACAACTCTCAAACAAGCCTTGCGCGGTAAAAAAATTGAATATGAAAAAACACAGTACGTGGAATTCGGTGATGTTATAATAGATACCCCCGGTGAGTATATAGAAAACCCGGAACTTGGAAGAGCGCTTGCTCTCTACTCTTACGAAGCAGACATTGTTGGTATCCTTGTGAGTGCGACTGAACAGTATTGTCTGTTTCCTCCGGCGGTTGCTCCCATAGCAAACCGTGAAGTCATAGGTATTGTGACTAAGGCAGATCATCCGGATGCGAGGGTTGACCTTGCGAAAATGTGGCTTTCGTTGGCAGGATGTGAGAAAATATTCGTAACTTCCTCATATAACCATGACGGAGTCGAAGAAATTCTGGATTATCTGGCACAATAATTTCCGAAAACCACAAAAAACCACAAAAAATCACAACTTGGGTATTGACAATATATAGTGTATGTTGTAAAATATAATTATAAGAAGATAGAATCAATTTTTTCTTGAAAGGATGAATGGCAAATGGTAAACGAGTACGAAATCAAAAAACAAATTTGCGAAATCGGAAAGAGAATTTACGACAGAGGTATGGTTGCTGCAAACGACGGTAACATCTCAGTAAAAATTTCCGACAACGAATTCCTTTGCACACCTACAGGTGTAAGTAAGGGATTTATGACACCCGACTATATCTGCCGTGTTGACAAAGACGGTAAAGTTCTTGAGGCTAACGGTAACTTCAAGCCTTCAAGCGAAATCAAGATGCATATGCGTGTTTATGCACAGCGCCCTGACGTTAAGAGTGTTGTTCATGCACATCCTATCTATGCAACAAGCTTTGCTATCGCAGGCATTCCGCTGACACAGCCTATTATGCCTGAGGCAGTTATAGCTCTTGGTTGTGTTCCGATTGCAGAATACGGCACACCTTCAACAAACGAAATTCCCGATGCAGTTGAAAAGTATCTTCCTTACTTTGATGCAGTGCTTCTTGCAAATCACGGTGCACTTGCTTACAGTGATTCGCTTCTCGCTGCATACCACAAGATGGAATCTCTTGAGTTCTACGCACAGCTTCTCTTCAATGCAAGACAGCTCGGCGGTCCCAAGGAACTTAATGATGAGCAGGTTAAGCAGCTTTATGAGATTCGCCGTCAGTTCGGTCTCACAGGTAAGCATCCTGCAAACATCTGTGTAAACAACCGTGACGGTAAGGTTAGCTGTCACAACTGCGGTTCTTGCTCAATCGCTGCTAACGGCGCTATGAGTGTTTCTGATTCAGAGCTTGTTTCTGAAATCACAAAGAAAGTTCTCGCTGCAATGAATAAATAATTTTTTACAAATAAACTCTATAGAAAGGAAAATCGGAAATGGACATCAATTCAGATAAGATACAACAGATAGTACAGCAGGTTCTGAGTGAGATGAGCGGTGCTGCTCCCAAAGCAGCACCTAAAGCAAACGGACTCATTCCCAAGACATCACGTGCTGCAATGCTTACAAAGCTTGAGCATTATGATATCAAGGAATTCCCCATTCCCGAGCTTGGCGATGATGACATCCTCGTTAAGGTTGAGGGTTGCGGTGTTTGCGGTACAGATGCTCACGAATTCAAGCGCGATCCCTTCGGTCTTATCCCTGTAGTTCTCGGTCACGAGGGTACCGGTGAAATCGTAAAGATGGGTAAGAATGTTAAGAAGGACA
>CAYLPQ010000041.1:0-17358 GCA_964385605.1 uncultured Oscillospiraceae bacterium | reverse complement strand
AACATGTGGTCAAAACTTGTTTGACCACATGCATTTTGTTTTTTAAGTCACCGTAAAGTGGCGGTGTTAAAAGGTTTGTGGGAGTTCGGCTAGATACTTGCGAATTGGTTAGTATCGTGTCCCGAACGAAGCACACTACCAAACTGCGCTACACCCCGGCGTCAGAATGCATTATGTTTCGCATCGTTATGCTGACACAAAACTCTGCTTGCTAAACACATCGCATTACGCATCCGTTGATACCAGTTAATTATACTATTATATTTAAGGGAAGTCAAGAAAATTTTTGTGTTAATTGACTTTGTTTCGGGGAGGTGCTATACTGTATACAACAAAACAAAAAAGGAATGTTTTTATGATAGTAAAGATAAACACAGGTGCTCTTTGCGGTCTTGAAGGAAAGCATGTTATTGTTGAGGCGGATTTTTCAAACGGACTGCCGTCTTTTGACATTGTCGGGTTGCCTGACACTGCAGTAAAAGAGTCGAAGGAACGTGTGCGCTCTGCAATTAAAAACAGTGGGTTTCAGTTTCCTGCGAAGCACGCGGTTATAAATCTTGCTCCTGCGGACCTTAAAAAAGAGGGTACACAATTTGACCTTCCTATAGCTATAGCGATTCTTGCGGGAACGGGTCAGTTAAAAACAGAATTTAACGAGTATATGTTTATTGGCGAGCTGGGACTTTCAGGAGAACTGCGGTCTGTAAGCGGTGTTCTTTCTCTTGTTTGCAGTGCAAGGGACAACGGCTTCAAAAAAGTTGTCGTTCCTATGGATAATGTTGAAGAGGCCACTCTTTCAGACGGTATAGAGGTGCTTGGAGCCAAATGCCTTGCCGAAGTATACGGGCATCTTACCGGAGAAAAGCCCATTGAGCCGTCCCGTTGCGATATTCAAAAGGTGTTTTCTGAACAAAGCATATACGGAATTGACTTTGCAGATGTACGCGGTCAGCACGCACTCCGTCGCGGTGTAGAGCTGTGTGTCAGTGGAGGACACAACCTGCTTCTTATCGGTACTCCCGGCAGCGGTAAATCTATGATTGCACAACGTATTCCCACTATTCTCCCCGATATGACGTTGGACGAGGCGATAGAAGTAACGAAGATTTATTCAATCGCAGGGGAGCTTGATTCAAACACCAAACTGATTGCTACCCGGCCTTTCCGTACACCGCATCACAGCGCAAGTGCGGTAAGTATAGTGGGCGGAGGGTCAAAGGTAAGACCCGGTGAAATTTCTCTTGCTCATAACGGGGTGTTATTCCTTGACGAGTTTCCCGAATACAAAAAAGACGTTATAGAATCAATGCGTCAGCCCCTTGAGGATAAGCGGATTACCGTCAGTCGTTCAGTGGCATCATATACATATCCGTGTAATACAATGCTCGTTGTAGCCCTTAATCCCTGCAAATGCGGCTATTATGGTGATGAGAGTGGTAAGTGCCGTTGCAGTGAATCCGACGTAAGAAAGTACCTTGGTAAAATCAGTGGACCTATGCTTGATAGAATTGATATACAGCTTGAAGCTGCTCCCGTAAAATATGCCGACCTTAAAGCTATGAAGGGCGAAAGCTCTGCAGATATTAAGGCGCGGGTAAATGCAGTCCGTGAAATACAGAAGGAACGTTATAAAAATGAGGCTATTAACTGTAATGCGCAGCTTACAGGCTCTCTCATAGAAAAATACTGTCCCATAAGTAAAGATGCAAACGATATGCTGAAGAGCGCATTTGAAACAATGGGTCTTACAGCAAGAGCATATAGCCGTATTCTTAAAGTGGCGCGCACTATAGCCGATGCCGAAGGCCGCGCGAATATCAATGAAATGGATATTGCAGAGGCTATAGGTTACCGTAGCCTTGACAGAAAATATTTCCTGTAATAAGGGAATGTAAAAAAGTCCGGAGCGGGTAATGCGTTGTAGGGAATGGGCTTGCTCGTTCCGCTTTTCGGCAGGAGCGAGCTCCTGCCCTACATTGTATAAATTGTTTGTCTGTTCTGAAGCGTTTTTTCCTGTCACCAAAGGGGGTGTAAAGAAACCGAGTTTCTTTACACCCCCTGTTATTATAGTTTGTTGATGATTTTGTCAAATGTCCGCTTCATAAAGATGAAGCTTAATGTAAAGGATGCAATTTCTGCAATAGGGAAAGACAGCCACATAGCATTTATGTCGTGTGTTGTTATTGCCAGCACAAATGCTGCGGGAACAAGCACAACAAGCTGTCTGCATACTGATACAACAAGACTCAACATACCATTTCCAAGTGCCTGGAATACCGAGCCTGCAACAATACAGTATCCTGCAAAAATAAAGCTGAGACTGATTAAACGTAGCATAGGAATACCGAGATGAATGATATTTTTCATATCTTCGCCGCCTGTGTCAAATATACGGAGCAGCTGTTCGGGGAAAAGCTGGAATGCAAGAAGCCCGAATAACATTATCACACAGGCATATACAACACTTAATGTAATTGTTTTTGTTATTCGTTCTTTGTTGTGTGCGCCGAAATTATATGCTACTATGGGCACCATTCCGTTATTAAGACCAAATACAGGCATAAGAACAAAGCTCTGGAGCTTGAAGTATACTCCGAACACAGCCTGCGCAGTTGACGCGGTAGCTATATCGAACACGCGCATAATCTGATTCATACATACATTCATAACAGAACCAATGGATGCCATACAGATTGAGGGAACACCCACAGCATAAATACGTTTTATAATTTCCTTATTGGGTTTGATAATTCCTTTCAGCGAAAGGGTGATTTCTTTGTTGTAGCGGACAGTTGTAAATACCCCGATAAGCATTGACGCAAACTGTCCGATGACAGTAGCGAGCGCAGCACCCGTAACTCCCATGGCAGGGAAAAAGCCGTAGCCGTAAATCATAATCGGGTCGAGAATAATATTAACAACCGCTCCCGAAAGCTGGACAATCATACTAAGCATTGTTTTGCCTGTTGACTGTAAAAGCTTTTCAAACATTACTTGTCCAAAAAGTCCCGCAGAAAAAATCATACAGATGCTTAAATAATCACATCCCAGGTTAATAACGTTTCTGCTGCTGCCGAAAGAGGAAAAATACGGTCTTACAGCGACACATCCCAAAAGCATAACAAGCAACATACTTACAAAGGAAAGAAATATACCATTGTTTGCAGTATCGTTTGCCCTTTTAAAATTTTTCTCACCCAGACTTCTCGACAAAAGCGCATTAGTACCTACACCTGTACCCACACCTACTGCAACAAGGAAGTTCTGAACAGGAAAAGCAAGGGACAGTGCTGTAAGTGCATCCTGACCAAGCCTTGACACGAACATGGTATCAACTATATTGTAGAGTGCCTGAACAAGCATAGAAATCATCATAGGTATAGACATAGACAGAAGCAGACTGTTTATACTCTGCGTTCCCATACGATTTTCCTTAATATTTTCCATTATATCAGTCCCTTTCACATTATCACTGGCAGGCTGTGTCTGCTCCCATGTCGCGTCACAACCAAATAAAAAATCAACAAATGTTGCTTGCGATAAAAATACGCAAATTCTTATACGGTAAAAAAGACGATTCCGAAGAATCGTCTTTGGTCTGAGTGGAGAGACTCGAACTCTCACACATTACCGCAAAATAGGACATTCTCGAATCGTTGACAAATTTTTGACAAACTACATCGCAAAAGAGTTGATTTTTTCAGCTGCGTTTTTAAGGCTTCTTTTTGAAACGTGCGTATAGGTTTGCTGTGTTGTATGCACGTCTGCGTGGCCAAGAAGAACCTGTGCATCTTTTGCATGAACTCCAGCTTCGTGCAACATTGATGAATATGCGTGCCGGAACTGATGCGGTGTGACGTGCTCGTTTATGCCGAGCTCCGTCAATGCTTGCTTCCAAAATCTCTTGAATTGCGATTGAGTAAGTGGCTCACCGTTGTCATTACAGAAAATAAATCCCGATTTTCTCTGTGGGATTATTTCTGCAAGTCTGTTGGCAAGGATTACTCCGCGTTCGCCTGCTTTCGTTTTTAAATAATTTTTTACTACAGGCTTATTACCCTCGTGAGCAATCTGCCTGTTGATGTTTATAAGACCTGCGTCACGGTCAATGTCACCGTACTGCAGTCCCAGAATCTCGCCACGGCGGATTCCTGAAAACAATAAGATATTAACAAAAAGAATTCCTTTTGTCAAGTTTTTCGGAGAAGTGTGAAAAACTTTTTCCAAAACACTGTCTGAGGGGGGAGTTCGCTTGTTCTCCCCGAGTCCTTGAGGAAGGGGGACATATTGCCATATATTATTGGCATCTATATACCCTTGCAGAATTGCAAACTTCCAGATCTGATTGCAGACTGTTTTTTGCTGCTTGACAGTCTTTTTCATAGGGTAAAACTGTGCAAAGGTTTCAATGAAACGATTTGCATCCATTACAGAGACATCTTTGATGTACTGCTCTTTAAACCACTCACGTATGCGTCGTGCACAGGATTTATAACGGCGGTGGGATGCGGGATCCACGCGGGCTTCGTGCCACTCTTCCCACTCATCGGCTACCTCGGTAACGGTTTTTCCGCGTTCTACCTTGCCCTTGTAGTTGAGCATTTGCTGCATAATGTCTTTTTCTGCTTTTTTGTCGTTTGGCTCTCTGCTGTAAAATGATTTTGAGCATCCGTCTATGACGAATGTCTTTACAGCTCTGCCGTCTTTTCGTCTGGTTATAGACATAAAAAATACACTCCTTCCAAATTTTTCTTGCAAAAAGCCAAGGAGTGTAATATAATCAAAGTGAGAGTGTTGAGGATATTACATTCCTTGACATTGCCCTGCAGTGATACCAACACTGTGGGGCTTTTTATTTTTCTAAATATTTATCTCGCAGAAAAAACAGGAAGCAAAGCGGACGAAATTTTCTGCGAAAGAGGAAGAACAGATTTTGTGAAGCGAGGAAGAATCCCTCCACCGCAAGCGGTCCTCCTCCCTTTAGATAAGGGAGGCTTTCGAGGCGGAACCTTTATCTGTTCTGACGAGGGGAAGCTTTTTTGCTTTAAGGTTTTTTAGAAGAATGATGTTGTCATATTTCTTGCTGTAGGGGAGGGGCTTGCTCTTCCCGTCTGCTGTCGGCTCTGCCGACTGAGGGGTTAGCTGTTTATTCTGTTTCATCGGTGTCACTGTCCTTTCGGGAGCTTTTCGAATTTTTCATTGAAACGGTCTTTTGCTTTTTTTGCATCAGATTCAAGCTTTTTTATGTTTTGACCATAATCTTTCTGAAGTGATTTGAATTCTTCGTTGAGTTTTTCAAATTCTTCGGACACTATTTGCAGTTTTTCGAAGTGGTCGTCATACCTTTTGAAAAGGTTTGAAAATTCTTCAAACATATCTTTTGCCTTGATGAGAGTTTTAGAAGTCAGATGCCTGATAACTGAAACGTGCTTTACGGAAACGTCCCAAGACTTGACTTTGTATTCCGGTTTGAAAGAAACAGTATAAGTAATACCTTTTGTTCCAGTACAACGAATGGGAGTATCGTCTGAAGGGATTTCAATTGGTGGCTCAAAAGATGCATAACCATTTTCTCGCCAGTAAAAACGTTCAAGGAAATATTCGGTTTGTTTCAATTCCTTGAGCTTATTAGTTTTGTCATCAATCGCATATATTGAATATTTAATGACAGAAATATCTGCCGGGCGAGGCTTTCCGTCGACATTAACATAGTAAGTCTCTATTCTGGTATATTTGAATTTATAATCTTTTGGTTTCTTTATTTCTGTTTTGAGACGTTTGACTTCTTTTCTTAATTCAGAACAGCTCTTTGAAAGTTGTTCTTTTTCGAAAATGATTTTTGTGTTGTTAGGTACCTGAAGCTGCAGTTGTGCTTCAAGTTCTCGGTTCTTTGCCATCCAGGATGCAATCTCGTTCCCAAGTTCGTTGATTTTTTCTCTATGTTGCTTTTCCTTTTCTTTAAGAGCTGTGTCAATATTTTGCACACGGTCAAGTGATTCGAGTTGCACATTACGTTTGCGAAGCTCGGAGATTTCACCGGAGAGTTTATCTCTGTCCTTTGTGATTCGTTCCTTTTCGGATTTAAGGAATTCTATTTCTGCAGATTGACTTCCTATTTTGTCTTCAAGGTCTGCGATGTCCTCTTTCTTCTGGTCCAGTTCGGTGTTCAATTCTTCAATGGCTTTTTGTAGTTTGATTATTTTCTTATTTCTGCCAAACATTAAAATTCCACCCTACATTCTACGACTTTGCCGATTACATCTATTTTTGTGTTTTTCAGATTGTAGGTTTGCACCTGATGTTCGGGGTTAAAAGACTGGGGAATAAGGTGGACCGTGTTGCCTTCCTGTCTGAATCGTTTTACGGTAGCAGCTTCCTTATTCACTCTGACAACGGCAATTTCACCATTGTCAACGACGTTCTGTACTCTTACTATAATAATGTTCCCGTCATTTATTTGTGCAGCTGTCATACTGTCGCCTTCTACCTTGAGGGCAAAATATTCAGCACCGCCGTTGCGGTCAGTATATGTTGCGCCCTCAATGTTTTCTTCTGCATATAAAGGAAGTCCTGCGGCAATGCGTCCCAGTATGGGTATTTCGTGAACTATAGGATTATAGGGAGTGCCGACACTCTGATTAAAAGGTATGTTATTTGTGTTAGGTTCAATGGTTTCAAATTCTTTAGGAACATCTAAACCTAATAACCATGTGGGGTTTACACCCAAAGCTTTTCCTAATATAAACAATTTCTTTTGTCCTGGTTCGGTTTTACCAGAAACATATTGTGATAAATCGTTTTTTCCAAGACGTTCACCATATTCATCAGATATGGGTTTAGTTAATCTAAGAATATCGACCTGTTTTAAGTTTCGTTCATTCATAATCTGTTTTAATCGCATGGATGTATGCACTTTTTTCATTAAGATAAATCACCTCTTGACAAATGAAATATATTATGTTATCATATGGATAGTGAAGGAACGGCTTTGACGTTCCGAGCTAGGTTTCATTAAAAAATTTTATATTTTTAATAGTCGACCATTGTTCGAGAATGGGCGACTATTTTTTTATGTTCAAAATAATAATTGTTATAAGCAATGTAAAACAAATTATTTCTTCCACACACAACACCTCCTTCCGAAGGTGCCGGAACAGTCGCCACCGTCCCTTGACTACAAGGCAAGAGTAACACATTTTGAACTAAAAGTCAAGAAAAAAACAAAAAAGTTCAAAAAATTGAAAAAATGTATTGACAACCAAAAAACGTGTGCTAATATACAAGTAGTTCAAAGCATTGAACTTATGCGGAAAGAGGTGAGAAAAGATATGGAAGAAAAGAAAAAAGCTTCCTCGAGAGAGGAAGCAAAGGATGAAACTACTGTGATGAAAGTTAAAGATAAGCAGGGGTGTGTAGATGTATTGCTTAAAAAGGTGGAAGAGCTTTCACAAACAAAGAGAGAGTCTGACCGTTATGAAACAGATTTAATGTTAATGATTGAAATCTATAAAACATTATTCGGCTAATCCATCATTGATTTTTTCAAAAATAGCATTATAATATTCTGCTATAGCTGTAGCATTATCAATGTTAGCGTCGGGAGTATAACTTTTTACACTAATAAGACCTTTATCAATAGCTTTTAATGTGAGCTGTAATGCAACTTCCAATGTGTCCATATTTCCACCTCCTTTCGGTGGATAACGGTCAGACTCAATGTAATTATATCACAAATTTATAATTAATACAAGGAGGTGGAAAGTATGTCATTTAACTATTCAAAACTTGCAGGACAAATAAAAGAAAAGTTTGGAACGCAGACAAAGTTTGCAGAGGCTATGGATTTGTCGGAAAGAAGTTTGTCGTTAAAGATGAACAATCGTATGTCATGGAAGCAGATTGAGATGGTCCGGGCAAGTGAATTGCTTGAAATTGATAAAGAACAGGTACATTTATATTTTTTTACGGAAAAAGTTCAAAACAATGAACTTGAAGGGCTGAAAAAGAAAGGGGATTGAGAGATGGTATGGAAAGATTGATAGGAGCGATAGTTGTATTAATAATTTCTTCAGTGTGTGCTTTGGTAGAAAGAAAACACAAGTGAGGTGATTTTTTGAAAAATCTTGAGTACATAGCAATTAGGGTATTGCTTAAGTTAACCAGTGGAATGATATTTCTGCTGAAAAAAATAAAAAGCCTGACGGACAGGCTTATGGATGATTATGAGAAACGAGTTTTGGGAGGTGAAGACAATGTTAGGAGAGCTTAAAAAGGAACTTCTCGGGGAGCTTTACGACAGAAGCATGAACAGAATTTTTGAAATGTCGGCAAACTATCTTATGACTGTAGCGAAGAAAGGCTATGAAGAAGAGTTTACCAAAGAAAAGGAAATTGCCGATATGCTTGACAGACTTATAAAGGCATAAAAAATAAAGAATACCCTGTGATGCAAGCCGATGAGGCGAAGCGGAACAGCAAGGTATTCTTCATGGCAAAATGCCCTGTGAATTAGCACCCTCCTACTGGTGCGTAATGAACAGCTGGCATTCACGGCTAAACGGTTCCGAACGGGCGATTCGTGAAACACCCCTACGAAAACCGTCTAGTAACAAAGTACAGACTAATTGTAACACAGAAATTTATAAAAGTCAAATTTTGAAAGGAAGATTATTATGGTAAAAAACAATAAATTACTTGCGGCAAGAGATACAATTCTTGCGTATATGATGAAGGAAGATTTTACGGTTGATGAGGCGAGGGAAGTTCTTTCTATGTGCAGAAGTGAGATAGAAGCATCTGTTAACAGGATGAACATTAAAGAGGTAACACCTCATCTGTCTCCTACGGAGACACCTTCCCCTAAGGGGAAGGCTTAAAGGATGGTGAATAGTATGGAAAAGGCGAATTACAGAGAAATGTTATTCTTCCTGAAGGAACAAGGGTGTCCACTGCTTTGCACTCGCAAGGAGGCAGGAGCACTTCTGGGAATGGCAGAGCATAATCTACGAAGAGAAATAGCAAAGGGAAAGCTTAAGTTAGCTGACAATAAAATCCCGATTGGAAGCATTGCTTCTTATTTGTGTGGGTGAGGGAGATTGTTATGAGTGAGGCTGAAGCAATCAAGGCATTTCGTGAGATGCTACCGTGTGAAACGACGGTACCGTCAATGGCGGACTGGAAGACACGGAAATTTGAATATCCGATTAAGCTTGTTTATAAAGGACCGGGAGCACTTCTTGCAAAAGTGTTCCTGGTATTTCAAACAGGGGTAAATTCGGTGTCGGAATATCCTATTGAAAATTTAAAATTAATAACTCGGCAAAAAAACAACGAGCGAAGCAAGTGAAATTTTTGCTGAAAGAGGAGAAACATACTGTACGAAGCGAAGCATATGATGAGGTGCAGTCGCAGTATGTTTGGACGAGAAAGGGAGAAGTAATATGATAGAAAATAAAATTGTGATGATAGAGGTTACGAAGCTTCATTCACATCCGAAGAACCCGAGAAAAAATGTCGGGGATGTGACGGAGCTTGCGGAGAGCATAAAGAAAAACGGCATTATGCAGAATCTGACGGTGGTACCGTTTGTGAGCGAGGTTACGGGGCAAGCATGCGAAGGTGAGTACACTATTGTAATCGGACACAGGCGCAGAGCCGGTGCAGAAGCAGCAGGGCTTACGGAGCTTCCGTGCATTATAAAGGAAATGACGGAGAGTGAACAGCTTGCGACGATGCTTGCGGAAAACATACAGAGAAGTGACCTGACACCGTTTGAACAGGCGGAGGGAGTACAGATGATGCTTGACATCGGTGAGACGGTCGGGGACATCAGCGAAAAGACGGGATTTTCTGAAAGCACTGTCAGAAGAAGAATGAAGCTCCTTGAGCTTGACCGTGAGAAGCTCCGTAAGTCAGAATCGAGAGGGGCAACACTTGCGGACTATGAGAAGCTCAATCAGATTGACGACATCAAGGTAAGGAATGAAGTACTTGAGACCATTGGTACAAATAACTTTAATATGAAGTTCAGTAATGCACTAAATAATCAAAAGGCTGAAAAGAATAAGAAGAAGGTTCTTGATGCACTTGATGAGTTTGCGGAGAAAGTCGGTATTGTACCGCCCGGATATGTGTACGTCAGATATTATAATTTCAGCAGCGGAAAGGTTGAAGAGCCTGACGATGTAAGTGACAGAAAGTATGTGTACAGAGAAGATTACTACGGTGTTAATCTGTATGCTGAAAGGCAGGATAATAATGACGAGGAAGAGGACGAGGTAGAAAAGGCAAGACGTGAGGCGCGAGAGAAAGAAGAAAACAGGAAAAGTAGGATTCGGGAGTTATCGGCGCAGACTCATAAGCTTCGCAAGGAGTTTATAAAGGACTTCAATCCGGGATCGAGACATGGAAAGGACATCAAAAGATTTTTGTGGAATATGATTTGCTTTGGTAAAGGTGGAAATTCTCTGAAATTAGTTGATGAGCTTTGCGGTACAGAAATTGAGGCTGGCGGAAGCTATGAGGAAATAAGTGATGCAGCGGATACATATTTTGATGAACATTCTGATAAAGCAATGCTTGTGACTGCGTATCTGATAAGCGGAGATGACACATATGAACAATATGTAATTTCTTGGTCAGGACAATGGAGGGAAAATGAAATGCTGGACAAGCTGTATGAGAGTCTTGAGAGGCTAGGTTATCAAATGAGCGACGATGAAAAGAAACTGCAGGACGGTACGCACGAACTGTTCCAGGAGGGATGATTATGAAATGTATTGTAGCTTTGATGATTGCTGCTTTAGTTATGGCGAATGAAACAGGCCTCGGGAGAATGAACCCGGGGCTAGGGATTGCAATTTGTGCTGTAATGATGTGGGGAGTGTTTCGGTTGATTGATAATATTCACGAGAATGAGGAGGCATCAGATGAAGAATTGTACGACGTGTAAGTTTATGAATTTCAGATGCAAGGGGAAGTGCGGGGGCTGTGCACATAAAATTGAGGATAACCCCTCAGCCGCTTTGCGACAGCTCCCCTTGCACAAGGGAGCCTTCTATAAGGAAGAGGAAGTAGAGGAAAAGTGCAAGTGTATCGAGTGCTATGACGAGGACAGCGGTAAGTACAGATACTGGGAAGCGGAACCCGAGCTTGTGAAGTATTTCGGGGGTGCGGAGTGATGGCTGAATACAGTGAGGCTTTTGATAAGGAAAGAAAACACAGGGTGGAAGTATCGTATTTTAAATACGGTCCTGCAAGAGATAATTTTGGCAGCGGAAGAGTTGATGCGCTCGCTACTGCCGAAAGGTGTATTGATGCATTTAAGAAAGATCACAACACAGAGCATCTTGTAGATGCGGCGAACTATCTGATGTTCAGATATATGTTTCCTATGCCGGGAGAGTTTTTCAAAGCGACGGACAGCGACGGTAGTGTAGGAACAGTGGGTACACCTATTAATATGAAGAGGGATGTATGAATTAAAAATATGGGAAAATCTCCCGTGAGATAGCAACAGCGGATGAGATTTACGGCTGAAGATGAGAGGTGAAAATATGAAAAACGGGAAGAGACCAACTTTAGCTCAAAAGAAAAGAATGTCAAAGCGGAACTTGAATTATGAAAACTGGCTTGTGGTGAAGGATACAAGTACAGAGATGGTGATTGTACATAGAGATACAAACAGGACGAGAGTTATAAAAAAGGAGAAAAAGAATTGAAAGAATTGATGTTAAGTATAAAGCCCAGGTGGTGTGAGCTTATAGCATCCGGCGAGAAAATGATTGAAGTGAGAAAAACAAAGCCGAGGGCGGAGCTGCCGTTTAGGTGTTACATATACTGTTCAGAGGGCAGATCGCATTCTCGATACGGAGGAAAAGTAATAGGAGAATTTGTCTGTGATGAAATAAGAGATGCAGAGGAACTTACCGGAGCAGAGCTTTTCAAATTATCTTGTATGGAGTTCGAAGATTGGAAGAGATATACCGACGGACACAAGGGAAAGGTATGGTGTTGGGGAATTACACAACTTAAAATATACGACCAACCGAAAGAATTACGGGAGTTCAGGAGTCTGAAAGTAAAAGGTTCAGAGTGCGAGCATATTAGGATGAGTCGTCCACCGCAGAGCTATAGCTTTGTTGAAAAATATACGGATGAGATTAAGACGGAAGACAAGTCTCCTGCGCAGAGAAGATGGGAGAGGATGACGTGGAAAGAAATCAGTGCGGAGTGCGCGAGGCTACATATAAGTTATGGACAGGCACAACAGCTTTATTACAGCGGAACGTTGCCTCCCGATTTCGGGAAGAAAGGAAATAAAGATGAAAGAGAAATTTCTTGAGATTATTAACAAAATACAATGCTGTGGCGCAATCAAAGACGGAGGGCTTTGTTTTGAATGTTGTAGCAACGAAGCTCTTGCGGAGCTTATCGTTCAGAATAACGGAGTAATTCTCCCGGCGAGAATCGGGCAGAAGGTGTGGGGAATATTTACTCCTTGCGGTGGATGCGAGGACTGCGACGAGGGAGAGAACTGCAGAAACTGTGAAAAGGCATCTATAGATGAGATTGAATTTGACTGGGGTTTGGTTCCTTGTTGGGAAAAAGACGTGTTTGTCGCAAAGAACGAGGCGGAAGCAGAGCTTGAGAGAAGGAGGAAAATCATCAGTGATGAAGTGCAGATCAGAAAAAAAGATTGATTGCGGATTTTGGGATAATGGATTATGCGGCTGTAATATAAAGTGTCAAAATCAGTATGACGCAGAAAAAACACGGTACGAAAAAATAAAAGAATTAACTCTGGATGAAATTGCAGAGTACATAGATAAAGAGGGTAGTTTAGAGTTAACAAACGCAATATGCCTTCAAATAAATCCCACGCAGGATTGCGATTGCGAAAACGAAAAAGAGGGCAAGTGCAAGGACTGTATAAAAAAATGGCTAATGATGCCGGTTAAGGAAGGTAACGAACATGAAGATTCAAAAGATAATTGACCTGTGCAAGAAGTCGGGAGAGTTATACATAACAGACGTTCAGGGTGTGCAGTGGGTTGGAAACGGTCAGGCAGTATATCCACTTATAGGTCTGCCTGAATTTACTCCTGAAACTATATGCGAGACTTTCGGTCTGTCAGAGGACGTTCGGTCAAAGATGATTCTGAATACGAAGGAAGTAGAAGTGTTCGGGGGAATTGATTTCAGTGACCTTAACGGCAAGGAAGAAATAGCAGAGATATTAAGAATAGGTATATCTTACGGCGGGGCACACCTGATGGCCCTTAAGTGCGATGATACGATTTACTTCCTGAAGAGAACATATCTGACACCGTTTGAGGGAGAGGTCGAGTTGTGGAAGCGGCAGACGGGTAACATAGAATACCTTGTTATAGCGACAGGGATGCTTGTGATGGGAATAGTTCTCCCGGAGGTAGGAATAAGACCACAGCTTGCAGGTGAACTGAAAGAACTTGTGAAGATGTTGTGAAATAAGAAAAAGTGAGTAGGGGGAGGAGCAAGCCCCTCCCCCTACGATATTTCTATATAAATAAAAGGAAATAAGCGGATTGTTTCTTTTTATTTGTATAATAGAAAGTTTTGAAAGAACAGCATAGCCGATAACTCGCAGAAAAAACAGCGAAGCGAAATTTTCTGCGAAAGAGGAAGAATGAATTTTGCGAATTGAGGAAGAATCCCTCCACCGCAAGCGGTCCCCCTCCCTTTAGGCAAGGGTTGATTTCCCCAATGGGGAAAATGTCCGAAGGACAAAAGGGGCACGCCCGGGAGGGGCTTTCGAAATGTAACCTTTATTCATTCTGACGACGCACGCGTTCTTTAGTGGGCTTGGTCACAATATACACCAAGAAGTGAGTTCAAAGAACGAAACTGATTGGTAATGTATATTGCGTGCCACGCCCAGCCGCAAGGCAGACACCCTCTTACTGGTGGCTGAAAGGCGGCATAGTACATATGTAATGCGAGAATAAAAGTTAATAGTTAAAAAATGAAAGAACGTTGCGCGTTCTTATGTGGGCTCGGTTAACGGATAACATATCAACCATATTAATAAAAGAGGAACAATGAATGGAGTGAGAATGGAGATTCTTCACTACGTTCAGAATGACAGAGGAGAAGATTAAAGTGAATGGCTACTGGGTTATAAGGACTTACACTGCAGGGAGTGTGGGTGAGAAGATAAAATACTGGGTATCAGGGCAGAAACCTGTAAAGAGTAAGAAAAAGATAAGTGCTGATGTAAACAAGCTTGAGAAGAATGAGAAGCAGTCAGAGAAGAATCTTGCGAGGATCCTGAACGCGACATACGGAAAGTCAGGTGTGCTTGTAGGTCTTGACTACTCTGATGCGGCATACAGTAAGCTCTTTAGTGAGTGCAAGAGCCGTGAGGAAATTGCAGAAGCGGCAGAGCATCAGCTCTCTCTTTGTCTCCGACGTGTTCAGAGAGAAGCAAAAAAGAGGGGGATTGAGATTGTGGCAGTTCTTACCACTGCAGACCGTGACGGTGAGACGGGAGAGGAAGTAAGAGTGCATCATCACATTGTGGTAAACGAAGAAGCAGCAGAGCTTTTTGGTGAGAAATGGAAGCACGGCAAGAATGCTGACTATGAGTATCTCACAAGTCAGAAAGACAGAACTCCTTTGGCGCATTATCTGATGGAGCAGCACGCGAGAGTTCCGCACGGTAAGGCATACATAACAACGAGAAACATCAAGAGGGCAAAGTGCGTTGACCGTATCGCAAAGAACGGAGCGGAAATTGCACTTCCCCGAAACTGTGAGCTTCTTTACCGCAGTGCGCACGTGGCAGGGTTTAGTCAGTACTTACGTTATAGGATTCTGAAAGTGCGGAATGAGGAATACGGAGTGCGGAGTGACAATCCCTCCGTCACCGACGGTGACACCTCCCTTTACACAAGGGAGGCTTTGGAAAACGGAAAATAAAAATGAGTTTAATTGCCTCGGATGAGGTTTTCGAAATACAAAAAATAAGGAGATGCGAAAGGTGAAGAAGAAAAACATTGAGAGAATAGCAGCAGAGAGGCTTTCGAAGATAGAGAGCCTTGAAGCTATGCTCGGCAGACGCAGAGAGGAAATAATGCGACTTAAGGGAGAGATGCAGGGGAAGAACGAAATCATCGGGATGCTGGAGGCTATCATATTTCAGTTGACAGAGGAAAAAGGCTGTGTGGAGATTTCAAGAGAGAAGCTTTCTGAAGGTATCAGGGAACGATTCTCACTAGAGGTGTCGGAGGATAAATTTGTGCTTCGAGCGGAGAAAAAGATGGAAATTTCCCAAATTGGGAATTAAAAAAAGGGGCTGAAGTGTAATGAGTGTTGAAGAGGCGAAGAAGCTGATTGATGAATACTACGAGGATGCGAAAAAGAAAGAGTACATACAGAATCCTCTTGCTTGGGCTATGTACAAGGCTTGGAAGGATGTACACGAGTCAAGGGTGAAGCCATCGAACAGGTAAGAAGGTGTTTGTGGTGAAGATTATGTGTTGCCCGTTTTTTGAGCGGGAAATCCGAAAAAGGTCGGAGAAATCAAGAGAACTTGTTGGGGTTAAATGTAAGAGTGCAACTATAAGATTTCCGTCTAAACAGGCGAGAAGAGAATTTGTATACCCTTATTGCGGAAGCCTGAAGGGGTACAAGGAGTGTCCGATATATAAATTTCTGGAAAAAGAAGATTTGTAAAGTATGGCAGATACCAAAGGTATCTGTCTTCTTCTTTTTGGAGAAATTGGAGATTTTGCGCGCATGTGCGCGTGTAGTCATCGGAGAGTCGAACTGGTTACGCCTTATACTTGATAAATTTTGATGCTTTCAATTTGTCGTCCTCGAAAGGCGTCAGCCTGTCGTCGTCCTCCGTATTAAAATCATCTTAAATTTTTCTGCGTATAAGGTCGGAGAGTTAAAAAAGTGGAAATTTTGATATAAGACAAAGAAAATTCAAGAATAATACTGACGTATATTTGCAGAATTTTCTGCAGTATTATGCGAAATTTCCCTTTTTAAACCGCAATCAGTTCGACTCTCCGATGACTATGGGCAACGACAAAATAATAATATCGTGATATAGTTTTCCAGAAAGGCGGTGAGTCAATGGCGAAAATCGGAAAGTGGAAAGTAAAGAAAAACCTTGATAAGGTCAGAGAATGGGCCTCGCAAAAGGAAAATACAATTGCCATAATTGCCGCAAAAATGAAGATAAGTGCCAGCACGTTTTATAACTGGCTGAAGGAATATCCTGAATTCAGAGAGGCTTTTGAAGAAGGCAGACGCAGTGTTGATGAAGAGGTGGAAAGCTCATTTTTTAAGATGTGTACGGGGTACAAGGAGACGGTGAAAGAATCAAAAACAGTGCGGAATGAAAAGGGCGAAGAGTCCGTTGAGATAGAAAAAGAGATATATGTTCCGCCGAATGTTGCGGCATTGAAGTTATACCTGGTGAACAGAATGCCGGAGAAGTACAGACCTGAAAATGCGGTGCCTCTGCCGGGTAAGGATGATGACGAAAGCACAGGTGTAGTGATGCTTCCGGAAGTGGAAAATGCGCCGGTGATTGATGCAGTGCCGACCGGGAACTAGGAATACGGAATGAGAGGTTAACAATCCCTCAGTCACTTCGTGACAGCTCCCTTTACACAAGGGAGCCTCCAGAGAGACTTAGGGAACGACGAAGGAGTTGAGGAAAATGAAATTTTATTTTTCAGTTCGGGGTGACCGGATAACAGCTGATGAGGATTACAGCTTTGTAGAGGGTAACAGACAGGTATATGAGGCTGTGTTTGAATTTGATGAGGATTGGAAAGACGAAGATGGTAAAGATCGTTTTGACCGAATGTGTGTTATATACAACAACGGCATAAAGGCATTACCGGCACCGATAACAAAGAATGAAGATGGTGTATGGACGTGTAAGCTACCTTTACTGACAAACGGCAGTGCAAAGGTAGGAGTTGTTGGCATTGACGGTGAGGAAGACAGTATTTGCCCGAGAATTTCGACAAACTGGGCAAATGTAAGTGTAGGTAAGGGTGCTGCAAATGATGATACTTCAATAGACATTGACAGCACTGTTGCAGAGATATGGGAGCAGTATTATCTTCAGATGACGGAAAAGGCAGAAGCAGCGGAACAGGCGGCCGATGATGCGAAGACAGCAAGGGATGAAGCTTCAACGTATGCAAAAGAGTCCGCAGGGCATAGCACCAATGCGAGTAATGCGGCATTTAATGCGGCAACATCTGAGAGCTTTGCAAAGTTTTATTTTGAAGTTGCGAAAAAATACGCGGACAGTATAAAGAGCCTTTCTGTTGAAGCTACAGAGGGTGAAGA
>CAYLPQ010000040.1:0-18101 GCA_964385605.1 uncultured Oscillospiraceae bacterium | reverse complement strand
TAGAAGCAGGCGGCAAGACTATCCGTGCAGCAGTTGCACACGGTCTTGGTAACGCAAGAGAACTTCTTAATAAGGTTAAAGCAGGCGAGGTAGAGGTTGACTTTATCGAAATTATGGCTTGTCCCGGCGGCTGCGTAAATGGCGGCGGTCAGCCCATCGTTCCCGGTAAGGTTAGAATGGATTGCGACATCAGAGCAGAGAGAGCAAAGGCTATCTATGCGGAAGATAAGGCACTTCCTCTCCGTAAGAGCCACGACAACCCCTATATCAAGAAGATATATGAGGAATATCTTGGTGAGCCTTGCGGTCATAAGTCACATGAGCTTTTGCATACACACTACGTTGCAAGAGCCAAGCACTAATTTAAATAAAAAATTCGAAATTCGAAATGTGAAGTTCGAAAAGTGAAGTTCGAAATGAAGGAAGGGATTTGCCGCACGGCAAATCCCTTTTGATTAATAATATCGTAGGGGCGATTCACGAGTCGCCCGTATCGTGGAAAAAAATTTTATCTTTTTTTGTCGAATAAAATAAAAAATATTGCATTTCGCCTCCTTGAGTGCTATAATAAAGATGCCAAACATATCTGAATAATGGTTATTTAATCTGATGAAGACGTGTGTTATTTCGTTACGTGAAATAACACATGGGTTCATTCTTTATACGTTTTCATCAGGTAAAGGATATGTTTGGCGACATTAGAGCCTATGTGTTTTTCGTGCGTCGGCTCCGGTCGGCGCATTTTTTAATTTCACACAAGCTCTGTAAAATACAAGGGGGCTTGGAAAAATGAATAATGAAAGAGTAGGCATAAAACGGCAGGTAGATAAATAGGGAAGGATAGTTATACCCAAAGAATACAGAGAATTTTATCATCTTGACCATAATGATGAAGTCTTTATTGTTGATACAACGGAAGGACTATTAATAACTAATCATAATTATAAAGTAATAAAAGTGAACAACAAAAAATCAGCACAGTAATGTGCTGATTTTTTGTATGTAGCATTGTTAATAAAAGTGTATTGTTGTGCTGAAAAAGTAATGATACACTGATAGTAGTATTAGTAAAAGTGATTATTGTTGTTTAGCTAAATAATCTCTTGGTGTAAGACCTGTTTCTCTTTTAAATGCGGCAGAAAAATATGCCTGGCTGGCAAATCCTGTACGGCATGCAGTTTCACTTGCACTGATGCCGCTTTTTAAGAGTATGATTGCCTGGGTAATTTTCAGCTGTACAAAATGCTTGTGAATACCCGTGTTTGCAAACTGATAAAACACCTTTTTCAGTGCAGTTTCACTTATACAGCAATATTTTGCAATGTCGGATATGGTAACTTTTTCGGAAATGTGTTCTGTCATAAAGGCTACAGCACTTTTGTAAATCCCTGCGTGGAAAGAGTCAGTTTCCTCAACAATATTTTTAGTGTTGTACAAATCGAGAAACAGTTCACGGATATAGTTTATAATCGTTGCCATATCGGTAGTGCTTTTACTGAATGCCAGCAGTGCCATAACAAAATCGTAGTTTATGTATTCCGACTTCTGCAGTGAAATTTCTTCCTCGGTAAAGGTATTGTTTTTAATCGAAGCATCGTAAAATTCCAATATTTTTTCCATGATTTTTCGTTGCTTTGAGTTTAACTTATAAACTGTATCTGCGGCAAAATCTTCGGGACAGTTTTCAAAGGAGAAGGAGAAGAAAAACGTCTCCGCACCGTTAATTTCATCAGCGTGATGCTGATGAAATTCCATAGGCTTGTAGAAAATCAGGTCGCCTTTCTCCATATTATACACCTTGCCGTCAACACAGTTGCACAGGCTGCCATCTTTGACATAACTACATTCCCAAAAGTCATGTGATTCGCCTCCATAATGTGAGCCTGGCGGACAATGGTGGGCAAACATCGTATATAGCTTATCTAATTTAAACGGCTCTGTTACAATGAACGGTTTTATATCGTAATCCAGCATTAAATCACCTCAAAAAAGCTGAAAACGTAAAATAAATGTCCAAAAACGTATGGACTTATGTTTTCTGTGTGTATATAATTGTAATATACAAACTTAAAAATGTAAAGAGAAATTTAACATTAGCAAAAAATGTACCTAAAGATAGCAAAAAATGTACTTGTCAAAAATCAGGTGATTTCTTATAATAAAAGTGATATGAATTTAATTCAAAAATTTTATAAAGGGGAGATAATAATGAAAAAACTATTAAGTACACTTCTGGTTGTAGTTTTCCTGCTTTCAAGCCTCGGTCTTACGGCTTTTGCGGCGGACGACTACACGGTGCAGTATCTTGGTGATGGCTTTACACGTCTTACACTTACCGATACTGCATTTGTCGCAGGTACGGCAAGAACATTTACCGTAAGTATTCCCGAGGACGGTGACTATGCGGTATTTATCAGTAATCCAAACACAACACAGGCAGCAATCACCGCAACCTTTACAAAGGGTGATGAGGCGGTTACGGTAGCATCAGGCACTACTACATCTGCCTTTTCGTATGTAAGACTGGGTATTGCCAATGCAAGTGCCGTTTCTTCCGTGAGTCTTACACAAGGTCAGTGGACACTTTCTGTTGCATCGGGAACAGATATAACAATTCCCTATATTGATATCCGTTCAACAATTGTATCAGTTAACGGAAGTAAGACCGCAATATATCCTATGGACGTAAACTCTGTTACACCGAGTATTGGTGCAACCACATACATAGATAAGTATATTAATGAACCAGCAGGAAGTAAGTACACAAAGGCTCCTTCAGAATATACATACTATGGAGATCAGACAAGTAGCTCTCTTTCGGTTACAAGAAGTGCCCCCGGTGTTATTTTTGTGGGTACTGGAAAAACTGTAACACACAAAATCAATGTTGAAACCGCCGGTGAATATAAGATTATTGCGTATGGTAAACTGCGTACCTTAAAAGCTGTTACAGAGGACTATACTCCCACAATCAGTATGACAGTTGGAAGCAACTCTCCCGTAAGCGGAAGTCATACATTTGCCGCAGGTACAGTTGTAGATGCTTGGTCAAGCTATATTTCCCTTGAAAGCACAGTAGAGCTTGAGGAAGGTGAATACTCAATTGTAATACAAAATTCCAACACCCTTGCCAGCTGGTATTATAACTACATAACAGTTGAAGGTGTCGGCATAGAAGTTCCCGAAGAACCTGATACAGGCGAAGACGAGGAAGAGGTTGGTCCATATACTCTTGTAAGTAATAACGTTGCAAGCTACACCGCTGCGGCACTTGAGGCATACAGAACAGATGCTTATGCAAATTATACCAATACTGTTGTTACAAGCTATTACGGTAGCGGTCACGACTATTCAAAGCCCGTTACCTTAAAATGGAATGCAGTAGACGGTGCAGAGAGCTATGACCTTTACGTTTCAACATCAGCAGACTATACAGGCAGTACAACCCGTGTGATAGAGGGTATTGAGGCTACAACCTACGATGTGATAAACCTTTACACAGGTGCTACATATTACTGGAAAGCCGTTTCAGGCGACACAGTTGCTAAATCAGGCACATTCCAGACAGTAAGTACTCCCAGATTCCTTACTGTTGAGGGTGTAAATAACGTGCGTGACATCGGTGGATGGAACGGACTTAATCAGGGTATGGCATACCGTGGTACAGAGCTTAACCTTGTAGGTAATAACGGATATGCTCTTACAGAAGAGGGCAAGAGGGTTATGCACGATGACCTGGGCATTAAGACAGACCTTGATTTGCGTGCAACAGGTATTACAGAAAGCCCTATCGGTAGTGACGTAAACTTCGTTGTAGTATTCATTTCAAACTATACTGCGGCATTTACCGAAACAGACAAATATGCTAAAATAATTGCTACATTTGCCGACATAGACAATTATCCCATTTATTTCCACTGTATGGGCGGAGCTGACCGTACCGGTACAGTAGGTGCAATTGTAGAAGCACTTGCAGGTGCGGACGAAGCAGAGCTGTCAATAGATTATGAGCTGACAGGCTTTTCAAAGGTTGGTGCGCGTCCCAGAAACAGTACTGTGTATAACTACAAGGGATTAATTGCAGGGCTTAAAGCCTACGAGGGTGCTACACTTCAGGAAAAGACAGAAAACTATGCTATAAAAACACTTGGTCTTACCCGTAAACAGGTATCAAACATTCAGTCTCTTATGGGCGGAAACAAGGTAGTATTTGCAGATACTGATCCCGTGGAGGTTAAGGCGGGTGCAACAATTACACTTGAAAACCTCGGCTCAAACACAGTAACAAGTGTTTCTTTCAAGGGTGAGAGCATTCCCTACACAATGAATGGTAATGTAATAACACTCGACCTTGAAACTCTCGGCGAGGGTGCAATTACATTCGCTGACGGAAACGTAATGAAGTTTGAAGCAAACTCTATTCTTGACATAAGCTTTGACGATATTGCAAACGATCAGGCAAGCGGATTTGTTACAAAAAATCTCACACTTCCCGAGGGCTACACATGGACTTCAAGCAACCCGGCTGTTGTTTCAACTACAGGTGTTGTAACACGTCCCGAATTCAAGGACGTAATGGTTGAGCTTGTTGCTTCTACCGAAAAGGGAAGTAAGAGCATTATGTTTACCGTTAAGGCAAAGACAACAAACTCTCACTTCCAGTCGACGTTTGCATATCCGTCGCTTGTGGGAAATACAAGTCAAACGGCAGTTCTCGGCACAACTGCAGGAGGAAGCCTTATAAACGGCTGGAGTGTGGAAACCGCCAATGTTACATCTTCAAGCATTGATGAAAACGGTGCACTCAGCATTGAACTTAATGCACAGTCAGGCTCGTTAATTCCCAAGGTGTACTTTGGATTTGACGAACCTGTTAAGGAAAAGTTCCTTCTTGAATTTGACATGGGTAACTATGTAGGTTCCGGCACCAAAAGAACTATATTTATGTATGTAAGAGTAAAGGACGCAAACGGTGCAGAGAAAGATATCTGCTTAACACAGTACTCACAAGGAGATGACTGCTTGCGATATGCACCGCAGCTGAAGACATATAAAACTCTTAACAACCTGGGTGGAACTCACATAAGCGGTATAAATGATACTGTAACAACTTACCGTATGGAGTTTGACCCTGTAAAGATGACCGTAAGATATGCACGCACAGTAAACAGCAACTGGCAGAATCTTTGTACAAAATACGGTGACATTCTGAATTCTGACACTTCAGGTGACGAAAATCCGTATATTGCAGATTCTGCTGATACAATTGCTGATGCAAATTACGAAGTGCTCGGCTTCTACTTTGAAAGTAATGCCGTATACAATACTACAACGTTAACCCTGGACAATGTAACTGCATATACACAGAAGGATTGCGCAGTAGCAGATATGTCAGTTAACATAAGCGGAAACGTTGCTGACGTCAATGTTGAGCTTACAGCAGCATACACAGGTGTAATGATTATCGCACTTTACGATGAAAATGCTGCTCTTACAGGTGTTAAGCTTGTAGAGATGTCGTCTTCAAAAACTGCATCAGAGACAATTTCATTTAAAAATATTCCCGTAAAAGCAAACGTATTCTTTGTTGAGAATATGGCATCAATTACTCCTCTTAAAGTAAATGTGCCGCTTGCGAATACCGCACTTGAGTGGAAATAATATAGAAAAATAATGGCAGACACAACAGTGTCTGCCATTATTTTTCTATAACTGTATTTGAATGAAACCACAGCCTGATTTTTATTGCATTATTGCTGTTTCCAGTGCAAGCTCTACCATATCTGTAAATGAGGATTGTCTTTCCTCTGCGGTCGTAGCCTCACCGGTGATTACGTTATCTGATATTGTCAGGATGGAAAGAGCATTTTTCTTTGATAGTGCCGCATTTATATACAGTGCGGCAGTTTCCATTTCCACGCATTTAATTCCAAGGCGCGCCCATTTTTCAGCCATGTCCTTTTCAGCACTGTAAAATGTGTCTGACGTCAGTACGTTTCCTACAGTGCAGTTCAATTTTCTTTCTGTTGCAATATCATAAGCACTGCGGAGTAAGTCAAATGATGCAATAGGGGAGAAGCTGCCGTTCAAGTCAAACTGCGACGCATATGCGGAATTGGTGGACGCACCCATTGCAAGAACAATTTCACGAAGCTTTATGTCCTTATCATATGCACCTGCAGTACCGATTCTTATGACGTTATCAACGTTGAAATAGTTGAACAATTCATAGCTGTAAATTCCCATTGATGGCATTCCCATACCGCTTGCCATTACGGAAACGGGTTTTCCTTTATACATTCCCGTATAGCCGTTAACTCCGCGGACATTATTTATAAGAACTGCACCCTCAAGCATATTTTTTGCAATAAATTCACTGCGGAGAGGGTCGCCGGGCATAAGCACGGTTTTGGCAAAATCTTCAGGGGTCGCATTTATATGAGGGGTAGGGTAGCTTTTCATACAATCACTCCATTATTTAAAAAATGCAGAATATACAATCTTTGCTGTCTGTGCTCTTGTAGCATAGGCTGTGGGAGCAAAATTACCGTCACCCATACCGTTGATTATCTCTTTTCTGACAAGAGCATATACGGGGATTTTAGCATAGGACGGAATAACACTGTCATCTTTGAACAAAACTCCGGAAACGGTAGTCGGTGACCCAATGCTTCTTGACACTATAGTGCATATGTCTGCACGGGTAATATAGTCATTGGGACGGAAGCTTCCGTCAGGGTATCCTGTGATGAAGCCTTCCTTATAGGCAGAAGATACATAATAGTAATACCAGTCATCGGTTGACACATCTGTAAAGGATGATGCCGCAGAAGCATCAAGAGTATTTGTCGCCGAAACTATAATTTTTGCAAATTCTCCGCGGGTGATATTTGCCTCGGGTTTGAATGTGCCGTCAAGGTACCCGTTAAGTATGAAGTTTTCAGCAAGAACATTAACTGCATAATATGCCCAATGAGTTTCGGGAAGATCTGTGAAGGTAAAGGCGGAGGCTTCAGTAGCATCCTCCGTGTATTCGAGCAATCCATTATCAAATACAATCTTTTTGACAGTATCAACAACAGGCTGTAAATCCTTGCTTACAACACCTTCTGTTATAGCAACGCGTATTGCGTCGGGATAAAGTATAAGAAGTGCATCCTGTACAGAATAATATTTCTCCCTGGAAGAAATGCTTGAAATTGCAGCGAGAGCATGCTTTTCAAAATTTTCAGGAGTTATGGGAGTGTGTACATTGATTTCAATAATATAAGAATGTATGTCATAAAGGAAAGATATAAGAAGCTCTTCACTTATTCCGTAATCCACAAAAGATTGAATAAAATCAGGATGCTGAATTTTAAAATCAGCATAAGCATCCTCTACAGAATACACACTGTAGGTTTCTTCTGCACCGACTGCGCAGAACGAATAAAACAACATTATAGTGCATAAAAACAGCGCACATATTTTTTTCATAGTATCAAGTCCTTTCATAATCAGTATAACATCAAATCAGGAAGCAATCAACAAGATTGACAAAAAAACAAAAATTTGTTATCATGAGAATGGATGAATTTGATTGAAATGAGGTTTACATATGAAAAAAAGATTACTGTCAATTGCCATTTTAATGAGCTTTGTTTTATCTTTTGTACCTGTGGCAAATGCAGTGGATGACACAGAAATAAAAAGATACATAGTAATACTTGATGAGCCTGCGCTTTATTCTGATGAAAGGCCGATGCTTTTCTCCGGAAATGAAGCTTACAATAATGAAGTGCGAAAGGCATTGCTGGAACTGCAGGAGGGTATTAAATCAGAGATAACCCCTGCGGCAACTCTGTATTCGGAGGCTGACAGCTTTGAAAACGAATATTCTTACACAGACGTACTCAATGGTTTTACGGTAACTGTTGATGCAGAAACTGCAGAAGCCATAAGTAAAATTGACGGTGTCAAAGAAGTTTTTCCTGACGAAATAATAGCTGTTATTGATGATGAAACTGCAGAAAACACAGAGAATGCAGTGCTTTATTCAGAAAGCAGTGAAACTCTTTCTGCGGCAAATTCCGGTAATATGATAAACACTCCATATGCCTATGAAAATGGTTATACAGGTGTGGGGAGAACGGTTGCAATTCTCGACTCAACGTTGTATTGTGATAACAGTTATTTTGAACTGACCGATGAAAGTAAAGTGAAATACACCAAAGAGTCTCTGGCACAGACCTTTGAAGATTTAGGAATGACGTTTGAAGCCGACATAGCATATAAATCCGCGAAAGTTCCTTTTGCATACGATTATGCGGCAAGCAGCTACACCTTGAGCAGCAGTAAGTCTGAACATGGTACTCATGTCAGCGGTATTGCCGCAGGATATAAAACTACTGTGGGTGACGGCATAATCCGCGGAGTTGCTCCCGATGCACAGATTTTGTTTTTCGGTGTTGTGTCAAGTAGCGGTAGTGTTTCCTTTTCTACTTCAGCCAAAGCTATAGATGATGCAGTAAAGCTTGGAGCAGATTCCATAAATATGAGCTTTGGCGACGATTATTCCAGCGAGAATCAGACCGGAAAAAGTTACACAAACTACAGAACTGCCATTATCAATGCCGAAAACGCAGGCTGCAGTGTGGCAGCTTCTTCAGGAAATAAGGGCAGAGGTAACAGTGTTGAAACAAAGGATATTGATTATTCTACATCAAGTAATATTTTCTTTCCAAATGCAACGAAGGTAGGTTCGGTATATAACAATTACCGTGTGGCAAGAAAGCTTACAGACGAAAACGGTAACGACTATGCATCGGAAGTGTGTAGTTCATCATATGTGCTAGCTCTTACAGAAATAGTTGATTGCGGAACGGGAACGGCAAGCGAAATATCCTCTGTGGCACTTACGGGTAAGGTTGCCGTTATAAGCAAGCCTGACGATATACTTGCAAGTACAGATTCTACGTATTTCAGCCGTGCGAAATCGGCAGGCGCAGGGGCGGTAATAATCATTGACAATGATGAACAGATTTCAGATACATATTTCTATAATTACTCTATTCCGTTTTTTCTGATGTCACGGTCAGAAGGAGAGAAGCTTCTTTCAAATGCGACACAGGTTAAATGTGAGAGTAGGCTCATGATTGCTAAAAATTCAGATTATCCTATGATAAGTGACACCAGTGCATACGGTTATAGTGATACACTTGATATAAGTGTGGATTTTTCAGCTCCGGGTGGAAATATATATTCTGCATTCAGTTATTCATTTATGCCGATGTCGGGAACGTCTATGGCATCTCCCCATATTGCAGGCGCACAAGTATTGATGAATCAGTATATGGAGGAAAAATACCCGGGTTACACGGGCAAATCAAAAGTTACTCTTATTAAAAATCTCCTTGCGTCAACAGCGCAGACCGTCTATGCAGACAGCGGCGCTATTGCATCCGTAAGGCAGACGGGCTCGGGTGTTATTCAGCTTGATAAAGCAATGCAGTCAAAAATTATTCTGCACGACGGAAACAGCGTGTCAAGAGTGACCCTGGGGGATAATATCGGCAAAGAGTTTACAGTTAAATTTTATGCGGAAAATATATCTGATGAGGCTGTTACATTTGACAATATCAGTGCAGAGCTTTCAACAGACGATTACAAGTATTATGATACCTTGGATAAATATGCGTTTTATGGTATCAAAAAGCTTGAAACAACCATAAAAGGTGATTCATCCGTAACGGTTGAACCTCATTCAACAACAGAGGTTTCGGTTATCGTCACACTTTCAGATGACGACGTAGCTTATTTGAACGAGGCTATGATTAACGGATTTTTTGTTGACGGTAAGATAACTCTTTCTGCATCAGATGAGAGTAATCCATCGGTAGGAATACCATTTACAGGCTTTTACGGTGACTGGGCAAAGATTACACCTGTTGACGAATCAAGTATCAACAACAGCATAACGGTTTATTCCGATATCGGTGATGCAACACTGTATGGAGTTTTGGGAAGTGCCGCACAGGGCTACATAATGCCCTTTACCGCAAATCCCGACATAAGCGTAAGTAACAGTCCGCTTTCTCTATCTTTAAAAATAAGAAGAAATATATTCCTCGATGTAAAACTTGACGGAGAAAGCATTTACAGCGAGTTTATAAAAAAGAACACTAAAGTTATTAAGGAAAAGCTTATAGCTACAAACAGTGCTCTTTCCGAAAAATTAAAACAAAATGGCAGTGCAGTGCTTGAAATATCATGCACACTTCCGCTGAATAAAAGCACAGGCCCTGACCAGAAAATTGACATAACCGTAGTTCCGCAAAATACAAAACCGGTTATTAATTCAATTGGTGTTACAGAAGAAAACGGGACAAGAACTGTAAAACTGACTGCAACAGGAAATCTTGTCAGCACAGTTTTACGTAGGGGTCATAATACAAGCGGTGAAGAAAAAATTGGTGCAATAACTGTCAGAAAGTCAAATCAAACAATAGGAGATATAGTTACGGATTTTACAGACGCATCCTACTATGTGTACGATTCAGCTTTTAATATGACTGCGATTGAACATGATATTTCTATTGATGTAGCAGATAACAAAGCCGTGTTCAAAAATACTACTATAAATGAAATAAAGGGTTTGTGTATCCTTGCGGCGTACGACGTCGGTGGTAAGCTGGAAGAGGTTGTTTATCTTTGTGAAAAAGATACCGCATTTTCTCCCTATGGAAATCTTGAAGTTGATATATCGGAATATGCAGATAAAAACTACAAAATATTTTTCTGGAAAAGTACGGCGACGCTTGAGCCGTATTGCAGTGCAATAGAATAACGGGTTAAAAATATCCGGACCGCAAAAGGCGATGTAAAAAAGTTTCACTTTTTTACATCGCCTTTATTAAAGCACTACACCGTCTTTAAATATTGAAATTTCTTCACATTTGTTGATTTCGTTCTTTGCCTGCCTGCCGTTTGCAATTTCGATGCAGTAATCAAGAAGTGCCTCTGTAGGGTCAGTTCCCTCAAGCATAGGACTTGCATCAAAGTCAATCCAGCCGGGTTTTCTCTCTGCAAGAGAATGATTTGTCGCAATTTTGATTGTTGGAACAGGTGCACCGAGGGGGGTTCCTCTGCCGGTTGTAAAGAGAATCATATGTACACCGCAGGCTGTAAGATTTGTTACTGCAACGATGTCGTTTCCGGGACCGTTAAGCAGAGAAAGTCCGTTTTCTGTAAGAACATCACCGTAGTCAAGAACATCAACAACCTCGCTTAATCCGCCCTTTTGCACACAACCGAGTGATTTTTCCTCGAGAGTTGTAATGCCGCCTGCCTTGTTTCCGGGAGAGGGATTTTCGTACACAACCTGATTGTGACGGATAAAGTACTGTTTAAAATCATTTATAAGAGAAACTGTTTTGTCGAATATTTCACGGTTTTTACAGCGCTTCATAAGAAGATGCTCTGCACCGAACATTTCGGGAACTTCCGTAAGAACACAACTGCCGCCCATAGAAATGAGTAGGTCAGAAAGTCTTCCCACAAGGGGATTTGCAGTGATGCCACTGTAGCCGTCACTGCCACCGCACTTAAGACCTATCTTAAGTTCCGAAATATGTACAGGCTCGCGTATAAATCTGTCTGCGCGTTTCTGCAGTGCCTTTACAATTTCAGTACCCTCTGCGATTTCATCACTGCAATCCTGCGCGTTAAGAAATTTAACGTGTTCGTCATCCCACGTGCCGAGAACAGTTTTGAAAAGGTCAATGTTATTGTTTTCACAACCCAGCCCCAGGACGAGTATACCGCCTGCATTGGGATGATTTATAAGACCCTTAAGAATAAGTTGTGTAACAGTCTGGTCATCGCCCAGCTGTGAGCAACCAAAAGGATGAGTGAATGCTTTGGCGCCGGTTTTTTCAGCAATAACCTTCGCCTGACTGTTAACACATCCTACTGTAGGAATAATCCAGACGTCATTCCTTATTCCTACAGAGCCATTTTTTCTTCTGTAGCCCATAAAAGTCCGGCCTGTTTCAATATGACCCTTTTTTACTTCTCCGGGTTCATAAGTGTATTCAAGCTCACCGGAGAGATTTGTTTTCATATTATGCGTATGAACATGGTCGCCCTTTTTTATGTCACAAATGGCATGACCGATGGGCTGACCGTATTTTATAATGTTTTCTCCGCTTTTTATATCGGTACGGGCATATTTATGTCCGTCTTCAAGATTAACCTCTACATTGTCCAGGTTATTTATTAACATATTTTTCTACCTCCTTGCAAAGATAGGACAGGTCATAATCCCAGAGAGCTCTGTTGGCAAGAATTTCTTTAACGGTAGCAGTTTTCATAAAATTACAAATCTGCTCATCGTCATTTGTCATATCTGTTCTGTAGAAATCAATAAGCTTCGCAAATGAGAACATAAGAGTTTCGGGCATTTTGTTGTAGCGGTTTATGTATTCAAGAATTGACGGAAGAACTCTCACCTTGAACTTGCTCACGGAGTTAAGAGCAATTGATGAAAGATAATGCTTTATATACGGATTTGAAAAACGTGTAATAACGTCATCAGCATACTGAACAAGCTCTTCACGGGGTAAATCAAGAGTAGGGATTATCTCATCGTAAACACACTTTTTAATGTGTGAAAGCATTTTTTCATCGTCCACGCAGGATTTAACAGTATCAAATCCCTCTAAAAGAGCATAGGGAACAAGAGAAGTATGAGCTCCGTTAAGAATACGTACTTTTCTTGTTCTGTACATTTCAAGATTATCCGTAACGATTACATTAAGGTCGCATTTGTCAAAAGGAATTTCATTGCAGAGGTCGCTGTATCCCTCTATCACCCACAGGTGGAAATATTCTGATGTGTTAAGCATGTTGTCTTCGTAACCAAGGTCAATATTTTCGTCCTTGGGATAACCTGTGTTAATTCTGTCAACAAGAGTGTTGCAGAAGATGTTTTCATTATTTATCCATTCCTTGAATTCCGAACCAAGGGTCCACAATTCGCAGTACTGTAGAATAGCCTTTTTCAGATTTTCACCGTTTTTATCAATCAATTCGCAGGGAAGAAATACAAATCCCGCAAGACCCAGGTCAAATCTCTTCTTTAAAAGCTGTGTCAGCTTTCCGGGGAAGGAGGATGCTGGTGTATCTGAATATTTATCCTCTTCTTTAAAGCAAATACCGGATTCGGTTGTATTTGAAACTATAAAACGGAAATCGGGGTTTTCAGCAAGTGCAATGTACGCATCAAAATCATCATAAGGTTTTATGCAACGTGAGATAACGTCAATCTTTCTTATGTCAACACCCTCGCTTCCGCGGCACATATGTGTGTATTTGCAATCCTGCGCAGAAAGCATATCGCACATACCTTTGTCAATAGGCTGAACAACAACTACTTTGCCGTTGAAGTCGGTCTTTTCGTTTGCAATCTGAAGCATCCAGTCAACAAATCCTCTTAAAAAACCACCTTCGCCAAACTGTATAACTTTTTCTTTAAACATAATGCAAATCCTCCAAATTATATTATTACTATCAGTATAAGTCAAAAGATTTCTAAATTCTATCAAATTTTTGCTTAAATTAAAGAAAAATATCAAATTTTTGCTTGAAATTGCTTTCATTTGCTGTTATATTAAATATAAGAATTATTCAGGAGTCAATCTTATGGGTATTGCAGTAGACGAAATCATTGAAAATGTTGAAATAACACAGAAGCGACGGTCAGGCGCTTTCAATATGCCTGCGTCCCACTATCATGACCACTATGAGATATATTATCTTAAAAAGGGGAGAGTACGTTATTTCGTGGATGAACGGATTTACGACCTGAGTGAGGGGGATGTTATTCTCATACCGCCTCATGCAATACACAGAACAGCTGCACTTATGAATGAAGGGGCAGAGAGGCTTCTTATTGCATTTACAAATGAATTTATAATGTATTCCCCCGGAGACAGAATTTTTTCTTGCTTTGATGTGTGTTATTTTAAAAATCCTCCCATCAAGGATGCTATAGAGAAAGCGGCATCGGAGTATTCTGCAAGAGACCGCTATTCCGATGACCTTATAGCAGGTTATATCAGAGAGATTCTGGTTATACTCAAGCGGTCGACAGACGTAAATCATACACAGGAAATTTCCGAAAATGATTCTATAATACAAAGTGCCGTTCATTATATCAGTGAAAATTATTCAAGAGAGCTCTCTTTGTCTTTGCTTGCAAGAGAGTTTGCACTGAGCGAAAGTCATTTTTCGCGGCAATTTAAAGTTTATACCGGCTTTGGAGTTAATGAATATATAGCCACTGTACGCGTGAAAAATGCAGAAAAAATGCTTGTTACAACGAAAGCTCCGATTACAGAAATTGCGCAGAATTGCGGATTTAACAGCAGCAGCTATTTTGCCGCAGTATTTAAAAAAGTAAGAGGTGTTTCACCGATTTCAGTAAGAAAAAAACGGGGGGATAAAATTTGAAGTTAATAAAAAGATTAATACTTACGGTATTTGTGCTTGTTTTAATAGTCCTCGTAGGATTGGTTGCAGGCGGATATGGAAAATACAAGCAGGCGGTCAGTCAGCTTTCTGTAGAAGATGCCGCACGAAAAATCAAGGCATCAAACAATTATACGGAGCTTGACGATATATCTCCTGTGTTTGTGGATGCAATGGTAAGCGTAGAGGATAAACGTTTTTATGAACATATAGGTGTGGATGTACGCGGAATAGTTCGTGCTTTCAAGCTGAATTTTGAGAGTAAAAGCATAACCCAGGGAGGAAGCAGTATTACGCAGCAGCTTGCAAAAAATATGTATTTTATGAACGATAATTCACTTACAAGAAAAGTTGCGGAATGTATGGTGGCTCTGGAACTGGAGAAGGAATTTTCAAAAAAAGAAATACTGGAATTGTATTTTAATACCATATATTACGGAAGCGGTTATTACAGGATTTATGATGCGTCAACAGGCTATTTTGGGAAAATTCCGTCGGAACTCAGCGATTATGAAGCAACACTTCTTGCGGGAATCCCCAATGCGCCGTCAGTATATTCTCTGGATAATAATCCCGACCTGGCAAAGCAAAGGCAAAAAACAGTTGTGGAAGCTATGGTGTATAATGAAAAGCTGACGCGGGAAGATGCGGACCAAATTTTAAGTCAACAATAAAAACAGAGGCAGCTGTCTCTGTTTTTATTGTTGACAAAATACCCCCAGGGGGTATATAATGTAAATGAGGTGAAAATATGGATTGTTGCAGAAAAAAGAAAAGAACCGACAGCGAAAAAAAGCTTCTTTTAAACAGAATAAAACGTATTGAAGGTCAGATACGAGGAATAGGAAGAATGGTAGATGAAGACTGTTACTGTACAGACATTATAACACAGATAACAGCGGCAAATGCAGCTCTTGATGCTCTGAACAGGGAAATACTTTCCAAACATATCAGAACCTGTGTGGAGAATGATATAAGAGAAGGGAAAGAATCAACAGTTGATGAACTTCTTGATATTCTGAAGAAGCTGATGAGGTGACGTTATGGAAAAATATAATATTACAGGTATGAGCTGTGCCGCCTGCAGTGCCCGTGTGGAAAAAGCGGTGTCAGCAGTGGATGGAGTAACAAGCTGCGCTGTAAATCTTCTCACAAATTCTATGATAGTGGAAGGAACAGCAAGTAAAGAAAGCATTATTTCTTCAGTAGAAAACGCAGGATATGGGGTATCTCTTGATGGGGAGAGAAAAGAAAACAATGATGAACTTACAGGAAAAAAAGAAATTTCTTCTATGAAAGCAAGACTTATTTCCTCTGTAGTGCTTCTTGTGGTGCTGATGTATTTTTCAATGGGAAATATGCTTTTAGGACTTCCGTATTTCGGGATATTCAAGGATAATCCTCTGGCGGTAGGAATAGCACAGCTGCTTCTTTCGGGATTGATTATGGTTATAAATCAGAAGTTTTTTATCAGCGGATATAAAAGCTCTGTTCACCGGGCTCCTAATATGGATGTTCTGGTGTCATTGGGGGCACTTGCAGCATTTGGTTACAGTGTGTATGCTCTCTTTGCTATGAGTAATGCTTATATAAAAGGGGAATTTCATCTTGCGCATTCGTATATGCATGAGTTTTATTTTGAATCTGCCGCGATGATACTTACCCTTATTACGGTAGGTAAGCTTCTAGAAGCTTATTCTAAAGGCAAAACTACAAATGCAATTAAAAGTCTTATGGAGCTTTCTCCCAAAACAGCAACTGTCATCCGTGACGGAAAGGAAATTACAGTTGATGCTACAGCGGTTAAAACAGACGACATATTTATAGTAAGGCCCGGCGCAAGTATTCCTGTGGACGGGATAGTGATTGAGGGATGCAGTGCCGTCAATGAAACAGCTCTTACAGGTGAAAGTATGCCCGTTGATAAAACCGTAGGTGACGTGGTATCTGCCGCAACAGTTAATCAGTCCGGGTTTCTTCGGTGCAGGGCTACAAAGGTCGGAGAAGATACAACCATTGCCCGCATAATTAAAATGGTAAGCGATGCGGCAGCTACAAAGGCGCCTGTTGCAAAAATCGCGGACAAGGTTTCGGGAGTTTTTGTTCCTGCGGTAATTGTAATTTCCCTTATAACTACAATTACCTGGCTTCTTCTGGGAGAGAATTTCGGGTTTTCACTTGCGCGTGGTATCTCGGTACTTGTGATAAGCTGTCCGTGTGCTCTTGGTTTAGCTACCCCGGTTGCAATAATGGTAGGAAGCGGAGTAGGTGCAAAAAAGGGCATACTTTACAAGACCTCCGAAGTTCTTGAAAATGCAGGCAAGGTAAAATACGTGGCACTTGATAAAACGGGAACTCTTACAAAAGGTGAACCGAAAGTAACAGATATAATTCCTTTTGGAGAATTTTCAGAATCTGACATTCTTCAGACTGCTTATTCTCTGGAAGTAAGAAGTGAACATCCTCTTGCCAAAGCGATTACAGAATATTGTGAAGAGAAAAACGTTCCTCTTGTAGAGGCAGATGCCTTTACAGCACTTCCGGGAAGCGGAGTAAAGGGAATTATTAACGGTGAAAATGTTTACGGAGGAAATTTAAAGCTTGCTTCGGATGTTGCATGTGTTGGTTCTGAACAGCAAGCAGTTGTGAAAAAGCTTTCTGATCAAGGAAAAACACCATTGATGTTTGTAAAGGAAAAATCCTTTATAGGAGTTATTGCCGTAGCAGATACCGTGAAAGAGGACAGTAAAGAGGCAGTGACACTTTTCAAAAAGCTGGGCATTGAGGTGGTAATGCTTACAGGAGATAACAAAAATACCGCCGAAGCTATAGCACAGGAACTTGAAATTACAAATGTTATTTCCGATGTGTTACCTGACGGCAAGGAAGAAATAATCCGTCAGCTTCAGAAAAAAGGCTCCGTTATGATGGTTGGTGACGGTATAAACGACGCACCTGCACTGACAAGAGCAGATATAGGTGTTGCCATAGGAAAGGGTACTGATGTGGCAGTTGAGTCAGCGGATATAGTCCTTACAGGAAAGAGTCTTATGGGTGTATACGAAGCAATCAGATTAAGCCGCAAAACACTTAAAAATATTCACGAAAATCTGTTCTGGGCATTCTTTTACAATGTTGTGGGAATACCCCTGGCGGCAGGTGTGTGGATAAATATTACGGGATGGACACTTAATCCCATGTTTGGTGCAGCGGCAATGAGCCTTTCCAGTGTATGCGTTATTTCAAATGCGTTGAGGTTGAATTTATTTAAATCATATAAAAAAAAGGAGAAAAAACAAATGGAAACAATACTTAAAATCGAAGGAATGATGTGTCCCCACTGTGAGGCAAGAGTTAGAGAGACTCTTGAGGGAATAGCAGGTGTTGCAGAAGCAATCCCAAGCCACGAAAAAGGAACTGCTGTAATAAAGCACGACGACAGTGTTTCTGTGGATACTTTAAAGAGTGCAGTTGAAGCACAAGGGTATAAAGTACTGTAAGAAAAAGAGGTCTGTTCAGCGAACAGACCTCTTTTTAACCTTATAGGAAATTACATCAATGTAACGTATTTGTGCGTTTAATAAAAATGCTCT
>CAYLPQ010000039.1:0-19151 GCA_964385605.1 uncultured Oscillospiraceae bacterium | reverse complement strand
CAAGGTTTTAACAGTAGTTAAAATATAAAAACGGGGTGTCAATTTGACACTACCTCATTCAGTAAGGAGGTATTCTTTATGAAAAAAATCGCAGTTTTATTTTCCATCATTATTCTTTGTATGGCTTCCTCTGTCTATGCAAAGGAGGTCGCCAATATCCCTGCCTGCTCCATTACATTAAGCGGTCAGAGTGTGGATAATTCCTACAGGCAATATCCACTTTTGCAATATAAGGATATTGTGTACTTCCCTATGACATACTACGATTGCCGTTTCCTTGGTGTTGCAACAAAATGGAATGCAAATACAAGCACCCTTGAAATTACAAAGGAAAACATTTCCGGCGCTTACCGCGATTACAGTTGGGAGTGGAAGAACGGCAAGAAAAATGATATTTCAATATGTAATTTTAATATTATTGTAAATGGGAAAGTTGTTGATAATAAAAAAGAGAATTATCCACTTATTACTTTCCGAGAAGTAACATATTTCCCTCTTACGTGGCGCTTTGCCGTTGACGAATTTGAATGGGAATATAGTTATGACGAAAAAAACGGCCTTGTTGTAAATGCCGATAATTACATCTGTAAAACTCTTAATTTGCCCGATTTAAGAACACAGGTTCTTCCCGAGGCGGCGACAGATGGCATTTATTATTACTATACCGGAAATGACAGAAAGATTTATCGTACACCTGTGGACAACATACAGGCAAATGAGCTTATATATACAACTGCCCAAAACTATTATGTAGAAGGCGGAAATAATATTGTTACATTTACTGAACAAAACGGAAGTATGTATTTATCTTACCGCACTGGTGCTTCTATGGGTACAAATTACCGTGTTAAAATAAACCACGACGGTACTACGGAAGATTCCAAAGATGGAAGCTACAGAGAGAGCTTTTTAGGCGGTGCAGAAGAAATATATGACCTTGACGGCCATACTGTAAAAGTATATCGTGGCGGAATGGGAAATTCACGTGTTTTATGCTATAAGGACGGCAGCGAAGATTATACTGAAATTCTTGCCGATGATATAGTTTTTGCAGAAATGCGTTCATCTGATTCCCGGAACTACACTAATCCCGGACTTCAGTTCCTTGGGGAAAATATGTATCTTACAGGATACAACAAAACTACAGACGAAAACAGTCTGCTGTACCGTTATGACCTTGAAACAGGAGTTCTTACCCCATTAATTGAAAATGTTGCAAATTTTCTCGCCTTTATCGGTTGGGACAACGATACAAAGTCTGACAGCGAAATGATAGTATATTCCAAAAACGGCAAGATGTACCGCTATAGCAGTACAAGTGGAAAAACAATTGTGATTAACGAAAATTCACTTCCTCTTGACAAAGGTGTATGTTATCAGGGCGCACTCTATCTTCACACAAAGGACAGCGAAAAAACAGTTGTTGAAATGTATCTTAATTACGGCATCGGAAGTAATGCGGGAGCTCATATTTTTGAGACGACACTCCCTACTGATTCCACAATTATGGACGGAATGCTTGTAACACACTCATATGGGGATACCGACGGAAAAAATGACATCCGCACCTGTGTATTTAACAATCCTGCGTGCTTTTTCCGTTCAAGCGATTATATTTACAATAGCAATATATTTATTCACAACGGAAGGCTGTTATATGCTCCCCAGGATGATATAAAGCTTGTGGAAGTAGATTTAAATAAGACATTCTAACTAATTAAGAAAGGGGCAAAAGAAATGTCAAAGCCCATTATTGCCATAGTTGGCAGACCTAATGTGGGTAAATCCACATTATTTAATAAAATAGCCGGAAAGCGCATATCCATTGTAGAGGATACCCCCGGTGTTACCCGTGACCGTATATTTGCAGACGGCGAATGGTGCGGCAAAACATTTACTATGATTGACACGGGTGGTATTGAGCCGTATTCAAAGGATATTATCCTGTCACAGATGCGGCTTCAGGCACAGCTTGCCATAGATATGGCACACGTCATTATCTTTATGACAGACATTCGCGACGGTATGACCGCCGCTGATCAGGAAGTCTGCACAATGCTGCAGAAATCAGGCAAGCCTATCGTACTTGTTGTAAACAAGATTGACACTCCCGGTGAGCCTCCGTTAGAATTTTACGAATTTTATAACCTCGGTCTCGGTGACCCAATTGCGATTTCATCACTACACAAAATGGGTGTCGGTGACGTACTTGACGAATGTGTGAAGCACTTCCCGTCCTCCGAAGAAGAGGAAGAAGACAATACAATCAAAATTGCCATTGTGGGTAAACCAAATGCAGGGAAAAGTTCACTTATCAACAAGCTTCTGGGGGAAAACCGCGTTATTGTGTCAAACATTGCAGGCACAACCCGTGACTCCATCGATACACTTTACGAGCGTAATGGTGAGAAATACACTCTTATTGACACTGCCGGTATCCGCAGAAAGGCAAAGGTTACAGAATCACTTGAGCGCTACAGTGTCATCCGTTCATATACTGCGGTTGAACGAGCTGATGTGTGCCTTATTATGATTGATGCAACAGAAGGAATCAGCGAGCAGGATGCTAAAATTGCAGGCTATGCCCACGAAGAAGGCAAGGCATCTATCATCTGCGTAAACAAGTGGGATCTTGTTGAAAAGGACAACAGCAGTGTAAACGAGTTCACAAGGGAAATCCACGAGAAGTTAAGCTTTATGACATATGCTCCCATTCTCTTTATTTCAGCAGAAACGGGACAAAGGCTTGACAAGATTTTTGAGCTTGTGACATATGTTACAAATCAGAACTCAATGCGTCTTCAGACAGGTGTGCTTAATGACTGTCTTGCCGAGGCGACTATGCGTGTTCAGCCACCAAGCGACAAGGGTAAACGTCTTAAGCTCTACTATATGACCCAGGTAAGCACAAAGCCCCCGACGTTCGTTATATTTGTAAATGACCACGAGCTTGCACACTTCAGCTATATCCGCTATATTGAAAACTGCATCCGTGATGCGTTCAATCTTAAAGCAACACCCTTAAAATTTATTGTAAGGGAAAGAAGCAAAGAAAATAAATAAGTTCGAAATTCGGAGTTCGAAGTTCGAAGTGAATGTAAATTTTCGCTTGAGCGAAAATCTTCCTTCATTTCGCATTTCGCATTTCGCATTTCGCATTTCGAAAGGGTTTGATTAATTTTGGTAATTAAGATTATACTTTGTTTAATTTTCGGCTACCTTTTCGGTTCGCTGAATTTCGCAATTATTTATTCAAAATTAAAGGGTGATGACATAAGAAATCACGGTAGCGGAAATGCCGGTTCTACCAACGTACTCCGCACCTATGGCAAAGGGCCGGCGGCAGTTGTATTCATCCTCGATATTTTAAAGGGTGTTATTGCCGTTATAATTGCGCGCTTTGTACTTAAAGACAGCATTTATGAATGCAGTGCAGCGCTTGGTGCTGTGCTTGGTCACAACTTCCCCGTGTATTATAAATTCAAGGGCGGCAAGGGTGTTGCAACAAGCTTCGCGGTTCTTCTTGCGCTCCACTGGCCCACGGCACTTATTTCGTTGGGAGTATTTATTGTTATGGTTGCAATTTCAAGATACGTCTCCCTTTCGTCAATTATGGCATCTGTTGGCGCAATTATTTCATCATTTGCATTTTTTAAGCTTGATGAATTTTCAATTTTCTGTACAGTGATAGGACTTCTGTGCATATACAGACACAAAGCCAATATTGCCCGCCTTATTGCAGGCAATGAAAATAGGTTAGGAAAAAAGTGAGGTAACACTATGAATATATCAGTTATAGGAAGCGGTGGCTGGGGTACAGCCATTGCACTGCTTCTTTCATCAAACGGACATAAGGTGTGTCTGTGGTCGTATCTCAAGGAAGAAAGTGAACGTCTGAAGGCTGACCGTGAAAACAAGGAATTTCTTCCTGGAGTTCCTTTCGGTGACGCAGACTTTATTTTCACAAGCGATATTGAAGAAGCGGCAGCTTTTGGCGAAATAATAGTATCTGCCGTTCCATCAAAGGCAGTGCGTACTACAGCAAGAAACCTCGGAAAATATGCCAACGGTAAGACTATTGTCAATATATCAAAGGGTATTGATGAGGAAAAACTTTGCCGTATAAGCGAGGTTTTTGAGGAGGAGCTTCCTCACAGCACAGTTGCTGTTTTAAGCGGTCCCTCCCACGCGGAAGAGGTTGCAAGGAAAATCCCTACAACTAATGTTCTTGCCTGCAAGAATGCGGCTACTGTGCAGATGCTTCAGGATGTATTTATGGCGCCTGCGTTCCGCGTATATACAAACGATGATATGGTCGGAGTTGAGTTCGGCGGCGCGCTCAAAAATGTTATTGCACTGTGCGCAGGTATTACAGACGGTCTCGGCTATGGAGACAATACCAAGGCGGCTCTTATGACAAGAGGTTTAAGCGAAATCACACGTCTCGGTGTGCACCTGGGTGCAAAGGCTGAAACATTCAGCGGACTTACAGGTATTGGCGACCTTATCGTAACCTGTACATCAATGCATTCAAGAAACCGTCGCGCAGGTATACTTATCGGTCAGGGAAAAAATCTTGCCGAAGCTCTGGAGGAAGTTCATATGACTGTTGAGGGTGTTGAGGCATGTAAAGCGGCATATGCTCTATCAAAAAAGAACGGTGTTGAAATGCCTATTACAGAGGCATGCTACCGTGTACTGTTTGAAAACGCAAGTGCCCGTGACGAGGTTCTTCGTCTTATGACAAGAGATAAAAAAAGCGAGGCTGAAATATATTGAAAATTGCAGTAATCGGTGGCGGTGCCAGCGGCACGGTCTGCGCAATTTATGCAAAAAGAATAAACGAAAACAATTCTGTCACTGTGTTTGAACGCAGTGACAGAATTTTAAAGAAGCTTCTTGCTACAGGTAACGGCAGATGTAATCTGTCAAATGCCAATATAAGTGAGGAGAACTATTTTTCTTCCACGAGCGGAATTGTGGGGAAAATTCTCTCCCGCTTCAGTCCCGAAGAAGAAAAGAGTTTCTTTGAAAGCATCGGTATTATCCTTGCAGAAGAGGATGGACGAATATACCCCTATTCACGCAGGGCGACAAGTGTGCTTGACGCACTCCGCTTTGAATGTGAGCATCTGGGAGTCTGCATCCGTACCAATGCTTTTATAAATAAGATTGAAAAAAAGGCTGATTCCTTTATTATAAACGGTGAGAGCTTTGACAGAGTGATTCTTTCAGTAGGCTCCAATGCGGCACCATCATTCGGCACGGACGGAAACGGAATTAATCTCCTTAATTCTCTGGGGCATAAGACGGAAAAATTCCGCTATGCCCTTTCCCCCGTTAAAACAAAGGAAAATACAAAGGCTCTTAAGGGCATTCGGGCAAAGGGCAATGTTTCCCTTTTTGACAAAGGTAAGCCTGTCCGCACTGAAAAGGGTGAAATTCAGTTCACCGATTACGGACTTTCGGGAATTGCAGTAATGCAGCTTTCACGTCTTTGCCGTGAAGGGAGCATTCTCTCCCTCGATCTTTTCCCCGAAAAGACAAAGGACGAGCTTTTGGATATGCTGACAAAGAGAAAAAGTCGTCTCTCCCACCTTAAAGCAGAGGATTTTCTGACGGGATTTCTGCACAAAGCTCTTTCGCAGTATATTCTTGCCACTGCGGGAATAAAGGTTATTACCCCCGTATCCACTCTTTCTAAAAAGGAGCTTTCAATCCTTGCCTCCTTTATAAAAGCACTTTCATTCACAGTAACAACTGTTATCGGTAAGGAGCAATCACAGGCAAGCAGTGGTGGCGCATACCTTTCCGACTTTAATCCCGAAACACTTGAATCCTTAAAATGCCCCGGTCTGTACTGCACAGGCGAGCTTCTCGACGTAGTAGGCGACTGCGGCGGATATAATTTACACTGGGCATGGACAACAGGATTTATTGCAGGTACAAATCAAAAAGATTAACAGCTGTTGATTTGTTGCGAAGAAAGATATAACAAAGAAACATTAAGTAATACAAAAGAGATGCATTATGGGATATACAAGACAAGAGATAATAGAAAAACTTGAAGTAGCAAAAGAAAGTATGCAACTTTTCTATAAGTATGATTTTATAAATTACAGAGGTAAATCATCAGATACAGACGAATATTATACTGAAATTATTTGCGGGTGGCTTCTTGAAAATTTGGGATTGCTCAATGAGATCCCAACTATAACCAGAGAAAAAGGCTATTTTACGAAGACACATAACGGTGTAATAAAAAATCTAAAAAGTAATCGGGAAGAAGAAATGATTGCAATGAAGATGTTTAATCAATCCATTATAGACGGTCTTGGTAAAATATTGGATTATCAGACACCTTTAAAAAACAAAGCATCAGACAATGCAGGTAAAATAGATTTACTTTCTTATGATGGCAACACATTAAGAATTTTGGAATTAAAAAAGCCGGACAGTGATGAGACAATGATACGATGTGTAATTGAGGGCTATACATACTTAAAAACAGTTGATGAAAAAAAGCTTTTTCAAGATTTCAATTTGCCACAAGAAACAAAAATTGAGGCAAATCCGTTTGTGTTTGTAGGCAGTATCGCTTATGATGAAATGTTTGAAGACAGACCTAAATTAAAGGAATTGATACGGGTTTTAGACTGTAAACCTTTGTTTATAAAACTCAAAAACGAAAAATATATTGTGGAGGAATAAAAATGAACAAAGATTTTATTGAAGATATTTTGGGCGGAGTCTTTGGTGTTATTGCTGTTTTGGCGGCAATTGTAGAGATTTTTGTCAATGGTATTTCTACTCCAACAGTTGTGGCTGGTGTTAAGGATGTTTTTGGCACTTTAGTTATCGTAGTATTATTTTTCTCTGTTATTAAAAATAAGATTCCATCGAAAGATTTTAAAAAGTCATTTGATAATGCTATGAAAGGTGTGTGTGATAAGTACAAACCTTTAATCAAAAAGGAAACGGTTATAGAAAAAAGCGGAGAGCCAGAAAGTCATAATTTAACCGCCAAAAGAAACAAATTAGAAAAGGTTATTTGTTATGGAATGGCATCCAATATAAATGTGCTTTTTGGAGTATCTTGCAATGATTACCCTAGATTTATGGAAATTCATAATCAGGAAACAACCATTGTTAAATTCCTTATAAGAAAAAAATTCTTTGATTACTCTGATTACACAGAGCAAACATTAACAGATGTCGGAAATAAAATAAAAGAAAATCTAGAATTAAGATTTAGTGATTATGAATTTTACTTTGATGAAAGTAAAAAAGAAATCCTAGTCAATCTTAATCGCATTATGAAAAGCAACAAAGATGCAATAGTACTATCTGAACTTACAGACAGTGCAATAATGCTTTATATTGCGGAGAGTAAAAAATAATGATTATCAACATAATTCGCGGTCAGAATCAGATAGGCGGTTCAATCATTGAAATAGCAACTGACAAAACAAAAATACTCTTTGATGCCGGCATTAATCTGGACGAGAGTGAAAAAGTTGAAATTCCCCAAATTGATGGTTTGTTTTATGGAAAAAAGAAGTATGATGCTGTCTTTGTTTCTCATTATCACTCCGACCATATTGGTCTACTTGATTATATATTAGAAGACATACCCATCTATATGGGTGAAAGAGCTTATAAAATTGTTGAAACGGCAAATGATTACAGAGGAACACGATGCAATTTTTCTGTCAGATTCATTTATGAAGATACACCCATTTTAGTTAATGATGTTAAGATTACTCCTATTCTTTGCGACCATTCTGCCTTTGATTCCTATATGTTTCTTATTGAATCTGATGAAAAAAAGATTTTATACACAGGAGATTTCAGGGCTAATGGAAGATTGGATTACAATAATCTTCTTTTAAAAATCCCCGCTGTTGATGCATTGATAACTGAAGGGACAACTCTTTCAAGAGAAGATACTATTCAAAATATTGAAGAAGAAACACTTGAAAAAATTGCATTGAATGCCTTATCAAAGCATTCAGGACCTGCCTTTATTATGATGTCTTCTATGAATATAGACAGACTTGTTACTATGAGTAATGTAGCAAAACAAACCGAAAGAATTTTTCTTGAAGACATTTATACTGCAAAAATTGCAAAGGCATCAGAAGAAGCTGCATTGATACCTGATGAGCATACAAGGGTTTTTATGACAGGGGGAGATAAGCAATATCAAATGCTTTCTGAATTTAATGATATAAAAATAGGAAAATCTGCTATCTCAAAAGAAATGTTTTTGATGTGCATAAGACCATCTATGAAAAATTATCTTCTGAAATTAAATGAAACATGTTCGTTTGAAGACGGAATACTGTTTTACGGAATGTGGAAGGGTTATCTTGAACGAGATGATATGAAAGATTTTTTAGATTTTATGAAATCAAAGGGAGTAAAATTACACATTCTTCACACAAGTGGACATGCGGATGTAACAACAATTGAAAATCTTATTAAAGATGTATCACCCAAAGCAATAATTCCGGTTCATACGGAAAATGCAGAATGGTTTTCAAGATATAAAGATATTCAAATTATTTTTGATTGTAACAATTTCTTACTGTAATTTGGTTAATATGCCAACTACACTGTTTTTTCAATATTGTATATAGCCTTATAAATACTTATATAAAGCTGATGTTTGGGAAACCGTTAAACAAGACTTTTATAAGGAGGATAAAATGCTTAAAATAACAAATCTTTTTCTCCCTGTAAAGTATACAGAGGATGACATCAGAAGTGAAATAAAGAAAAAGCTCCGCATTGGCGACTATGATATTCTTTCTGTTCAAATATTGAAGGATTCCATAGATGCCCATATAAGGGGTAAAATCTGCCGCTGCATCAGTGTAGCGGTTTCACTTCGTGGTGAAAAACGGTTTTTCGACATTAAGAATGTTGAGAAATACACCCCCTACCTTTACGAATACCCTGCGGTATCACGGCTTGAAAAACGTCCCGTCGTTGTAGGCAGTGGTCCTGCAGGACTTTTTGCGGCGCATATCCTTGCCGCCTCGGGAGCCATGCCCATAGTCCTTGAACGGGGTATGGATGTTGACAGCCGAAAGAAAGCCGTTGACACCTATTTTAAGGGCGGAAAGCTCGATACAGAGTGCAACATTCAGTTTGGTGAGGGTGGTGCAGGCACATTCTCCGACGGAAAGCTGACCACCGGCACAAAGGACCCACGTCAGCAAAAGGTACTTTCAGAATTTGTCAAGCACGGCGCACCGGAAGAAATTATGTACGCAGGCAAGCCACATATCGGTACAGATTTGCTGTCTGGAATTATTAAAAATATGCGTAATGAGATTATCTCTATGGGCGGTGAATTCCGCTTTGGTTGCCGTCTTGACGATATTTATACGGAAAACGGCAGAATTACCGGTGTTAAAACCTCAAAGGGTGATATTGAAACCGATACCGTTATTCTTGCAACCGGACACAGTGCCCGCGATACCTTTAAAATGATTTTCGGGCGCGGTGCAATAATGGAGAAAAAGAGCTTTTCCGTAGGTGTCAGAATTGAACATCCTCAATCACTTATCAACGATGCACTTTACCACGGCTACAAAGGTACTATTCCTGCCGCGGACTATAAAGCGGCTGTACATCTTAAGGACGGCAGAGGTGTATACACCTTCTGTATGTGCCCCGGTGGAACTGTTGTTGCCGCCGCAAGTGAGGAAAATACTGTAGTCACAAATGGTATGAGTAACTTTGCCCGTGACGGTGAAAATGCCAACAGTGCACTCCTTGTAAGTGTCACTCCCGATGATTTTCCCGGTGATGATATTTTTGCCGGTGTGCAGTTTCAGCGCAAGCTTGAAAAAGCAGCTTTTTATATGGGCGGCGCAAATTATTTTGCCCCCGTACAGACAGTTGCGGATTTTCACAATAATCAGCGGGGAACGGGTCTGGGCAAGGTTAATCCTACCTACCCAATCGGTGTTACGGTCTCAAACCTTTCGGGGCTTTTCCCGGATTTTATAACAAATTCACTCCGTGAGGGGATAATACTTATGGACAGAAAAATCAGAGGATTCAATCTACCCGATGCTGTCCTTACAGGGGTGGAAAGCCGGTCCTCATCCCCCGTGAGAATTGTCCGTGGTGACGATTTGCAGTCAAATATAAAGGGACTTTACCCCTGTGGAGAAGGTGCAGGCTACGCAGGCGGAATTATGAGTGCCGCCGTTGACGGAATAAGGATTGCTGAAGCCGTTCTGAGAAAACAAGATGCGTAAGAACTCTCCATATAAGAAGTGCGGATATAATTAACGTTATCATAAGCAGCAGAATATTTATATCTCCGCCCGTGACTTTTGTAATAAGGAAAGCACACACCGCGGCGAAGATTTTCCCGATATAATAGCGCTTCATTCTGAAGATGCCTCCGCACAGAGCATCTGCCTGAAGATGTACGCTTATTCCTCCCCACGCAAGGAAAGCACTTGTGACAGAAAGAGCATCTGTCCCCTGTCTTGACATTTCACTGCAACCGCGGGTTACCTCAAGTATTCCACCGAGTAGGCTGTATTCCCCGAAAGGCAACACTTCAAGAAGTGCAGAAAACAAAATCACAAACACGCAGGCGGTAATTATTGCACTGCCGCTTTCAACTGCAGATTTTACAACAAGCTCTCCTGTAGGGGGCTTGTTTTTTTTGTAAAAATCCCACTCGTCACCGATGCGGCTTTTCTGTCTGAAATTTCCCGAAAAAATCTTTGCACATATAATTGACGTTATTATCTGCACCAGAAACAACATCACACCAACAGATTTACTTCCGTAAAAGCCGACTCCCACAGTACCGATAATAAAAAGGGGCCCTGCATTGTTGCAAAAAGCAAGAAGCCTCTCCGCTTCCTCCTTTGATACAAGATTTTCACGGTAGCTTTCGAGCACCGCTCTTGCACCTGCACCGTAACCGCCTACAAGACCTGTTACAAAGCATACGCATCCCGCACTGCTTATTCCAGTAACCGGAGTAATAATCTTTGACAGCACACTTCCAAGCGGTCTTGCAAAGCGGCTTTTAATTATACATCCCGACACAACCATAAACGGAAGAAGCGAAGGAATAACCGCATTCAGACACAATGCCAGCCCGTTTCCTGCTCCGTAAAGAACTTTTTCAGGAAAAAGTGCAAAAGCCGCACATATTAAGAAAAACAACATAAAATCTTCCTTTCAGACAAAACGCATTCCTGTAAATTTGCCCTTGGCTGTTACTCCCTCGTCGGTTATACTTTCGATTATAATATCTTCTCCGCTTATTTCCACAATGCCTACAGTTGTATTGACTTTTATGCAATTTTCACTGTAGTCAAGTATTCCACGGAAATTTTCAATATTCAAACTGCTTTGCCCCATAAACTCTATCCTGGGGACATCGCAAATCACATCAAGAGGTACGTCAAGAGCCCGGGCAACTCTAAAAGACGCGGATTCTTTTTTTCTCATTTTTATTCCTCCCCTATTTTATAAGTTATGCTTCAGAAATGTTAAACATACAATTATTTTAAGGAGTGATTTGTATGTTATTCGGAATAATAAGTAATATAAAAGGCAGTTACACTGTAAAAGCCTGTGGGCGATTTCCTGAAAGGATTTTAAATATTGCTTCAACAATGGGGATATTCATCCACAATGTCATACGCATTGACGAAAATACAATTTCGTTTTCTGTCAGCAAAAAAGGTTATGAGCGGCTTATTTCCTCGGAAACAGAAGGCCTTACCCTGACACTTGCGGACAAAAGCGGATTTCCCGTTTTTTTCAGGCGCTACAGAAAGCGCTTTGTCCTCATTGCACTGCCGGCAATCTTTCTTATAGTTACAGCCGTGTTTTCGCTGTTTGTATGGAGTGTTGAAATCGAAGGCGGCAGTCCCGCACTACAAAAGAAGGTTCAAGCCGTTCTTCGGGAAAATGGAGTGCAGGCAGGCGCTCGTAAAAGTAAGATTGACCGTTATGACATTAAACGTATTGCCATTACGCAGATAGACGAACTGGCATGGATGTGGGTAGACATCAAGGGTACCAATGCCAAAGTAAAAATCAGCGCCCGTAAAGAAAAACCCGAGCTTCTGGAAATCAACGAACCCTCCGACGTTATCTCCCTTTATGACGGAGTAATTGAAAAAATGCAGGTGTACTGCGGTATCCCCCTTTTCACCGAAGGAATGACCGTCGAAAAAGGTCAGTTAATAGTAACAGGGGTTCTTCGCAGTGAAAACGAAAATATTCCTACATACTACCATCACGCACGCGCAGATGTATTGCTTCGCATAAAGAGAGAAAAAACTGTCGTAATCCCGAAAAAAACCATATTAAAAGAGCCTACAGGCAATGAAAAAACTGTACTTTCCGTAAATTTTAAAAAAAATAATATAAAATTTTCATTAAACAGTGGAATTTCCTATACCGATTATGATAAAATAGAGAAAATAGCCAAAATACCATTTTTGCCTGTCTCCTTTTCTCGCGTCATTTATAAAGAAGCAAACGTTATAAAAGTGGATACCGACATAAATGCTGAAACGGAAGCGCACAGGCAGAGTTTCATACAATCTCTGGAAAAAGAGAATATGGATATTGTAAATATGACAACGGATACAGAAGATGCCTCTGACTCTGTCAGAGTGACATTCGGCGCAGAATGTCTTGTCCGTGCCGATAAAGAAATTCCCATAGCCGAAATAAATTAATCCAAAGGAGAATAAAATGGAAAAAATAATTGAAGGCGGAAGCATTGATACAGTTATGTCACTGTTTGGTAGCTTTGACTCTAACATTAAGCTTATTGAAAGGGAAATGAATGTCAAAATAACAAACAGGGACACCAGTATAAAAATTATGGGCGACAACTGCGAAAAAGCCGCTTCCGTTATAGAAAGACTTATTGGTGAAATCGAAATAGGAGAAACTCTTACAGAGCAGAATATACGTTATGCAATTTTTTCTGTAAATGAAGATATTCAGTATGTAGCGCCTGCAAAGGGCGATTATATCTGTATAACTGCCAAGGGTAAAAGTGTCAAGTGTAAAACCTACGGACAGAAAAACTACATTCAGAAAATCCGCGATAATACAGTGGTCATTGCAATAGGTCCTGCGGGAACAGGTAAAACCTATCTTGCGGTGGCTATGGCAGTTGATGCGTTCCGCAGAAAGGAAGTAAGCCGTATTATCCTCACCCGCCCCGCAGTGGAGGCCGGTGAAAAGCTGGGGTTTTTGCCGGGAGACTTGCAGATGAAGGTTGACCCCTATCTCCGTCCTCTTTACGATGCCCTCGGAGATATGCTCGGTATGGAAAACTATCAGAAGTATCTTGAGCGCGGTGTTATTGAAATAGCACCCCTTGCCTATATGCGCGGAAGAACACTGGATGATGCTTTTATTATCCTTGATGAAGCACAGAACACCACACCCGAGCAGATGAAAATGTTTCTTACACGTATAGGCTTTGGTTCAAAAGCCGTCATTACAGGCGATATAACCCAGATTGACCTGCCCGACGGAAAGAGGAGCGGTCTGAAGGACGCGGCAAAGGTTCTGAAAAATATTGAGGGGCTTGATTTTTCCTATCTTTCGGATAAGGACGTTGTCCGTCATCCCCTTGTGCAGAAAATTATTGCCGCTTATGAACGTTACGAAAAAAAGAATTAGTCATCGGAGAGGACTCTTTTTATGTTAAAATCATATTTCAGTAATATAATCCATTTAATAATCACGGTAGCATCGCTGTTTATGATTATCCTCCTTGTTTTGTTTTCAAACCAAACGGGACAAGTTGACCTTGAAGCAGGCTCTGTGTCAACGGAGGATATTTATGCCCCCCGTTCGGTTGTGGATACCGTAACAACTGAAATTTACCGCAAGGCTGCACGTGACGAAGTAAAAGATGTATATGTTCACAACCCTGAAAAGAAAAAAACTGCAGTAGCCGACATCTCCTCGGTGTTTACTATTGCTGAAAACCTGCGCAATAACAGCATTACAGTAAACGATGCCGCCCAGAGCCTTATAAATGATTCTCCGGTCAACGATATTTCCGTTGATACTGCAAGGGAGCTTATAAAGGCATCTGACTCAACATTTGCAGTAATGAAAAAATCTATTCAGATTGTCAGTGCAGCTATGGACCAGGAGGTTTCAGATGTTGCGGTAGCACAGGAGCAGTGTAATGCCGATGTGGACATGCTTGGGCTGAATACCAAGCAAAAAGCTGCTGTTAATGAGCTTATTTCAAAAGTTCTTACAGTTAATTTTGCTGTTGACAAGGAAAAGACCGAGTTGGAACGGGATAATGCGGAAAAAGCCGTTGCTGATGTGGAGTATAAGAAAAATCAGCTCATCGTCGGTAAGGGACAAATCGTTAATGAGACCCATATCGAAATGCTCAAAACCCTGGGCATTCTTAAGGGAACAAGTCCTTTCTCCATTACATATATGCTGGGAGTATGTCTCCTGCTTATTATAGGTTACACTATACTTTTGTTCTATTTCTGGAGCAGTCATAATAAAGATACAGTTTCTCTTCCTATACTTTCCATAGTAGGATTGCTAGTCGTTTTAATTTCATTTTACGGCAACAAATACCTTCCCGAAAGCCTTGTCTCCCTTATGCCTATGGGTATTCTTCCGGGAATAGTATCAATATTTTCAGCTCCCCAGACGGCAATTATTGCAAATCTTATACTGTCAATTTTCTGCGGAGTGGCATTTAACGGACACTGGAGCTACACAATCAGCCTTATAGTGGCTGGTACTATGTCAGCATATGCATTCTCCTCTGTCAAGAGACGCTCACATCTGTTGCCTGCGGCAATAGCATCATCCATATGCTACGGGCTTACATTCTGTGCAATGTCTGCAATAGAATCTTCCGGTGCACTCAGTGCATTTGCGGCACTTGGAAAGGGATTTCTCGGCGGACTTTTGTCAGGGCTTATCACTATAGGTTCTATACAGTTCTTTGAATGGATGTTCAATGCAACCACACCCATGAAGCTCAGCGAGCTTACAAATCCGGAAAACAAGCTTCTGAAAAAGCTTCTTGTGGAAGCTCCGGGAACTTACCACCATTCTCTTACTGTAGCAAATATTTCAGAAATTGCCGCAAGAAGTATTCATGCGAATTCCCTTCTTGCCAGAGTTGGTGCTTATTATCACGACATCGGTAAAATACGTCATCCCCTGTATTTTAAGGAAAATCAGTATGACTCAAATGCACACGATGCTCTTTCGCCCTTTGAAAGCTCATCAATTATCACACAGCACGTTACCGATGGTTATGATATTGCTGTCAAGAACAGACTCCCCAAGATTGTATGCGATATTATAAGGCAGCATCACGGAACAACCAACACCGGATATTTCCTTATAAGAGCAAGAGAAATCGACCCCGATGTTGACGAAACTAAATTCCGCTACGCAGGTCCCGTTCCCCAGACAAGAGAAGCGGCAATCGTAATGCTTGCAGACTCCTGCGAGGCGGCAGTAAGAAGTATTGACGAAAAAAGCGAAGAAAAGATAGAATCAATGGTAAGAAAAATTGCTACAGACCGTGTAAATACCGGTCAGCTTTCCCAGTGTAATCTGACTTTTTCAGAGCTTGAAACAGTTATCAAAGTAATTACAAAAACCCTCGGCGGGTACTTTCACGAAAGAATAAAGTACGAATAAGCGGATGACTCGTCATCTTTTCGCAAAAGAAATTTTCTAAAAAACAAATCAAATTGCCGTATGGCAGAATGGAGAAAGATTATGATACAGTTTATTATTGAAGATGAACAGGAAAAGCTTGAATTTACTGAAGAGCTTGAAGAAATCGTGCAGAAAGCAGTTATGACAACTCTTGAAACTGTGGGCGCAGACGATGAGACAGATTTTGAGGTAAGTATTCTTATCACGGACAACGAGGGGATTCACGAAATCAACAAGGAATACCGCGAAATTGATGCCCCTACCGATGTGCTCAGCTTCCCAATCCTTGAGTTCGACGAGGACGGTGTAATGCTTGAGGACAGCGGTGATTATGACGGCGATTTGCTTCTCCTTGGCGACATTGTAATTTCCCTTGAAAAGGCGAAAGAACAGGCAGAGGAATACGGTCATTCACTTGAGAGGGAGGTTGGTTTCCTCACTGTTCACAGCACACTTCATCTGCTTGGCTTTGACCATATGGAGGAACCCTATACAACTCTTATGCGTGACCGCGAAAAAGAGATTATGAATATAATGGACCTCCACAGGTGATATTATGAAGAATTTTACATTCAGAGAAAGCTTCCGTCATGCAGTTGACGGAATAAAGATGCTTGTCCGTCAGGAAAAAAATATGCGTATACACATTGCAATGACAATACTTGTTATTCTGTGTGCCGTAGTTTTCGGGCTGACTCCCGCAGAAAAGGCAATTGTCATATCTCTCTGCGCGCTGGTAATATGCGCAGAGCTCATAAATACAGCTATTGAAAATGCAATCGATGTATCAACGGCGGTTTTCAATATGTATGCCAAGCGGGCAAAGGATGCCGCCGCAGGCGCAGTGCTTGTAGTAAGCATCGGTGCCGCTGTAGCAGGACTTATAATATTTATTCCCTACGGAATAGATTTTCTTAAATATCTTATCTGATTTTACGAAAGGAAAAGAAAATGAGTAATTTCAAATCAGGCTTTGCCGCTATTGTCGGCAGACCAAACGTAGGCAAATCTACACTTACAAATGCATTTATCGGAGAAAAGGCGGCTATAGTTTCAAACAAGCCCCAGACTACAAGAACAAATCTTGCCGCTATTGATAACGGCGACAACTATCAGATTGTATTTGTTGACACTCCCGGTATGCACAACCCCAAGACAAAGCTTGGGGAATATATGAATAATGTGGCAGGTTCTTCCCTTTCTGACGTGGACGTAGCCATTCTTGTAGTTGAGGCAGGAAAAGAAATTTATGACCTTGAAAAGAATGTCATAAAAAATGCCGCTGCAAAGAACATTCCTCTTATTCTTGCAATTAACAAAGCTGATACAGTAGAAAAAGAAAAGCTTCTCCCCCAGATTGCCGCGTTCAGCAGTGAGGGCGAATTTGCGGCTATTGTTCCCATCAGTGCACTCCGTAAGGACGGAGTAAAAGAGCTTCGTGCCGAAATTCTGAAGCATTTTGAAGAGGGCGAGCCTTTCTACGATACAGAAATATATGCAGATACAACAGTAAGACAAATGTGCGAGGAAATTATCCGCGAAAAGATTCTCCGTCTTCTTGACCGTGAGGTTCCTCACGGAACAGCTGTCGAAATTGAGCAGATGCAAGAGGGCGACGACCTTACTAAAATAAAAGCTGTTATTTATTGCGAAAAGTCAAGCCATAAGCCTATTATCATCGGCAAAAAGGGTGAAGCTATAAAGAGAATAGGTTCATATGCACGCGCCGACATTGAAAAGCTCCTTGACTGCCAGGTTTATCTTGAGCTTTGGGTAAAGGTAAGAGAGGACTGGAGAAATAAAGGAACTGCACTTAAGGAACTCGGCTACGTAAAAGATTAATCGGAATGTTAAAATTGCCCGGACCGCAAAAGGCAATTTAATATAGTTTACTTCTTAAATTAGGAGTACAAACAACATTTATAACTTTGTTCGGGTAGAAATTCGCTTGTCGAATTTCGAATTTCGAACTAAAAAGAATTTTTTTCAAGCTATTAAAAAACATATTTTCCACATAATAATCACGAGGTGATTGTTATGGCAAGGACCAGCAGAACTATGTGGGAAATTTTTACGGAAACAGGAAATATTGATGTTTATTTAACTTATAAACGCAGAAAAGAAAAAGAGGCGTCCGGATGTCAGAAAACACAGTTAAAATCAATGCAATAGTTGCCAGATCAGTACAAAGCAGCGAAAATGACCGCACTCTTACCCTGCTTTCCCCCGAAATAGGAAAGCTGACGGTTATTGCCAAGGGTGTGCGCAGTCTTAAGCATCAGAGTCGTTCAAGTGCTGTGGCGCTCTCCTATTCTTCTTTTGTGCTGAAAAAAATAAAAGACGGACTCTATTCTTTAGTAAGCGCTGATTTGATTGAAAGCTTCCGTCCTCTGTGCGAGGACGTGGTACTTCTTTCTTACGGCGCTTATTTTGCTGACCTTTGCAGAACGGTTGTGCAAAACGGCATTGAAGCCGAAGAGGAAGTCAGGCTTCTTCTTAACTCGCTTTATGTGCTTTGCAAGCGCTCCGACTGCCCCGAATTAATAAAGGTAGTGTACGAATTAAAGCTTATGGAGCTGTGCGGAATTATGCCGGAATTCTCCTCTGAATGCCCATGCGGGGAAAGTGCGGAATATTTTTCATTTTCCGACGGTGAGGTAAGATGTGCTTCCCATAAGGACGAAAGCTCAAAAAAAATCACCCCGAATGCACTTATGCTTGCCATTTACATATCGGAAAACAATCTCAAGGATGCACTTTTTTGCAATGCGGATAATACTCTCGGCTATGAACTTTCGGCAATTACGGAGGATTTTTTGACTTATCACCTGGGAAATTTACCCCAATCATTACAATATTTAAGGAAAATTTCGAAAAATCTTTAATATTTTCTTAATTTTTTTGGAAAAAGACTAGCTTTTATGGAAAAAATAGTGTATGATATTAGGTGCGAAAAAAATAAAGATATAAAACAATATTATTTAGGAGGTAATGTAAGATGACAAAATTTGTCTATCTCTTCAAAGAAGGTAACGCAACTATGAGAAACCTTCTTGGTGGTAAGGGTGCTAACCTTGCTGAAATGACCGCTATCGGTCTTCCTGTTCCTCAGGGTTTCACAATTACTACAGAGGCTTGTACTCAGTACTATGAGGACGGCCGCAAAATCAATGACGAAATTCAGGCTCAGATTATGGAGTACATCGACAAGATGGAAGAAATCTGCGGCAAGAAGTTCGGTGACAAGGAAAATCCTCTTCTTGTATCAGTTCGTTCAGGCGCAAGAGCTTCAATGCCCGGTATGATGGATACTATCCTCAACCTTGGTCTTAACGAAGACGTTGTTGAAGCTATGGCTGCAAAGAGCGGCAATGCAAGATGGGCTTACGACTGCTACAGAAGATTCATCC
>CAYLPQ010000038.1:0-19562 GCA_964385605.1 uncultured Oscillospiraceae bacterium | reverse complement strand
GTTTTTCCTAAACTGTCAAGGGTGACGATTTTCATAGCTCAATTTACACTATCAAATTTAAAAATATTGTCAGTGTGTTTTACGCGCTTACGGTGCCCTGGGGCTGATACTTTCCACAAGTCGCAACTCTGTAACAGATATTTCTGAAAAGATCACTTCGGTGAACTCCTGTGAGATGCATTCATTGTCAAACGACACACCGGAGAGAACAGCCACAAGCTGCCTGAATGAATCTGTGGCAGGTGTACCGTCATATACCGGCAGAAAATACATCTTATCTTCAGAGGTTGCAGCGAGGGAAAACGGAAGATTATCTGAAACGTCCCTGCCGGAAGGGCTGTCCATGCTGTAAACGGGACATACTGCTGCGGAAAGCATCATTAACAATACCGTACACAGTGTTGCCGTGCGCCGGAGAACCATTTCATCACTTCCTTATCGTGTAAAAACCTCATAACATTTCTATTATAGCTATAAAAAGTAAAATAGTCAATAGAAAAAATGCGAAATGCTGAAACACAGACTTCAGAAAACTTCATAACATTTAGTTGACATAATTATGCGACTGTGGTAAAATGTGAGAAAATCGGAGGTGTTTATTGTGGCAGAATTATTGGAAATCATTATGATAGTGAGCTTCGGTGCGTCATGGCCGCTTAATGTTCTGAAATCATACAGGGCAAGAACAACAAAGGGTAAGAGCCTTGGTTTTCTGTGTCTGATTTTCTTCGGTTACATAGCGGGTATTGCATCAAAGCTTGTAAATGCGGAATACATGGCAAACTTTGCTGACAAATGGTATGTCTTATTCTTTTATGTGCTTAATCTCATAATGGTAGGGATGGATTTGCTTCTTTATGTAAGAAACAAAGCGATTGATAAGAAAAACGGAATTAAATAAAACAAAGGCATCAGCGGAATTATTCGCTGATGCCTTTGTTTTTTGCGTATCTTGACGGTGACACACCCGTTTCTCTTTTAAATGCTGCGGAAAAATATGCCTGACTTGAAAAACCAAGCATCTGCGCGATTGCGCCGACACTCACATCCTCCGAAAGGAGATTTATTGCACGGCTTATCTTCATTTTCAGAAAATAGCTGTGAACACCTACTCCGGCAAAGGAAATAAAAGTGTTTTTCAGTGAAGTAGTGCTTGTGGCGCAGTATTTTGCAATATCGTTAATCGAGAGCTTTTCTCCGATATGCATATGCATATATTTTACTGCCTTTTTATAAAGGTCGGTATGGGCGAGAACTGCCTCGTCAATGGTAGTTGCACTGTCACATATTGAAAGAAGCAGGCTGTATATGTAATTAATCACAATTGCAATAAGGATTTCACTTTTTTCATTTGAAAGGATTGTGTGCAGTGTTTTTATGCCGAAAGTGTTCGGAACATGAGAAGCGATAACTGCATCGGAGCCGCATTTTTCGTAAAGGAAAGAAAGAAACTGCAACACAATACTTTTCTGTTTATTGTTGAGCTTAAAAACCTTGTCCTCGAAAAAGGCAGTGTTTTTCCCCTCGAGGGAGAATGAAAAAATGAAAAGCTCCGCAAAGGAGTAGTCGTCTATTCTGTACTTGTGAAATTCCAGCGGTTTGTGGAAAATAATATCGCCCTTTTCAAGATTGTAAATCTTGTCACTTGCGCAGATTGTAGCCGTACCCTCTTTAACATACACACATTCCCAGAAGTCGTGGGCTTCTCCGCTGAATTCATACCCACCGGGGAAAGAATCCTCAAACAGTGTGTAAAGCTTTGTAATCTTAAAAATATCACTGACATCAAAGGCTTTGAATGACATAATTGCACCCTCCTTTTAAAAAATGTCTGAAATCATATATAAATTGACTAAAAACGTATTGATATATGATTTTGATTTGCTATAATTATAATATGGTATATTGAAAATGTAAAGTCTTTTTTCGACAAAATAAAAATGTCAATATAGTATAATAAATTTTTGCGAAAGCCAATATTGTTCATTGAAAAACTGAAAAACTTGTTATATTATTAAGTCATCGGAGATTCGAACTGATTACGGTTTAAAAAGGGGGTTGATGTAATGCTTAAAAAAGAAGTAAATTACGAATTCAGAAAAAGAATGCTTGAAATACATAAAAAGAACGTGAGGGATTTTTCTCTTGCTCCCAATGCGGACGAGTTTCAGATAAAGGACGGGATGGTTATATCCGTTCCCGAAACTGCAGAAGATGTTGCCGTGGTTGCGACGCAGGACTTTGCAGATTTCCTGCTTACATCCATGGACGTAGCGGCTGTTGTAAAAAAAGGAACCGCCGCTGCAGAAAATAAAATTGAGCTTTTTCTTGCAGAGGAGCAAAATATCGACCTCGGCGAATACAGAGGCTACCGCGGTTATCGCATTGACGCAGATGATAACGGCATAAAAATCTATGCCAATGATTATCGCGGTATGGCGCAGGCACTGTATTATCTTGAATTTATGATGGAACTTCGTAAAGCTCCCTTTATAAAGAAAGGAAGCACAAGCCGTAAACCCCGCTTTGCACCGCAGATGACACATTCGGGTTATGCTCTTGATGAGTTTCCCACCGCACATCTCAATCAGATTGCGCATGAGGGAAGAGATGCTATTCTTGTATTTACAGAGGGCATCAATAAGACTACATACGGCTTTCTTGACTTCAATACACTTATCTACAATGCTTCAAAGTACGGTATCGACGTATACGCATACAGCGATATGAAAAGCGGGATGCACCCCTGTGACCCCGGCGGTTATGAATTTTACGATAACCTTTACGGTAAACTTTTTGAAAACTGTCCCGGACTCCGCGGAGTGGTGCTTGTGGGGGAGTCAATACATTTCCCGTCAAAGGACCCGAATGCCGCTCCTGCAAGAGCGAGAGACGGTATACCGTCAATAAAGGACAGTTCATATTCATACCCTGCACTTGACTATGTGCAGCTTGTGGAAACCATCCGCGACTGCTGTAGGAAGCATAATCCCGATGCAGACATTGTTTTCTGGACATATAATTTCGGAGAACAGCCTGCGGAAGACAGACTCCGTCTTATAAATGCACTGCCAACGGATATTTCGCTTCAGGCAACATTTGAAATGTTTGAAAAATATGTGCAGAACGGTATTGTGCAGTGCGTAAGTGACTACTCTCTTGCAATTGAGGGCCCCGGCTACTACTTTGCTACCGAGGCGGAGGCAGCTTCAAAGCGCGGTATACGTCTTTATTCAATGGTTAATACCGCAGGCATGACATGGGATTTCGGTACGGTTCCCTATGTTCCTATGGCACAGCAGTGGATGAGACGATACAAAAAAATGATAGAAGCACAGGAAAACTGGGGACTTTCAGGCATTATGGAATCACACCATTACGGCATTTATCCCTCGTTCATATCCAAGCTTTCAAAAATGTGCTTTGAAAAATCAACAGATACTATGGAAGAAACTCTGTCTATGGTATTATCTGCATTTTTTGGTGAAGAAAATGTGGAAAAACTCACTCTAGCACTTGACGAGTGGAGTAACGCAATACGTCATATAACTCCCACGGGTGAGGATCAGTACGGCTCATTCAGATGTGGTCCGAGCTATCCGTTCTGTTTTGAAAGACTCATCCGTCTTCCCGGAATGCCTTATGCAAATGCCGGAAGTGCTTTTGTGGTTCCCGAATACTGTCAGGACCTTTACGGAAGAGCAACTGTTATCTCCAAACGTGTATGGAAAGAGATTGAAACCCTGAATACCGCGTATGAGTATATGGTCAGGGGAATAGAAATAATGGAAACTATTGAGAATAAGAACGAAGAATTCGAAAGGCTTCTCAATATGGGTAAGTTTATCAGAAACTACATTGTTACAGGTATTAACGCAAAGAAATGGCATACCCTTAAGGTTAAGTTTGACCACGAGCAGGATGAGGCTGCCGTAAGTAAAATTCTTGATGATATGGTCGAGCTTCTTACTTTTGAACGCAAGAATGCAGAGGATACAATTGAGCTTGTTGAGCTTGACTCGCGTCTCGGTTGGGAGCCTAATATGGACTACCTTACAGACAAGTGGCATCTTGAGTGGAAAATGCGCCTTGTTGACTATGTAATAGGAAGAGAAATTGCAACCTACAGAAAAAATCTTGAGCTCGGCAAGGGTGAATATACAGTTGTGCGTAATTAAGGAGAGTGTCAGCAATGCTTAAAAAAGAAGTAAATTACGAATTCAGAAAAAGAATGCTCGAAACACATAAAAAGGATGTGAGGGATTTTTCTCTTACTCCCAATGCGGACGAGTATGAAATAAAGGATGCTGTGGCAATCTGCGTACCCAGAGATGCAGAAGATGTTGCAATCGTTGCGGCGCAGGATTTTCAGGATTTCCTTTTGAAATCAATGGATATTTCCTCAATGGTTAAAAAGGGAACAATGGATGAAAAGGAAAAGATTGAGCTTTTCATTGCGGACGAGGCAGGGATTGACCTTGGAGAGTACAAAGGTTATCGCGGTTACCGTATTGACACAGACGATAACGGCATAAAAATCTATGCCAGTGATTATCGCGGTATGGCACAGGCACTTTACTATCTTGAATTTATGATGGAATTAAGAAAGGCTCCCTTTATAAAGAAAGGAAGCACAAGCCGTAAACCACGTTTTTCACCGCAGATGGTACATTCAGGCTACGGCTGCGACGATTACCCCGACGAGCATCTTAATGCAATTGCGCACGAGGGCAGAGATGCAATCCTTGTTTTTGTCAAGGGTGTTAATCTGACCACTTTCGGTTTTCTTGATTTCAACGCACTTATCTACCGTGCAAAGCGCTACGGAATTGATGTGTACGCATACAGCTATCTTAAGAGCGAGGTTCATCCCGAGGCGGATGGTGCAGAGGCATTCTATGACGGTACATACGGTAATCTTTTCAAGAATTGCCCCGGCTTCAAGGGTGTTGTTCTTGTAGGTGAATCCGTATGCTTCCCCTCAACAGAGCCTAAAAAGCCTGCTACGGAGGGCATCCCCACTATTAATGAAAGTTCGTTTTATAATCCCAAGCTTGAATATGCTACTCTTGTAAGAATTATCCGTGACGCGTGCCGTAAGCATAATCCCGATGCAGATATTGTGTTCTGGACATACAATTTTAACTCAAGTCCCAAAGAAGAAAGACTTGCACTTATAGATGAGCTTCCCACGGATATTACACTTCAGACCACCTTTACAAAGTCGGGCAGATACAAGCTTAAAGGGAATGTTACCGGTGTTGCCGACTACTCTCTTGTAAGCGAAGACCCTGCCGTATCTGTAGTCGAGGAAATGGAAGCGGCGGCAAAAAGGGGCATACGACTTTATGTAATGGCAAATACCGCAGGTATGACATGGGACTTCGGCACACTTCCTTATGAGCCGTTCCCATATCAGTGGATGCGTATGTATAAAAATCTTTTTTATGCTTATGAAAACTATGGTCTTTCAGGAATAATGGAATCACATCACTACGGAATATACCCCTCATTTATATCAAAGCTTTCCAAAATGTGTTTTGAAAAATCCACAGATACAATGCAGGAAACCCTCGGAATGGTGCTATCAGCATTTTTTGGTGAGAAAAATCTTTATTACACAGATGCGGCACTTCAGCAGTGGAGTCAGGCTATCCGCTACATAACACCTACTGGGGAGGATCAGTACGGTGCTTTCAGAGTAGGACCAAGCTATCCCTTTAATTTTGAAGTGGTTATAAAGCTCCCGTCTGCGCCCTATGCCCATTTTGGAACCGGAATTATGGTGCCTGAATACTGCGCGGATATTCAGGCGCGATCAACCGTTATATCAAAACGTATCTGGGGAGAAATAGAAAGTCTTACAGAGGCAAAGGAATACGTTGACAAAGGACTTAAAATTCTTGAGGAAATCGAAAATCCGAACGACGAACTCCAGAGACTTATCAATATGGGACACTTTATGTCAAACTATATCCTTACAGGTATTAATGCCAAGAAGTGGCATACTTTGAAGGTCAGATTTGACCACGAGCAGGACGAGGATAAGGTCAGCTCAATTCTTGATGAAATGGTAGAGCTTCTCACTCTTGAACGTGCCAATGCGGAGGATTCCATTCAGTACGTGGAACGCGATTCCCGCCTCGGTTGGGAACCCAGTATGGAGTATATGACGGACAAATGGCATCTTGAATGGAAGATTAACCACACTGACTATGTAATCAAGAAAGAAATTGCAACCTACAGAAAAAATCTTGAGCTTCGTAATAACGAATATCCGGATGTAAGAAATTGATATTTTTATTGACCTTAATTAAAAAATAATGTATAATGAAATGTGTTATTATGTAATATTAGGAGGAAAGAATATGAAAAAACTTTTAAGTGTATTTCTGTGCCTTACAATAGTTTTGTCAATGGCAGGACTTACTGTAAGTGCAACGGCAACAGCACAGGAAGTTGCAGATTCAATCAGTGTTGATTTAATCACAACAGAAACTGCAAATCTTATCACAAAAGATCTTACACTTCCCACGGAAATTGGCGGCTTTGGTGTAACGTGGGAATCAAACAGCAATGCAATTACAAACGCGGGTGTTGTAACACGTCACCAGACAGCCAGCCAGGAAGTTATACTTACCGCAACTGTTGATGGTACTGCAACTAAAGAGCTTAATCTTACAGTTGCTCCTATTACAACAACTGTTGTGTATCAGAATAACTTCGGAAAACAGCTTGACGGTACGGCTTTTGACACAACAAAGGAATTAATCGGTGCAGATGCTTCAAAAACACAGATTACTAATTGGGCAATGAGCACAGCACAGAGTGCGGCTCCTTTCGGTACAACTGTTGGTGAAACCGGTGGTATTCTTCTTGATCTTCAGACAAGAGGTAATTCCCCCACATTCAGTTTCCCCGAAACAATGGATTCACCTTTCTACGTTCAGTTTGACGTAAAGACACAGGCAGTATCACCGGGTATTGAAATGCGTTTTTACTATACGGCAGAGGGTGCGGAGGCAAAGCTTCTGCAGGTTATGAAGTGGAATGCGGGTGAAACACTCTTCCGCGGTAAAAATATGGCAAATTACGGTGGTAAAAACTTTACAAGTACAGAAGCGACAAAAACTACAATGTGCCTTTACGTTGACCCCATAAGTCTTACAATGAAGGTTATGGACGCAGAAGGAAATTTCGTTCCCGTAGAAGGAAATAAAATCGGGACAGCGGATGACAAAAACGGTAAAATAACAAACCTTCATATTTGCCGTGCGGGCGGATCAAGTCCTGCCGGTTATATAGAATTTGACAACTTTGCAGTATACAGAACTGCAGATGAAACACAAATCTACAATGATAGAGTTATGCTCAAAGCTCTTGCGGAAAATATTACATTTGCTGACTTTTCAACAGAGGACGCATCTTCCGTTACACAGAATCTTGACCTTGCAACATTCAAAAATAAGGTTGAGTCAGAAAATGAGGGCATAACAGTTACATATAACTCAAGCAATGAAGAAGTTCTCACAATTGACGGTGACACAGGTGTTATTACAAGACCTTTTGACGATACAACAGTAAAACTTGAGGTTGTAGTTAAAAAGGGCGACAGTACATTCGGCAAAACTATTGAATTTACAGTTGAAGAAGCCTTTAACCCTGCAAAGCAGGCGGCAAACGAAATTGTTTTTGAAATGCTTTCCGATGATGCAGTAAATGCAGTGACAGGCGACCTTGACCTTTCAATCCCTGACTTCTACGCACTTGACGTAGCAGAGGGAGCAGAGGTTACATTCACAAGCAGTGACGATAGTGTTCTCCTTATTGACGGCGCAATGGGATATATCACACAGGGTGAAGAAACAGCGGAAGTTACTCTTACTGCAACCGTTAAAAAGGAAGAAAGAACCTTTACAAAGGACTTCGTAATGACTGTTCTTCCATCGGGCACATATGTGTATGAGTCTGAAAACTTCGGCTATCCCGAACTTGTCGGAAAGAGCATTGATGCTCTTGACAGATGGGTTATTACGGACAATTATTCCCGTGCAACCTATGCGGATATTGCAAAGGATAATCGTGGATATTTCCTTGAAACCGCACGAACAAAGATAACAGGCGGTTATGACAATGAAACCTACAGCTTTGCAGAAGTAAAAAAGACAGAGAATTTCACTGTTGAAATGGACCTTTCAATGGATTCTATTCCTACAGCAACGAAACAAGATATTTTCTTCCTTGGCGTAAAGGACGGAGGGGGTACTGTAAGCGATGTTACAAAGGAGCTTTTCAATTTCAGAATAACACCCACTTCCTTGCGTGTAAATGGCGCGGCAGGCTATGACAAGACTATCAAGGAAGGCGAAACCTACAGATTAAGATTCGACTTTGACTTTGTAAACGAGACCTTTGACTATTACTTTAATGGTACACTTGTAAAGAGTGACATCGCATGGAAAACAGCGGGAAATTACGAAGCCCTCAGCTTTATCAACTTCCGTTCATACCGCGAAAGCGCTTCTTTTAAAATAGGTGTTGATAACCTTGCGGCATACAGCATAAATCCTGAATTTATTTACACTGATTTTGAAAATGAGATTGACTCTGACCGTCCTATGACTGTTTCTACTTCATTTGACTCATATTATCAGACAAAAATCACAACTGAATATGACGAGAATCAGAATCTCCGTCTGGGACTTGTTGAAAAGCTGGAAACATTCACAAATAACCCCATTATTGACTTTGGCACAGCAGAACTTGTTGATAAGAACACAGGCGCGAAGACCAGCCTTAATGGTTATTATTCATCTGACGAAACAAACCCACAGATTATAAATGGTCTTTACATCGGTTCAAATCACGGTGCTATGGGCGCAAGAGTAACAGCAAACGGTCACGGTAAGACACAGGCAGATGTAGGCTCTGTATGGACAGATGCAAACGGAACTCTCTGGGACCTTATCCGTGTCGAGGATGCAAATAAGCTCTTCTTCCTTCAGCAGAAGACATATAATCTTGCAACACAGAACTTTGGTTTCAGCGGTGCTATCACAGGTCCTCTTACTTATGTAAGTGATGGAGTAAACACAGCTCCTATTACAATAGGTTCATCTACGGCAACACAGACATTCCCCTCAATCGCAAATGTAGAGCATACCTTCTACCTTGTGCGTGACGGTGAAATGATAGAATTCGACAACCGCATAGCAGGCGTGAGCTATAAGGCTGATGAGCTTGTAGTTGTTGAAGAGTATGACATCATTAACCCTGCATCAATCGCACCGGCACTTCGTGAGAATAAGCCTGACGGCGGTTATGTGGAAGCTCCCTCAATCGCAGTTGGCGAGCCAATTTTCCACTACAAGCAGACAATTACGGTTAAGGCAGATGGTACAATCTTTACAGAGATTGACCACGAAGTTCTTACCGACATTAACAGTTATGAAACATATGGTTATCAGTTCTATCAGAGAGCTAATCCCTATGGTGGCGGTACATGGCGTCAGGTTCCGGGAACAAAGGAATTTACAGACGGTAAAGGGGTAAATTGGGATATTACAACACCTTACGAATACACTAACGTGCCCGGAACTCCTTCTACGAATCTTCAGGTTCCGATGTCGAGAACTCTGAAATCGACAGACTGGATTGATCCTGATGTTGTTCCATCACGAATTCTTGACTTCATCCGTGACGAAGACGGCAAGAACGTAATGGGTTATATGACAGGCTTCCTTCCCATCTATGACGGTGAGCCTTCCGTCAGAAAGACAAAGACCAATTCAAACATCTATATGTACGACCAGAAGGTTAAAGCATATCCCATCTTTGTAAGTTCAAGCGGAATTGCCGACAAGAGTGTTCTTACTGCAGAGGGCAGCAGAATTCACGGTGTATCTTACAGAAAGTATGTTGACCTTACAGGATTTGAAAAGAATAATAACCAGTACTATGCAATCAATCACGAGGATATGACATACTACTACGTGGACTTTATCGAAGCAGGTACACAGACACTTGACCTCGAAAAGTCAGGTTGCATCTATAATCTTACACAGGTTGAAGTAATCGGTGACATCACCTATGAACAGGTTGGCGACAAGATTGTCGTTACAAGCGAGGGTAAGGGTTACCTTGTACTTAAGGCAGCACGCGGACTTGAGGTCGAAAGTGCTTATATCAAAGGCGACCAGGTAGGTGTAAGATTTGTCAACTATTCGTCAGAGGCAAAGACAGTTGACCTTACAATAGCTTCTTACAAGGAAAACAAGCTTGCAGGTGTTAATATGATTCAGGACGTGACAATCTTTGCAGAGTCAACTGATAACAGAGCCTTTGAAGTTGACCTTGCGGACGGAACTAACTATAAGATTTTCGTTCTTGACAGCGAAGACCATATTGCTCCTGTAAGTAAGGATATGGCAATCGAAATAAAATAACTTTAACTAAAAGCCCACACCCATATGGGTGTGGGCTTTTGTCGGTAATGACAATAAAACAGTCTTTAAGCAAGATTTTGGTCTTGAAACAGAGCTTTTCAGATGCTATAATGAAAAATAAAAAAGAGAAGTGGTATTATGGTAACACGACAGGACGTAACAAAAGCAGTCAGAGAGCTTGGCATTAAAGAGGGTGACGTGGTTTTAGTACACTCATCGTTCAAGAGCCTCGGTCCCGTGGAAAACGGTGCAGAGGATGTAATAGCAGGTTTCCTTGACGCAATCGGTGAGGAAGGCACACTTGTATTCCCCTGCTTTACACAGAAGGATTTTGCAAATGCTTACGAAACATGGCATATTAATAAGCCCTCCGATACAGGCTATCTTACAAACTATTTCAGACTTCGCGAGGGAAGCATCCGCTCCGACCAGGCAACACACTCCGTTGCGGCTTGCGGAAAGCTTGCAGAGGAGCTTACAAAAACTCACGGTCATACACATAAGCGCTTCGGCACTATGGGTGACACCCCTTTTTCCGCAGATTCTCCCTGGGAGAAGATGTACAATATGAATGCAAAGGTTGTCCTCCTCGGTGTGGACGAAAAGAAGATAACATTCCGTCACTACGCAGAATACTTATATATTGAAGAGCTTCTTAAAGCTATTGAAGGTAATCCCAAATATGACGAAATGAAGGACCGTCTCTGGCAGATGTCACACAGAGGTGTATGGCCTCACGTTTACAACGTGGCAATGACAGAAGTTCTTGCAGAAGAAGGCTACACCCCCACAACAAGCACCTGCGGTGATGCTACTTTTACTTGCTATGACAGTAAGATTTTTGTTGATACCTGTATGGAACATCTTCGCAGTAAAGATCGCAGAATTCTTTGGGATACTGAAATTTTCGACGTTGACGGATGGTATGAGTGGCTTGAAGACTGGCAGGCCTTGCAAGCCTGAATGCAAAATTCGAATTCCAAAGCCTCCCTTGCCTAAAGGGAGGGGGACCAAGCTGTGATTGGTGGAGGGATACATTTCCCATTTCGAACTTTATCGCCAGATTGTAAATAAAAGGATTGTTTAATATGAACGAAACAGCAATTAAATGGTACAAATATCTTGAATTTCCTGCTGAATTTGATGAGGAATTCTATGCCCTTGCCGAAAGTAAGGACATATCGGGCATTACTCCCGAAAACTGCGTGAAAATCCTTTGTGAAAAAAAGGATTATGGGCTTAACCTTATTTACTTTTTAAGTCAGCTTGACAACACAAAGGCGGCAATGGACAAGCGGGGTATAGACGAAAAGTATTTCCGTGCTACTGCCGAGGGTCTTGTGGGTGAGGCAAAAGGATGCAAGGAAACATTCGGCAAAATCGGAGTGTATGAGGTTGGCTGGACAAATGCCGTTATGAAAGGAACGTATCTTTTCAGAATTGGCAGACTTAATTTCGGTCTTGAAACTCTTTTTGAATCCTGGTGCGACGACGGCGACGTTGTAAAGCTTGGCGATACTATAATCGCAGTACATATTCCCGGCGGCGGGAAGCTTGATGTTACAGATGCGTACCGTTCACTTATGGAAGCAGAAATATTTTTCAAAAAACACTTTCCCGAAAAGGATATAAAAGGCTTTATGTGCGGCTCGTGGCTTCTTGACAGAACGCTTGATAAGTTCCTAAAACCCGATTCAAACATTATAAAATTCCGCGACCTTTTCGAGCCTTATATGAAAAAGGAAGACTACAGTGCTATCAAATTCGTATTTGGTAAAAATGTCACAAAGGAAAACCTTGCAGAATTTGAGCCTAAAAACTCTTTCCAGAAAAACCTCAAAGAGCATATATTAAGCGGTGGCAAGTTATATGACACATTCGGATTCAGACATTTCCAGAATGCGGACGTACAGGGAATAGACTGCCACTATCATCAGATGCAGTGGTTTACCGATGATATGTCACTTTATCCCCAGGATTATCTTACCGAATGCGGAAATACGGGGGATGTAGCAGAGTCTGCAAAGAGCTATATGGAGCTTTGCAACCTGCGGGGACTGAATGTTCTTTGTATGCCCAATATGGAGGACCTTTTTAAAGCACGTGACAATTCCCAGAATATCCTCGGTGCAGTAGCAAAAATGAGCGATGACAGAATTTACTCATTCGGTGCGCTTAATTATCCTGAATTTCCCGTGAAAGCAGATTATAATTTTAAAGAGCAGGCGAAAGCTCTCATTGATATGGGATTTGACGGTATCAAGCTGATTGAAACAAAGCCTAACGCATATAAGAAAATCGGTACAAAGATTTCAGGTGAGGTATATGATGACTTCTTCAATTATCTTGAAGAAAAGGGTGTACATATCATATGTCATGCCACCGACCAGGTAAGTCACCGTGCGGAACTCCGAGCAGGTGAGGAAAACCTTGAAAATATGTACAATCTTTGCGAGGAAATTTACGAGGATGTACTTTTAAGGCTTGAAAAGAACCCGAATCTTAAAATTACCTTTGCACATTTCTTCTTTATGGCAGAGGAGCTTGACCGCCTTTCCGCTATCCTTGATAAATACCCTAATGTGTGTATTGACACAACTCCTGCTGAAAGAGAGCTTCACTTTCTTTCAGAAACACCTGAAGAAACCCGTGTGTTCTTCAAAAAATATGCTGACCGAATAATGATGGGTACGGATGATAAAAATGCTTTCCATTCAAAATATAAGGAAGTTCAGCTTTATGTGCTTGACCGCTATTTAAGAACTCCCGACCGCTTTGTGACAAAGTGGGGGAATAAGCTTGAGGGTGTAGGGCTTGACCGTGAAAACCTTGAAAAGGTACTTTATAAGAACTTCAGGCACCGCACAGGCGACAAGCCCAGGAAAATGAATAAAGCGCTTCTTAAAGCCTATATTGAAAAAATGCTTCCGGAGCTTTCCGAGGGAAGAACAAAAGAAGAAATAAAGAGATTTTCAAATACTCTTTAACTAAAAATGACAGACTGCATTCCGGTCTGTCATTTCTTGTTGTTTATAGAATTCCCCAACAAGGGGACAGTTCCCTTGTTGTGATGCTTGCGGATTTTTCAAAAAAATTTTAAAAAAGCCTATTGACAACTAAAAACTGTCATGCTATACTAACTGTACTAGAACGGGTAATACAGTTGCAAAAAACGGAGGTGAGTTAATGATAAATCTTGACTACAAGGACAAGCGCACACTGCACGAGCAGATTGAAGACGGCATCAAGGAGCTTATTATAAACGGTATAATGCTTCCCGATGAACAGCTTCCGTCTGTGAGGGAGCTTTCTGTAAGTCTTACAGTTAACCCCAATACTGTGCAGAAAGCCTATAAACAGCTTGAAGCAGACGGATTTATCTATAGTGTTCAGGGAAAGGGGAATTTCATTTCTCCTGTGCAGGCGGTAAAGGACGAAAAAAAGCTTGTCGAGCTTTATGAAGAAGTCACCCTTGCCGTAAAAAGTCTTATGTACCTTGGAGAGGAAAAGGACGGCATAATCAATCTTGTAAACAATATTTACTCACAAAAGGAGGAAGGGCAATGATCGAGGTAAAAAACGTTACTAAATTTTTTGACACCTTTAAAGTGCTTGACGGTCTGTCACTCCACGTCAGAAAAGGTACGATATACGGTCTTGTAGGTGCCAACGGAGCAGGTAAAACTACTGTAATAAACCACATCAACGGAGTTCTGCGCGGTGATGAGGGCGAGATTTACATAAACGGCGAAAAAGTCTACGAAAATGAGAAGATTAAGAAAACCGTATTGAGCATTGCAGACGACTGGTTTTATTATGCAACCTATACAGTTAAGCAGATGGCACAGTTCTATGCAGACATATATCCGTCATTCAGCTACGAACGGTATGAAAAAATCAAAGAGGTTTTCTCAATCGATGAAAAACGTCAGATTCGCAAGCTTTCCAAAGGTATGAAAAAGCAGGTGGCATTCTGGCTGACACTTTCTGCGATGCCTGACGTGCTTATTCTTGACGAGCCTCTTGACGGACTTGACCCTGTTATGCGTAAACAGGTGCTGGGGCTTGTTATTCAGGATGTAGCGGAGAGGGAAATGACGGTGCTTGTGTCAAGCCATAATCTTCGCGAGCTTGAGGACATCTGCGATTGGGTGGGAATTATCCACAAGGGAAAAATGGTTGCGGAGAAACCTCTTGATGACATTAAAGGAAATCTGCATAAGTTCCAGATTGTGACAGATGCCCGGGGTGAGGAAATTCTTCGCGGGTCAGAGGAAGTTTTGCATATTTCAAAGACGGGGTCTGTGTACAACGTAATTGTCCGCGGGGATATAAATGTTGTTGAAGAAAAAATGCTTATTCTTTCACCGAAGCTTTGCGAAAGAATAAGTCTTACTCTGGAAGAGGTATTTATCTATGAATTGGGAGGTTTGGGATATGACTACAAAAACATCCTTATTTAACAAAGGTATATATAAATCCACTCTGAAACGGTATGCGTGGGGAAGTGCGCTTTATTTCATAATTCTTTTCGTATTTACCGGTATGTCAATTCTTCTGACAGTGGATAAGGATGCGCGCTATACAAGATATTTGTACCGGGAGCATTCCTTTATTCTGAATAATGAATTTATTATTATACCCCTTCTTCTTTCAATAGCGGTTCCGACAATTTGCGGACTTCTGATTTTCAGATTTATTCACTCGAAGAAGACGTCCGTATTTGTTCACTCTCTTCCTGTTAAGAGGGAGGCAAACTTCATTACCTCTGTCCTTGCAGGGCTTACTCTGATGGCGGTGCCGGTTGTGCTTAATGCGCTGATTCTTATGCTTTTGTCGGTTTCGGGATATGGACAGTTTTTCACAGTGACAGACTGCCTTATGTGGATGCTGTGCAATTTCTTTGGAATTTTCATTATGTTTTCCTGCGTATGCTTTGTTTCATCAATAACAGGCAACAGCTTTGCAATGATAGTTCTCAATGTATTGTTCCATACAGTTCTTCTTATAATTGCTGCCTGTGTAACCGTTGTTGCGGGAATGTTTCTGCACGGTTTCCCGAATGATAATTCCGTTATCAATCTTGTGGCGGAGAATATTTTCCCCGTAAGAGTAATGGAATTTGCGGACTACACGGGAACATACAGCCATATTTCAGCGATGGATGTTATTATTCCGCTGATTGTATCTGTGATACTTTACGTATTGTCCGTAATTCTGTATAAAAACCGCAGAATGGAAACAGCCGAAGATGTGGCAGGCTTTAAATGCCTTAACCCCATTTTCAAGTATCTTGTGACTCTGGTAGGTGCGCTTGTTGCCTTTGCGGCAGGATATTCCTTTATGGCAGACAGTATTATTGCGTTCTGGATTGTTGTGCTGATTGTCAGTGTTGTGGTATATTTTGCCTGTGAGATGGTTCTTAAAAAGACCTTCCGAGTGTGGAAAAGCTACAGGGGGTACTGTGTGTTTGCGGTAATTTTCGCAATAGGTATGTGTGTGTTTGCATTTACAAGCTTTTTTGGCTATGAAACACATATTCCCGAAAATGATAAGGTTAAGTGCGTAGCGGTTTATGACTATTATTCGGGTGAAGAACCGTTCCTTAACAATCCGGAAATTATAGAAAAAGCTATAAATATCCATAAGGAAATGACCGAAAACAGACCGGTTACAAAAGACCTTGATTATTATAATTACTTCCATATTAAATATGAGCTTGAAAACGGCACTGTAATTCACAGACGGTACGGTGTGTCCGAAGAGAACTTCCGTGAGATGATGAATAATCTCTATGAAAATCAGCAATACAAGGAAGCCGCAGAAACTATTTTCCACGAAAAGGAAAGAATCACCTATGTGTATATTCACGGAGAAAACAGTGTGCAGCTTGAAAGCACCGAAAAGATAGAGGAGCTTCTTGAATGTATACGCAAGGATGCTTCATCACTGTCATATGATGAGCTTTATAACAATAGCTGGAGCTTTAATGTGGATTACGAATATGTGGTAAAGGAAGATACGGACGAGTCAGCTATTCGTTATGGAAGTCAGAACATAAATGCAAACTTTAAAAATACGATTGCATGGGTAAAGGAAAACGGTTACTGGGACAATGTGAAAATCAAGAACAATGGTGCTATTTACATAGTTGACAAGTGGGAAGACCTTCCCTTCGTTGGACCTGACGGTATAATGGCGGAAAATGACCCCGAAAAAGAAGCAAACACAATCAAACTTTACGGAGAATCCGCCCAAAAGGTAATTGACTATATCCATACAGAAGGACAGTGCTATATGGATGATGACAAAACTGTCGATGTGTATCAGCAGATTGGCGCAGATGCCAAGTCGGTAAGACTTCTATCGGAAGTTCCCAAAACAGAAATAGAAAAACTGACGGAATAACAAAACTGCTTCGGCTTTCGCCGAAGCAGTTTTGTTATTCGATATATATGTAGTTAAGTCCGTTAATTTTGATTTCAGTTACTTTTTCTCCGTTTAGCAGGCAGTATTCTCTGTCAAGAGTGATTCTGACTTCTTCCTTTCCGTAATTGAAGATGAAGTAGCAGGTCTTATCCTCGGATTCTCTTGTCACCACGCAACAACTTTCGGGGAAAGCAAAGGGAACCTTCGGGGTGTTGCATTCATCGGTGATGCTCTCAAGCAAACTTCTGAACATTGCATCATCAACCATTGTTCCCATGTAGTATGCCTTACCTTTACCGTAGTTGTTTTTCGAAATGATTGCTTTGCCTTTGCGGTAGGTATCTTTGAATGTCGCAACAGCATCCCCACCGCACAGTTCCAGCTCGTCAAGCCAGTGGTAGTTAAGACTCTCTCTTCCATCAATCTCTACGATAGCTCGGGATGAATCAAATACCGGCTCAACCTCGCTTACTACCGCGCCGAAAACGTCTGTAAGATGTGCGGGAAGTGATACGTCATAACCAACATTGTCATAATCCTTTACGGAAGTAAGGAATGTTCCAAACAAGCATCCTCCACCGTTAACGTAGCTTTTGAGGTTAGCTATATAATCTGCATCCGTTACAATGGGCGACGGAGCTATTACAAGAGAATATCCCGACAAGTCCGCTTTGGGCGATACTATGTCTGCCTCCACACCGATTGAACGGAGAGTATCGTAAAACTTTGCAATAAATTCAATATATGAAAAATCGTGGTTCACCGGCTTTATGAGAAGTGTCCACAACGCATTATAGTCAAATATTATTGCAGTGGTGGGTTTTTTAACAAATGTATTTTCAAGAATAACAGAATGCTTTTCAATAGCTTTTGCTGTGTTCTGAAAATCGAAGTATCTTCTCCGTGGAACTCTGTCCGTGTCAAGAAGTGCATAGTTAAGCTGTTCCGCACCGCTTCTGAATTGCTTGTACTGGAAGTGAGCAAGAAGCTCCGCTCCGCTTGCAAAGGCATGCATAACCTCAAGCTCTATGACACCGGGCAGAGGCTGAAGTCGGCCTTCCTTTGCCCACAATCCGTGTCCGCCGCCAATAGCAAACTCAAGCGCCCAGAAAGGCTTTTGCTTGTTGGAACGGGAGAAAGCATATGTCAGCTGACTTACCTTGTGATCGGGGTCCCACAGTGACGGATAAATGTCAAGACCAAAAAGGTCAAGCTCCTTGAAGAAATCATAATAATTAATCTGATTTCTTCCAAGCCCCGTAGAATTTGTGGTGATAATTTTGCCCGTAGACTTAAGCGCATCCTTCTGAATATTCAGATATTCGCAGAAAGAATCACTTGAGAAATTCTCAAAATTAAGCCGGAGTCCGGGATTATCATAAAAATCGTGAATCAAGTCAGGCTCTGTTGCTTCATAAGTTGCGTGAGGCGGGTCAACCTCGTCAAAAGATGAGTAAGCCTCACCCCAGGCATATGTACCGCAGGCAAAATTGAACCCGTCAATGGTCTTGTACTTGTTTTTAAGATAGGTACGGAATTTTTCTGCGCACACATCACAGTGACATCTGCCGGAATGCTCCTGTGCAAACTCATTTCCTATCTGAAAACCTATTACGTAAGGATTATTTCCAAAAAGTTCAGCCATTTTGGATGCGATTTTCTTGGAATATTCGCGGTAAATGGGGTTGTTGTAGCAGTAGTGGTGCCTTGCTCCGAAAGGACGTTTTATCCCGCGGTAATCGACATAGCTTATTTCAGGATGCTTTTTCATCATCCACGCAGGCGGGCAGGAGGTCGGTGTGCACATTACAGTGTAAATCCCTCTTTTTCCAAGCTCATTCACTGTATATGTGAAAACATCAAAATCATATTCGCCCTCGTGCTTTTCCATCTGATCCCAGGCAAACTCGCCCATGCGCACAACATTTGCACCGGATTTAACAATAATGTCAATATCAAGATTTATCTCGTCATATGAATTGCAGTGCTCGGGATAATACGAAAATCCGTATTTTAAATTCATTGCCGTCACTCCCTTTATAAAGGAAAAATAAAAGGCTAAAAAACAGCCAACATATACCGTTTTTTAACCCCCAACACTACCATAATATCATAGAATATGTGATTTGTAAATAGCCAAATAAAACAAAATTTTCTGCTTTCTTTCTGATAGTCTGTATATTGCAAAACCCCTTGCAATATGTTATTCTTTAATCAAGGAAAGGAAGGTACGGTCCGATGGAAAAGTAAAAAGCTTAAACTTTAATATAAAGAAAAACAGTTTGATTTAAGCAGAAAGGTAGAAATAAGAGTCAGACTTTACACGACGGTGTTACGTTTTATATAGATTTTAGTGATTGGTTATATATAATAATTAATTACGTTTAAATCAAAAAACGTCTTCTTTATAATTAGAGTACAAGCCATCACCTTTTGCAAAACAGATAATTCTCAAACAGTAAGGTGTTCTCATTAGAGAAAATGGAAAAAAGAGTGTTTTCAAAGAAATATGAACTGTAGCAAAAGGTAGACAAAGAAAGAGAGGATAACAAAAGATGTTAGATATCAAGAGTGACCAGAAGTGACCCTTGGTTGTATGTAAAGAAATACAATCAAGGGTCACTTCTTTTTTGCTGTATAGGAAATTGCGTAAACGAAAAAAATGTGATATAATATAAAACGATTAAA
>CAYLPQ010000037.1:0-19681 GCA_964385605.1 uncultured Oscillospiraceae bacterium | reverse complement strand
GATTTCTCTGAACTTGGGTGCAAGCATACCCTTCATAGCTGCTTCAATTTCTTCAATAGCTTCGTAGATAACGCGATACATACGCATATCAACCTTGTTGATTTCAGCCGCATTTCTTCCGCCTACATCGGGACGTACGTTGAAGCCTACGATAATAGCATTGGAAGCAGTTGCAAGTGTAACATCGCTTTCCGTAATAGCACCAACTGCACCGTGGATAACTCTTACACGAACTTCTTCGTTGGAAAGCTTTTCAAGGCTCTGTTTTACAGCCTCAACACTACCCTGAACGTCAGCCTTAACGATGATATTAAGATCTTTTACATCGCCCTGCTGAATCTGGCTGAAGAGGTCTTCAAGGTTAACCTTCTGCTTTGCTTTATTAGCTTCGTCCTTGATTTTCTGTTTTCTTATTTCAACAACGTGACGTGCAGCTCTTTCATCCTCAACGGCATAGAAAACGTCGTTACCGTCGGGAGTTTCGCTGAGACCGATAATCTCAACGGGCGTTGAGGGAGTAGCCTCTTTAATCTTTTTACCCTTGTCGTCAAGCATAGCTCTTACACGGCCAACTGCAGTACCTGCAACTATAATGTCACCCTGACGGAGTGTACCGTTCTGTACAAGAACTGTTGCAACGGGGCCTCTGCCCTTGTCAAGCTTTGCTTCAATAACAGTACCCTTTGCACGACGGTTGGGGTTAGCCTTAAGCTCCTTCATTTCCGCAGTAAGAAGTACCATTTCAAGAAGTGAGTCAATGTTCTGGCGCTGTTTAGCACTTACTTCAACACAGATAACATCGCCGCCCCATTCTTCGGGAACAAGACCGTGCTCTGTAAGCTCCTGCTTAACTCTGTCGGGGTTAGCACCCTCTTTATCAATTTTGTTAATAGCAACGATTATACTTACTTCAGCCGCCTTTGCGTGGTTGATAGCTTCAATTGTCTGGGGCATAATGCCGTCATCAGCCGCAACAACAAGGATTGCAATATCAGTAACCTGTGCTCCGCGGGCACGCATTGCAGTGAATGCTTCATGACCGGGTGTGTCAAGGAATGCAATGGGGTTATCGTTGATTTTTACCATATAAGCACCGATGTGCTGTGTGATACCGCCTGCCTCACTTGCAGTAACGTTTGTTGAACGGATTGCGTCAAGAAGACTTGTCTTACCGTGGTCAACGTGACCCATAACAACTACAACAGGAGGACGGGGGATAAGGTCCTTTTCATCGTCGGGAGCATCAGCATCTCCGAAGAGTTTGTCTTCTTCAGTGATTATGATTTCTCTTTCAACCTCTGCGCCCATATCCTCTGCGATAAGTGCGGCTACATCATATTCAACATCCTGGTTAACAGCCGCCATAATGCCAAGCTGCATAAGGCGTTTTATAATTTCTGTAGCTGAAACTTTCATTTTCTGCGCAAGATCACCTACTGTAATTGTATCGGGGATAACAACATGCAGCTTTTCCACAACCTCTTTTTTGGGCTTGGGGGGCTCAACCTTGTTGGGCTGATTCTTCTTCTGTGACTGCTGCTGTTGCTTATTCTTGCTTTTCTTAATTCTCTGCTTGTTGGTTTCTGTATCCTTGATTTCAGGAGCAAGCTCTTCTGCCTTTTCCTTTGCAAGCTGTACATCAAGGTCAACCGCATTCGTTCTTGTATCAACGTAGCGGCGGTTTTTCTGGGGAGTAATTTCCTGGGTAATTTCCTCATCAGTAATTTCAGGAAGAATTTCTTCTTTCTTTTCGGCTTTTTTCGGCTTTTTAGCCTCCTCTGCCTTAACTTTTTCCTGATATGCGGCAAAATACTCTTCTATAGAACTGCCGTCGTCAAATTTCTGTGTATAGTACTCCATAACGATGCTCATTTCATAAGCATCAAGAGAAGCAGCTGAGCTCTTTGTAATTCCCGCAACCTCACCGAGCATTGCCGCGATTTCCTTTCCGGGAACATTTATTGCTTTTGCTATTGCACTAATTTTCTGTTTTGCAATCATTTATCAGCACCTCCGTTAGTTTTTAACTTTGCGATAGCCCCGGCAAAGCCGTGGTCAAGAATTCCTATAACAGGCATATCTTTTTTTCCTGCCGCATGACTTAAAGTCTGTTTATCAGCATGGGAAACAACAGGAACATCCCACTGTGCACATTTACTTTCAATACGTCGCTTGTTGCTCTGACCAATATCCTCCGCCATAATAACAAGCTCGCACGTTCCTTCGTCAAGTGCCTTTTCTGTTAAAAACACTCCACAGGATGCTTTATTAGCACGTACAGCAAGACCAACCATGCCAAGTAATCTATCGTTCATTAAATCAGTTCCTTTTTAATAGTTTCTTTTAAATCCTGGGGGACTGCACCTTTGAAAGCACGTTCAAAGGATCTTGACTTTTCAAATTTTTCACTGCAGTCACCTTTTTTGCATATATATGCACCGCGACCGGGCATTTTGCCGGAAATATCCACAGAAAAGCTGTCTTCATATTTTGTTACACGCAGAAGCTCCTCTTTGGATTTCATCTGTCTGCACACAACGCACATTCTTAAATGAGCGGACATTTATATCTCCTTCTTTGATTAAGCTTCCGTTACACTTGCGTCACTCTTGATGTCAATCTTCCATCCTGTGAGTCTTGCGGCAAGGCGGGCATTCTGTCCTTCCTTACCGATAGCAAGCGAAAGCTGGAATTCAGGCACTGTTACAAGTGCGGATTTATTCTTCTCATCAATTTCAACACTAAGTACTTTTGCAGGGTTAAGAGCTGCACTGATGTACTCTGCAGGGTCTTCGCTGTAGCGGATAACGTCAATTTTCTCATCGTTAAGCTCTTCAACAATACCTGCAACGCGAGTACCCTTCTGACCTACGCAGGCACCTACGGGGTCAACATCAGGATTGTCTGAATGTACAGCAAGTTTACTGCGGCTGCCGGCTTCACGGGCGATACTCTTGATTACAACTGTACCGTCAGCAATTTCGGGAACCTCCTGCTCGAAAAGCTTCTTTACAAGTCCGGGATGTGTTCTTGAAACCATAAGGTTTACACTCTTTGTAGTTTTCTTAACTTCAAAAACATAAACCTTAAGTCTGCGACCGGGAGTATAATCCTCACCGGGAATCTGCTCGCCGGGGGTAAGGAGAGCCTCTGCAGTGCCGAGGTCAATCATAATGCCTCTACGGTCAAGCTTTTCAACTTTACCGAGCATTACGTCATTTTCCTTATCACTGTATTCATCGTACATATTTCCGCGTTCTGCTTCACGGATTTTCTGCACAACCATCTGCTTTGCAGTCTGTGCGGCAATTCTGCCGAATTTAGCAGGATCTGCCTCAAAATCAACACTGTCACCAATCTGATAACGTTTGTTGATAACCTTTGCTTCCTCCAAAGAAAGCTCAATAGCAGGGTCCTCAACCTCTTCAACAACTGTTTTTGTGCAGTAAACACGCATATCACCGTTTTCGCGGTTAACTTCTGCGGAACAGTTGTAGTTTGCACCGAAGTTCTTTTTGTATGCTGTTACAAGTGCCGCTTCAAGCGCCTCAAACATAAGGTCTTTTTTGATGCGCTTTTCCTTTTCAAGTAAGTCAAGTGCCAGAATAAGTTCCTTGTTCATTTTTTGTTAAACACTCCTATCAAAATTTAAATGCAAGGCGAACCGTTGCCGCCTGTTTTTCTTCTATTTCAAGCTCTTTGCCATTGTATGAGACTGTGATTTTACCATTATCATAGCCCGTAAGCACTGCAGTAATTTCTTTTGTGCCTTCAATGGGGGCAAACAGCTTAATATCAATTTCCTGTCCCATTACTTTTTCAAAATGCCACGGCCGTGAAAGTACGCGGTCAATTCCGGGGGAGGACACCTCAAAAATATAAGCATCCTTTGTAAAGGTAAGGTCGTCAAGCATAGGACTTATTTCCCTGCTGACATTTTCGCAGTCCTCAATGGTGACACCGCCGTCCTTATCTATAAAAAGTCGGAGATAGTATTCACTGCCCTCTTTTTTATATTCGGTGTTGTAAATATACACACCGTGGCGCTCACACACGGGGAGAGCGAGCTTTTCAAGTGCTTCATCAAATTTAGCCAAGAAATCAACTCCTTAATAAAGCTCTGTATCAAAAATCTCAATATAATACGAAAGAGTGAGCCGCAAGCTCACTCTCGTATACCATTTGCATTATAGCATCAAATAATCAGTATTGCAAGTGTTTTTTTCAAAAAGTTACATTAAATTGTGTAAATTCTTCCTGTATTCCGTTGGTGTGACGGAATGTTGCTTCTTAAAAGCGCGGTTAAAACTGCGTATGCTTTTAAATCCGCACACTGCCACAACCCCTGTTATGGGAAGTTTTCCATCCTTTAAATAATTGAGAGAAAGGGAGATGCGCAGGGAGTTTATATAATCGCGGAAGCTCATATGTATTTTATCGCTGAAAATGTGGGAAATGTAAGACTTACTTATAAAAAGTGCCTTTGAAACATCTTCAAGGGATATGTTTTCTTTGTAATGATTTTCGCAGTAGTCGAGAATCTTCTGAAGTGTTGTGGCATCGGAGGGTCTCTTATCTATAAACTGTACATCGTCAAGCAAAAGAGAGAACACCGCAAGTATTGCTCCTCTGCGGAATGCCTTGTAATGAAGATTATCTGCCGTCGCAGCTTTTTCGAGAAGCTCTCCTGCAAAGGCTGACGCATTTGTGATGTGGGGAGAGGAAAGAGTCTTGTTAAGAAATACACTTCGGAATTCAGGCAGATACTCCATAGGAATAATGGTTATAACAGCTTTTACATTCTTACTTTCGCTGTAGTAATGTATCTTTTGCGGAAATATAATAAATGCATCCCCCTTGCCGAGCTCATATTCCTTGCCGTCGCAAAATGCCATTGCAGTACCTTCAATAATATATATTAATTCTATACTATCGTGTATATGTGCTGAAACATCTACAGTATTATTAATGTAGCAGTGGAGCTTGCCGTGACGTTCTTTTTCATATATAAATTTCATAATTACCACCAACTGTGCATTTTTTGTCCGAAAATACATTTATTCTGTCTTGTATTATAGCATCAAATGACGTACAATACAAGTAGGAGTGTGATAAAAAAGGTTATTTATGACAAAAATGACAGAATTCTTTCTAACATTGCCCGTATTGTAGAAAAGCGACTTCCCGAAAATGCGGACATAACACTTAAACTTGACAAGTCTATGGACAAATTTGATTCTAAAATAGAAAACGGAGTTATTTCTGCCGGTGCATACGCACAGCTTACTGATGCGGCAGGAAGATTTATACGTAATCCTCATATAAGCGGAAAATTTCATTCCAATAAGGAAATATGCGGAATATATTTTGCATCACATAACTCAAACTATTACGTTTCAGCACCTCTCGAAGAAATTTTTGAATATATAAAAGAACTCTCTTTGTGGGGAATGAATACACTTCATTTATGGTTTGACTTCTTCTATTATAAGAATATGGAAGACGGTAAGGAATTCTCCGACAGAATGAAAAAGATCATTAACTTTGCAAAATCAATCGGTATGCGTGTTTCTATGGTTAACCTTGCAAACGAGGCATTTAACACAAGTCCCGAAGAGCTCCGTGCAGACTGGACATACGGTCACGACGGATATATAAACCCTCTTAATGACCATTATCACGTTGAAATATGTCCCTCAAAGCCCGGCGGAATGGAGAAAATTCTCGAATACAGGAGAGAGTGGCTTGAAGTGTTCAAGAATGCAGCACCCGATGCAATTGGTGTAGGTCCTTATGATGAGGGCGGATGTACCTTCCCTGATTGTGCTCCCTGGGGCGCAAACGGATATCTGCGCTGTGTTGAGGCGATTACTCCTCTTATAAAGGAATATATGCCCGATACAGAAGTAAACCTTTCTACATGGCAGTTTGGTACATTTACAGGAAATAACGATGAATTTGATGCTATGGCAAAAGCTCTCAAAGACGGAAGATTTCCCGAGTGTAAATACGTGGGTGCAGACCCCTATTATCAGTCCTATGCTTATGAGATTGATATGCACCGTCCACTTACTGCAGGCTTTGAAATCAGTATGTGTGATACTATACCCTGGGGCGGCTACGGTACAAACCCCATACCCAAAAGAATTATGGAAAGCTGGAACAAATACGGACATCTTCATGTGGGTGGAAATCCCTATTCTGAGGGATATTATGAGGATATCAATAAGGTTATTATGCTTCGTCTGTACAGAGATAATCAGGACCCTGAAATCACAATCCGCGAATATCTTGCTTATGAATTTGGCTTTGAAGGTGAAATGCTTGAAAAAGTAGCAAACGCCATATTTGATATGGAAGAAACCCTCTACCGTGACTTTAATGACGGACATAACTATCCCGTACATAATCCCGCAAAAATTCCTGAAATAGAAAAGGTTATTATCGAAGCGGACAAAACTCTTCCCGAAAATATAAGAAACACCAAGCGCTGGCAGCTTGTTTATCTTCGTGCAGTAATCGATGGTGAGCTTTACAGAAACAACTTCAAACGTAACGAAAAGGTGAGAGGCTACTTTGAAAAGCTTGTTGAGCTTGGATATCTTCACAATTCAAGCTTCTATATCAAACCCGACGTTATAAAGGATGAGGACTACGGAAGAGAGCTTACCGTGGAAGACATCAAGAAAATAGTATGGGGGAAAAAGCCTGAACTCGGTGACGATTTCAAAGAAAATTATTATGATTAATAAGGGGAAAATGCAGATGACTTTAAGAGAAAAAATATTAAAAACCTTTGTTGTTACCATTCGTGAAATAAGTACACACGGGGGTATAGAGGAATTTTTTAAAAAATACCCTGTAGGCGGTGTGTTTTACGGAGAAGACGATGCCCACGTTGATGAAAACGGAATGATTATGGGTACACAGTTTGATATTCCGACACTTAACAAAATTAAGGAGCATTCTGAAAAAAAGCTTCTTGTTTGTGCAGACTTTGTATCAATCACAGGTCAGAAGTTCTTTGCACAGGTGCAGACATCTCTCGGTAGTTCTAAAAATCTTAAAGATGCATATGAATATGGCAAAACTATCGGTATGCAGATGAATGACCAGGGTATTGACTGGGCGCTTGCACCAAGCATTGATATGTGTTATGACCCCCAGATGTACCTTATGGCAATCGGTAAAGACCCCAAGGTGGTGGCAGAGATTTACCGCGAGGTTGTAAGGGGTATTCAGGATCAGGGTGTGTGCGCAACAGTCAAGCATTTCCCAGGCCTTGGAACACACTATGTGAATATGCACATCGCTCCCGGACAGAACATCTTTGATTTTGATAAATGGATGGAAACTTACGGATATACATACAAGGAAATGTTTAAAGAGGATGTGCAGAGCGTTATGACAACTCACACAACTCTCCGTTCCTACGATAATGAGGGTGAGGACGGATTTTATCCAATAGCAACATTTTCAAGTAAGCTTACACAGAATCTTCTTAAGGAAGAGCTTGGCTTTAAGGGTGCGGTTGTTACAGATGCACTTATAATGGGCGGTAACGGCGTAGGCGATTATGTAGCGGAAACTGTTCAGGCATTCAAGGCAGGCGCGGATTTGCTTCTCTGGCCTCCTGTTGAAGCGGCAGATGTTATTGAGGAAAAAATCTTAAGTGGTGAAATCCCTATGAGCCGTCTTGATGATGCCCTTGCACGTATTGAAAGAGTGGAAAGCTTCCGCAACAAAGCTCTTGAAAACAGAGTCTACGATGAACCTGATACAAACTATGTTGACGAAACTCTTGAGAGAATTGCAAAGAACGGTATGTGCCTTCTTCGTAACAAGCTTGATCTTATTCCTCTTGATACAAATAAGTATAAGTCAGCTCTTATAGTTGATATAACGGATGATGACGATTTTTCCGCAAATCTTCTTAAAGATGAGCTCCAGTCACGCGGTATAACTGCAAAAGTCGAGTGTGATCTTATCGACAGAGAATCCTTTGTCTGCTGGCAGGAAGAGACGAAAGCTTATGCCGATGGGTATGACCTTGTTATAATCAATCTCAATGCGCATTTCGTGGCACAGATGGTAGATTCACATATGCTTATATGGGCATCACATCATTTTGAAAAGAAGAACAAGGTGATTATAAACTACGGCTCACCCTACTTTGCACAGGATTATTTCCCCGAAGACCCCACATATATTGAGGCAAACACAACCCCTACAAAGGAAACCGTTAAAATGATTGTTGACGGACTTCTGGGTGAAATGGAATTTACCGGAACCCCCGTAATATGACAAGGAGGATAAAAATGTACAGCTTTAATAATGAAAAAAAAGAAATCACAATTAAAAAATACAATATGCCGACACCCTGGATGAACTACCTTTCAAATGGTACATTCCACACAATGATGTCGCAGGCAGGCGGTGGCGTGGCTTTCTACAAATCCCCCCAGATATGGAGAATCAACCACTACCGTTTCTTCCATGTTCCTACAGACAGAAGCGGATTTTACACTTACATAAAGGATGGCGACAGTGTGTGGTGTCCCACTTCCGAGCCTATGCGTGAAAAGCCCGACTATTGGACAGCGACTCACGGTATGGGTTATACAAGATTCGAATCAGGCAAAAACGGTCTTGATGCAGTGGCAACCTACTTTGTAGGACCTTTCGAAAACTGCCTTATCTGGAATTTGAAGCTTAAATCAGACACCGACAGAAAGATTACCATTTTCCCTTATGTTGAGCTTGGTATGATGGAATTTATGCGTGAGCTTCAGTGGCAGTGCTACAGCAAGCATCAGCTTGAGTGCTATAATCTTGATGATATTTTAGTTTATGAGTACGGTTGCGAAGATCAGCCCAAGCCTGACGAAACACCCCTTATTTACTTTGCAAGCAATGCCCCTGTTTCTGCATTTGAATGTGATCGTGACGAATTTATCGGCGGTTACCGCAGTGAAGAAAATCCCCAGAGAGTAGAGGAAGGTCACCTTACAAACAGCACTATGTGCGGTGGCGACCCCTGTTTTGCGCTTGAACTTAATATCGACCTTAAAGCAGGCGAGGAAAAGACTATCAACGTATTCCTCGGTGCGGCAATGACAGAGGACGATATAAAAAAGAGTGTTGCACATTGCAGAGAAGAGGATTTCGTTTCAAAATCTTTCGATGCACTTCACGAGCATTGGGAAAATCACTTCAACCACTTTGTGGCAGAGCTTCCAGATAAGGATGCAGAAACTATGATTAATATATGGAATCCCTATCAGGCAGAGCGTAATTTTCAGTTTTCAAGAAATATCAGTTATTATGCAACAGGTACATTCCGCGGTACGGGTGTACGTGATACTGCACAGGATATTCTTTCAATGATTCCCTTTGATCTCAAGAGAGCAAAAGATAAGCTTAATCTTCTTTTAAATCAGCAGTATAACGACGGTCATACAAACCACTACTGTTTCCCCAATGAGGGATGGGAGCCTCTTAAGAGAATCCACTCCGATAACCACCTCTGGCTTATTATGACGGCTTACCATATCGTTATGGAAGAGGGTAAACTTGATTACCTTGACGAGGTTGTTTCCTTCTACGATGGTGGAGAGGCTACCGTCTGGGAACATATCAAGAAATCAATTGATTACACAAGAACTCACTGCGGTGAAAACGGTTTCCCCCTTATGCTTGCTTCCGACTGGAACGATATGCTTTCAAGAGTTTGCCGTGAGGGTAAGGGCGAAAGTATATGGACAGGTATGCAGTACGGAACGGTGCTTCGTCAGATTGCGGAGCTTGCAAGACTTAAGGGTGAGAGTGATGAGCTTTTTGTAAAGCTTTATAATGAGCAGAAAGAATTAGTCAACACCACTGCGTGGGACGGCGAATGGTTCATAAGATGTATCACCGACGACGGAAGATACATCGGCAGCGACAAGGAAAGTCAGGCAAAGGTATGGCTCAACAGTCAGTCCTGGGCGGTGCTTTCAGGTCTTGGTGACGAGGAAAAGCAGATTAAGGCTATGGATACTGTGAAAAAGTATCTTAACACCGACATTGGTATTAAGAAAATCCATCCCTCAATGAAGGACTATCCCACAAAGGAAGACCCCCTTACTTATGATAAGCCGGGTTGCAGTGAAAACGGCTCAATCTTCTGTCACGCAAATACCTGGGCAATTATTGCGGAGTGTATGCTTGGAAGAGCGGAAAATGCTTATGAATATTACCATCAGCTTCTTCCGATGATTGCGCAGAAAAAGGTTGGAGAATGGCGCTATAAGGCAGAGCCTTACGTATATTCTTCAAACATCTTCGGACCTGAAAGTGATAAGTTCGGTCTAGCAAATGTAAGCTGGCTTTCGGGAACAGCATCGTGGATGTATATTGCGGCAACACAGTATATGCTCGGTATCAAGCCTAAATTTGACGGACTTGAAATCAGCCCCTGCCTTTCAAAGGAAATGCTTCCGAGTAAGGTTACGAGAATGTTCCGTGGAACAAAGTATGAAATCACTATTACTTCCAATAATAAAGTATTTATCCCACACGAATACGGTAAAGAAATCGTAAAGGTAACAGTATAAAACAAAGCAAGCATCGCACTGCGATGCTTGCTTTGTTTTACAAATTATCTTGTCTTATCGGCATTACGGAAGTGATTTATACTTCTGTGCACCAATGGTTCCGGGAGAACAGAGAATTGAGCCGCTTATGTAGCTGTCAATAAGTCCTCCGAGATTTCCGGTCCAGTTTTCTACCTTATTGAGAAGAGTTTTGTTACCTGCTTTATCCTTGACCCAACATTCAATCATATTGCCGTTAAGAACATAGTATGTGTTTCCGTATTCACCTGTAGGTATTCTGTATATGGGGTTATTGTTTACATCAACTGCCGCAACACCATCTACATATTTGCGTTCAACAACTTCATATATGTTTTGAAGTATATTTCCGCTGCTGTCCTTTGCATTTTGGAAAAATGCAAACTTCCATGTGATTTTGGGAGATGCCTTACCGCCTGTGTAACGGAAAATTCTGTCTTTGCCATTTGAACCGTCCATAACCACACCATTAACTACAAGGAACTGATAGTAGTTATAGGGTTCAGCCATTTCGTAAGACGGAGCAGTCCATGAAATTTCAGCATCATATCTGATTTCGAATGAATCGTTGTCCCACTGCCAGCCATCGTTCATATGAAGAAGATATTCGGAAGCGACACTCTTTGTTGTGAGACCTGCATTACCTTTTTTGTTGAATTTAGCAGTAATGTACTTGCTGTATACAACAGGGATAAGCTTGGTAATATCACCATCGCTCATTACATATTTGTTTGTGTCGGGGTCACGTTTGCTGAGGTTTGCTGCTGTGAACTGGTTGCTTACAAGGTTATTCCAGTTGTTTACTGCAACTATACTGAAATCAGAGTACATTCTCTGCTCGTTTGTATTGAGAAGTACTCCGTTCTTTGTATAACGACCGAAGCCGTATTCCTTCATGCTTATATCTGTTACATAGGCAGTTCTGTTTGTCTTTGTTTTTAATGCAGAATCAGGAATGTTAAAGCTTGCATTTCCGAAGTCCCAGGTCCAGTTTTTGTTGTTAATCTTTGTCTGCTGACGTTCCCAGATAACATAGGGGGATTTTATTTCCCACATATAGTCTCTGCGTCTTGTTTCCCACTGGGGAAAAAGATTGTTATAACGGGTGATTGACTGCTTTTTTCCGTCAAGATACATTCGGTCATATCCTGCGTAAGGATATACACTTTCGTACCCCTCAGCAGACCAAGTGGGGGTTACGGGAACAAGCACCTGCTTGTTTGTGTATTTGCCGTTAATTACCTCGTTGTAAATTTTGCTTGGATTATATGGGTCGGTTGTATCATAACCTGCAAATACCATATTATCCATTTCTGTTTGTGCAAAAGCTGTTATACCCATAGTAGCGGCTACGGAAACAATGGCTACGCACGCAACAAACCTTTTGAAAAGTCTTTTCATAATAAGACTTTCCTCCTTTCATAAAAATATTTTTATTCTACACTATTTTTATTTTATAGCCCTTGTCTGCAAAAAGCATAAAAATAAAAATATAATGTATTTAAATAAAATGAGAGGAAATAAATATAATTGTCAAATATTAGAATACTATAGTATTTTAGCTTTGTCAAGTAATATTTTACAATAAGTATTGTAAAATTTGATTGAGATGAGGGAATGAAATGCTTAGTACAGGAATTAAACAGTTGAGGAGAGCCAGGGGATTGAATCAGGTGGAGCTTGCAAAAAAACTGTCTGTTACAAAACAGACAGTTTCGAATTGGGAAAATGATAATATTCAGCCATCAATCGAGATGCTAGAAAGAATAGCAGATTTTTTCAATGTGTCAACAGACTATCTTTTGGGTCGGACAAGTACAAGCTCAATCTCTTTGGAAGGACTTTCTGCTGAGGAAATATCTCATATCGCATTAATTATAAATGATTTGAAAAAGAAATAAACAGAAATACCCTGAAAAGCTACACTTTTCAGGGTATTTCTAATTTTACTGTATAGAAAATTGCGTAAAATTAACACGTGTGAAGCTGTGTTTGCACTTTGTATGTGCGTGGCATGAGTGCAGGCTCAGCTTACTTTTTTATTTAACTTTCACATAATATGTTTTTTCTGCGACTTTTTCGCCGGATGAACTGAATGCTATCGCTTTCAACGGGATTGTAGTTCCGGCATAAGATGAAAAGTCAATATTTACATTATAGGGAATGCTGTATGAAGTTGCAACATCGGTATCATAAATACTGTAAACAACATAGCTTATGTCATTTGCCGGAGTTTTTATGAACGAACATATTTCCGTAAGCTTTGCCTCAACCTCAACATTGTTTCCAAGCTCATAATACTGGGGCAGGTTAGCATTTTCTGTAGGAGTCTGCAGGTAAAGATTGCTTGAGATTCCGCGTTTATATGCTGAAAGGTACTCACTGTTTTTTGACAGAGTAAGATGGAAATTGGTATCGTCGGAATCAAATATGAACATAGCTTTTACGGCAGGATATTTTATGGGGAGGTATGTCAGGAAGTCATAAAGCTGTTCAGAAGCAAATGCCGTTATATCTGAACCCGTAGCATGGTCTCTGTAAGAAGCTCCTCCCTCGGAAATAATGATAGGCTTTTTATGACCGTACAGTGAACAAATAGTATCAAGCTGATCACTCCAGCGACTGCGGTCAATCCCCTGACCCAGAGGATCGGTAGACGGCTGATAATGCTTATAGGAAGAAATGCCTACGTAGTCAACATACTCATCTCCGGGATAATACTCGGAAATAATATTGTCCGGATAGAAGTTGGGGGACCACACCACCGGAACAGACGGAGCATATCTGTGGAAAATATCTGCCACAATGCGGAATTTTTCAATATAGAGGTCATAGTTGGTTGTATGCCAGGAACAGGAGCTATCATTCATTTCGCTGGCAAATCTGAGGAAGAATTTTGCACCGCTGGCCTCCATGTCTCTTGCAAGGTTTATGTAGGTGGGGTCATCGGGCTGGATAGAATAAAGATTGGTAGGTTCAAGAGAAAGCTGAATTATTTTATTTTTCTTCTTTGCCACATCGATGTGACTCTGATAATGTGACAAAGAATAACTTGACGGCATATACAGTATGTATGCTGCCATATCTTTTCCGGCAAGACCGGGGAAGTCATACATATAAAATTTGGAATCAGCATAGAGGTCATGAACACCTTCGTCACCTTCGGCATAAGCTCCCAGATAAATTCCATTTCTGGGTTCATACATTTCTCCGAAATATTTACGTGGCTTATATGCTTCGTTATCTGTTTTAGCATACATTTGCACAGTAAAGTTAATGAGGCTGCTTCTTCTGTTGGCATCTATAGTTTCCTGTGTTTTTCCGACACCTGACCAGTATTCAGCCTCTCTCTTAAAGCAAGCAGAAGCCTCCGCGTTCATTCCAAGGGCACTGTAGCATTCGCCAAGGTGCTTATAGAATATAGCATCGCTGTTGCCGTCGCTGACATTGAGAAAGTCCGGACCAAGTGCTTTGAACTTTTCAATGGCAGTCTGATAGTTGCCGCTGTTTTTGTATGACAGGGCTTCTTCCCAGCATTTCCACACATTGGAAACGTGCTGGTTGCTGCTTTCTATTGAGTTAACAAGGCTCCCTGCACTGCCGGAAGTAATATGTACATTTCCGTCCCACGATACTGTTGCGTCAAGTGCTTCGGCAACGGCTCGGATGGGAAGATATGTGCGCGAATTATGTATAACGGCTGCAGAATCATTTGTTATGCGGGTGCTGTTACGGTAAATACATGCTTCGTCTATGTAGCAGTTGACAGTTGTTGCTCCTTTTTTTACAATAGCACAGCGTGCTCCGCTGTCCCATAAAACTTCTGCGCCCATAGATTCCATGGTAACACGGAGCGGAACCAGGGTGCGGCCGTTCTGGTCTACAAAGGGATAACCGCTGCTATCTGTAAATGCGACCCTTGCACCGTCCACATATACATTCACAGCGCTAACAGAAATTGCAGACAGAACCAAGGTGATGAGGACCAATACAAAAAATGAGAACTTTTTCATGATGTTTTCCTCCTGTTAAATAAAAATGGTTTTTCAAGAAATCTCTTGATTGCTATAAAAAAGCCTTCTCCGCCTTTATGTAAAGGCTTTGTGAGAATGGCAAAGCATCCTGCCCGTTTTGCTCCCCACACATCGGTAAAAATCTGATCACCTACTGCGGCAATCTCTTTTTTGTCAAGCTTCATTTCATTTGATGCCAGGTCATATCCCTTTGCTTTTGGCTTTAAGGCATCATAGACAAAAAACTTTACATCAATCTTTTCACAGAAATTTTTTACTCTTTCATATCGGTTGTTTGACACAACACAGAGTTTTATCCCTGTATCCTCAAGCTTGCGAAGATGAGAAAGCACCTTTTCATCAGGCATGGGAACATTGTGCCCGATAAGGGTATTGTCAATATCAAGAATAAGTCCGCGGATATTTCTTTCTTTTAAATAATCAGGGGAAATGTCCGTAATAATGTCAAAATATGCATCTGCATAGAAATTTTTAAACATAAACTAATTCTCCTTGAATTTTCTCCAGTAAAAAAGGTATTGCTGTGCAAAGCCGCTGTATTTTCCGAAAAGGCTTTCACCGAGATTTTTAGCATCTTTTGAATCAAAGTTTTCTTCCATAACTCTTTTTATCCACACATCCGCAGGGAAGAGGTCATATTTTGCCAGGGAAAAAAGAAGAACACAGTCGCACACCTTGTCGCCCACACCGTAAAGATTAAGCAGGGCTTTCCTTGCCGAAGCGGTATCAAGATTATACAAATCCTCTGCCTTGACATCTCCATTCAGAACAGCCTGTGCTGCCCGGATTATATAGGGTGCACGGTAGCCGACCCCTGTTTTGCGTATATCATCCTCTGAAAGTGATGCTATTTTTTGAGGAGTAGGGAAGGCATAATAGCTTTTGCCCTCAAACTTAATCTCATCGCCCCACAAAGCGCATATTTTTTCAACAGAGCTCTTGATTTTCGGTATAGAACTGCGCTGTGATATTATAAAGGATATAAGTGTCTCAAAAAACTCCTGACGAAGTATTCTGATGCCACCGCCAAATGCTACAGCATTTTTCATAAGTTCGTTTGTACTAACTTCTTTTTTTATTTCTGAATAATCACGGTCTGCATCAAGATAGTATTTCCAGAAGTTTTCATAATCTTTTTCATCGCAACCGTCAATGGTTACCAAATCACCGTCTGCCTTTATGCGAACCGCCTGACCACCCGCTACACCGATATAACTGCCGTCAGACTGTCTTTCCCAACGGAAACACTGTCCGCAGTCAAAGGTATGTCCGGGAATAAAATCTTTAATTGTCACTATCATTTCTATTCACCTGCCGGTTTCTTATTGGCATATTTATTTCAAACAGCAACTGCTTGTGAAATGTAGCCGTTTCTTCAGAAAAGCATTTTTCCAGAGTAAGCGCTACCGCTTTTTTCAAATGCGCACCTGCACTTGTAAAACCAAGCTCCTTTACGAGCATATTGCCTGCTGCAATAAGCATACTGGAGTATAAAAGGTTTGTATGCTCCTCATAAGGAAGAAACTCTCTTTTGAAAATACGTGTCTTTTCGCAGTGCCATACAGTGTATCCCACGGGGAATTTATTGAGCGCATTCATACTAACGGCAATAAGGTGTGCCTTATCTCCTGAACACAGGATAGAGTCACAGGGCGGCACCTCTCTTGACAGAATATAGGTGAGCTCGTCGAAATCATAATAGTCAATATTTAATGAACGTGTATCTGACAATGAATTTTCTGTTTTTTTGCAAAGCATTGTATCATAAGGGGACTCGGTATCTGTACACAGTAGAATTTTTCTGCTGCGCTTTTTTGCAGCATCTATAGCGATTTTTACCGCACATTTTATATTAGAAAGGGGTGTTTCAATACTTACAGACACGGCATCGTTATTTAAATCTGTTTTGTGGAGTGAAAAGGGTGTGCATATGCACTTTCCTCCGAAAAAGTATTGCTTTGCGTGTGCTTCGAAGCATTCCTGCGCAAAAGCTTCCTCCTGGGTTAATTGCTCCTTTTTGCCGAACCAGAGTATTCCGTCGGAATCCGCAACTCTTTGAGCAAGGATTTCCTTCATAGAACTCCGGCAAGATGGGGCAAGGTCCAGATGAAGGGAAGAGAATGACACACTCTTGCGGAATTTGCGTAAAACGGTTTTTAACGCATCTTCCAAAAGTGTGACAGAGCTTTTTTCGCTGATGTCTGAATAAATTAATAGTATTTTATTCACAAACGATCTCTCCGTCTTTTTCTGTTATGGTTACACTACCCTTATGAATGCCGCGGATAATCATTTCTGAAAGCTTATCTTCGATTTTGCGGCTTATAAGTCTTCTCAAAGGTCTTGCTCCGAGATGCTCCTCAATAGCTTCAGAAACCAGCATTTTCTTAACTGCTTCAGATACTGAAAGCCTGATTCCCTTACCTTCAAGCATATCGGAAAGCTCACCAAGCATCAGATCAAGAATTTTGCTCATTTCATCCTCGTTAAGCTGGTCAAATACAACGATTTCATCAACTCTGTTTAAAAATTCAGGTCTGAAAATTGCTTTAAGTGCGCGGTAAACCTTGTCTTTGTTCTGTTTTGCGACACTTTCCGTAAAACCGATACCGCTGCCTTTCCAGTCGCTTCCGGCATTGCTTGTCATTACGATAACTGTGTTTTCAAAGCTTACAACCTTGCCGTGACTGTCAGTAACTCTACCATCGTCAAGCATCTGTAAAAGTATGTTGAGAACATCGGGATGTGCCTTTTCTATTTCATCAAAGAGAACTACACAATAAGGCTTTCTTCTGACTTTTTCTGTAAGCTGCCCCGCATCGTCATAACCGACATATCCCGGAGGTGAACCGATTAGCTTTGACACGGAGTGCTTCTCCATGAATTCAGTCATATCAACTCTTATAAGGGCATCCTCACTGTCAAAAAGTTCAGTTGCAAGCTGTTTTACAAGCTCTGTTTTACCTACACCTGTGGGCCCTACAAAGATGAAACTGGCCGGTCTTAATTTCTTTGAAAGTGAGGCGCGATTACGTCGTATTGCACGGCTTACGGCATTTACGGCATCATTTTGTCCTATAATGTGTTCGTGGAGACGGCTCTCAAGATTAAGAAGCCTTTCAGTTTCCGCCTGTGTAATTTTCTTAACCGGAATTTTGGTCCATTCCTCAACTACATATGCAATATCATCAACTGTAAGCTCCACGTCAGCGAGCTGTGAATTGAGATTCTCTATCTGTGAATTAAGAGCGCACTCCTGTGTTTTGTATTGTGCAATTTTTTCATAATCCACTTCTTTGTTCTCGTCGCCATCAGGTTCATTTTCCTCTTCCATCTGTGCCTTTAATGCGGCGAGCTTTTTCTCTGTCCTTGCAAGCTCTGTAAGAATAGCATTTTTAAGGTTTGCGCGGCTACCCGCTTCATCAATAAGGTCTATTGCCTTATCGGGGAGAAAACGGTCTGTAATATATCTTTTTGACAGCATTACCGCGGCAACAATGACCTCATCTGATATTTTTACTTTATGATACTTTTCGTAATAGCCTTTTATTCCTTTTAACACTTCAATAGTTTCCGCAGGGGAGGGCTCTTCAACAATTACTGTCTGGAAACGTCTTTCGAGAGCGGAGTCTTTTTCTATGTGCTTTCGGTACTCTGCCAGAGTAGTAGCGCCGATTACCTGAATTTCTCCCCTCGAAAGAGCAGGTTTAAGAATATTTGCGGCACTCATAGCGCCTTCTGCATCGCCGGCACCTACTATATTGTGCATTTCATCAATAACAAGTATTATATTGCCAAGCTTTTTTGTTTCTTCAATTATTCCTTTAAGCCTTGCCTCAAACTGTCCGCGGTACTGCGTTCCTGCAACGATTGCTGTGAAATCAAGAAGATAAACTTCTTTGTCAAGGAGCTTTTCGGGGACTGTTCCGCTTGCAATTCTTTCGGCAAATCCTTCTGCAATAGCGGTTTTACCTACACCGGGCTCACCAAGAAGAGCCGGGTTGTTTTTTGTTCTGCGGTTAAGTATCTGGACAAGCCTTTCAATTTCACGGTCTCTGCCTACAACCATATCCACAAGCCCCGCTTTTGCTTTTGCAGTAAGGTTTGTACCATATGTGTCAAGCAGCTTCTTTTTCTTTTCGGAATGCTTTTTTTCTTTTTTGCCATCTTTTTTACTGCTTTCGGCATCGTCCTGCTTCTTCTGAGGGAAACCACCGAAAAAGTTCATCAGTCCTGCAAAAGGATTTGAAGGGTCGTCACCATCTATTTCCAGAGCCATTTCTTCGGGAGCGCCATCCATCAACTCCATCATCTGACTTTCCAGATTTTCCATTTCGCCGGGGTCAAAGCTTCCTGCAAGCTGTTGCATAGGATTTATGCCGAGCTCCTTGGCACAGGGCATACAAAGTCCCTCGTTGATGGTTTTTCCGCCTTCCATACGGGTTACAAATATTACAGCAACATTTTTGTTACATCGTGAACATAACATAAATTTCATCCTTTCAGGCAAATATGCGTTATAAACATATGCCTTCTTACTATTATAACATACTTCTCCCTGAAGTTCAATCAAAATATCCAAAATTAACACCTCGTTAATGAACTTTTGCCCTGAAAAACTTTTTGAAAATTTTTGAAAAAAGATGTTGACAATCTAAAAGTCATCTGTTATAATAATCTACGTTGTCACGAGATGACACATCGATATGCGAGAGTGGCGGAATCGGCAGACGCGCACGTTTAAGGTGCGTGTGGGAGACCATACGGGTTCAAGTCCCGTCTCTCGCACCATAAACACGGCTTTTTGAGCCGTGTTTTTCTTTTACCTAAAAACATACGCACACCCTATTATATAGCCATTTACAGTATTAAAGTATAGCGAAAATATAACCACCGTTACAAGTTCGCTATAATTATTTAGGCAACAGTTAGGCAACATATAGACAGTACAACCCACCACAGCACCCACACCGTAGGGTGCTTTTTTACCGTATAGGAAATTGCGTAAACGAAAAAAATGTGATATAATATAAA
>CAYLPQ010000036.1:0-19849 GCA_964385605.1 uncultured Oscillospiraceae bacterium | reverse complement strand
ACAAAAACAGGGCTGTAGTCAACCCGATTTAAAAAATCGTTTTGCTACAGCCCCTCAAACATTGTTCGTACATACGTATTATACTATTTAAGGAATCTTTTGTCAATTGATTTCTCAATCAAGTTCTCTTACACCTGTATACAGTTCATAGTATCTGCCTTTCATTTCAAGAAGCTCCGCATGACTTCCTCTCTCAATAATCTCTCCCTGTTCGAGAACTATAATAACATTTGCATCACGAACGGTAGAAAGACGGTGTGCAATAACAAATGTGGTTCTGTTTTCCATAAGTCCGTCCATACCCCGCTCAATAAGCTTTTCAGTTCTTGTATCGACAGAGCTTGTCGCTTCGTCAAGAACCAGAATAGGCGCTTTTGAAAGAGATGCTCTCGCAATATTGAGAAGCTGTCTCTGCCCCTGTGAAAGGTTTGCACCGTCACCCTCTAACATTGTATTATAGCCGTCTGACAGACGCATTATGAAGTGGTGAGCGCTGGCTGTTTTAGCCGCTGCTATCACTTCCTCATCTGTTGCGTCAAGACGTCCATAACGAATATTTTCCATAACAGTTCCTGTAAAGAGGTGTGTATCCTGAAGCACCATAGCAATATTCGAACGAAGCACATCCCGCTTTATATCGCGGATATCTACACCGTCAATTGTTATACTCCCCTCATCAACATCGTAAAATCTTGTAAGAAGATTTGTAATTGTCGTCTTACCGGCACCTGTCGAGCCTACAAAAGCAACCTTCTGCCCAGGTTTTGCGTAAAGGCTGATGTCTTTAAGAATAATCTTATCGGGATTATAGCCGAAGGTTACATTTTTCACCTCCACATAGCCTTTCATACCATCCATTGACTCGGCATTTGCCTTATCCAGGATTTCCTCCTGCTCATCAAGCACAGCAAATACTCTTTCAGCGCCTGCAAGTGCGGAAAACACTGTATTCATCTGCATTGAAATTTCATTGACAGGCCTTGAAAAATGGCTTGCAAAGGACATAAATGCCGTAAGTCCACCGAAGGTAAGAGCCATAACACTGTCGGAAGGAATTTTTCCAAAAAAAGTCAATATACAGAGTATACCGCCAAGCCCTGCTGTAATACCGTAGCTTACTTTATTGAGATTACCCATAACAGGTCCCATAATTCCGCCGTAAAACTGTGCTCTGAATTGCTTTTCTCTTAAATCGGCATTGAGGGTATCAAATTCTTCAACACATTCTTCCTCGTGGTTGAACACTTTGACAACTTTCTGGCCTGTAACGCTTTCTTCGATATAGCCATTCACAGCGCCAAGTGCCGCCTGTTGTCCGCGGTGGAATTTACGGCTCATTTTACCAAGCGCCATTCCGCCCTTTGCAAATATCGGAAGAAAAATAATTGTTATAACAGAAAGGAGGACATTTGTGTAAAGCATAAAAAACAGTGTACAAATTACCGTTGCCGTTCCCGAAACCACACTGATAAGTGAACTGTCGAGCATTACACCAATATTGTCAACATCGTTTGTAAAACGGCTCATAATTTCACCGGTGGTCCTTGTATCGTGAAATCTTACGGAAAGTGACTGCACCTTATCAAAAAGCTCACCACGGATTTTTTCAATAGAATTCTGTGATATATGGAGCATTATCTTTGACTGCGTATAGGTTGAAATTGAGCTTACAAGGTATACCACTGCAAGTATAATCACTCCGCAAAGAGTGTATGCCATTACCTCGCCCATACCTCCAAAGGGAAGCTTTTCTATAAGATTTTCTATTATCTTTCCTGCAAAATCCTTTTCGCTGACGCCTGTATCTGCAAGGTTGTCAAGAATAGGCTTGAGGAAATATGTTCCCATAGATGAGGCAACGGTCGTTATTATAAGACATAAAAATACCACAACAAAATGCGCCTTATATCCGCCTATATATTTAAGGAGCCTGCCGACGGTGCTTTTCATATTCTTCGGTTTTCCGCCTGCCATATTGCCCCTCGGTCCGCCACCACGGGAATCACCGCCGGGTCCTCGTCCCGGACCGCCGGGCATACCGCCCTTTTGAGACGGATTGTATTGGTACTGCTTTTGCAGTTGTTCAAGTGTTCTTGCCATTATTCCGCCTCCTTATCCATTTGTGAGTAGTATATTTCCTGATATTCCTTATTAGTCTTTATAAGCTCCTTATGAGTACCGATGCCTGTTATTTCGCCCTCGTTCATAACTATTATCATATCTGCATCTATAACAGAGCCTATTCTCTGCGCAATAATAATTTTGGTAGAATCCTTTATGTCTTCACGGAAAGCCTTTCTTATCATCGCCTCTGTAGCAGTATCCACAGCACTTGTAGAGTCATCAAGAATAATGATTTTCGGATTCTTCAGAAGAGTTCTTGCGATACAAAGTCTCTGCTTCTGCCCGCCGGAAACATTGCTTCCACCCTGTCCCAGGTCTGATTCATACCCTTTTGTAAAGTTCTTTATAAATTTATCTGCCTGGGCACTTTCACAAGCCTTGAATATTTCTTCATCGGTGGCATTCTGGTTTCCCCAAAGAAGATTTTCTCTGATAGTTCCTGTGAACAACACGTTTTTCTGCAATACCATTCCCACATCCTCGCGCAGGTTATACAGTGAATAATCCCTGACATTTACTCCGTCAACAAGAACCTCTCCCTCATCCACATCGTAAAGACGGGGAATCATGGACACAAGAGTTGTCTTACCGCAGCCTGTTGACCCTACGATGCCCACGGTTGCCCCTGCCGGAATGGTAAGATTGATATTTTTAAGAACTTCCTCCGCACTGTTTTTATAGTAGCGGTAGGACACGTTTTTAAACTCTATTTTTCCGTTTTCAACAGTTATATCTTTCTTTGTTGCATCATCATCTGTGATGTCAATTTTTTCGTCAAGCACTTCACATATTCTCTTTGCGGAAGCAAGCGCACGAGAGCTATTCATAAACATCATTGTTACAAACATCAGCGACATAAGTATCTGATTAATATAAGTAATGAATGTAGCAAGAGTTGCCGAATCAAGTCCCGAATTACCGAGAATAAGCCTGCTGCCTGTTACTATAACTGCAAGAGTTGTTACGTTCATTATAATCATCATCAGCGGATGCATAAAAATCATAACGTTCATTGCGTGAATACCGGCTTTTTTAAGACCGCTGTTTGCTTTATGAAACTTTTCTTTTTCAAAATCCTCACGCACAAAGCTTTTTACTACTCTTACATTCGTTACGTTTTCCTGTACGGTAGAATTAAGACCGTCTATCTTTTTCTGCATACGGGAAAAACGGGAAAAGCCTATTTTTATAATTACTGCCTGAACTATCAGAATAAGCGGCACTGCAATGGCAAGCGCCGAAGAAAGCTTCACATTAAGGGAAACTGCCATAATAAGAGCACCTATAAGCATAATGGGTGAACGAAGGCACATTCTTACAAGCATATTGACAAAATTCTGAAGCTGTGTGACGTCGTTTGTAAGACGGGTAACAAGTGAGCCTGTAGAGAATTTGTCAATATTTGCAAAGGAAAATTTCTGTACCTTTTTATAAATATCACTTCTCAGGTCTGCCGCAAAATTAACAGAAGATTTCGCTCCGAAGTATGCTCCGCCTACGCCCCCTGCCATCATAATAAGCGCAAGGAGAATCATCGCACCGCTTATAAGTGCAATAAAACCTATATCCGCACCTTGCGAAGAAGGTTCTATTATCCGCTGTGTGATAAGTCTTAAAAGAAGCGGCATAAAAATTTCACCCACAGATTCCACTATCATACATAGTGGTCCGAGGATAAAGAACTTCTTATAAGGTTTTATGTATTTAAGCCACCGTTTCATTTTTCTTCCCCCTCTCCCAGACTTTTAAGTCCGTCACGCATTTTTTCAAGATAAATTTTCATATTGGAAAGCTCTTCTTCTGTAAGCTTTCCGCACATAGCACTGTCAATTTCATAGAAAATCCGCCTTGATTGCTCCACCGTTTCTTTACCTTTATCTGTTATGATTATCTTTTTATATCTGCTGTCCTTTTCATCCGGAATACGGCTTATGTAACCGTCACTTTCCAAAGTCTGCAAAGCTACTGCCACTGCTGCAGGACTTACCCGAAGGTGCTCTGCAAGCTCCTTTTGGGACGGCAAATCTCCCTGTCTTGCAAGATGCATAAGAATTATATGCTGATTTCTGTGTATACCAAGCTCTGAAATAGCTCTGTCAACACAGGATTTATGCATACGGTCCGTACATATAAAAAGATGTATCAATGAATGCAGTTCATTATGGTCTGTCATGGCATCCTCCCAAATAATTAACATATTAACTATTATACTTTAACTATTCTTTTCCGTCAAGTTTTAAATTATTAATTTATCATGAACAAAAGAACACGGTGCAGAAAATTCTGCACCGCTTCTGCTACATAATTACAGGTTGAATTTGTTTATATTTAAGTGCTTCTTCTATTGTCGGTATGACCATATCCCATTTTGCTATAAGGGAGTTATTCTTCCCTATGGGGTCATCCTGACAGAAAGGTACGAAGAATATATTTTCTGTATTCAATAAAAGTCCTATGTTTTTTGCATTTGCGCCAAGTGCATCGTTTGTTGACGGAGCAATAATCACCGGGCGGTTATTGCGCAGTGTAGCCTTTGCCGCAAGAGGAACGCATCCATCGTTTATCCCCAATGCTATTTTTGCGAGAGTATTCCCCGTACACGGGGCAATCAGGAGAGCATCAATAATCTTTTTCGGTCCTATCGGCTCTGCCGCAGCAATCGTTGAAATGATTTTTTTGTTTGTTATATTCTCAATTTCGTCTATAAAATCTCTGCATTTACCAAACCGTGTATCTGTGGAATATACAGTTTCACTCATAATAGGGTAAACATCATACCCCTTTTCCTTTACTGACCGCAATACATCGGTTGCAATTCTCATTGTGCAAAATGAGCCGGTAAATGCAAACCCCAGCTTTATGCTGTCTGCATTCATACTATTCACCTAACTCACTGAAAATATTGAGAATAGTTTCCTTTATGATATTGCCCGAAGTAACAGGAGCAACCTTTCCCGGAAGTCCCAGTGCCCATATAACTCTGACACCTGCGTCCTTTGCCTTTTCCATATCTACCCCACCGGGCTTTGATGCAAGGTCTATTATAAGTGTATTTTTTGCACAAATAAGGGAGTCTGCCCCGATTATCTTACTGGGAATAGTGTTGAATACTACGTCAGACTCTGCCACGCATTCTGAAAGATATGAAAAATCTACGGCTTTTACACCCATGGTTCTTGCCTTGGCGCGCTGTGCGTTTCTTCTGGCACACACCGTTACATTTGCGCCAAGATGGCGAAGCATTACAGCAAGAGGCTCGCCAACTTTCCCAAATCCCGTTACAAGAACATTGGCACCGAAAAGAGTTATGGGAAGCTCTTCCATTGCAATCTGCACTGCACCCTCACAGGTTGGAATTGCATTTAAGATTTCAAGCTCGTCACGCATAAAATAATCCACCCATCTTACACCGAAAACATCTGCCACGGCTTTCATGCTGTCAGACATTTTTCCGGCAAGAAGCAGCTTATTTCTGCCAATTATTTTAAATAAATCCTTCAGCAGAATGCTTTCTTCAAGATTTTGCGCATTAACAGTTTTGTCATCCTTGCTTGCAGGAAGTCCCAATACTACCGCATCACACTTGTCAACGGCATTTTTCAGAGGCTCACTTTCCGTGAATTTTTCCGTTATATAACCGTCCTCCGTAAGTGCCGCTGAAAGATAATCCATTCTGGAGTCGCCGCCTATGATAAGAATTCGTTTAATATTCATAAGAAAACACCTCTGTATATAATATTACAGAGGTGTTTTTTGTGTGAAAATATTGAGTTTAGTTTGTTATATATTCCTTATGCAATGAAACCGGATTCAGAGCATTATCCCATATATAAGCTTTATAAGTTTTCACATTGCTTGTAGAAAATATAGCACTTCCCGTACCACTTGTTAAGGATGGCATATATACCTCCAAAAGTTTTCCTGTGCTATCATATGAAGCAACACAGAGTTTTGCTCCGTCAGGAACACTCTCAGCAGCGACATTCACCAAGGAATTTGCACCGTAATTTGTAACTGTAAATGCGGTAATTGTTGCAACCGGAGTTACAGGTTCTTTTCCACCTTTAACAGTAATACTACCACTTGAAACGGATATATTCATACTTTGTAGATTATTATCAAAGGCACTATCCAGTGTAATATTCACAAAATATGTTTTTTCAACAGTTTTTGGCACATCAAATGTAAGCATTACAATTTCACCATTTGTGGCATCTGCAACAATTCCATCCCACAGGAAACTAACCGGATTTGCTGTCAAATCTCCTGGAGTAGTAAGCAAAAGGCTACTCAAAGCACTTCCTTCGGAAATACCTGTTAATATCATTCCATCTGTGCAAGAAACTTTTAGTGTCATACCAACAATACCCGTATTTCCTGAAATTTCAATAGGAATTTGTACACTTTCCGTTCCGCTTCCTTGTGCTATAGTTTTGCTTGCTACTTCTATATTTACATCTGAAGCTTTTACTGTTATTAATGCGGTCAGAAGTATAAATGATACACATAATACGGCAATTACGTTTTTTATATTGTTTTTCATATTAATAAATCTCCTTTCATCCGCATTATTCATAGGAATACGCGAGATCCTTCAAATAGGGATATCCGTCATTGATAGAAGAATCAACCTCCCAAACAGAGGTAGAAAAACCTTCAAGGTTAGACAAGTTTTTAAAATAGGATAAAGGTAACGTTGAAACATTTTGTCTTGATATCTTCTCCAATTCTTCATCCGATATAATTCCATTCGCATCTATAGAGTAGCAAGATACCATCTTTGTACAAATTCCCGTACTGGACTTTCCTGCAATTTTAGAATAAATACCATAAGTGGCACGACCTGAACTGTAACAATACTTTATAGTTGCGGGGGCTTCTGATGTTCCTCCTACAGTCCTACATATTCCTGCTCCTCCATTACCAACTATCTTTCCGGTATTGTAACAGTATTGTATGCTGTTTCCTTCAGAACAATTGAGCGTAATTCCTGCTACAAGACCACTATTAATTTCGCCAGAATTGTAACAATATAGTGCTGTATCAGCGCCAATTCCCGATGCGCTGCTATTATACATACCTGAAATTTTTCCACAATTATAAGAGTATTCTACCCAGCCTGTAGAAATACCACCTGCTAATGCTCCATGTAAATTTCCTTTATTGTAGCAATGTTTCACTTTTCCATCATTTTCATTGTATATGGCAATTCCGTAAACAGTACTTCCGGACAAATCACCATTGTTCCCGCAATGCTCTATCGTTCCTTTATTTCTGTATGCAATTCCTCCTAACTCGCTAACCGAAGTTATATCAGATTCATTATAACAATCTCTTACAGTTCCATCATTATTGAATACTATAGTCCCTCCCTTCTTCAAAAAACTCCTTTCAACCAACAAATTTTGTATAACACCATTTGAGTAAGCAAACAAACCATAATCATTATCATTTGAACTACCAAGCGAATACATTCCTTTCACGTAATGACTGTTTCCATCAAATGTTCCTGCAAAAGGATTTTTCACTCCGATTACCTTATTCGACCAGTTATTAGTAGGAGCTGTCGTCCCCCAATTCACATAGTCACTTGTATCATTCAGATAAATATCATTTTCCATACTAACTGTATAACCACTAAAAGTAGAATCGTTGGGCATATTAGTTCCGTCTGTTATAATACCGTTAGTTACATCTGCTACCCACGCAAGCTCGTTACCGTTTGTTATTATATAAGTTTTTGTGCTTGAATTATAAGCAGGTTCGGAGGATGCTCCATCCCAGTTATTCCACTTGGCATAGAGCCTCATATATCCGGTCGTAACAACTGTAGATGATGTTACTTTTTTACCACTATTTTTAGATGTGTACCAGCCTAAAAATTCGTAATCTCCATAAGTAGGTGTCGGCAAACTTCCGATAGCAGTATTAAACTCAACCGATTTACTTGTTGTAGAAACAGTTCCGCCGTTTGCATCAAATATAATATTGCAGGCATTGAGATAATTTTCAAAATCAGCCTCATTGATATATTTTATTTGTCCGCTATTGAAATTCAGATAACTACTACCTTCAACATTCCCTGTAACTAATACATTACCTGAAAGAGTCATTTTTCCAACTACACTGCTTGACAAAGATGAGAAACTGACATTTTTACAAAGCACAGCATCTCCTGATACCGATGTCAGAGATACATTCTGATTAAGCTTTACATTTACATTGTCAGCGGTCATAACTAATGCCAAGCCACTTGCTTCTGCAGTTACCCTGTTAAGAATTACATCCGCTGAAGCTAACTCCATAGGAATATCTGTGCAATCTATATACTTTACACCGTTTATAACTGTTGTTTCTGCATCAGATTTAACGGAAAGTCCGCTATATTCCTTATCTTTTCCCTGTAGCTCAAAGGTTGAAATATCCCCAACCGTAATCTCTGCATCCGACATATCTGTTGCCGATGATATATCAAGCACAATATTTTTTGCCCCTGATGCTGCAACATTTAATGCAACAGCTTTATTTGAAGCAACTGCACTAATTTCAGGAACATTGTCAAAAGCATTTGCACCAAGAATTGTTATCTCTTCAGATATGCTGAATTTGTTTAGTGATGTACAACCGGCAAATGCACTGTTTCCTATTTTTGTAATGCCGGGCGCTATCACATACTTTAATGAAGAACAACCTTCAAATGCTGACTGCGGAATTTCTTTTATGAAATTTCCCAGTTTAACACCCTTAATGTTTTTATTATTTTTGAAAAGTCCCGGTGCAATTCCCTCAACTTTAACTGATTTATAAGTTTTATCACCATTGTCAATCGAAATGTACGAAGGAATAACAACAATCGTATCAGGGTTACTTTCATTTGGAGTATACCCGGTGATTATTCCTGTATCCGGGTCAATTTGCAGTCCGGATGTTTTAGCAATACGCGTATTCACATAATCGTTTACAAAGTAAGGAACCTCAAATGGTATAATGCTTGTTTCATAGTCATTGAATGTTCCGTCAAATGAATAGTCAACATATTCGTACGTATTTTCATCAAGCACATTATACGTATAAACAAAGTACGTTTTTTCTGCTACATCATATCCTACTACGGCAAAAACATGAACTGTACCTGCCATTACATATCTATAATCACCAAAGGTTTCTCCTGATGTAGAAACTGATTTTGACATAGACTCAATTGTCGATGTGTAATAGGTCATAGTAGTACTATACTCATCGCTTTTGCTGTCTGTTGATGCCAATGCCTGCGAGCTGCTGTTATTTCCACCCTCTGCATAGGATGAGCCATATCCGTATTCCTCACTTATTAGCTTTGATACTGCATTGGCAATAGTACTGTTTAAGCTTGTAGCTTTACTGTTTGCATACCCCTCTGTTGTGTTCCAGTTCTTATGTTCTGTTGTTGTATTAGAAGTTTCACTGCTTAAGTCAACACCATTTGACCAACTGTCCGTACCGCTATTAGTATTTTTAATATAGTTTCCGTAATCTACACCTGCACCTATTTCAAATCCAAACTTATTTTCTGCATTTAATTTTACCATTTCTATACTGGCTTCAGCACCGATAGAAGTTTCATTTGAAAATTTGGCATCAACTGACAAATCAAAATTCTGACCTTTTTCAGTAGTAGAAGTATCTGAGTGGGATTTATTTCCGGACAAAGCAAATGCACCTGTGCTGGTTTCCGTAGTGTCCTCAGCTCCACCATTGCTTGTTGAAAGGTTATATGTACCACTTTCACTTTTTGCCAAGGATTCAGCTTCTTCCCTTGTCTGTCCTGTCTGGTCCAGATAAGTCTGACTTATTTCTGTAGTATTATTCCATGAATTTTCTAAAGTCCATGAAGATGAGTTTGTTGTTGCATTGGAAATAGTTTGTGCTATTGTATCAGCCTGAGTTGTGCTTATCTGCTGACTTGTAGTTGTTGAAACCGTCGAAATAAGACCATTAACACAGTTCAACCTCATTATCTCATACAAAGGTACATTTGTAATTGCACCTATTTCATAAGTGAAGAGTATTAATCCTTCCTCGCTATCTTCACAAATTATTGGTTCTGCAAGGTCTTTTACTGCTACTGCTCTGTTTCTGTTACTTGCCCAGTTTGCATACAGGACGAGATTTCTGGCAGTTCCTATAGGAATAGAATCCCACATATTACCTTCTTTATCAGACCAACCTACAAATGTATATCTGTCCAAAATCGGTTTTGGCAAAGTCCTTTCCTGTCCCGTTGTAAAGGTCATATCTGCCTGAGGCACCATATCAGATGCAAATTGTACTGTATAAACAACCTTTTCCCAATGAGCATAAAGTGTCTTGTTTCCTGTCGTTCCTGCAGAAATTTCAGTTATCTGTGTTCCACCGGTCTGCGCAGTAAACCAGCCAATAAAGTTGTACCCATCAACATGTAAATCCTGCATTACCAAGCCATCCTGTTTAGTATAAATTGCAGGATTCGGATTTTCTATTTCCAAAGATTGCAGATAATCATCATTGGCATACATATAGTATGTTATAGAGTATTCATCCTTTTTCAGTATCGGAATGATTTCCTGCACAATGAGTACTTCGTTACAAACAGAGCAGTGTTTGCCTTCTGTCAATCCAGTACTTTCATATGTAGGTTCAACTGCCGCATCAATTACCACACTGTGTCCTGTAGCATCTATAATAGTATCTTCTATTGTTATTTCAGTCGTACCACTACTGTCACTAAAATGCTTATTACAAGTTGAACAACTCCAATATGCTATGTTCCCGTTTTCAGTGCAATTAGGCTCATTCTGTTCATATCCAGTCATAGTATGATTGCATTTAACTACTCCCGGCTTAAGAACAACATCGTATCCACCTGTAATATAACGACGCATCAAAATAACATCTGCAGTATTTGCACGTCCATCACCGTTAACATCCCCTGCAATTTCATTGATAACCTGATTATATCCTCCAACAATGTGACGTCTGAGCATTACAACATCACGGGAATTTACTACACTGTCACCGTCCAGGTCTCCCGGCAGGTAATCAACTACACCTATGCTACCACTATTTACATAAACATCAATGGGATTTATATTTGCATCCAATATGTCCCCGACATCATAAGATACATTAATATCATATTTATCTCCGCAAACTGCATTATCATCTATTTTGAACTGAAGAATAAGTATAGTTCCATCCTTAATGTCTTCAGTTGTTATCTTTTGACCGTCCCACGCAATTTTACACGGTGACGAAAAAGTCCCGGGAGTTGTCATTGACAGCATCGAAAATGCCTCTCCGCATTCAGCACCAATCAACGTTAATGACGAATCATATTCAATCTTTAATGTAGCACCTAAAATTCCAGGATTGTTTTCAATATCGATATTAACATTTACCGTGGAACCTGGTGCATCAGTGACGGATTGAACTGAAATTGTCGCTATTTGCGAAGTTGACATACCGTCTTGCGCAAGTACCGTCAGCAACATTATTGTTAACAGTAAAGCTGCTGTAAATTTTTTAAATTTCATCAATGAACATCCTCTCTCTTATAATCTTATTAACCAGATATTTTTCTGCAAATGAGGGTATACTCTATATATAGATAATATTATACTCGTTTTATCGACAATTGTCAAGCAAAAGAGCATAACTTATTATTGTATAGAGGTGATTGTTGTGATTTCGTACGAACCACTGTACAAAACTTTGAAAGAAAAAAATGTTACTACGTACAAATTAATAAAAGACTTCGGAATAAGTCGCAGTCTGCTTGACAGATTAAAACATAACAAACCCATCAGCACGGTTACACTGAATGATTTATGCAACATACTCGATTGTAAAGTTGAAGATATTCTTCTTTTCAAAAAAGATAATTAAGCAGAAAAAAAGATTGCTCCTATGGAACAATCTTTTTTCTGCTTAATGTGTATTCTTTACGGGACATATACACATTTATTTCCGTCATATACTTCGTAGCCTTCGCTCTTATACTGGTCGGCAAGGGCTTTTGCGTTATCAAGGCTCTGGAATGCGCCTTTTTGCGATTTAGAATCATTGGCGGATTTTCTTACACGGTACCATGTCCCGCTGTTTTCTGCAGAGGATGCTTCGTCCTTTTTTTCGGATTTTTCTTCTTTTTCATCAAGAACGACTCCCGCTTTTTCTTCGTCTAGAACAACTCCCTTTTCATCCCCGTCTTCATCTTCGACAGCATACTTTAAATCACCGGTAACGGCATCGTCATTTTTCTTTTCTTCCTTTTTATCTGTACGGTATTTCTGGGTTTCTTCCGTCTTTTCCTTGTTATCAGAACTGTTATTTCTTGTCCACTGAAGTCCTACAACGAACAGAACTATAGCCATACTCAATGCGAGAAGAAGGGCAATTATTATTATCAATGCTTTTTTCATATCTACAACATCCTTTCCTTTTTTTGTTTTTTATATTCCGTAGGTTTCATTCCGCAGATTTTTTTAAATGCTCTTGCAAAATAATTCGCATCCAGAAATCCGCACGCAAATGCTATCTCTGTTATATTCAAATCCGTACTCCTAAGAAGGTCAGATGCCCTCTCAATCCTTACATTTATCAGAAATTCCTTAGCAGACTTACCTGTTATTTCCTTAAATATGTGACAAAAATGAGATTGACTGAGGTGTACCAATTCTGCAAGGAATCCTGTGGTTATGTTTTCGTAATAATGATTTTTAATATACTCTGCCGCCCTGTTCACGGTTTCATATCTGGCACTGAAAGCCTTATAGTTGCCCTCACTCATTTCAGCAACGGCATAATTCCTGCTGAGATAAGTAACAAGCTGGTATACGTAGCCCTTTATTGCCAGACGGGACACCGGACGTTCATTCTCATACTCGTCAATTATTCCGAACATAAGCTCTGTCACCACCCGGTCATTAAGCAAATGCTCAAATATAACATAGTTATTATCAAAAAACGACGGATGAATCATTATAACGAAATCATCGCAATTTTCCCCCATGCCCTCGTGTAATTCATTGGCATTTACTATTGCACAGTCATAATCTTTAAGCGAATACGACATATTACCCCAGTTCATACTGAAGCTGCCCCTTTTGGCAAAATGTATTTCAGTATATTCATGCCAGTGAGCCGGAAATGCTACCTTACCGTTTTTAAGACTCAACCTGATTGGATATTCTTCCGCAGGAAGCTTTTCATACAAATTATATGCGTTCAATGCAATCACCACAAACTAGTGCTATATTAAAGCAAAAAAATTATAGCCAACACTTACAATTGAATTTTATAATATCTGTATACAAAAGTCAATAGTATGGAGGATTTTTTATGAAACTTGGAGTTTTGATACAGTTAACAAAAGAAATCGAAGCAGAATTTGAAAAGCTGAAAAATCTTGGTTTTTCAACTTGTCAGCTCAGCTGCTGGAACCTTCCCCTTATGGAATCCGAAGGATTTGCCGAAAGAGTTAAGAAAGCCGCTGAAGATTACGGTATCACAATCACCGCTTGCTGGTGCGGTTGGAGCGGACTTAAGTGCTGGAACTTTTATGAAGGGCCACACACACTTGGTCTTGTACCTGTTCAGTACAGAGAAATGCGTGTATTGGAGCTTAAAAGAGAGTTTAACTTTGCGAAAAAGCTCGGCGTTGAGGATGTAATCACTCACGTGGGGTATCTTCCCGAAGTTGCCGCTTCAACAGAATACATACAGCTCGTTACAACTCTCCGCGATGTTGCACAGTATGCTAAAAACAACGGTCAGTATTTCCTTTTCGAAACAGGCCAGGAAACCCCTATTACTCTTAAACGTACCATTGAAGATATCGGTACAGATAATCTCGGTATTAATCTTGACCCTGCAAACCTCATCCTTTACGGCAAGGGTAACCCTGTTGATGCTCTCGATGTATTCGGAGAATATGTTCGCGGTATTCACGGCAAGGACGGTGTTTATCCTACAACAGGATATGAGCTCGGCAAGGAAGTACGTATCGGCGACGGCAAGGTAAATTACCCCTTGTTCATCAAGCGACTTAAGGAAATCGGCTATGACCGCGCTATCACCATTGAACGTGAAATTTCAGGCGATGAACAAATAAGAGATATTAAATATGCAAAAGAGTATCTGGAAAATCTTATTAATCAGAACTGATTTTAAATGCTTCTAAAAAGCAGGTCGAGCCTGCGCTTATGTCGCACTCCTATTCAGTGCGAACATAGTTTCCTGCGTATTAATATGACGTAATTTCTTATACAGTAAAAAAGTGTGACTAATATCACACTTTTTTACTGTCAGGATATTTTTAACATTCGTATTATTTAATATTCCATTCATCAATATTAGTATACGGAGCTCCCGAATGCGGGGCGATTTTACCTTTTATAATATCTGCAGTTAAAAGTGTATCGTTCTTGAATACAAGTCCGCAAAGAGGCTGTTCCCGCTGAAAAACTTCATCAAAACTTACGAGAGCTGTGGATAGTGCGCCCTCTGATGGTGACATTGCTATTGCCTGCATTGCGGCGGTCAGAGGCTCACTTACGTACTCCGCCGGAGTAAGCCCGCCCTGCAGAGTAAAAAAGAATTCATAATCATAAAGATTTGAAAGTGTTACCCCGCCGATATACGCATCATAGTTTCCGCTTTTGATTTCAGACAGGTACTTTTCAAAAGATAACTCTGTAATGTTGACCTCTATCCCTGCCAGAAAAAGCTGTGATGCCAACTGATAAGCAGCCTTTACACGGCTTTGATTTTCTTTATTTACAAGTAATCCGAAAGAGAGCTTTTCCCCTCTTTCATTCTGCAGAAGTCCTGTAGATTCATTCATTGAATAGCCTTCAAGAAAAAGAGTTTCACTTGCAGCAGAAAGATTATATTGACTACCAACCGACGATTCTGCCATAACAGCAGAAGCAGGATGAATAGGAGTATTAGCCGCCATTGCCGCATCGGAGTAAGAATCCTTTGCTATTGCACTTCTGTCTATCGCACTCGATATAGCCGACCTCACTGTAGGTGATGAAAGTCGAGACCGTGTATGATTAAACATTATGAACTCATATTGTAACGACGGATACTGTGTCAGCTTGGAATTAAGCTTTGGTGTACTGTTTTCCAGGTCAAATGAAGTGCTTGTAATTGTATTGATACTACCTGTATTAAATGCCGATATAGCCGCTTCATTATCACGGACTACTTTTACTGTAACATTGGAACAAGCAGCTTCTCCGCCATGCCATTTGCTGTATTTCTTAAGATTAAGCGCCACTGCCTCTGCATAGCTGTCAAAGGCATAGGGTCCTGTTCCTAGGATTTTTTCTTCAGTCACTTCGTTGTGGGATGCAATTATAGGGAAATACAAAGACTGCACTATCTGTGCATACGGTTTTACAAAGATAATCTTCATTGAAAGGGGATCTATGCTTACCACCTCTTCAATGTTTTTTACGCACTCGTAATAGGGTGATGATGGATTTGATTTTATAAAATTAACCGTATAAACCACATCGGCTGATGTGGTTTTTATTCCGTCATGCCATAAAACAGAGTCCTTGAGTTTTACTATTGCGCTCATACAATCATCCGAAACAACCGCACTTTCTGCAAGAACACCTATCGGTTGCATTTTTTCATTCAGCTCAAAGAGCGGCTCGTAACAAAGAGAAAGCGCATCCCGCACACTTTGATTTTCAACCATAACAGGATTAAAAGTTGACGGAATACTCATCTCCAATACAATTGCTTTTGTGTTTTCGGTATCTCCCGAGCCGTCTTCTTTATCCAAACAGCCTGACAATAGAAAACACACTATTAAAATAACTGACAATATGCTATAACATCTTTTTTTCAACATAATTAATCCCTCATACATATTATTCCGGCAAGTGTACCGCTTTTGCCGTTTTGTCCCCTGTGTGAGAAAAACAGGTCATTATTACATCTGGTGCACATATCAGAAACCGAAATGTTACCATCCGGCACGCCACAACCCACTATAAGGGCACGGTTTACACTTGCAAGGTCAAGCATATATTTGCCGTTTTCACAGGTGCGGTAATACTTTTTTTCAAACCGCAAAGCAACATCATCACTTACTTCGTAACAACACTTGTGAATACATGGACCTATTGCAGCATAAATATTCGAGCCGTCTGCACCCGATTCAATCATTTTTTCTACAGTTTTTTCAGCAATTTTACTTTGAGTTCCCCGCCATCCTGCGTGAACAGCTGCTATCGCTTCCACATCGGATGCGTATATAAGAATGGGAACGCAATCTGCACTGTAGCAAAGAAGAGGCACGTTTTTTAAGGTTGTAATACACGCATCAACACCTTTATTCCACGGAATTTCTATCCCGTAGCCAATCCGTGACTCATCTATTATTTCAACAACATCGGTGTGTTCCTGCTTTGTCGCGGTAAGTTTTTTGACATCGAGAGAAAGAGACTGACACAAAATCCTTTCATTTTCACGTACACACTCGATTTCATCTCCGCGCCACGGGCTCATGGAAAGAGAAGCATACTCACCTTTGCTTACCCCGCCCTTTCTTGTAGTAAATCCGTGGACTATATTATCAAACCGGGACAGCACAGAGCTTTGGCAAAGTGCTATGTTTCCTATTTTTGTAATACACATATTCTTTTTATATCCTCCGCTTTCCCGGTATTTTCGTCAATTTTAATAACAACTGCCGAAATCTGTGATTTTCCTTTTGCCACATTAAAGGGCGGCTTTTTTTCGTCCGCGGGAAGTACAAATCTTGCTATTGAAACATCCTTATCAAGACCGAGAACACTATCCCTCACACCGGTTCTTCCTACATCAGTAATATATGCTGTTCCATTCGGAAGAATTCGTTCATCTGCAGTCTGTATATGTGTATGTGTGCCAAGCACTGCACTTACGCGACCGTCAAGATAATATCCAAGCGCCTCTTTCTCACTGGTTGCCTCTGCATGGAAGTCCAGTATAATATTAGAAGTTTTTTCTTTTGCTTTCTTTACAAGCTCATCTGCCGTAAAAAAAGGAGAAAGATGATTATCGCTTATATAAATTCTTCCTATCAGATTAATAATTGCAATCTTAATTCCGCCGGGTATATTTACAATTGCCATACCTTCGCCGGGATTTTCCCCGTCAAGATTTGCAGGACGGACAATATTTTCACCTTCGTTAAAAAGTCTGATTACATCTTTTTTCGAGAAAGTATGGTTGCCCATGGTAAAAAAATCTATCCCCGCACGGCGAAGCTCATCATACCCACGGCTGTTCATACCAAGGCCGCCGGACGCATTTTCACCGTTTGCAATAGTATAGTCAATGTTGTATTCGTTTTTTATATCGGGAAGAAGCTCAAACACCGCATTTCTGCCACTTCTGCCCATTATGTCGCCTATAAATAAAATATTCATTTTCTGACCTTTCTAAAAGGAAACAAAAGGGCATTTCAGCAGAAATGCCCTTTGTTTGTAGATTTAATTTTACGGAAGCAAAACTCGCTTTTTGCTAACAGAAAATGTTGCAGAACGGTTAAACTGAATCCCGAAGGTGTACCAAAGTACGTCGAGAGGTGAAGTCTGACCGAAGCATAAATTCTTAATTCGCGTAGCAAATTTTCCTAAAACATTCAGACTACACATGTCTGATTTCTATGCTCCACCGATAAGAATTACTTAATATATAACTCCTGCGGTCTGCACATTTTATGGATGCAAAAAATTATTTTGCGTAATCGGTTGTTCTGGTTTCTCTTATCAGATTAACCTTAATCTGACCGGGATATTCAAGCTCGCTTTCAATCTTCTTAACGATTTCGCGTGCTACAAATTCCATATCACCGTCGCCGACTTCCTCGGGCTTAACCATAATACGAACCTCACGACCTGCCTGAATAGCAAATGACTTTTCAACACCGTTAAACGATGTAGCAATTTCTTCAAGCTGCTGAAGACGTTTTATGTAAGCTTCAATGTTTTCACGTCTTGCGCCGGGACGCGCCGCGCTTATTGCGTCAGCTGCCTGAACAAGACAAGCAATGATTGTAGTAGCCTCAACATCACCGTGATGTGCCTCTATCGCATGGATAACATCCTTGTTTTCATTGTACTTCTTGGCAATGTCAACACCGATGGAAATATGACTTCCCTCAATTTCATGGTCGACAGCCTTACCTATATCATGAAGCAAGCCTGCGCGCTTTGCTGTAGCGACATCCACACCAAGCTCCCCTGCCATAATACCGGCAACATGGGAAACTTCAATAGAATGTTTAAGAACATTCTGTCCGTAACTTGTTCTGAACTTAAGCTTACCCAGAAGCTTAATAACTTCGGGATGAAGACCGTGTACCCCTGTATCAAAGGTAGCCTGTTCACCCTCCTGTTTAATGGTAGCATCAACTTCTTTTCTTGCCCTCTCCACCATTTCCTCAATTCTTGAGGGATGGATACGACCGTCAACAATCAGTTTTTCAAGAGCGACACGGGCAACCTCACGTCTTATCGGATCAAATCCCGAAAGTATAACTGCTTCGGGAGTATCGTCAATAATGAGATCAATACCCGTAAGTGTTTCAAGAGTTCTGATGTTTCTTCCTTCTCGACCGATAATTCTTCCCTTCATTTCATCATTGGGAAGCGAAACAACCGATACGGTAGTTTCTGCAACGTGGTCTGCAGCACAGCGCTGAATACCTGCGCTTATGATGTTCTTCGCACGTTTGTCGGCCTCTTCCTTTGCCTGTGTTTCAACTTCTCTGATCATTATTGCAGCTTCGTGACGAACCTCATCCTCAACACTGCGGAGCAAATAATCCTTTGCCTCCTCCGCCGTTAACCCTGAAAGGCGTTCGAGCATTTCAATCTGTGCCTTATGGATGCCTGCAATTTTTTCTTTTTCATCATCGGCTTCCTTGATTTTTTTGTTAAGTAACTCATCTTTTTTCTCAAGAGTTTCTGTCTTTTTATCAAGTGCCTCTTCTTTTTGCTGTAGTCTGCGTTCCTGTCTTGAGATTTCGCCGCGTCTTTCCTTAAGCTCTTTTTCAGCTTCATTACGGCTTTTCATAATCTCTTCTTTTGCGCTCAAAAGCGACTCACGCTTTTTGCTTTCAGCAGTCTTAACTGCTTCTTCAACAAGCCTTTTTGCCTCTGTCTCTGCACTGCCAATCTCGGCTTCAGCTATCTTTTTTCTGTATGATATACCTAAACGAAAGCAAATAAACCCGGAGGCAATTGCAAGAACTACCGCAACTACAGCAGCAATGGCAATATTAATGTCCATTGTAACACCTCCTTATATATATTAAGTTTAAATGCGCAAACTTGTACACATTAAAACATAGTATCATTATATAATTTTTTATGTAAACTGTCAAGGATATTTCTCGCAATTTCAACCACTTTTTTCCCTTTGAAAAATATTTTTCAATTTTTCAGAAAAAAATGTTGCATTCGAGGAAATCTTATGCTATAATAGCATCTGCTGAATTGGTGTTTAATTTTTTTAACATATCGATTTTTTCGGAAAGAGGTGAATGTCGTGAGAGAAGGTATCCATCCTGATTATAAGCAGACCGTTATCAAGTGTGCATGCGGTAATGTAATCGAAACAGGTTCTACAAAGGAAAACATTTTTGTTGAAATTTGTTCTAAGTGCCATCCTTTCTTTACAGGTAAGCAGAAGCTTGTTG
>CAYLPQ010000035.1:0-21248 GCA_964385605.1 uncultured Oscillospiraceae bacterium | reverse complement strand
CTATCGTTCGTGAACCCAAGGTATTCCTTATGGACGAACCTCTTTCAAACCTTGATGCTAAACTCCGTGTTCAGATGAGAACAGAGATTTCAAAGCTTCATCAGAGACTTCAGACAACATTCATCTACGTTACTCATGACCAGACAGAGGCTCTTACAATGGGTACAAGAATCGTTGTTATGAAGGACGGTATCATTCAGCAGGTTGATTCTCCCCAGGCTCTTTACAACAATCCTTCAAATATGTTCGTTGCAGGCTTCATCGGTTCACCCCAGATGAACTTCTGTGATGCTACTATCGTTAAAGAAGGCGACGATACTTTTGTTAAGTTCGGTACACATAGTGTTAAGCTTACTGCTGACAAGGCTGCAAAGGTTGCAGATTATGTTGGTAAGGAAGTTGTTATGGGTATCCGTCCTGAGGATATGTATGATGATGCAGATTCTCTTGCAAAATATTTAGATGCTGTTTGTCAGGCATATGTTGATGTTACAGAACTTATGGGTGCTGAAACATATCTTTACCTTACAATCGACGGCATTAATTTCATCGCAAGAGTTAAGCCCGACAGCACATCAACAAGAAATGAAACAATTTCTATCTGTCTTGATCCTGAAAAGATTCACATCTTTGACAAGGACACTGAAAAAGTTGTTACCAACTAATTATTGTTATACAAATGATAAAAAGCCGCTTCTTTGGAAGCGGCTTTAGTTTTATTGAAATATGACTCCCTGCGGAAAAGAAAAGTGGCGGAGCACAAAAATACGTACCCGACCAAGAAAAACGATTTTTTGGAATTTTTATAAATTCCTTTGTGTATGCAGTAAGTAATGCATCTTTTTTATATACAAGAATTACATCTTTCAGGTTATTTTCAGATGCGGTTGAAAAAACAGAAAATATTTTTCAGCATTGTTCATATATCTCACCTCATAACGAATTGTTTATAATGCTATACAAAAATATGTATTTGATTATAGTGCAAATTTTTGATAAAATTGTGCTGTAGATAATGTTAACGAGAAGATAATAGAATTGAGGCATATAACAAAAAACTGGAAACTTCATTTCTGGATTAATTTGCTTTAACATTAAGATGCTTTGGGTTTGTACGATAAAAATTAAAATAAAAGAGGGGATTTGTGGTGGAATTTAATAAAATATCGCTTGATACTTTGTGCGGTGCTTTGTGCTATGCTATGGGGATAGATGCGCCAGAAAAAGCAAACATAGCTAACAAAACTTTGAAAGAATATGTAGATGGCGCCTTTTTCGGCGAAAAAGCAGACAGAGTGTTTATGTATAACCCTGATGCCATAGCTCAATGGATTGTTGAAAAATATCCCGAGATTATGTTTCGCCACACAGAAAAGTATTTTGATTTGAAGCTTCCACTTCGTTCTGTCATGCCGTCAGTAACACCGGTCTGCTACGGAACGATGTATACCGGAGCGCAGCCGCAGGTCCATGGCATACAGAAATACGAAAAGCCAGTGATAAAAATCGATACTTTGTTTGATGCACTTATAAGAGCGGGCAAAAAGCCTGCAATAATAGCTGATAATGAATGCAGTCTAGGCAAGATTTATCTTGAAAGAAATATGGATTATTTTATGTGTGAAACAGTAGACCAGACGAATGCTGTGGCAGCAGAGATTATACGGCATGATGAACATGATTTTATCCTTGTGTATAATGGTAATTATGATTCAACAATGCATAAGACCGGACCGGAAAGCCCGGTGGCGCTCGGCGAGCTCCGCTCAAATGTGCGTACATTTGCGATGTTCTCTGAAATAATAAAAAAATATTGGGGAAAGCATAATACTCTTGTTGGATTCGCAATGGACCACGGGTGTCACGAAATAGATGGTGGTTGTGGATCTCACGGACTTGAAACAGAAGAAGATTTGAATATTACTCATTTTTATAAGGCATATAAAAAACACAACAGTAAAAATATTATTGAAGACATTATGTAATTTGATAAATAAAAGGTAGTTTACTGGTCAGGATGTAATAAAAAAGCAAGCATCAAAAAGGTGCTTGCTTTTTTGATGTATAGGAAAAATTGCGTATAGTACGTCCCATTTTGGAGACAGTCATCTTTTTGGGAAATTTTCGAGTTGGGAAAGGAGAAAGGGAGAATTTGTCTGCAAATTCTGAAAAAAATTCCCAAAAAGGTATTGACAAACTCTTGTTTTAGTGCTAAAATAACCACGGTTAGCAAAGGCTAATTGTTTTTTAGGAACGTCAGTTAGCATAGGCTAATTGAAGAAAACGAAATCGGGAGATGCGTATGAACTTAAAATCTGCAGAAGAAGGAAAAGAGTATATTGTTCAGCGGATTCAGACTGATGATGAAGAACTTGACGCGTTTCTGTTTTCACTTGGTTGCTACAGCGGTGAGCCTATCACGGTGATTTCTCACCTCAAGGGTGGCTGTGTGGTTTCCATTAAGGACGGGCGCTACAACATCGACAATCAGCTTGCAGAGGCTATAATTATCCTCTGATTTAAGCCCAAAAGTAATCCGCTGATTACTTTTTAGTCGGGAGTTAGCGGTGCCTAACTAAAATTGATTGTTATTTTTAAAAATATATTTTTCCGAGGAGGAATAGTTATGAGAATTGCGTTGGCAGGTAATCCCAACAGTGGTAAGACCACTATGTACAATGCTCTTACCGGCCGTAATGAAAAGGTTGGTAACTGGGCAGGTGTTACAGTGGAAAAGAAGGAGGCTCCTATTAAGAAGAGCTTTTATACCGGGGAGGAGCTAATTGCTGTTGACCTTCCGGGTGCATATTCAATGTCACCCTTTACATCAGAGGAAAGTATTACAAGCTCTTATGTAAAAAATGAAAATCCGGAGGCTATAATAAACATCGTGGATGCTACAAACTTAAGCAGAAGCCTGTTTTTTACAACCCAGCTTCTTGAGCTTGGTGTGCCGATGGTCGTTGCTCTTAACAAGGCTGACATCAATGAAAAGAAAAAGACGGAAATCGATTCAAAACTCCTTTCAGAAAAGCTCGGCTGTCCTGTGGTTGACACTGTTTCCACATCAGCAGACGGTCTTAAAGAGGTTGTAGAAGCGGCAGTAGCATTAAAAGGCAAAGAACAGACAGCTCCGTACATACAGGGTGATATTGACCTTACGGATAAAACTGTAGTTGAGAAAGCTGACAGAGACAGATTTGAATTTGTTAATGCTATAGTAAAAGCTGTTGAAAAAAGAAAAGTAAAAACCAATCAGATAAATAAGCAGGATAAGTTTGACTCAATTATCACAAATAAATGGCTTGGTATTCCGCTGTTTGCGCTTATTATGTGGGCCGTATTCTATATTTCACAGGCATGGCTTGGACCCATCATCGCAGACTGGCTTGTTGCGGGTATTGAAGCATTTGGTGGTGTCGTTGAGGGCTGGATGGATGGCTCAAACAGCGAATTTCTTAAATCTCTTGTTTCAAGCGCAATTATTGACGGTGTAGGTGCCGTTGTGGGATTCCTTCCTCTTGTAATGGTTATGTACTTCCTTATCGCTCTTCTTGAAGATTGCGGTTATATGGCACGTGCAACAGTAGTTCTTGACCCCATCTTCAAAAAAGTTGGTCTTTCAGGAAAGTCAGTGATTCCGTTTATTATCGGAACAGGCTGTGCAATTCCCGGAGTTATGGCTTGCCGTACTATCCGTAACGAACGTGAACGCAGAGCTACTGCCATGATTGCACCCTTTATGCCCTGCGGTGCAAAACTTCCCGTAATCTCATTGTTTGTAGGTGCGTTCTTCCCCAATCATTCATGGGTAGGAACTGCAATGTATTTTGTTGGTATCGTTATTATTCTTCTTTGTGCACTTCTCATTAATAAGATTGCAGGATATAAGCATAGAAAGTCCTTCTTTATCATAGAGCTTCCCGAATACAAGGTACCCTCTCTCTGGAGAGCGGTAAAGTCTATGTGCGGACGTGGCTGGGCTTACATAGTAAAGGCAGGTACAATTATCCTTGTATGTAATGTAGTGGTTACTATTATGGGCTCGTTTACACTTGGCTTCAAGCCTGCATTGGAGGATGGCAGTAACTCAATTCTTGCATCTATCTGTGGACCTATCGACTGGATTCTTATCCCCGTTGTCGGTCTTGCATCATGGAAGCTGGTTGCCTGTGCAATCACAGGATTTATCGCAAAGGAAAACGTTGTAGGAACTATTGCTACTCTGTTTGGTTTGTCTGCTGTAATTAACGGTGATCTTGAGCTTGTAGGTGAAGGGCAGGCCGTTGCAGAGGCATTAAAGATTACACCTGTTGCGGCTCTTGCTTATATGATGTTTAATCTTTTCACTCCTCCGTGTTTTGCGGCTATTGGCGCTATGAACTCCGAAATGAAGAGCAAGAAGTGGCTCTGGGGCGGTATCGCTCTTCAGCTTGGTGTTGGTTTTACAGTGGGTTATCTTGTGTATCAGATAGGTTCGCTTGTTGCTTTTGGTAAGCTTGCGGCAGGCTTCCTTCCCGGACTTATCGTAATAGCTGTATTTGCAGCAATTTGCGTATATCTGTGCATCAACTCAAGTAAAAAGCTTAACGAGGAATATGCGTTAAGCGGCAAGAAGTCCAAGGAGCTGGTAAAATGACAGATTTTATCATAGCTGCAGTATTGGTTTTGATTGTAGGTGCCGCAGTGCTATACATCTGGAAAGCTAAAAAAAGCGGTAAAAAATGTATCGGCTGTCCCGACGGATGCTCGTGCAATAACAAAAACAATAATTGCCAAGGTAAATAAGATTGAAAGAGGTTGCTATATGCAGCCTCTTTGTGTTATACTTTATTTGGTGATATTATGAAAAAAATACTTTTTTCTTGTCAGGATTTAAAATATAAAGCTTTTCACGAAAAATTGATTCCGACGATAAATCCCGATACTGTAATAGGTGTCAGAACTCCTGAATTACGGAAAATTGCAAAGGGGCATTACGGAAGCAAAAAGCAGGTTGAATTTATGGAAAAGCTTCCTCATAAGTATTATGAGGAAAATAATCTGCACGCATTTTTTATTGCTGAAATAAAAGATTTTGATTTGTGCATAGCGGAAGTTGAGCGGTTTTTACCATATATTGATAACTGGGCGACCTGTGACGGATTACGGCCTAAGTGTTTTAAGAAAAATGCTGGGAAACTTCTTCTTTATATAGAAAAATGGTTGAAGTCAGACCTAATTTATACAGTGAGATTTGGTATGGAAATGCTCATGGTATATTTTCTGGATGAGCTTTTTGATGAAAAGTATCTTAAGTGGGTTTCATCAGTACAAAGCGACGAATACTATGTCAAAATGATGCAGGCTTGGTACTTTGCCACTGCTCTTGCAAAGCAATGGAACAGCGCAGTTGCTTATATAGAGGAAAACAAACTACCACTGTGGGTGAATAACAAAACCATACAGAAAGCTATTGAAAGCTACAGAATAACAGAGAGCCAAAAAAAATTTCTGCGTACATTCAGGAGGTGACAGGATGAACAAAATTAACTATAAGAAAATCTTTGACGAAGAACTGAAGAAAATAGCAGAAAGAGGCAGAAAGCCTACTCTTCTGCTACATGCCTGCTGTGCGCCCTGCTCAAGTGCTGTGCTGGAGAAAATCAGTGAGGTTTTTGATATAACACTGTTTTTTTATAATCCAAATATTTCTCCGGAAAGTGAGTTTGTTTTCAGACTTGAGGAACTTGGACGGCTTGTCTCGGAGATGAAGCTTGAAGGTACAGAAATAATCGCGCCCGGTTATGACAATTCAGAATTTGAGGAAATCGCTAAAGGGCTTGAGCAACTTCCCGAGGGCGGTGCAAGGTGCTATAAATGCTATAAGTTGCGTCTTGATAAATCTGTTTCCTACGCAAAGGAACACGGGTTTGATTATGTAACCACAACACTTTCCATAAGTCCCCACAAAAATGCGCAGTGGCTTAATGAAATCGGTCTTGAACTTGGTGAAAAATATGAAATGAAATACCTTTGCTCCGACTTTAAAAAGGAAGAGGGGTATAAAAGATCTTGCGAACTGTCAAAAATTTATGATTTGTACCGACAGAGCTACTGCGGATGCAGGCACTCTAAAGAGAATGCGGAAATCGAAGTACGGAATGAGAAATGAAAAAACTCGCCAATCGGCGAGTTTTTTATCATTTTAACATCTCGAGTAATACTTCTTTGGGTTTAAATCCTACAGCGCTGTCCTTAATCTTTCCATCCTTAATTACAAACAGTGACGGTATGCTTGATACACCGAATTTTACTGCGAGCTCCATTTCTTCATCCACGTTGATTTTGCCGACAATCACATCAGCATTTTCCTCTGCAATTTCTTCCACGATGGGTGCAACCATCTTACAGGGACCGCACCAGTCTGCGTAGAAATCAATCAGGACCGTTTTTTCGTTTTTTAATACAACTTCTTCAAAATTATCTTTGTTTATCTTTACAACTGCCATATTTTAAGCCTCCTTAGATTTATAATAAAGCATACAGTGACAATACCCCTCGAAATCCGGGTCGGCTATCTGTGCCCTGAATTCATCGCACATACATTTGTTTTCTTCGAGTTTGCCTAACTTGCAAGGACAATAACCGCCTTTAGCTTTGAGCCCCTCTTTTATGTTTTTAACTATTTCTTTATCTTCGTTTAATCGCACTGCCATAGAATCACCTCTACAAGTAGTATATACCATTATGGCTTTTTAATCAAGAATTTTTCCGTCTGTTGTTATGGTCACCACACTCCACGGAATAAATTTTCCGCTTTGCATCAGGGCGGATTTCACTGCATTTTCAATGCCGCCACAACAGGGAACTTCCATGCGGACAACTGTCACACTTTTAATATCGTTGTTTGCGATTATCTGCGTAAGCTTTTCTGCATAATCAACACTGTCAAGCTTTGGACAGCCTATAAGAGTAATTTTGTTCTTTATAAAATCGTTATGAAAATTCGCGTAAGCATATGCCGTACAGTCGGCCGCAACCAAAAGATTAGCTCCGTCAAAATACGGCGCATTCACGGGAACAAGCTTGGTTTGTACAGGCCACTGTGAAAGGCGGCTTACGGGTTTTATTTCACTACTTACATCAGGCGCGGCATTTCTTTTTATAACCTTGGAATTCGTTCCGGGGCAACCGCAGGGGAGAGGTGCTTTCTGCGCCTGCGCTTTTTTTACAGCTTCTTCGTCATAGGCAAGTGCCTCACGCTCTTCAAATGTAATCGCACCTGTAGGACAAGATGGCAGGCAATCGCCCAAGCCGTCGCAATAGTCTTCACGAAGAAGCTTCGCCTTACCGTTTACCATACCGATCGCGCCCTCATGACAAGCTTTGGCACAGAGACCGCATCCGTTGCATTTATCTTCGTCAATTTTTATTATTTTTCTAATCATGTATTTATCCTCCTCTTGACTTTCTATGGTCATTATAATACAATAAAGACAACAAGTCTGTTGTTTTTACAACAAAAAGGAGGACTTTCATGGAAAAATATATTTCTGCATTAAAAAGAACAAAATTATTTTTCGGAATAGGAGAAGAAGATATATCATCACTCCTTAATTGTCTGCAGGCGGAGGTTAAATCTTATAATAAGGGTGAATATGTTTTCCGACAAGGAGAAAATATTGACAGTGTCAGTGTGCTTATATCGGGGAAACTGCATATTCAACGGGACGATTATTGGGGCAACAGAAGTATAATAAATGTAATTGAGCCGGGGGAAATGTTTGGCGAGGCATATAATGCACGGCAGGACACTCCCGTTCTTAACGATGTGGTGTCGGTGGAGGACAGTGTTGTGATTTTTTTCAGTGTAAAAAAGATGCTGACATCCTGCTCTAACACTTGCCGTTTTCATTGTATGGTAGTGCAGAATCTGTTTTTTATAATAAGTGAAAAAAACCGCCGTCTTGTGCAGAAGCTTGGGCATATGGCACAGCGGACAACGAGGGAAAAGCTTCTTTCATATTTGTCGGAGGAGGCTCAAAAACAAAATTCACCTGTTTTTGAGATTCCCTTTAACCGTCAGCAACTTGCGGACTATCTGTCGGTGGACAGAAGCGCTATGTCAAACGAGCTTTCAAAAATGTGCGACGAAGGTCTTATAGAATTTGAGAAAAATAGATTTAAGTTACTGTAGGCGGTTGATTTTAAGCCGGCTTTGCTATATAATTGAAGTATATAATTAAAGATAAGGTGTTACAAATGAAAATCGCATTAATTGCTCACGATAAGAAAAAACAGGAAATAATTGAACTTGCAAAGAATTATAAAGAGGTTCTTGCACAGCACGAATTATTTGCCACAGGAACAACCGGGACAATGATTATGGGGGAGACAAAGCTTGATATATGCCGTCTTAAAAGCGGTCCTCTCGGCGGTGATCAGCAGATAGGCGCTATGCTTGCCAATGGTGAGCTTGACCTTATAATCTTTCTGCGTGATCCTCTTACAGCACAGCCCCACGAGCCTGACGTGTCAGCACTGTTGAGGCTTTGTGACGTGCAGAAAATTCCACTGGCAACCAACGAGAGTAGTGCAAACATTATGCTTAAGGCTCTCAAAGACGGAACATTTTTCAATTGATGCGAGGGCGAACAAATGAGAGATAAAACCCTTAAGAATACAATTCTTTCCGCAATGCTTCTGGCAATAGGGATAGTTCTGCCATTCTTTACCTCGCAGATTAAAGAAATCGGTGATACTCTTCTTCCGATGCATCTTCCCGTGATGCTCTGTGGATTTATTTGTGGTCCGTGGTACGGACTTGCAGTGGGATTTTTGACACCTGCAATGCGAAGTGTTATGTTTGGTATGCCACCACTTTACCCGAATGCGGTCTGGATGGCATTTGAAATTGCTACATATGGCTTTGTTACAGGCTTTTTGTACAGAAAGAAGCCGAATCCGGGTATAGGTTACACGTATGTATGCCTTATATCGGCTATGATTGCAGGCAGAATTGTGTGGGGAATCATGAAAACCTTACTTCTCGGACTTGGCGGAAAGGCATTTACATTTGGTGCGTTTATCGCAGGCGGTATAGTTGATGCAATTCCCGGGATTGTCATTCAACTTGTACTTATTCCCGGAATTATCAGTGCCATTAACAGAATGAAAAAAGGATGATATTATGACAGAGATATTGTTTCCTTACGGAAAAGAAAAATTAAGCTATAAATTTGGTGATGAACTTATAGGTGTGCTTACATCTTCGATTGAGGAATATACACCTGAATGTGGTGAAACAGAGCTTGTTGAAAATGCCGTTATGTCACCTGAAAATTCGCCTGCTCTTTCCGAACTTGCAAAAGGAAAGAACAAGGTTGTAATTATAGCAAGTGACCATACACGTCCCGTTCCCAGTAAGATTATTATACCAATTATGCTTCGGGAAATCAGAAAGGGAAATCCCGAAGCGGAGATTACCATACTTATTGCTACAGGATGTCACAGGGGCACGACAAAGGACGAGCTTGTAAGTAAATTCGGTGAAGAAATCGTAAAGAACGAAAATATATACATACACGACTGTGATGAGAGGGAAAAACTTGTAAACATCGGTACACTGCCGTCAGGTGGTATTTGTGAGATAAATAAAATTGCTTATGATGCAGATTTGCTCGTAGCAGAAGGATTTATCGAACCCCACTTTTTTGCAGGCTTTTCAGGAGGAAGAAAGAGTGTTCTTCCCGGCGTTGCAGGCAGAAAAACAGTTCTTGCAAATCACTGTTCTGAATTTATTGCACACGACAATGCACGAACAGGAGTTCTTGAAAACAACCCCATTCATATGGATATGTTATGGGCGGCAAAGAAGGCAAAGCTTGCGTTTATCGCAAATGTTGTCCTGAATGCCGATAAAGAGGTTATTTTTGCAGCGGCAGGTAACGTTGAGGATGCACATAAAAAAGGTACAGATTTCCTTTCGTCACTTTGCGGTGCAAAGGCTGTGCCTGCAGATATTGTAATTTCCACAAATGGCGGATACCCCCTTGACCAGAATATGTATCAGGCGGTAAAGGGTATGACTGCCGCAGAAGCAACCGTTAAAAAAGGTGGCGTGATTATTATGCTTTCTGCATCGGGTGACGGTATTGGCGGTGACCATTTCTATCATCAGCTGGCAGACGAAGCGGATATTAATAAAACAATGGACATTTTCCTTTCAAGAGAAAGAAATGAAACTGTTCCCGACCAGTGGCAGACACAGATAATGCTCCGCGTTCTGATGCACGCGAACGTAATCTATATATCAGAAATGCCCGATGAAACGGTAAAAAAAATGCATATGATTCCCGCACATTCAATAGAAGAAGCACTTGTTAAAGCAAAAGAAATTCTCGGAAAAGACGATGTGACTGTTACTGCAATTCCCGACGGCGTTGCAGTTGTTGTAAAGGGGTAAAGAAAATGGATATTTCAGCAGTTGATAAAAATTTTAAAGTAGAAACCAATATAGACCGTGACGACATTAAGTTCTATAATGCAGATGAAGCACCTTTTAAAGTGTACGGTGTCTTCCGCGAAAACGGAAAGTATCGCCGTATGCCGGAAAGTGTTGCGAAAACTGTCAGTGAGGGGGTTTATTTTCTCCACGCAAATACTGCCGGAGGCAGAGTGAAATTTGTGACAGACAGCATTTATGTTGCTATATACGCAGAAATGGAAAATGTAGGACATATGTCTCATTTTGCGGTTACGGGCAGTGTCGGCTTTGATATGTATGTAAAAAACAGCCATATAACAACTTTTATACCTCCGTTTGAAGCTGAAACAGGCTACGGAAGCATACGGGAGTTTGCAAACCGTGAAATGCGCGAAATAACAATTAATTTCCCCGCCTACAGTGACGTTAAAAATCTCTATATAGGACTTGAAGATAAAGCTAGTGTAAAAGAAGCAACTCCTTACAGAAATAAAAAGCCTGTGGTGTATTACGGCTCATCAATTACCCAGGGCGGATGTGTTTCAAGACCCGGCAGAACTTATCAGGAAATTATTTCAAGAAGATTTAATTACGACTATATAAACCTGGGATTTTCAGGCAGTGCAAGGGCAGAGGATGAAATGATTGACTATATCAAAAGCCTTGATATGTCGCTTTTTGTATATGATTATGACCATAACGCACCTACAACAGAGCATCTTCGTAATACTCACGAAAAGATGTTTAAGGCAATCCGTGAGGCACATCCTGCACTTCCCATAATAATGATGTCAAGACCGAAATATACCCTTACCCCTGAAGAAGAGGAGAGAATGCAGATTATCTGCTGTACTTATGAAAATGCGGTAAATTCGGGTGATGAAAACGTGTATCTTATAACCGGAAAAGAGCTTTGCTCTCTTTGCGGCGATGAGGGCACTGTTGACACCTGTCATCCCACCGATTTGGGATTTTACTCAATGGCAGCGGCATTAGGCGGAGTGATGGAGGATATTGTATTAGTATGAAAATTCAATTGTCAGACCATTTCACATATGCGAGGCTTTTAAGATTTACATTTCCTGCTATGGTAATGATGGTTTTTACATCTCTTTACGGAGTTGTAGACGGACTTTTGTCAGTAACTATGTGGGAAAGACGGCACTTGCGGCAATAAATTTTGTTTTTCCGGTGCTTAATATTCTTGCTACATTTGGCTATATATTTGGTGCAGGAGGAAGTGCCCTTGTAGCGAAATCTATGGGAGAGGGAAAGCCGGAAAAGGCCAACAGCCTGTTTTCTCTTTTTGTATATATTTCCTTTGGTGTCGGAGTGCTGTTTTCAGTATTGGGATTTTTCCTTTTAAGACCGTTGTTGTCGGCGCTCGGTGTAAATGGAGAAATGCTTGAACAGGCAGTACTTTATGGAAATATTTTACTTGTTTCGATGCCGCTGTGGAACTTGCAGTTTCTCTTCCAGATTTTTTTCGTAACTGCGGAACGTCCCAAGCTCGGTCTTTATGTAACTCTTCTTGCCGGGTGTACCAATATGGTGCTTGATGCGCTTTTTGTTGCGGTGCTAAACTGGGACCTTGCAGGTGCTGCGTGGGCCACTGCAGCAAGTCAGATACTGGGCGGTGCGATACCTCTCTTCTATTTTTTCCGTAAGAACACAAGTAAGCTGCGTCTTGGAAAAACACAGTTTGACGCAAAGGCAACACTGAAAGCTACCTCAAACGGTGCTTCAGAATTTGTGAACGGTGTGTCCGGCTCCCTTGTAGGAATTTTGTATAATACACAGCTTCTTAAATATGCCGGAGAAGACGGTGTTGCTGCATACAGCATAATGATGTATGTATGCTTTATTTTTATCGGCAATAATTGCATTTTTGCGTACACTTGTTTTTCAGGTGGTATGCGTGCTCCTATTCCCGATTGTGTGGGGAATTAACGGTATATGGGTATCGGTAGTCGTTGCAGAAGCGCTCGTGGCATGTATGTCGGTGATTTTTGTTGTGGCATTAAGAAAGAAATATAAATATTAAAGGGATAGCACTGCTATCCCTTTAATATTTATATTTTCAATTTTTTCAGCATCAGAGGACAAAGTCCGAGAATTAAAAACACAAGAACAAAGTATCTTACTGCATCAAGCACAAGAGAAAGACGGAGTATCTGTACGGTAAACAGAGCCTTGAGGGCTTCTTTAACCACCAAAGCAAGTACTACGCATATTACGATACGCAGAATTTTCTTTGTAACCGATGCATCATTGTCAAGCTTTACAAATTTTTCTTCAAATAATACACTCAAGATAAACCCTGCATACATACCATAAAGCTTGAAAAAATCCTCATACTGCGCATCCGGATTTATTAAAAAGAAAACCAGAAACGGAGTAAGAATTAAAAGGACTGTGCAATAAAGAACATTTTTGTTTTTTATCTTTTCGTATATTACATTTCCAGCATAGCCGAATCCGATGCCGAGCAATCCTCCTGCAATCACGTCCGTTGGATAATGCGCGCCCAGATACATCCGTGAAACAGCTACTAATATCGTAAAAATTACAGAAGCGGATATTATTTGCCGCTTTTTCAAACTGAATCCGAAAGCACTGCTCCAAGTGGCAAATGTCTGTGTATGTCCGCTTGGAAAAGAATAACCTGTAGCAGTGTCAGGTCTTACACAACTGATGCCCCGGGTAAAAGGACGCGGCCTTTTTACAAAATTTTTGATAATACAGTTTGAAGATAACGACACCACAGTTATGAAAAAAACCTTTCTTGCAAGGTCTTTACTGAACATAAAGTAAACAACAGCCATTAAAACGATAATAACCGTTTCTTCGCCAAGCATAGTCACAACTTCAAATAAAGCATCCAGAAAATCCGTACGGATACTCTCCAGATGCCGGAGAAAAGTTAATTCTCTGGCAGTCATAAAATCACCTCTTTTTGAGTATAGCACAATATATTGTAAAAATCAACAGTAGCTCCAAATGTTGACATTTTCTGTTATATGTGCTAGAGTAATAACAGGAATAAGTTTTTTAGGAGTGTTATAATATGCCTTATATCGCAATTAAAGGTTATCCAAAGGATGAAGAGACCAAGAAAAAAGTAGTGGAAAAAATAAATGATATATTCGTTGAATACTGGGGATGCCCGCCAGAGGCAATATCTATATCTATGGAAGAATTTAAGCCTGAAGAGTGGGAGGCAAAGGTTGTTAAGCCTGAAATTGAGGCAAACCTTGATAAAATGATGATTGTATCAGGCGAAAAGAAGTATAAGTAATGTAAATGCTCTGCAGCGGCAGGGCATTTTTTAAACATAACATAGTAAAAAAAGGCAGATGCCATATGATTAAAAAAATAAATCTTTGCGGAAGGATAATTGAATATACCCTGCAGCGAAAAGCGGTTAAAAACATAAATCTCCGCATAAAAAGTGACGGAAGTGTGAGGGTGAGTGCCAACCGTTTTATATCGGAACAGACGGTAGAAAGCTTTCTTTTGAACAAAGCAGATTTTATTTTGAAAGCTCTTAAAAAATTTGAAAATACTGTGCCCATTTCATTGGAAAAACACTTTTCAGAAAAGGAAATAAAGCTGCTTGTGGAAAAGCTTTGTAAAAAGGTATATCCGTATTTTGAAAAGCGGGGGATACCTTATCCCGAGATTAAATTCCGCAAAATGGTGTCCCAGTGGGGAAACTGCAGAAGCAGAGAATAGCAGAAACTGATGAGAGAAATATCTCTATAGCAAACAAGGCGCGTAGTGTAGCATTTTCAGTGCATGTAATGCTGGGAGCAGTAGCGGTAATTATATTGTCGCTGTTTAATATGCACAAGGAAGCGACATTGATTTCATATTCCATATTCGGGTTGATGTTTATTTATTGGATTTGCTATTTTATTTTCCGGAAAAAGGATTGAGAAATTATGAGAGAAATTAATATAAGATTTGCCGAAAAAGGCGACGAGGGAAAAATCCTGTTTTTTATAAAAAGCCTTGCAGAATATGAGAATCTGTCTTCCGAAGTTGTTGCAACCGAAGAGCTTCTGTCGGAATGGATATTTGATAAGAAAAAGGCAGAGGTACTTTTTATATCAGAGGATGGTAAGGAAGTAGGATTTGCACTGTTTTTCCATAATTTTTCTACATTCCTGGGCAGGGCAGGCATTTATCTTGAAGACTTGTTTGTTCTGCCAGAGTATCGTGGAAAAGGTTATGGCAAAAATCTTCTAAAGGAACTGGCACGCATAACCCTGAAGCGGGGTTGCGGCAGACTTGAGTGGTGCTGTCTTGACTGGAATAAGCCAAGTATTGATTTTTATTTGTCTTTAGGGGCAAAGCCGCTTGATGACTGGACGATTTACCGGTTAACGGGGAAAACTCTTGAAAATATGGCAAATAAGAATTAGAAAGGGATGTAAAAAAACGACTTTTTTACATCCCTTTAGTCTATACAGATATAGCACGAAGAAAATATCCGCAAATAACCTGTGCAGGTTCTGACATTTTGTTGTTGCTCCACCATCTTACCGTTTCAACAAATGTAGAAGAAATGTGGTTTATCCAGAAGTCCGACGGCAGGTCGGCAGGCTTTTTCAGCTTGAACAGAGAAATCTGATTGTCAGCGAGTTTTTTTAGATTTTCTCTGAAATATCTTAAAAACAACTCATTGTTTCTGCAGGAAAGAAGCTCTGCAATATTATTGTTGTTGTTTTTAATATGTTGAAACAAATGCAAAAATACGGAGTCAGGTGCTTCGCAGTCAAAAATATGTCCGTGGGTATCAGTGCCCGAATCAGACTCAAATATATGGTCAAAAAGCTCTTCACACAGTTCTTTCAGGAGAAAATCTTTCGTTTCAAAATGGGCATAGAATGTAGCGCATCAACGGTAGCGCCGCATTTTTCACCCGGGAGGCAGGCTCAATGAATCAGAGAGCCGTTAATCTCCATATGCTCGAAGATGTGCTTGGATGGATTGTGGTGCTTATAGGTGCAATAGTAATGAGATTTACAGATTTTTATATTATAGATCCGATTATGTCAATTGGTGTGGCAGTTTTTATTTTGATAAATGCAGTGAAAAATCTTCACGAAGTACTCTTACTTTTCCTTGAAAAAACTCCCGAAGGGATAAGTGTGAAAGAAATCAAAGAACATCTTGAGGAACTTGACGGGGTGAAAGAGGTACATCATATCCATATATGGAGTATGGACGGACAAAATAATTTTGCCACAATGCACATTGTGGTAAATGGTGATTTTCATGAAATTAAACATTGTGTAAGGGAAGAATTGGCAGAACACGGTATAAATCACGCGACACTCGAACTTGAGACAGAGGGTGAGCATTGTCATGAAAAAGATTGTTGTATTGAGCCGTCGCAACACTCGTGCGGGCATCATCACCATCATCATTAAAAAATGCAGGTGTAAAATTTTTTGCACCTGCATTTTTTAGGAATTAACGTCCACGATACTCGGCTTTCAGTATTTCCGCCATTTCTTCGGGAGATTCCTCGCAACCATTGTTAAGCCACATTTTTATAATGCTGTTCAGCCCGTTTCGGAAAAACTCAATATGATATTTTATGTGCTTTCCCAGAAAATCATTTTCAGCTCGTACTGTATCGTATACAAAAGATTGATGTTTGTCATCGTAACCGAGTTTAAAATATGTTTTATAGAAAATTTGATTTTCATAAATATGTCTGAACATCGTTTCGGCATCTCTGTTTGTGTTTTGTTTGAAAATATCGTCAAAATCACTCTCTATCTTTTCGCGAAGCTTATCTGCAAGGTCGTACACATCAAGGTAATTTGCATAAAAAGTGCTTCTGTTAAGTCCTGTCTCTTTGCATATATCAGTGACTGATATTTCATTAAGCTCTTTTATAAGAAGCATATTCATAAAAACTTTCTCTATTTTTTCAATAGATTCCCGCCTGCGCTTGTTGTTTTTGACATTCATAATTAATTCTCCATTATTCCAACACTTGTGGGTAAATTGATGATTGAAATTTGCTGTTGGAAGTATTATACTATAAATGCAAAAACAAAACAAGTGTTGGAATAATAAAATTTCAGGAGGTATTTTTATGAAAAAAAGCAGTTTTGTAGCAATGGTATTATGGACAATTTCAGGGGTGTTATTTTCTCTTGGTATGTGTATGGCTCTTTTGCCTGAATGGGAGGCCTTTAATGTAGGCATAATTTTCGGGACAATTGGTCTTGTCCTGGGATTGATTACTCTGTTCGTATGGAGAAAGATGATCGGCAAAGCACCCATAAAACTTAACGGCAGAATGGTAGCAACCGTTGCTTTTGGTATTATCGGTTCTTTGATTCTGGGTGTAGGAATGTGCTTTTGTCTTGTGTGGGAAAGTATTGTGCTTGGCATCATTATAGGTCTGGTAGGAATATTAATGCTTCTTTCACTTATCCCTATTACCAAAGGAATTAAATTAGGAGGAAACAAAAAATGGCAAAATCAAAATTAGTAAAAGTAAACGAAAAAATAGCGAAGGGTGTAACTGTCGGTTACAAAAAAGTTGAGAATGCAGTTACAGGAAGCTATAAAACTATCGAAAAAGGTGTAGTCGATGGGTATACAAAAATCGAAGATAAATTTGTAGAGAAGTATCTGGCACGGGAAGATGAAACTGTGGAAGAAGCGAAGAAACGGCTGAAAAACGAAAAACAGGCTTGAAATTGCTACAATAAAATGGTATAATAACAGAAAAATAGCAAAGAAACGACACATGTAGCACCCTGGTGCGTAAATCTGATTACGGTACAGGTTTATTCTGCATGTGTTTTTTTGCGCTTAAAAGAAGGAGAAATATTATGCCAAGAAATCAATTTCAGCGAATGGTATTCGCCTTTATCACAGTTGTGATAACCGTACATGCGTATGTGTTCTACAGCCTTTATGTTCTTCACGGTAATATGTTTATGCAGCTTACCGGAGAGAGCGGAGTTATTGCCGCAATTAACAAAATGGGAGGCGTACCGATATTTGGAAAGCCTGTTCCCATATGGACAGTGGTACTTATTGAATTTGTATTAGCATATTTACTGGAAAATGTCCTGGGATCACCCCTGTCATTTAAGCTCGCTTGCAAGAATTTTAATCCCAGGGAGACACATCCTGTAATTTTTGAAACTGCGATTATTTGTGCGACAGTTGGAATTATGTGTCCTGCAATGAGCTTTATTGCCGCGTTCCTGTATTATAATTATCAGGCAGGATTTAATATGTGGACACTCCTTGCCGAGTGGCTTAAGCTTATGTGTTATAATTTCCCCTTTGCATTCTTTACGCAGCTTTTCCTCATTCAGCCTGTTGTGAGAACAGTGTTTAAACTGATTTTTGCAAAGGATATAAAAGCCCGTGAGGAGAAAACAGAAAAAATCCCCGAAACAGCAACTGTATAATAAGTAATTTAAAGGCAGTTTGTCGAAAAATTCCAATATCATATTGCATCACCCCTGAAACTATAGTTTCAGGGGTGTTTTTGCGAAAATATTGAAATGACAAAGATGCTATGTTATACTATAGTTATATTTCAGATTATTTGGAGGGAGAACAAAATGTTAAATAAATTATTCAAAAGCATACTTGAACAAGACACAGCGCCAATAATTGTCTGCGATATGGACTCTGTTATCGTATATATGAATCCATCTGCTATTGAGCGCTATCATAAGGATTTGACCGGTAGTAACTTAAAGGATTGCCACAATGCAAAGTCTAATGAAATGATAGAAAAGGTGCTCGCATGGTTTGGTGAAAGCAAGGTTAATAACATCATATATACCTATCACAATGACAAAGAAAACAAGGATGTTTATATGGTCGCACTTCGTGATGATGACGAAACACTTATCGGCTATTATGAGAAACACGAATACAGAAATAGGGAAAAGAGGGCGCTTTATGAACACATATGAAAAAATTTATAAAGTTGTTAAGGGTATTCCGAAAGGAAAGGTTGCAACTTATGGACAGGTCGCAACTCTTGCAGGAGATTCCAAACTGGCAAGAACTGTTGGAAATGCTCTTCATGCTAATCCTGACCCAAGGGTTATTCCTTGCCACAGAGTAGTGAATAGCGAAGGTAAGGTTGCAGAATGTTATGCATTTGGCGGTGGTGATGCTCAAAGAAAATTACTTGAAGCTGAAGGCATTGTTTTCAAGTCCAATGGAAAAATAGACTTGAAAAAATATTCTATTGAAATATAAAGCTGATTGGGTGAATTTTATGAAGAAAATATTAGGTATTGTGTTAGCCTCGATTTGCATTCTGCTTACCGCTTGCGGAAATGATAGCAGTATCGGAATTATCGGTGGAGCGGATGGTCCGACTTCAATTATAGTGAGCGAAAAAGGAGAAAAATCGATGTACGAACAGATTACGGCAGAAGATGCCAAAAAGATAATGGACAGCGGTGAAGATGTTATAATCCTTGATGTAAGAGAACAGGACGAGTTCGATGGCGGGCATATTCCGGGGGCAACCCTGATTCCATATACCGAAATCGAGAATAGGGCGGAGGAGATGCTTGCCGATAAAGACAAGCAGATACTTGTATATTGCAGGTCAGGCAGAAGAAGTAAAATCGCATCCGAAAGCCTTGCAAAGCTTGGCTATACTAACGTAAAAGAGTTCGGTGGTATTAATGACTGGCCCTATGAGGTGGAAAGGTAAACTTGAATTTTTAGAGGTGTTAAGATGTTAATAGATTTCAATAGCATAAAAGAAACCACCATTCCCGGAATGAATCATGGTACAGGCGAAATGACTGCAAAAATGTATATGGATGACGACTTGATTCTATTGACCGTCATTGTTGAAAAATAAATTCCAATTTTGAGAGGTGTATTATGGCAACAAGCAAAGAGTATTTAGCATTTGTGTTAAACCAACTATCCGAACTTGACGGTGTTACACAAAAACAGATGATGGGCGAATACATCATTTACTACAGGGGAAAAATTTCGGCATATTTGTGCGATGACAGACTTTTGGTAAAGCCTGTGCCATCTGCAGCTAAACTGATGCCGGATACAAAAATGAAACCTCCTTATGATGGTGCAAAGGAAATGTTGCTTGTTGAGAATGTGGATGACAGGAACTTTTTGACTATGCTTTTTGAATCAATGTATGATGAACTACCAGAGCCGAGGAAAAAGAAATGAAATGCTGTGGAAATGAAGATTTTGAACTTATAAAAAAATATGAATCCAAACCGAAAAATCCTGACGAAAGCATTCGTTGGTTTTTGTACCGTTGGGATGATGGCAAGGACGGATATCGAAAGCTTGTGAGGTGCAAAAACTGCAGGACATATTTTCTTGTGCAGTGCTATAAGCTAAATGAATTTGCAGATAACAGCAGACAGATGTATCAAGATTGGTATGCAGTTGAAAGTGAAATACAAGCGGATAAATTAAACAGAGAATATACAGGTCCACAGCTTGAAAGAAAATACAATGCGGTTTATGCTAGAATTCAGGAGGGATGAAAATGAATAAATCAATATGCAGTGCAGATTGCACTAACTGCGGATTTGGCAGGGATAATAATTGTAAGGGATGTATTGCTTCTGAAGGTTGCCCTTTTGGGAAACAATGCTTTATCTATAAGTACATAAAAACGGGCGGAAAGGAAAATTATGAGCTATTCAAAAAACAGTTGCTTGATGAAATCAATGCCTTGAATATTCCTGGTATGCCTGCTATAAATGAGTTGTATGCAATAAACGGCTCTTATGTGAATATTGCTTATCCAATGCCAAGCGGTTATGAAGTTAAATTGCTTGATGATAAAGAAATCTATTTATGCAATCAGGTTGAAAGTGAGTTTAACGATGGCGAACTAATAAAGTGCTTTGGTATTGTTGCCGGTATGGACTTTTTACTTGTAGCCGAGTATGGTGAAAATTGTACCAATCCGGAGCTGATTGTATTAAGAAAGAGATAAATAAACTTGAATTTGTAGGAGGTTATGTATGCTTGAAAAAATGAGTGATTTCTTTGAAGCAAGACTTGACGGTTACGATCAGCATATGATGACCAACATCGAATCTGCAGATAAGTTCTATCCCTTTACAGCAGAGCAATTACCGCCCGCTGAAAATTGCCATATACTTGATTTGGGATGTGGCACGGGATTGGAACTGCAAGAATATTATAAACTCAACCCATCGGCAAAGGTTACAGGAATAGATCTTTCGCGAGGAATGTTAGCCGAGCTTAAACGAAAATTTGTGGGCAAGGATATAACCTTGATACTCGGCTCGTATTTTGATGTTCCTCTTAGGGAGAATGCATTTGATGCAGCCGTATCGGTGGAAAGTCTTCACCATTTCACAAAAGAAGAAAAAGTTGCGTTATATTCCAAGCTACATACGGCATTGAAGAATAACGGTTACTTTATCCTTACGGATTATTTTTCGCTATCCGATGAAGAAGAACAGAAACACAGACAGAATTTGATAGCTCTGAAAGTAGAACAAGGTATTACCGATGACGAGTTTTACCATTATGATACACCTCTTACTGTGAAGCACGAAACAGATGCGCTTATTGAAGCAGGTTTTGCATCTGTCGAGATGTTGAATAATTGGGGAGCAACATATACGATAAAAGCAGTTAAATAAACTGTCAAATTCCAATATAACAGTGAGAAAGTTATAAGAACAAAGTGATATTAGTAAAGATTTGAAAAAGGGGGAAATACAATGATTAATTACAAAAT
>CAYLPQ010000034.1:0-21952 GCA_964385605.1 uncultured Oscillospiraceae bacterium | reverse complement strand
TTCGCAATCGTCCTCATTTTTCTATTTCCGGGCTTTTATTTTGCTACAGCCCCTTTATTTTTAGTTTTTCTTATAATTAAGTACCGTTATACCAGTACAGATGAGCACAAGGGCAATCAGAAGATTAACATATGACACATTACTTGCCTCTGTAAGCATAAGCTCGGAAAGAAGCACTCCGAATACGGGAATCATAAAGCTGAATACTGTAACTCGTGACACGGGATTATGCTTGAGAAGCACACCCCACAGAGCATAGGCAATCGCTGACAAGAATGAAAGGTATGTAAGAACACCGAAAGCCTCAAGGCTGTTCACCTGTATTTTACCGCCCATTAAAAGACCTGTCACAATCATTACACTTCCACCCATTATAAACTGATAACCGCTGATTACCACAGGGTCTTCATCGTTTGAGAAGCGCTTCATAAGAACGGAGGATACCGCATAGGCAACTGTAGAGAAAAGAACAAATGCGTCTCCCCAGTTTAAATTAAGGTCAAGGCCTTTAAGATTAACTATAATAATACCTGCAAATCCTAGGACACACGCAAAAATCTTCTTCGCTGTAAGCTTTTCCTGACGGAAGATAAGGCTTGCTATAAGAATTGAAAAAAACGTGTTGGAGCCACTTATAACAGTACCCTTGACTCCGCTTGTAAGGCTGAGTCCCATATAGAAAAAGAAATACTGTATTACAGTCTGGAAAAGTCCTACCGTTGCAACCTTACCAAGATTTCTCGCTTTTGGATATATAAATTTTCTTCTTGCTATGCTGTAGATTATAACAGTTATAATTCCTGCAAACAGAAATCTCACACCTGCAAAAAGTATAGTTGACGAAACGGTTGCTTCGGGTCTTATAAGCTCATATCCGATTTTGATAAAAGGTGTTGCACTTCCCCACAGTGCACAGCAAAGAATGGCCGCAAGGGATACAAATAAGGTATTTGTAAAAAGTTTATTTTTATTCTGGCTCATTTTATTATTCTCCTTCCATTGGGTAAGTAATACCGATTTGCTTTCTTATGTCATCCATTTGTTTCAGAATTGCTATACTCTCTGCAAGCGGCATCACACTGCTTTGCTTTTTACCACATATGATACAATCACATGCTTCATATATTTCTTCTTCAAGTCCATTTCCGATAAATGGCTTATGAATATGTTTTTCCTCCCCACCTTTACAGAGTACAATTTCGCTTGCTCCGTAAAACGTGGGGAGCTTTATATATCCGTCCGTTCCGTATATATACGCAGTTTCAGGCTTTTCCACACCAATTGCACAGGACAGCGACGATACAATGCCGTCATTGTATTTAAGTGTCATTTGCGTATGTATATCCACACCGTTTTCAATATAAGCTGTTGCGGTTATTTCTCCTGGGTTATTTCCAAAGAGATATGCCGACAGATTAAGAGGATAAATGCCTACATCAAGAAGTGCGCCGCCTGCTATGGCATTATCAAACAGGATAGAACAGCTTTCTGGAGTTTCACGATAACAAAAGTCTGCCTCAAGACCCATTACTTTACCGATTTCCCCGCGATTAACCATAGCTTTCACTTCCCTGATTGCAGGAAGAAATCTTGTCCACATTGCCTCCATTAAAAACATCCCGTTTTTCTCCGCGCATTCTTTAAGGTCTGTTGCCTGATTCTCATTTATGCAGACAGGCTTTTCGCAAAGAACATGTTTTTTTGCATTTAAAAACAGCTCTGCACAGGGCTTATGAAAGGGATGTATTGTAGATATATAAACTGCATCAACTTTATCCGATGCTGCCATATCTTCATAACTTGAAAACACGTTTTCAATTCCGTATTTATCTGCAAACTCTGCCGCCTTCTCACTTGTGCGTGATGCTACCGCAACAAGCTCTGCACAGTCAACGTTTTTTATTGCCTGCGCAAATTTATTCGCTATATTTCCAGGACCTGCTATTCCCCATCTTATTTTTTTCATAATCATTCTCCTTTACAGACAAGCATAGAGGACATTTCTCACTCTTGGCTGATAATATTCCTCTCTTGGATTAAGACAGTGTTTTCCATACACTGCCGCAAGGTTTTCTTCAGGGTCAATATAAACCGATGCCCCTGCCGCACCGCCCCAACCGAATTCACCGATATTTCCCAGTGAACCGCCTGCAGATTTATCCATCATCGTCCTTACTCCAAGGCCGTAACCGTAACCTGCAAGCTGTGACCAGCAGAAGGTCCTTCGCTGATTTTCGTCAAGGGTATTTATGCGCATAAGATTGACAGTTTCGGGGGCGAGTATTCTCTCACCGTTTATTCCCTTTCCGTAATTTGCAAGTGCCGTCGCAAGAAGTGCATAATCGGAAACCGTAGAAATAATTCCTGCGCCTCCGCTGTCGTACTCTTCCCCCAATATATGGCTGTTGCCCTCGCAAGGAACAAATACACCATTGTCTGCTGCTCCGTTTTTCTGCGCTTCTACAATATCTGTCACAGAGTTTTCAGTCTTATATGTATACTGCACCGCCATCTTTTTCTTGATTTTAGGAGTTACGTGGTAAAAGCTATTTTCCATTCCCAAGGGATCAAAGATGTTTTCCTTAACATAATCGCGGAATTTTTTGCCTGTAACTATAGACACAAAACCCGCAAGTACATCGTGACAGCTACTGTAGTGAAATTTTTCTCCCGGCTGAAAATGAAGCGGGTCCTGCGCCACACTCCTGGTCACAACATCCGTGTCCATTTTTCCATTTGTAATTTCCCGTGCCTTTTTGTATCCGGGCGCGGTAAAATCATAATAAAAGCCTGCCGTCATATTAAAAAGATTTTGAAGTGTAATGGGATTTTTCAGTTCTTCAACATCTCCGTTGTCCCTCTTTACACACATATTCTTATATTCGGGAATGTATTCGTAAAGGGGGTCACTTAACAGAAACACTCCCCTTTCCATAAGCTGTAGTGCTGCCGTAACGGTAGTTATCTTTGAGCAGGAGTATAAATACAGATACTCCTCCCCTGACATCGGCTTTTTGTTTTCAATAACAGCATATCCGCAGGAATAATTAAATACATTTTTTCCGTCTTTATATATGGTAATGCTGTTCCCCGGTGCGTGTCCCGCATTCACAAAATGCTCCATGAGATTTTTCATTTTATCAAAATTCATACATTTCACCTCGAAAAGTACTTTTTAATGCGCAATATAAGTATTACCCCCAGTAGCGGAAAAATTGCCGCCACAAGTATTCCCGCACGCATACCGAGTTGCTCGGGTGTAATAAATAAATCACTGCACCACAGCTCCGTTTCAAAGGACGGATTTGAAATTTTGTCTGCAACAATCCCCACAAGCTGGGGAACGACAGAAGCGCCGAAGTCACCGCCTGCCGCAAGAAGAGCATATGCCGCAACACCCATTCCGGGTAGCTTTTCTTCTGCATAAATAAGAGTACCGGGCCAGAGCATTGACGTACATATTCCTGTAAGTGCACAGGCAAACAATGCCACGACGGGATTAAGACATAGCCCTGCAATGCCGTAGCATATAAACGCACCAAGCATTCCAAAAAGCATAACATTTATTACATTTTTGCCGATTTTTGAATATGCTGTTCTTCCTATTCCAAGCATTGCACCGAACAATGCCATACCAAATATATCTCCCCACATTTTCGGTATTCCCAGAGCTTTCTCCGTAAATCCCGAAGCCCATTGTGACATTGTGCACTCCGCCGCACCTCCAAGAAAAATACAAAAGACGCATAACAGGAGTCCTTTATTTATTTTAAAGCCTGATTTGCCTCCTGAATTTACTTCCATCGGAGGAATTTCCGATTTTATGTACATAATCCATGCCGTAAGCGGAACAAGTGACCATAAAAGTGCAAGATACATCCAGTTTGTTCTTCCGAATAATTTTATAAACAAGGTACTTACTATAACCACAATTACCACACCCCATGCGTATACGGAGTGAAGCTTACTCATTTCATGTTCTGGATTTTCTGCAGGAATTGCCGCTATAACAGGGCTCATCAGCACCTCTGCAAGTCCTGACGAAACAGAAAAAATAACAGTTCCTACTACTATCCATATATAAGCCTGTGCGGGAAATAACTGCGGCATAACAGCATAAATAAGCATACCGATAAACGCAATAAAGGGTGTCAGCTTAACTGTTTTATGTATATTGAAATACTTTGTAAAAAAGCTGAAAACCAGGTCTATCATAAGCTGTGTGGCAAAATTAACTACGATTAAAAGTCCCAGAAGTGTATAGGAAATCCCGTACATTTCACGGAATGTCAGAAACAACAGCGGTGAAATATTCGCTACTGCAGACATTGTAAAACCGGTCATATAGCTTGCATATTTTGTTATTGTGTATTTTTGTGAATTTTCCATTTTTAACCTCTACTGAATTTTTACCTTTTGTTTTGCAATTATGAAATGTATGAACAGCACCGCTATTACAATGAGCACAAATGACACTGCCGAAAGTAGCTGCTGTGCATTTATATGAAATCCCAAAACCATATTACCGTTTTTCTGAATGGCATCAAGCACAGCACCACCCACGATTGATGCTATAAATCCGCACAAACCGCTGATTGAATTTTTAATAGCCATTGCCTGTGTTATACAGTTGAGGGGAACATAGCTGTATGCGATATTGAACGAGTTCTGATTTGTTCCTGCGGCAGAAATATTATATAAGACAGTGAACACAATTACAAGCCACCAGGTTTCCTTTGTGGTAAAAATATTCACAAAGAATGCCGCAGCTGCAAAGCACAGACCAAGCTCCATCCCTTTAGCAAAGCTACGTCTGTCAGAGTAAGTTGCAAAAGGTCTTGAAAGAAGCATTCTTGCTACATTTGCAATGATGTTTATGAGCTGAATAACAAACACACTTATAGCAAGCTCTTTGGTCTTATACACACCCATAAAGCCTATAGTGAAATATACCGCAAACTTCTGCAGACTTTCCATCAGAATAACATTACTGAAATTCCTGTTTGCAAAGGTGTTTTTCATAACATCTTTTATAGAAAGAGATGACTCTTCTTCCTGCGCTTCCTGACTTTCGCTTTTGATAAGCTTAAGACATACAAAATTACATATGTTTATAATAAGGATAGTCATTGATATAAAAAGGAACGCACCGTCAAGATTGCCGATACTTTCAAAACGGTCAATTATGTAACCGAACACCGCGGTGAATACTATGCCAGCAATAAGTGATATTACTTCTTTATTGGCGGAATAAACCGCTCGCAGAGACGGCTCAACATGGGAATTTGCCCATTTGAAAAGCATAGACGAAATAAGATATTTAATAGCATATGCCACCATTATTGACACGATAACAAGTGTCCTTTTTATATTCTCCGAAACGGGAATAAAGGGCACAAGGTACACCAGCATAAAAAAGCATATGCTTACGGTGTCACACACCATTACTATCTTTTTCGTTGATGTTTTTGCCTTTACAAGAAAAATTGACAAAAGCTGAAAAACAAAAGCCAGACTTACAAATGAAGATATTATACCAATAAGATTATCGCTGACTTTAAGCTCTGTAAGAAGTTTTGCCAGAAAGGCATCCGCCACAAGAAGCGCTACAAAATACTCAAATGCGCATTGCATAGTATATGCAAGTCTTGAGCGCTTGTACTCTTTTGTCTGAAATCTGTTATCCATTATGTACTCCTTTTCATTTGTAACTGTGGCGCAAATTACTCTGCGCCACAGCATCCATTGTACTTACAGCAAGGACCTATATATTTCCCTGATTTCTTCTATTGAAGTATCCTTTGGATTGCCCGGCCTGCAGGCATCGTCATAAGCAGATTTTGAAAGGAAGTCAATGTCATCTTCCTTTACAATATCCTTCAGGTCAGACGGAATTCCCACATCTGCTGACAGCTTCTTAACAGCATCAATTGCCGCTTGCCTTGCCGCCTCTATAGTCATTTCATCAGTGTCACGAACACCCATTGCCTTGGCAATGTCACGGTATTTATCACCGGTTGATTGAGCATTGTATTCCATAACCGCAGGAAGAATGATTGCATTTGCCACACCGTGAGGTGTATCATAAAGAGCACCAAGAGGATGCGCCATTGAATGAACTATTCCGAGGCCTACGTTGGAAAAGCCCATGCCTGCAATATACTGACCCAGAGCCATACCCTCTCTGCCCTCGGGAGTGTTGTCAACGGCACCACGAAGATGCTTTGCGATAAGCTCAATCGCCTTAAGGTGGAACATATCGCTCATTTCCCAGGCACCCTTGGTAATATAGCCCTCAATTGCGTGAGTAAGTGCATCCATACCCGTTGCCGCAGTAAGGCTCCTGGGCATTGATGCCATCATATCGGGGTCAACCACCGCAACCACGGGGATATCGTGTACGTCTGCACACACCATTTTGCGGTTATTTTTCGCATCGGTAATAACATAGTTGATTGTAACCTCCGCCGCAGTACCTGCCGTTGTGGGAACGGCGATAATTGGTACGCACTTGTGCTTTGTAGGTGCTACACCCTCAAGAGATACAACGTCTGAAAATTCAGGGTTAGTGATTATAATACCAATCGCCTTTGCTGTATCTATGGATGAACCTCCTCCGATTGCAACAATGCAGTCAGCACCGCTTGCCTTATATGCCGCCACACCTGACTGAACGTTTTCAACAGTGGGGTTCGGTTTTATTTCCGAGAAAATTTCGTAGGGGATATTTTCTTTATCAAGAATGTCCGTTACTTTTTTCGTTACTTCGAACTTTATAAGGTCAGGGTCAGAGCAGACGAAGCATTTTTTAAACCCTCTCGCCTTGACCTCCGCCTGAATTTCATTAATTGCACCTTTTCCGTGATAGCTTGTCTCGTTAAGAACAAATCTGTTTGCCATAGCTTTTACCTCCATTATCTTAATATAGATAATATTTCCCTTTTTACACCATATATTCCTTGAAAATCATTTTCAGCTCGTTTTCTGTGAGCTGAACGTCTGCGCCCGACATTGAGTCCTCAATCTGTGAAACTCTGCTTCCGCCGATTACAGGGAAAGTATCGGGACAATTAATCGAACACATTGCACCGCATACAATTGCGCCAACTGAGCAATTGTATTTTACCGCAAGGGATTTCATAACTTCAAGCTTTGCAAGGTTTTCTTCACACAGATAACGCTTCTTCGCCTTTTCTGAAAGGGAATCCACCCCATGCTTCGCAACCTTTGAGAAAAACCCCTTCGCCTGGGAGGAATATGCCACAACAGGCATACCAAGGTCTTTGTAGAACCTGAATTCATCTCTGTTCATTCCTACAAGACCACCTCTCTCCCCAAGACAGTACGCAGGATTAAAGCGAATCTGACTTGCGGAAAAGCCTATAAGTTTGCGGGATGACGCATATTCATTTACAGCCTTGATTCTGTCAGACTGCCAGTTTGATGCGCCGAATTTCTTTATTTTTCCCTCTGCTATAAATTTATTCATTAACTCCGCCACAACTTCCGGCTCGATAACCCTGTCGTCACGGTGAAGCCAGTAAAATTCTATACAGTCAGTACCAAGGGCTTTCAGGCTTTCCTGAAGGTCGGAGGTAATGTCCTTCTGTGTAACTCTCGATGCTTCGCCTGCATCAGGCTCGTAATATCCGCCTTTTGTAAAGACGTGCATTTCGGTAGCATTTCTGTCCTTTAACCACTTGCCAACAATTTCTTCGGATTTACCTTTTGCGTAAAGGCGCGCAGTGTCAATATGAGTACCGCCCATTTCACGGAATTTATCCATTATGGCAAAAGCATCTTCTTCGGAAATTCCGTCGCCGAAATATGCTGTTCCCAAAAACATCTTGGAAGCTTTTTCTCCAAAAGCATCTGAATATCTCATTATTTCTCCTCCGTTTCACAGTGTTACGTTAATGGTGAATTTTTTATTGCCATCCTCTATGAATTGTCCTTATAATGCACCAAAGGTGCAATTCACAAGCCAAAGGTGCAATTTCCGCAGGCAATTTATTGCGTTACTGAAGCAATGCTCTCCGCATAGCGGACTGACTCCATTGCGTCCTTTGCGTATTTATCTGCACCAATTGAGTCTGCATATTCCTTTGTAAGGACAGCGCCGCCTACAACGACTTTACACCAGGGGGCATCTTTTTTCAGGAGTTTAATAGTTTCCTCCATTGCAGGAACAGTAGTTGTCATAAGCGCACTGAGACCTGCAATGGGTGCATTAACCTCTACTACCTTGGCAACTATATCCTCCGGGGGTACGTCTTTACCCATGTCAATTACGTCGAATCCGTAGTTTTCAAGAAGGAGCTTGACGATATTCTTTCCTATGTCGTGGATGTCTCCCTTGACTGTCGCTATAACAAAGGGACATTTCACACTCTTACTGTCGTTTGTGTTAGTCATTGCCGCCTTGATATTTTCAAAAGCCGCCTTTGCCGCCTCGGCGCTCATAAGAAGCTGCGGCAGATAAAAAGTCTTTTCCTCAAAGCCTTTTCCCGCAATGTCAAGTGCCGGAATAACCTCGTTCTGCACAATGTCCAGAGGCTTTTCAGTTTTTAAAAGCTCCTTTGTAAGCTCCGATGCCTGCTCCTTAAGACCTTTGACAATAGCTCTCTGGAGAAGCGATTTATATTCCGCCTCTGTCTTTGCAGGGGTAATAGCTGTCATATTCACTGCTTCGGTATAATTCTCAAAAAAGTTTATATACTCCTGACAGTTGTCATCAAGTCCGTGGAGTGCGCGGTACGCATAGTAGGTCTTCATCATAGCATCGGAATGCGGGTTCATAATAGCCGCTGAAAGACCGTTTCCAAGTGCAAGTGCAAAAAAAGTGCTGTTCACTGCATCACGCACAGGAAGACCGAAGGATACGTTGGACACTCCCAGTGAGGTATGGCAACCAAGCTCTGTTTTAATTGTTTTGAGTGCGCCAAGGGTAGCAAGTGCCGCATTCTTGTCCGCACTTACCGTCATTGCAAGGGTATCAAAGATAATATCCTTTTTATCTATACCGTATTCTGCGGCAACTTGCAGGATTTTTTCCGCTATTGCCACTCTGCCCTCTGCGGTATTCGGAATACCGTTTTCGTCAAGGGTAAGTGCAACTACAAGACCGCCGTACTTTTTCACAAGTGGGAACACAGCATGCATACTTTCTTCTTTTCCATTGACTGAATTAATCATAGCTTTGCCGTTATAGCGGCGGAGTGCCGCCTCCATAGCAATTGCGTCGGATGTATCAATCTGCAGAGGCAGATTGATTACTGCCTGAAGCTCACATACGGCTTCTTTAATCATCTTAACCTCATCTATGTCGGGAATACCTACGTTTACGTCAAGGATATGCACACCTTTTTCCTGTTGCTTTATACCCTCACCAAGTATGTAGTCCATATTATTTTCAATAAGTGCCTGCTTCATCAGTTTTTTACCGGTGGGGTTAATTCTTTCACCGATAAGTATGGGAGAATCCTTAAATTCCACCGCGTGAGTGTATGAGGACACCACTGTTATATTTTTCTTTGCAATTTTTACGGGAGTAATACCCTGAATTTTTTCACAAACTGCCTTTATGTATCCGGGGGTTGTACCACAGCATCCGCCTGCAACTCGGATGCCTTTTTTAAAAGCTGACAAAACATCCTCCGAAAATTCCTCCGGCAGAACATCGTAAACGGTTTTTCCGTTTTCACTTTTGGGAAGACCTGCATTAGGCTTCAGCACCACAGGAACTGATGCACAATCAAGAAGCTTGTCTACAACTCCCATAAGAGCTTTCGGACCCAATGAACAGTTTGCACCGATGGCATCTGCGCCCATACCCTCAAGCATTGCAATCATAGCTTCGGGAGATGCACCCGTCATAAGCTTGCCGTCCTCGCCGTATGCATTGGTGACAATAACAGGAAGGTCACAATTTTCCTTTACAGCAAGAAGCGCGGCCTTTGTCTCATAGCTATCGTTCATTGTTTCTATTGTGATTAAATCAACACCGTACTTTACACCAAGCTTCACAACCTGAGCAAACGCACTTACTGCATCTTCAAAGTCAAAATCGCCATAGGGCTTCAACAGCTTTCCGCTGGGACCGATATCAAGGGCAATAAATTTCTCCTGTGTACCATTTGACGTTTCTCTCGCTCTTTTTGCATTTTCAACAGCTGACTTAACGATTTCGTCAAGCTCGTCCGCAGAAAACTTCAACGGATTTGCTCCGAAGGTATTGGTGTTTACCACATTGCTTCCCGCCTCAAAATAGTCACGGTGGATTTTCTCAATTACGTTACCGTGAGATATATTCCAAGTTTCGGGATACTCTCCGGGCAAGAGTCCTTCCTTTTGCAGAAGGGTACCCATACCTCCGTCGAGAATCACAATATTATCTTTCAAAAACTCTTTAAAATTCATCTTAAATTACTCCTGACACAAAGAATCTGTAATACCTATTATTGCCGTAACGGACTTGGTCGGCGACATCAGAAGGCTGTCATTAAGAGACAGTCCTATTTTCCGCGGGCAGTCAAGCAATCTGAATATCTCCCTTTGCATATCAAGGGGACAATCACCGTATCCCGGGCTGAACCTTGGTTTTGTATATATATATTTATCCTTTATCTCTTCATTAAAGAGATTACAGAGTGCTTCTATCCTTTCAGCTCCTATTGCCTGCAGTATGACACTTTTTGACGGTGAAATTCTGCTGTATTTTGCAATAAGGCGGTCAATTTCTATACCTACAGTAGCTCCGAAAATCACAGCTTTTTTACATCCTGCGAGATTTTTTGCCAGCGATTTACTCTTTACTTTGAAAAAAGACAGGTCGACAGCATCTGTTGATACTTCAGGCAAAACTTCACAATAGCAAATATTATATGTAAAGATGTCCTTACACTCTTCCAGACATTCATCAATAAGCGCCGCTACATCCTGCGTCATTTCTCGGCAACCTGCATACCGAAGAATTTCTTTTTTATTAAATTGCGGTGAACTGTAGCTTTTCACCAAAACAGTTGTATTCATTTTCTTCAGCTCCATACAGAACATACCAAATCTATTATATTATACCACCTTTTTCTTGTTAAATCAATAGCTGAACCCCATTCTAACCCCTAAAAAGCAAATAAAAGATGCCCGCAATTTACATACGGGCATCTTTTATCAATGAACCTGTTTGTGAGCTTCTCTTGCAGGAATTTTTTCCTTGAAAAGAAGAGTAATGCACCAAAGGCCTGCCAAGCCGACAACTGTATATATAATTCTGCTCAATACAGCCGTCTGCCCTCCGCATATAAGCGCAACCAGGTCTACTCCAAAAAGTCCGATAGCACCCCAGTTAAGTGCTCCTATGATAGCCAATGTCAATGCCGTATTATCCATATAGCTCAACTCCTTTTCTATCCGGCTACTCACAGTATAAGCAATTCGGGCAGTTTTTATACATTATTTTTTTCGAACAAACGTTTGCTTTTTAATTTTATATATGTTATAATCAAAATAAAGGAACGTGAATAGATATGTATTGCTGTTTTACGGGACACAGACCCGAACATTTGCCGTGGATATACAATGAAAATGATCCACGGTGCGCTAAACTAAAAAAAGTTTTGTACGATACGGCAGAACAGGCAATTTGTGACGGGTTCTGCGACTTCTATTGCGGAATGGCACGCGGAATTGATATGCTTTGCGCAGAAGCCGTGCTTGCTCTTTCTGAAAAATATCCGCAGGTGCAATTGCACGCGGCTCTTCCCTGTCCCGGTCAGAGTGACAACTGGCCCGAAAGCGACCGTGTTAAATATAACCATCTGTTGGAAAGATGCAGTAGTAAAATTCTTGTAAGCCCATTTTACACGGATACATGTATGCTGTCACGCAACAGATATATGGTAGACAATTCCGAGAGACTTATTGCAGTATGGAGCGGTTATTTCCGCGGTGGCACGGCATATACTGTCCGCTATGCCAAAAAACTGCATAAAGAAATCTATCTGATAAGACCTGCAGACTTATCTTTATCAATATTATGATAACGGGGATGTGAAAAAACTCAGTTTTTTCACATCCCCGTTATTTATATTTTGCTGTATATTTCCGGAAAAACTTCTATACTTCTTTTAAATATACCGTTCATATGCGCTATGACCGTTCCGTAATTTGCGAAAGGAATACCCTGTGCCTTTGCTTTTTCCTGACGGGACTGTACCTCCTTTTCGGTTATCATACAGCCTCCGCAGTGGATAACAATTTTATATTCAGACAAATCGCCCGGAAAATCCTTTCCCGATACCGACTCAAAAACTACATCCTTCCCTGTATGCTTCTTAATCCAAGCGGGAATTTTTACAGTACCTATATCATTACACTGTCTGTGGTGAGTACATCCCTCTGCTATAAGAACCTTGTCACCGTCCTTAAGCGAATTTATAACTGTAGTTGCACGGGCAGCCTCCTCCAGAAAGCCTTTATGATTTGCCATAAGGATTGAAAATGACGTAAGCCGTACATCCTGTGGCACGACACTGTTTACTTCTTTAAAAGCCTGACTGTCTGTTATGATTGCAACCGGTTTCTCTTCTAACCCATTCAATGCTTTTTCAAGCTGTGATGGCTGCACAACAAGTGTTACAGCACCTATATCAAGAAGATTTCTCAAAACCTGCTGCTGCGGGAGAATTATTCTTCCTTTGGGTGCTGATTCATCAATAGGTGTTACAAGGATTACCGTATCTCCTTGTCTGACAAAGCTGTCAACATATCCTTTCTCTTTTTTTCGTGGAGTAATATGCGCAAGCATTTCCTTAAATTCCTGCACATTTTCTCCTGTGAGAGCACTGACGTAAATTGCATTATCAGAAAGCTTCTTACTCACTTTCATCAAATCAGACTTATTATACGCAGTTACATAAGGAACCTTTTTTAATTCAAACAAAGACTGAAGTTCTCTGTCCGTATCCGTCAGCCCGTTTTCGCCGTTTACTGTAAGAACCGCCACATCAATCTCATCAAGAACTTTTTTAGTCCGCTCAATACGTTCTGCACCAAGCTCACCGCTGTCATCAAATCCCGGAGTATCAATAATCACAACGGGACCAAGCGGCAAAAGCTCCATCGTTTTTCTCACAGGGTCAGTCGTAGTACCCCTTACATGAGAAACCAGCGCCGTATCCTGTCCGGTTACAGCATTGACAAGGCTTGACTTGCCTGCATTTACGGTGCCAAAAAATCCTATATGAATCCTGTCAACCGAAAGTGTATTATTGTTCATATAAAACCCTTGCTTTTAAAAATTAATATTTTTCTTGGGATTAACAATGTCTCGCCAATCAAGGTCACCGCGCTGAAGACCGTGAATAAGCACCTCCGCAGTAGCCACATTTGTAGCCAGCGGAATATTGTGCACGTCACAAAGCCTGAACAGTGCACTCACATCAGGCTCGTGGGGTTGAGCCGTCAAAGGATCACGGAAAAACAGCACAAGGTCAATCTCATCATAAGCGATATGCGCACCAATCTGCTGATCACCGCCTTGCGGACCAGAAAGAAGTCTGTGCACCGGAAGTCCTGTGGACTCAATAATAAGCCCGCCTGTAGTTCCCGTCGCCACAAGGTTATGCTTTGCAAGAATACCTTTGTACGCAATACAGAACTGTACCATCAATTCTTTCTTTTTATCATGTGCAATTAAAGCTATATTCATTCTTCGAACTCCTTAAAATAGTATCCATAGATACCGTAGCCTCAAGACAGCAGTATGACGGTGAACACTTTTTTACCGTCACATTAACTGCCCGGGAATTGCCTCCTGTATATTTAGTCAGCACCGATGTAACATCTTTTCTGATTTTTTCCATTGTAGAATTTTCAAGCATATTCATTCTATCACAGCTTATGACAGATTTCAATCTGTTTTTAGCCTGAAGAACGGAACTGCCTTTCTTTTTAGAAAAGAATCCTATCACCGGTTTCCCTCCCATCCTTTAAATAATTTTGCAAAAAAACCTTTTTCCAGCTTCATAAGTTCCACTGCTTCACCGCCAAGACGTTTTGCAATATTTCTGTAGGCTTGTCCCGCCAGTGATTTATTCACTGACGCAACGTACTCACCTCTGTTAGCCGCCACAATAATTTCTTCATCATCCGGAACAACACCCAAAAGGTCAACAGCCAGTATATCAAGCATATCTTCTATACTGAGCATACTGCCGCTTCTGACCATTTTAGGTCTGAGTTTATTTATAACAAGCCTGTTATCCTTAATATCGTGCTTTTCGAGCAATCCTATTATTCTGTCTGCATCACGCACACTGGAAACCTCCGGCATGGCTACGACAATTGCTTTTTGGGCAGCGGCAACAGCATTTTCAAACCCCTGCTCAATGCCTGCAGGACAATCAATGAGTATGTAGTCAAAGCTTTCTTCCATTTGCCTTACTATATGCTTCATCTGGGTTGTGGTAACGGCACTCTTATCCCTTGACTGCGCCGCCGGGAGAAGAAATAGTCCCTCAAACCGTTTATCCCGAACAAGAGCTTTTGTGTAAGGACACTTGTTTTCGGCAACGTCAACCAGGTCATACACTATCCGGTTTTCTACCCCCATAATTACATCAAGGTTCCGAAGTCCGATATCCGTATCTATCATTGCAACTTTTTTGCCTAAAAGCGCCAGTGCCGCACCTATATTTGCAGTAGTAGTGGTTTTTCCTACACCACCTTTACCGCTTGTTATAACTATTATTTCACACATTCGCTTCACCCCTTTGGGTATTTTATCATAGCTGCGGACTTACGTCCACAGTCTTTTTACAAACACTGCAAGATTATTTCGCCGTTTTTCGCTACAGCAACAGCCGGTCCGACATTTTGTGCTTTTTTGTTATAAGAACAGAGCTTTCCTATTCTTATCTGCGAAGGGGACATATATGTGGCATATACCCTGCAGTTCTTTTTTACTTTTGCGCATCCCCGTAGCGCGCCTATAACTGTGATGTTCCCCTCTGCACAAACATATGCTCCGGGATTCACATCACCGTATATGATAACGTCGCCGTTAAAAATCACTTCGTCTCCGCTGCGCAATGATTTATCCACAACCTTGCAGATATTTTCTCCCTCCGAGAGGGAGTATCTTATTTGCCGGGCTGAAAGTCTGTGCTTTTTTATGAGAACTGCATTCTTACCGAAAAATGTTTTTACACACTTTTCAAACTGCATCTCTTCATCATATGAGAAGCTTACTCCGCTGTAAGACACACGCATATCTGAATTTGTGTAGAAACTTTTTTCCGGAAGATGTAATAAAGCATCCTTTGCTTCTTCAAGAGAAACATCTTTTGTAAATAAAAGCTCGACATTATCTGCGTGCCCTTTTATAGTGAGTAATTCCATATTCCCCTACCTTGTCAATACATTTGTGTACATATTACTCTCTTCTGCGCTGTTAAAATAGCTGTCTACAACTTTTCTCACAGCACCTGCCGCACGTGCACCGCTTCCCGCCTTTTCTACTACGCAGGCTATGGCAATCTGCGGTTTATCATACGGAGCATATGCAATACATATGCCGTCTGTATATATGCTTGAAGTCTGCGCACTGCCGGTTTTTGCGGCAACTGACACACCGCAACCTGAAAATGCGGTTTTCGCAGTACCCTCCGTAACAACCTGCCTCATACCTTCAGTTATGGCAATGCGGGTTGCTTCATCCATTTGTATAGTGTCCAGCACCTCACTTTCAGTTTCCGTACTGGAGGTTTTGTCTGGGGCCTCAATTGATTTTATAAGATGAGGACGATACCTCGTTCCTCCGTTTGCTACAGTTGCCGTATAGTTTGCCAGCTGAAGTGGTGTAACAAGTGTATCCGACTGACCTATTGCTGTCTGGCATACATCGCCCGGGTACCAGATGCCACCCATTTCCTTTCTGTTGGCAGGACTTGCAACAACACCACTCTTTTCCTCATCACCAAGTTCTATGCCGCTTTTCTGACCAAATCCGAACTTTTTAGCATAGCTGTTTATTATGTCTATGCCGAGTCTTCGTCCAACATCAAAAAAGAATACGTTACACGAATCTCTGATAGCTTCCGACACATTAATGTATCCGTGGGTACCTCCTGTCTGATTGTAAATCCAGCAGGCAGGCTGATAATCGCTGAAATAGGTGTATTTTCCTGTATCGAGCAATTCCTCTTCAGTAGTTATAATATTTTCCTCAAGTGCCGCGGCACCAACAAGAACTTTAAATGTGGAAGCAGGAGAATATGTTCCTGCAAGAGCTCTGTTGAAAAGCGGTTTTGAGGGATTTTCCAACAAAAGATTATACTGCTCACTGAAAGTTTCTATGTCATAAGCCGGATACGATGCCATAGCAAGTATATCCCCTGAATTGACATCAATAACCACCATACTTCCGGCATTTGCATCTCTTCCTGTATCGGCATTCTTTGCCGCATAATTAATTTCTCCTATGGTTTCCTTCAGCGCATTTTCACAGGCAAGCTGCATATCAAGGTCAACCGTAAGTCTTACATTACGGCCGCTGACAGGCTCTGTATCTATATCATACCCCGTATTATAGCCATCTGAATTCTGCAAAGTACTTCCGGCACCGTTTGTTCCGCGAAGGTAGTTTTCCAGATATTTTTCAATTCCGCTTTTTCCTATATGGGCATTCATACTATAAGAATCTTTGTTTTCTTCATATTCTTCAGCGCTGATTATACCTACACGTCCGAACATATGAGCGCCCAGCGAAGAATACGGATAGCTTCTTACGGGCTGTGTAATTACAGTAACATTGGAAAAATCTTCTCCCTGCTCCTTGATAACAGACACTTCAGATATTGGAGCATCCTCCATAAATAAATACGGCGATGACAGCGAAAATCCCTTTCGTGTCATATTAAGTCTTGTCGCCGTAATAAAAAGCACTTCCTTTTTTGAATATGTGGGTGCTATGGAGTACTTTTCTTTCATTTCCGCAATGACTTTTTCCGCAGTGACATTATCTTTAAATCCGTTTGTCTTTTTCCATGAAGATATTTTTTCTTTTTCTCCCGTAAATCTGTATCCTTTACTTGTAAGTTCAATTGGAAGCACCCCTTCAAGGGTGGATTCTGCATTATTTATAGTTTTGTTCAGCCTTATAATAAGTGAATTAAGCTCTTCATCAGTTCTTTCCCTGTCGGCAAAAATATACACATTGTAACCCATTCTGTTTATTACCATAGGTCGCCCGTTTCGGTCGAGTATTTCACCTCTTGAGGCAAGCAATTCAATACTGCGTGTCGTACGCGAATCGCTTTTTTCTCTGTAGTAGTTGCCGTTTGCAATCTGCAGATTTACAAGCCGTGCCCCAATCATAATAACTATAAGAGTCATTACTATATAAAGAGCTGTATAGCGCCTTGTCTTCATGCCTGTTCCTCCTTGATGGAGTTTTGTCTTCGTTCATTGACAGACTTTATCTTCTGGTAAATCAGCACAAACACAAGCGAGAATACTGCGCCGAATAATCCCTTTACCAGAACATTTGCTCCTAAAAATGCTATTGATACTGTATATCCGAACATAGTTTTTAAAAGTGTAAGTACAATCTCATAAACAGTTATTACCGCAAAGGTAACCCAGCTCATCAGCAGTGGGGAGTTATGTATGCGCTCACTCACGGTAAAGCTTACGATGATTGCCAGATACATATATATAAGTGTGTTCAATCCGAATATACTTCCGCACATTACATCTGTAAGCAAACCTGCCATTCCGCCTACCAGTGCGGCTTTCATAGTGTCTGCTGATACAGAGCAAATTATAATTGCAACCATAAGAATATCCGGAGAGCACGAAAATATTTTTATGTTTTCAAAAATGATACTCTGCCCAAGAAAGGCAAGGTATACACCTAATATTTTCAGAAACAGTTTCACTAATTTCACTCCTACTTACTTACAAGAACAACATCTATATTGTTGATATTTACACCTACTTCAATCGTTGCAGTAAGTGTAAGATTACGGTTATCCTCTTTTATTTCTGTCACTTTTCCTATGAGGATACCCCTGGGATAAACACCGCCTGTGCCTGACGTTTCAATCATATCACCAACAACAGTTTTTGCAGACTTATCAATATAATTCATATTGCATTCCCCGCCCGAAGAAAGACTGCCGGTTGCCTCAATTATACCCATATCTCCGCTTCTGAGGCAGATAGCACTTATGGCGCTTTGCGAATCATAGATAGTCCTGACCTTTGAGAAGTTATATCCAACCTCATACACGACACCTACCAGACCTTCCGGCACTGTTACTACCGCACCTTTCTTAATTCCGTGCATATTTCCTTTGTCTATTGTAATAGTATCGTGAAACTCACTGCTGTCACGCGCTATTACATTTGCCCCAACACTCTTAAAATCTGTACGGCTGTTATCAAGCTCCAGAAGTGCGCGGAGACGTTCATTTTCAGTTTTGTAGCCCTCAAGCATTCTGATGTCGGACTCAAGGGACAGAACCGTTTCCTTGAGTGTTTTGTTTTCTTCAGCATTTTTCCCTGAAGAAAAAATATTACCGAAAAAGCCTTTTGCAGAATTAACGGCAACAGCTACCCCTTTCTGCACCGGGGATACTACCGTACCCACCGCACTTGATACAGGTGAGTCACCGCTTTTCAGCGAAAATGCGGCAAGCACAAGTATTACAACTGTAACGCATATTATTATGATTATATTCTTTTTACCCGGTTTTTTCATTTTACTCGAATTCCTTCTTTCATATGTTTAGCTGAAACTCGCTTTTCATAAGCTTTACAAGAGCGCATACGGGAAGTCCCACTACGTTAAAATAGTCGCCGTCAATTTTTTCCACAAACTTACTTCCCTGTAATTGAATACCGTACGCACCTGCCTTGTCCATAGGCTCACGGGTTTTGATGTAGGCATCAATTTCTTCCTCCGTAAGAGCGCGGAATGTTACAAGAGTTTTCTCACATTTTGCCACAGACACCCCGTCTTTACAATTTACAACGCAGTAGCCGGTGTATACTGCATGGGTGTTACCGCTGAAGGCAGTGAGCATTCTTTTTGCATCAGCTTCGTCCGCGGGTTTTCCGAAAATTTCACCATTAAGGCACACGCAGGTATCCGCACCTATTACAAACGCATTTGTATCACAATTCCGTGCGACACTATTGGCTTTAATCATAGCAAGCTCTGCAACCATTCTTTCGGGAGGCAAATCCTTGAAAGCATCCTCGTTTACATCTGCAGGCATAATTTTTGCATCTATTCCAATGTTTTTCAAAAGCTCTTTACGTCTGGGTGATTTTGACGCAAGAACAAAAAGCATCTTTTCCATAATTATTCCTTATCCCAAGATTTTTTCTTTGTATGCATTTATACAGTTTTCTATTACTCTTTCAGCTTCTTCTCTGCCCATAATTTCATTTACAGAGGTTTCCTTATTTTCAAGTGTTTTGTAAACTTCAAAAAAGTGCGAAATCTCCCTTGACATATGTTCGGGAAGCTCGTCCAGGTCCTTATATGCGGCATAAGTGGGGTCGGAGAAAGGTATTGCAATAATTTTCTCATCAACCTTACCGCCATCTATCATTTTAAGCACACCGATGGGATAGCACCTTACAAGAACAAGACTGTCTATCTTCTCCTGACACAGAACAAGCACGTCTAGCGGGTCTCCGTCATCTGCATAAGTCCTCGGTATAAAGCCATAGTTGGCAGGATAGTGCGTAGAAGTGTACAATACTCTGTCAAGAATAATCATACCCGTTTCCTTATCAAGCTCGTACTTATTTCGTCCGCCTTTACGGATTTCTATAACTGCAAGAAAGTCGTTTTTCTTTATTCTTTCAGGGTTTATATTATGCCACACGTTAAACATTACACATTCCTCCTTAAATGTTTGGGATAACGGTTTTTTGCTACACCGTCACTCAATTTATACCACCCTATGGGATATTTTCCGCTATAAAGCATTGCGCCAAAGCCTTTTTCGCTGTCACGGGCTATTGTTTCGCCTGTTAAATAAACACGGATTTCATCATCGTCAAGAGCTATTGTTCTCCTGAAATTTTCGCATTTTAGTGCCATACACAAGTGGTGTGACGGCTCAAATCTGCCCTTTTTTACTTCTCCAAGCAAAAGTCCCGGTCTGACGCATTTGATTTTATCAAGGGAAATCATCTCCTCCGGCAACAGATAAAGATTTTCACCGAAAGAAACAAATCTGCCACCAAGAGATATGTTAAGATTTTCTTTTTCAAATTTTCTGTAGCACTCTACAGCATCTTTTTTTGCCTCTGTGGGAACAGTATATTTTTTACTGTTTTTATTACCAACTTTATGTATAAGTGCCGAAAAATGCCCCTCACCCTTTACTTTATGGGGCATAAGTCTGTGCATTTCAATAACTTTTGTATCAGGATGAAGCTTTGTAAATTCATCACACACAGCCTCATTTTCTACCTTTGCAAAGGTGCAGGTGGAATATACAAGGTATCCGCCCGGCTTAAGCATTTTATATGCCGATTCAAGTATACCGAGCTGTCTTACAGCACATGCTTCCGTATGTTCGATACTCCACTCCTGAACGGCTACATCATCCTTGCGGAACATACCCTCCCCGCTACAGGGGGCATCAACCATTATTTCATCAAAAAATTCTTCAAAGAGTTTTTCCATTTTTTCGGGGTACATATTTGTAACGACAGCATTGGTTATCCCCATACGTTCAATATTTTCGCAAAGGATTTTAGCCCTGCTACCTATAACCTCATTCGAAACAAGAAGTCCGCTACCGCCCATTTTTGCGGCAAGCTGTGTACTTTTACCGCCCGGTGCTGCACAAAGGTCAAGTACCTTGTCCCCTTTCTTGACAGGCATAAGCTCCGCCGCAATCATTGCTGACGGCTCCTGTGAGTAAAATAGACCTGCAATACTTGATGGATGATTGCCCTTTTTACCGTCGTAATAAAAGCCGTCCTCGCACCAGTCTACACCGTCACCGCAGAAATCTACAGTTTCTTTAAATTCCTGTGAATCAATCTTGAGAGTATTTACCCTCAATCCGATATATGGTGAATTTTCATACGATGCAATAAAGCTGTCATATTCATTTTGTAAATCATTTTTCATTCTTTCACAAAATTTATCGGGAAGCATGATTTTCTCCTTGAATACAATATAGCTAGATTATTATAACACATTTGAATGTCAAAATAAAGTGTTTTTTGGTATATGTAGAAAATAATTCATAAAAAAATGCGTTTTACAAAAAAAAGCAAAATGCTTAACTTTTCTTTGGGGCAAAGAGCAATGCCATTTTGAGCACCAAAATGGCGAAAAGTGTCGGGGGATTCCGAATCTCTCCCGAACCCCTTCAAACGGCCTCGCAGGGGCATAATTAATCTATGACGTATTACAAAATAAAAAGCGGTCTTTGTTTGTGCGTGTTAGCAGCAACGAACTTCAACAAAAAAACTACCGAAGGTTTTTCCAACGGTAGTCAATCTCAATCTTTAAATTCAAACAGCTTTTTTAGCGGAATTTTAAGAGCATCTGCAATATCAATAAGTGTATCAAGAGTACAAGAGGATGCCGCAGTTTCAATTCTTTGAATGTGATTTCTGCTCAAATCACACTTTTCCGCTAATTGCATCTGTGTTAATCCTTGTTCTTTTCTGTAATGTAAAATATTAAGACCTATAGCCAGCCATATATCAAAATGGTTATTTTTCATACAAGCTCACCTCATAGTCTATTATATTCACATTTTATTTTTTAATCGACACACCATTCCGTTGCATTTGCACACGTTTATGTTGCATTTACATATTTTATATGTTATAATACAAACAAAAGAGGTGTATATAACGTGAAAGAATTAAAAACAATAAATGAAGAAAAATTTCCATAACAAATAAA
>CAYLPQ010000033.1:0-22618 GCA_964385605.1 uncultured Oscillospiraceae bacterium | reverse complement strand
AAAAACAGGGCTGTAGTCAACCCGATTTAAAAAATCGTTTTGCTACAGCCCCTTAGTTTGCAGATAAAAAATTGCGCAAAACTGTATAAAAAGAACAATATTTTGGTCTATTGACAATATTTTGGTGCTTGTTTTTCCTTAATTATCATGTTATACTTAAAAATGTCTAATGATGGGGTGGGGGATAGTGTTTTCAAAATTTCCAGAATGTGGAAATTTTACCCGTGTAAGCACCCCGGACACGTAATATAAAATATAATTAAAATTTTCATATAAAAATTTTTGAAAGAGGTGCATTTTGTGAAAAAGATGAAAATTTTTATGAGCATACTCCTGACAGTAGTTCTTGCATTGGCAAGCTTTTCTGCTGTAGCAGTATACGAGGAACAGATAATCTTTTCCGACGTGGTTTATTACGGCGAAGACGGGGCGAGCATTATCGATGGACCCCAGAACGGTACTTTCTATGCGGAGGCTACTGCTTCATACGACGGCAGTGCTGAACGCAGTGCTATGATGATGGGTGCCCTTTACGACAGTGCAACAGGTGAGATTAAGTCTATCGCTGTTTCTGATACACAGGTGACTTGGCCCGGAGATACGGCACAGAAACTTAATGTAAAGCTTGAAAATGTTGAAAATATCGACAGCTATGAATTCAAGTGCTTTATGATTGATGACCTTATGCGTCACACACCACTTGATAACGGCGCTCCTGCAACACCGAGTGCGGTAGTGGCAGATGCGGTTACAAAGAACAGTGCCGATATATCCTGGATTGCGGCTCTTGATGATTTTGACGGCGTAGAAAGCTATAACGTCTATAAGAACGGTGCTTACGCAGGTACAACAGATACTCTTGGCTTCACGGTTGAGAATCTTCTCCGAAATTCAACAAATGTATTCTCTGTTCGTGCGAACGACGGTGAATTCCTTTCGGAAGAAGCTGTAAGTGAACCTGTTCAGACAGAGATTGTTCCCGAGCATATCTTTGATTTTTCCGGAAATACTTTTGTACATGGTCAAAAGCATATTGTTGATGGTAACGGACTTGCTCCTATTATGACAAACGGTGGTTCGCATTCATTTAAAACTTCAGAAGAAGTGGCAGGCAGGATGTGTGCTGTGATTACCGGTTCTTTTCCGGGATTCGCTCCTGCAGACCCCGAGTATATCACTGTTGATGACAATAATGTGGTGTTTGAACTTACATATCTTGATGCTACTACTGATTCACAGCCTTCATCAGTTCTTTATGTGAATGCGCAGACAACAGCAAACGATACACTCAGTGCTGTTCCCAAGATTAAGAATCCCAACTATCATCCTGTATACAATAACACTGTAGCAGAAGAGATTCAGGAGAATCTTGCTGCTCCCAAAATTACCAATACAGGTGTATGGAAAACAGTCGTTATGGAATTTACTGACGTAGCTTTTACAGCCACAGGTGCTGATAAGCAGCTCGGAAAGTGCTTCTATGTAAGAAGTGCTCATCCGCAGACCGTTCCGCTGTATCTTGCAAGTGGTAATCTCTATCTTCCTGAAGATTACGTTCCCATGAATCCAAATATGGTAGTAGCATACGGCGGACAGACCGTATATGCTATGGAATTTACCCTTGCAGGCGGTTATGATGTAGCATACACAATCCAAAATATGGACGGTGTTGACTGCGTAGCATCAACAGATGCAGGTAACCTTTCATACAAGGTAACAGACCTTGACGTTAAAAATGCAGAAACTGCGATTCTTGAAGTTGGCTTCTATGATGATAACGAGGGGGATACTCTCCACGTTGGCAGTCAGGAAATTGAGCTTGACGGCAGTGGTTGGAGAACAGTTGCTCTTGAAATTCCGGGCAGTGAGCTTGCGGCAGGCTTCGAAATTTACAAGGAAAGCAACACAATTGTATACCTCAAAGACCTTCAGTCTTATGTGAAATAAGGGCTGTTAGTATTTACTAAACTTCAAAGAAGGAGGAATGACAATTGAAAAAATATCTTGCAGGTTTAATGTCCGTATTTATGTTTATGACAGCTTTTGTGACAACCTTCGTCGTAGTTGAGAAAACATCACCCATTGAAGCAAAAGCTGCTGATCACGTTATGTTTCAGGAAGTAATCGAAACGTCAGAGATTAAGTCCGAGGACAACGCGTACATACTTTTCACTAACGAGCCGAAAATGAATATGATGAGCTTTGAAGACGGCTCCGACGGTAATCGTTATACGACAGAAACCTTTAATGAAAGAATATATTTCGGTGATGTTGAGGGTAGACAGGTGTGGAAGGAAAACTACCTTTATATGCGTTTTGATCCCTCATTCTGTACTCCCGAGGACAGTCTTTTCAAAGTGGAAATTGACTACTGGGACTACTCCGGTATAGGCTGGTTCTTTGTCGACTATACAACGGCGGATTCAGATACTAACTACAACCGTGTGTCAGTTCTTAAGGAGGGTAACCCCGACGGTGACCCTAAGTGGCACACACTTACATTCTATCTTACAGATGCATCTTTCCGTCAGGCAATGCCCTACGGATGTGACCTTATGATTGTAACAAATGCGTTTAACGCATTCTCAAGAATTGAGGTAACTAACCTTGCAAGCGGTAAACAGGAAAGTACGGAAGAGCTCGGTACATTCAACACTATGCAGGAGACGGCACTTAGGCACCTTGGCTTGTATGACGGTGTGCTTGGTGCAGAAAGCTACGAAGCAGGTCTTGACAAATTTATGACAAGACAGGAATTCATTCGTGCTATGTACTACGGTGCAGACCTTGATGAAGAGGTGCTTGCGGCGAATATCACTCCGGAGGCATCCGGTGTTGCTGCCGAATATGCACCCTATGTAGGCTATGCGGAGGCAAACGGTGTAGTACTTCCGCATGAAGTATTCAATCCTGAAAGTACCCTTACACAGCAGGAAATGCTTACGTATTACGGCAGGCTTCTGGGACTTGACACAGACTTTTCAGGTGATGCTTATAAAGCAGGCTGTGACACAGGTCTTATTCTGAAGAACGAGGCTGTGTTCCAGATGAAGAAGAATGTTACCCGTGATAACTTCGTAGGTATTGCGGCAAACGCACTTCTCGTTCCTTACAAGGGTGGACAGTCCCTTCTTGAAGGTCTTATGGCTGAAAAGAAGGTAACAGGTCAGATGATTTATGAGTGCGGCTACGGCAAGTTATTTGACTGGATGCTTACAAAGTCCTTCTATCTCGGTCATGAAACCACGGTTGACGAAATGACGGGAAGAACGTATCACTCCCTCAGCTTCTTCGGTGAGAGTGCTATTAAGAACTACTTCACTATGCCTATGACATCGGCAGACGATACACGCTTCTACTTCCGTGATGCGTATTTCAGAATGTACGAGTACAATATGGTAACAGGTATGTGTACATATATTGATACAGGTATGTGGAACAAGGAGCACGCATTTGTATGTGATGCAAACAACAACTTCTACTATCTTAACCAGCAGTGGGAAATTATAAGGATGGACTGTGACGACCACTCCAAGAAAGAGGTTATTGCAGTATGGCCCGTTGAACAGCGCTTTGCTACGGCGGGAAGCATTATGCTCCAGACGACCTATGACGGTAAGTGGCTGAGTGTTAATATTGCAGACCGTACCGGTGCTATTCCTGCCCGTTACGGTGTATTCCCTGTAATTAATGCGGAAACGGGTGAGTGGGATTTCAGCACCTACTACGGTAACTTCTATCAGGCGGCAGACGGTTACGCAAATGCTAACCACGGATGTATCAATCCCATATATCCCAATCTTCAGTTCTTCGCCCACGAGGGTGCTCCCGTATGGGATCGTGTATGGGTTGTTGATATGGATACACAGACATATATCAACGTTAACAAGACTCGTTTGGCATCAGACGGCGACTACGGTGTACAGAGTGGTGTTCACGAATTCTGGTGCCACTGCGGTCAACATATCGGCTGGGCGGCAGGCAGTAACTGGATTTCAAGAAAATCCCCCGGCGGCAAAGGCAGGCTTCAGGGATTTACACTTGCAAACTGGGACGGCACGGATATTAACTTTGTAAGCGATGAGTGGGCATACAACCATCCCTCAATCAGCCCTGACCATCGTTACGGTGTGGGCGATGACCAGTTAAGTGTAGGGTATCCTATAGAAGTAATACTTATTGATATATGGACGGGTGAGAATACCGTTCTCTGCGCACCTCCTTGTGTTGATAACCCCGGACATCCCCATCCCCAGTTCAGCTGGAACGGTAACATTGTATTTTTCGGTCACGGCTCGGAGGATTTCAAATATACACGTGTCGGCTGGATGGACATCAGCGACATTGTTGAAGAGGGTAAGAATATAAAGGGCGGTCAGTACGATCTTTCCGAAACCTGCGAAACCTTCGGATATGAGGGGTTTGAGCATTATATCGAGCCTATGACAGATAAGGAAGAAGACAGTACTTATTATAAAATTCCCAAGGGTAACAGAATGAACGTAAACATCAAGCCCGCAGTTGTAGAAAACTGGGGTGCTAAAATGAAGCTTACCATTACTTATCTTGATAAGGGTGAGTCTGATATTGGTATTCATTACAGAGTTTATGAAAGAATCGGTAATGTAGGTCAGCTTCTTGACCGTAATACCTATATAGAGCGTAACAATACAGGTAAATGGGTTACAAAGGAAATAATCATTGACCCTATGGATGCAGGCAACCCACTGCCTATGAAGACAGACTTCCAGATTTACGGACTTTACTCTGATTTGTATATCAAGAGTATTGAGGCAGAGTGCCTCGGCACTACAAATTATGACCATCTGATGGATTCCGGAGGTAACGGCGGCTACGTTGCACCGGCATGGGAACCCAGATACCCAAGATAAGAAAAGCTTTATATAAAGGAGATGTAATTTAAGTGAAAAAATTTACAGTATGCACTTTAATAATAAGTGTACTGCTTATGAGTCTTTCTATGTGCTCCTTTGCGGCAGATACTTTCACTGTAGAAGGTAATGTGAACTTTGACTCATCAGACCTTACTGTTACAATCAAAACTCCTGCAACATACGAGCAGAACATTCTTGTAACAGTTTATCCCAAGGACGCAAGCATTACACTTCCTACGCAGTATGTGCGTATGGGGCGGACAAGAGCTGATAAAGACGGCAATGCTGAAATCGTATTTAACCTTTCAACCATTGAAAAGGGACACTACACAATTTCCGCAACAGGTGGCGGTAAGCTGGCAGGTGCTTCTCACGGTACATTTGATTTCTACTTTGAAACAACAGAGGAAACAAACACTGTGACAATTCCTGCACTCAGCACATTTACAGGCACAGAGCTTGCAGACCTTGTAGCAAGACTTGAAAGTGACTACAAGCTTGATATGGGTGACGGCTATGCAAAAAATCCTGCCGAATTTCTCGAGCTTTTCGAAGCTGTAAGAGAAGATGACTATAACAACAGCTTTGCTTCAATGGGTGACGTACAGACAACACTTGATGGTGTTAACCTTATTATGACAACACTTGGTGATGTGTCTGCTTCAGAGCTTCAGGCTCTTTATGAAGCACAGTGCGAAGCACTCAGCCTTTATGACAAGACTGATGAAGACTACATTGCAAACAATGAAGATGTATATCCTATTCTTAAAACCATGGCGGCAGATGAGGCTGATTCAATAAAGAACCTTTCAGATATAAGGGAGATTTTCTATCAGGCACAGGGTATAGCGACTATTAATGTAAAAAATTCGGAAACAGTAACTGCTGTTATTGAAAAATACGGTGATGAACTGGGAATTGACATTGATGATTATAAAAAGTACTGTAAAAAATACGGTGATGTCCAAGTTAACCTTGATTTAATCGGACGCAACTTTGAAAGACCTTCTGAAGTCGTGAAGGCATATAACGATTCAATAAAGGCACTTACTAAAACCTCCGGCGGTGGCGGTGGAGGCGGTGGTGGCGGTGGAGGTATCCCCGACATCAACAGCAATAGCAGCATCGAAAGTGGATTCAAAGGCTCCGGTACAACTGAAACAGACCTTATCGCACCGGAGGTAAGTGCACTTCCCGAGGTAAGCTTTAAAGATATTTCAGACGGTCACTGGGCAAACACATATGTTAATAAGCTTGCACAGTTTGAGGTTATTACAGGATTTGAAGACGGAACATTCCGTCCCGAAAATTTTGTTACAAAAGAACAGTTTGTAAAAATGGTTGTCCAGGCATTCGGTATAAAGTCAGATGCAAAAACAACAGCATTCGCTGATGTGAATGCGTCTCACTGGGCAGCAGAATATATCGCAACAGCTGTTGATAAGGGCATTATCAACGGTAAGAGTGAGAATGAGTTCGGTATCGGTGAAAACCTTTCACGTCAGGATGCTGCAGTTATAATCGTACGTGTTGCAGATATGGCAGGCTATAGCCTTGGAACTTCTTCAGCGACAAGCTTCTCTGATAAGAACGATATTTCTTCTTATGCGCTTGACGGTGTTACTCGTCTTTCATCAGCAGGTATCATCAATGGTATGGGAGACGGTACTTTTGCGCCACAGGGAACTCTTACAAGAGCACAGGCGGCAAAAATACTTTATATGATGATTTCAAATAAGTAAAAGGAGGGAAGAATATGAAAATGTTAAAAAAATTACTGGCACTAGTTCTGGTTTTTGCTATGTTTGCAGTTCTTCCTGTGTATGCTGAAACTGAAACTGCTGAAGAGCCTGTAGAAAATACCCGCTACACAGAGCTTGTGGATAAACTCGGTTCTGTTGGTATATGGACACTTGAAAAGGATTCAGAAGATACGATTAACCGCGCTGAGTTTGCTCATCTCATAAAAAATCTTGTTGACGGCGACAATTCAGGTGTTAACGATACTAACTTCATAGACGTTGACAAAGCAAATAAATACTACGATGCAATTGCATATATGAAATCATATGGCATAATGAACGGTATTGATGCTGAACGTTTTGCACCTCTTCGTACCATTACTTATAACGAAGCTCTTAAAACTGTCTTAACTATTCTTGGTTATGGCGACAGAGCAGCGGTGAAGGGTGGTTACCCTGACGGTTATGTTAATATAGGTATAAGTCTTGGCTTTAAAGTAAGTACAGGAGAGCTCACTGCATTTGATGCGGTAAAGATGCTTAACCAGGCAGCATTCAAAGTTCGTCTTATGACAGTTATAGGTTACAAGACAACAGAGGTGGCTGTAGTTGGACCAATCGGAAATAATACTGTGCTTGAGCAGTATCACGATATACACGTGACAAGCGGTAAGCTTACCGATAACGGACTTACACAGCTTTATACAGAAACGTCAATTCATCCTGACGATAAGATGGTGAAAGTTGACGGCATTCAGTATAAATATGAAGGTGGTGCAGATATAAGAAGAGCCCTTAACAGCACCATTGACTGTTACTATAAGGATGAAAACGGTGCAAGAACTCTTTTGTGGTGGGAATATACTTATTCAAACCGCAGGGAAATCGTAGTTTATGCTGAAGAACTTCTTAAAGATGAGCCGAGCTTTACAAAGACACAGCTTGTTTACAGAAAAAACAAAAAGGTTGATAAAATAGCAATCAGCCCCAGAGCGGCTTTCATATACAATGAAATTGCTTATCCTACATTTACAGTAGAAGACCTCAAGGCAGAGGAAGGTTGGTTCACCCTTATTGATGAAAACGGCGATAACGAGTTTGAAGTTATCTTTGCCGAGGTTTATGAAAACTACTTTGTCATTTCAGAAAGTAATAACGGTGAAATTTTCTCTGACCGTTTCTACAGAAGTGTTGATACTTCAAAGTTTGAGATAGTAGAAGTATTTAATGCAATGGGTGAGGATATATTCAACGATCCTTCAAACAAAATCAATGCTAAAGAGCTATATGAGGCTGACCGTGCTGCAGGTTCTCCGGCAAGAGCCGTTGCTGCAAACACAGTTATATCAGTATTCAAATCAAAAACTGATGGTAACGGAGAAGGCAGATACCTTAAAATAATACTTTCTGATGAAACTGTTACAGATACACTTAACAGTATTGTAGAGGATGAGGAAACAGGAGTTTATACCATCGGTAATAAGGATTATGAAATGAATGATTATCTCTTCTCACAGCTTGAAGTAGATCATTCGCTTTCAGAACTTAAGTTAGGTGAAAAATATCGCTTCTATCTTGATTACAGAGGTCAGATTACATACTTTGAATCAATAACTGCTATCGACCAGTATGCATACCTTCTTGACTTCGGAACAGAGGGTCAGGGACTTAAAAAGGATGCAAAGGTAAAAGCAGTTCTCGAAACAGGAGAAATTGCAGTGCTTCCTCTTGCGGACGACGTTATGTTCAACAGTGTAAAAACAAAAGAAGCAGATGTTATTGACAGCGCGGACCTTCAGCTTGGAAAACAGCTTATAAGAATAAGTCTTAACAGCAAGGGTGAGGTTCGTGAGCTTAATACAGCTCCGTCTCTTTCTACTACTGACCTTTACAAAGCAGTAGGTTATGACCCGACAAAATTCTCAATGGTGCTTGACTCAAGCAGTGCTTATTATTACACCAACAACCGTAATATGATAGATAAGTACGCAGTTGCTCCTACAACCAAGCTGTTCTATATTCCGGGAAACGGAAAAGAAGAGGATATCCGCGTAATTGACGGTACTCAGGCATCAGCACAGATGAACGGTAACTACAAGGTTAAGGCATACGATGCCGACAACGTTCATACTGCGAAAGTCTTTGTATACACTGATATTCCCGATACAGCAGGTACAGATAACGGCAGGTACTACAACTTCTGCTACATTGTAACAGGTGTTAAGGGGACGGTAAACCACAACGGAGAGGATGTTAAGCAGATAAGAGCATGGTGCTACGACTATGAGTATAATCTTATAGAAAATGAACCGGGCATCCTTCCGGCAGACGTTAAAGCAGGTGACATTCTTCGTATTAAAACAAATATTGACGAAAGAATAGTTAAAGCAGACCGAATTATTGAAACAAAGGGTGAAACCCGTCCCGAACCCTTCGCATATACAAAAACAGACAAAACAAAGACCACATACAACAAGAGTGAGGCTATCATATACGGCTATCCTGTAGGAAGAAACACTCTCGGTATTACAGTTGCACATAATGCCGACGGTACAGGAGTTGACTTCATTCCATTCTACACACCAGGTATTGTATTCTTTGATGTAGAGAATATGGATTGCTCTGTGGCAGGCAGAACATCTATCCCCGTATTTGCAACTCTTGATGAAGTAAATAACAAATTCAACATCAATAACGAGGATGTGGCAGTTCTTGTAACTACATCTTCAAGCGGTATGTATGACTGTATCATCATCCAGTACTAATGCGGAAACGGTTAAAAACCTCCGTTAGAAGCCTTCCCCTTCCCCTTTGAGGGGAAGGGGAAGGCTTGCGCTGGATGAGGTGGAAGGACTATACAAAAGGAAAGGGAAACTACAGTGAAAAAAGCTATTAAACGAATATTTTCCATTTTAATATGTCTTATTTACACTGCAATGCTTTTGCCTGCGACGTATGCCGCAGGCGAGAGCCTTTCTGAAATTGCGGACAGTATTACCGCAGAGCTTTTTACACAGCATGAGCCCGATTACGCACTTACAAAAAACATCTACTTTGACAATTCGCTTCTTCCGATTCCCGACGGCATTACTGCAAACTTTACAAGCAGTGACAGCTCTGTTATCGAGGTTATGGACGTAGAAGCAACTGATACTTATGATGCTTACCAGTATGGTAAGGTCATCCGTGATAAATATTCCGACAGAGAAGCAGTCATCACAATGACACTTTCTGACGGTACAGATACTGTTACAAAGGAATTTCCCTTCACGGTTGCAAGCCTTGCAACAAAGATTTATTATTCCGACACGTTCCGTTATCCGGGACATGCAGGGAAATTCGTTCAAGAAGTTCCCGGACTTCAATCAACCACTCCCGTAAGACAAACTCCGTCACTTACTTACGGTGTAGGCTGGCAGACACTTTATACGACGGAGTTTGACGATACATCGGTAAACGGCAGACGTTTCCGTACTCTGCTTGATAACACAGACAACAACTATTCACTTCGTGCAGAGCGTCCCTTTGCGGCGGAGGAATATAACTATACACGTTACGTTTTCGGCGATAAGCCCGACGGCAAAACGGAACTTTCAATGCGTCTTATGATGGCGGAAACTGAAAGACCCCAGATTTACATTTTCCACCTGTGGGGAACATTTATTAATGAAAACGGTGCTACAATCCGTAAACAGGTTCTTGAAATGCAGATTCACCGCAGAAATGACGGACACTACCTTTATGCATCAAGTAATCCGGGAGGAGCATCATACACTAAAGTGTGTCCTGAAAACGGAGAATGGTTCAATCTTACGATGACCTTTGACGTAGAAAATCAGAGCTATGACCTGTATTACAACGATGAAAAACTTAATAGTGCTCCTCATTATTTCACTACAAGCACTGACGAAACACTAGAGATAGTAAATATAAACGATTTACAGTTCAATGCATACAGAAAGAATGCGGGCGGTGCTTTTTACGTTGACGATATGGTGGTAAGAACAGACAGCCACTTCCTTGAAAAGAACAAGCATCTGTATGCACTTCGTGATGAAATCATCCTTGACTCTGTTATGGTTGAGCATGACGGGGAATTTAACGCACAGGGAGTAAACAGCGACATTACGGTTGACTATTCAAATACAAACGCACAGAATCTGATGGATGCCAATGACCTTTCGGTAGAATGGGCATCTGACAATGAGGATGTGCTTTCTGTAAACGGCAACAGCTTTACAGTTGCACAGCCAAACCTTGATAAAAAGGTAAATCTTACTGCAAAGATTATTGATAACGCAACAGGTGATTATATTGAGGAATCTTTTGAAGTAAAGGTAATCAGTAACGAGGCAACACGGGGAATAAATGATGCTTACAATGCACTTACTGCAGAAAGATTGACTACCCAGGTGCTTTCTGCCGTGACAGATGACCTCACACTTCCCGAATTTGAAAACGTAAATATTCAGTGGATAAGTAACAGTCCCTATCTTACAACTGACGGAAAAGTCACAAGGGGGGATGAGGACAGAAATGTCATCCTTTCCGCTATAATTTCAGATGCCGGAACAGATTTCACTGCAAGAAAGTCCTTTGATATAACTATCCTTGCAAACGGAAAAAAGGTTTATTCTGCGGATAACCTCTATTACCCCGGGAAAGAGGGACTTGAGTTAAGCTCGGCAAAACTGGACCTTTGGCAAAATGAATATACCGGGCAGACAGAAAGATATACGAATACTGTTACGATCGATGAGGATTATAACTACGTTATGTCGTCTGAACGTGAAACAGCAAATATAAAGGACTATAATTTCACAAGATACGATTTTAAAAATGCTCTAGGAAAAGAGGGTGAAGTGAGCTTCCGCTTCAAGCTCCTTCATACGGAGAAACCCCAGTTATACATATTCCAGCTTTGGGGATATACCCGTGATGCAAACAAAACTCTTTCATCAAAACAGGCGACAGAAATAAAGATAGAGTATACAGGCTCCGGCGGATATATAAAATCTGCCGCGCCTGAGGTTTATATTCACAACGGTGAACTTGAAACTGACCGTTGGTACACAATGAAAATTGCCTTTGATAACGGCAAAAAGGTCTTTGATGTGTATCTTGACGGGGAAAAGCTGAACGATGCGCCCCTTGTTTACTTTGATAACTCTACAGAAACAAATGTGGAACAGATTGACTTTATCAATATGCATACGTTCCGCTATAACATCTTCCGTGACAAGGCAGGTGCAAAGTTTTACGTTGACGATGTTTCCGCAGTAGGAAAAGACGGTATCGAAATGCAGACAGTTCTGTACGATGACGGCATCTACCGTACAACCGACACAACAGGTGTTGTTACGGGACTGGCCGACGGTAAGCTTTATATCTATAACCCCTCAAATACCACGGTAAAAGGCACAGCTGTTCTTGCCGCATATGATAACGACAAGCTTATCTGGGCAAAGACGAAAAATGTATCACTTACATCAAATAACAGGGCAACAATTCTGTATTACAGTGACCTTGACATTCCCTTTTCGGGAAATACAGAGATAAAATCATTCTTCTTTGCGGAAAATTCAATTTCTCCCAAAACGGAGGAAGAGGCTATTAATAATGCCCTCCGCAATATGAAGCCTGTCACAATGCACGACAGTAACACAGGCAACGATTATAAAGTTCTTAATATGTTCGGTAATAATATTATGCGCTGTTACTACACAATGCAGTGTACATCTGCCGACGGAACAAAGCTTTATTTCCATGATGCGGAATACAATCTTTATGAGTATGATATGGTAAAAGAAGAGGGTAGATTCCTTGACCGTCTTCTTGATAATTATTCTATAGTTACATCGCCTCTGGGCAACGTGTTCTATATAAATAAAGACCACGAAATAATGAAGATGGACTGCACCACTTATGAAAAGTCCCTCGTTACAAAAATTCCCGAAGATTATACTGTCGGCAAGGTAAGTATGATTCAGATAAATAATGACGAGTCACTTATCAGTGTTGAATGGGTAGACCTTAAGATTGAAGAATGGGAAGACGGTGAAAAGCACGAGTCACGTTTCCCCGTATACAACCTCGTAACAGGGGAGTGGCTGCTTGATATTACATACGGCTTTGATACCCCCTGGTATGCGCCTAATCACAAGAGTATCAACCCAAACCCCGAAATGGGTCATCTTGAGCTTTTTGCTCACGAGGGCGAACACTCAAAGGACAGGGTGTGGATAATGAACCTTGAAACAGGTGTACCCTACAACGTATTTGTGCAGAAGCCGTATTCCGCTAACGAGGCCGGTGAATCCGCAGGTCACGAGGGATGGACATATGACGGAAAACACGTATTTTTTGTAAACACTGCATCACGGATAGGTGGCTACAGCGGTTTTGCATGGGTAGGCTATGACGGTAAGGACCGCCGTTACATAACAACAGGCTCTTTCTGCCATGTTGGTATAAATCCGTATACTGACCGCTGGGCAATAGCTGATACAAGCTACAACGGTACGGATTCGACTATCACACTAATCGACTGCTGGACAGGTGATAAATACCCTGTTGCCACAGTGCATCAGACGGGAGTTGACCCGGGTCACTGTCATCCCAACTTCAGCTTTGACGGAAAGACAGCCATATTCGGTATGTACGACCCCAACGATACGATTTCAATCGGTTGGGCAGATTGTTTGAGATACATTGATTCCGCTCCCGAGGTGTATAAGTATAATCTTTCCGACAACTGCACAATCGAAACTGCAGAACGTGAAGAAAAGGGAGAACCAGCAAAGACTACGAAAAATGGCATAACTTCATACCATATTCCTGCAGACGGTATTATGCGCGTTCAGTACAGAGGGGAAGAGGTTGAGTCTACTGCCGCAGAGATTACGGTGAAATATCTTGACGATGGTACGGAAAATATTGTTCTTGAATATATGACCTGGCAGACGGGTGAAACAAATACCCTTGTAAGACATAATGTGGAGCTTCCCGTAGCAGGTAGTGGAAATTGGATTGAAAAGAAAATTATCCTCAATGATATAAACCTTGAAAATATGGAGCTTCTTGAAGGTGACTTCATTATCAAGGGCGGCACAGAGGGTGCAAATATTGCCAATGTCAGTGTTGCTTTAAGAGAACCGATCAGTGATGAAGAAGCCCTCGGGATGTTGTCTTTTGAAAAGATTTCCCCTGAACCTATGACAATGATTACAGAAGACATTAATCTTCCCGAAACAGCAGGCGACAGTGGTGTTGCAATCTCCTGGGCATCATCAGATGAAAATGTCATTACTGCAGACGGAAAAGTGACCCGTGACCTTACCCAGGCAAAGGAAGTTACTCTTACGGCAACAGTTACAGATTCAACAAGTTCAATCTCGGTAAAATATGAACTTACAGTTCTTCCTGCTAATTATAACGTGTATATGGTGCAGAACTTCTACTATCCGGGTGACGATATGTCTAATCCCACTCTTTCAGGAAGTTTTATAAATGCATCAAAGGGTAAGACTCTTGCTGTTGACCAAGACGGAAATTATTTTGCATCATTTGACTATGGCATAGACGGTCTCGCAAATGGACAATCTGCTTCGGCAACTCTTTATGGAGGTAGCAACAGGCACCAGACAGTTTATCTTTACACAAAGATTAAGATAAGTGGTGAGGCGAAGAATGGTATTGATGTTCGTACAACAATCAGAAATTCAGCTACAAATGCAGACCAGGGTAAGACTATTACAATCGCAAGAATCAAGGATAATTATGTATATACAAATGCCGGTTCAAAGCTTGCAGGCACTTTAAGCAGTACAGATTTTACCCCTGTAATATTCAAAGTTGACCTTCTCACAAGCACAGGTGCAATCAAGGTAGGCAGTGGAGACTGGGTAGAAATTAATTCATTTGTAAATGACTATGCATACCCCACAGACGGCACCAAGCATATGCTTGGATCACTTAACTTTACACGTGCCGGAAGTTCAACTCCCGAAGGTGTACTTATGATTTCTGAAGCTGCTGCATATACAGCGCTTGATTAAAAAAGGTTGATATAAATATAAGGTTAAAAGGAATTTTAACTTTACCTTTGTAATTTTTAACGAGGAGGTATCTCCATGGTAAAAATAATAATAGTAGACGATGAGAGCGCTTCCCTTAATTCTATGGGGCGCGTAATCTCTGGAATAAGGAAAGATGTTGAGATTGCAGGACTTTTTAACAGTATTTATCTTGCAATGGATTTTCTGCGGGAAAATTCCGTGGATATTATCCTTTCCGATATAAAAATGCCGGGTGGCGGCGGTATTGAGCTTGCACGTTTCGTTCAGGAAAACTATCCCGAAATCAAGATAGTTTTCTTTTCTGCATACAACGACTTTGAATATGCACAGCAGGCGATTATTCTGAACGTCAAGCATTATCTGTCAAAGCCAGTTAATATTGATGAGCTTAACGCAACCCTTAACAACCTTATAGAACTTATAAACAAGGAAAACAAAAACCGTGAAGAAGAAAAAATCAAGGAGAAGAAGTATAATGAGCTTTTGCTTATGGCAAAAACAGACCTGTACTCCGACATTCTGGCAGGCTATCTTTATAAAGAGAATGAGATAACTCTCCGCGTGAAAAATCTTGATATGTCAGAAAGAGAAACCAATGTGTGCCACGGTGTAGTAATGGCGCGTTGTGAAAATCCGGACTTATTCCTTGACGGACTTAACAGCTACTATCATATGCTTGAAGATATGATGCAGGCGGCGCGGTGTATAGAAGAGAATATAAACGTTATCAAACTGCAGAACGAGGTTGTGTCGGTGGTTCGGTTTAAAGAGAAAATCAACCCGGGCGATGCAACGAGGATGCTTCGGGAAGAGTTGGAAACAGTAAAAAACAATATGCTTGAGTCCCTTGACGTTGAAATATCTTTTGAAGTTGCGTATGTGTGTGACTCTATCTACAATCTTTGTGGTTATAAAAATCTTATAGATGACGATGACCTTTTTGAAATGAAGTTCCGTGAGCTTTCATCAGCTCTTTTTGAATCTGACAGTGAAGCAGTCAAGAAAGTATTCAATGCTATCGTCTGCTATGCGCAGACACTGGAAACCAATCGCGCAAAAAGAATTTTTGAGGAAATGTTCATTTATCTTAAAAATTTCTTTTCAGGCTCTTTTACGGAAGGAAGCAATGCATTTGATTACTCACAGATATGGAAAACCGAAAGAATTAACGAAATTGTAGAAATAGCGGAAGTCATACTGAATAAAATACAGAAGGAAAAAACAGCTTCTTCAAGAGGTGTAGGCTCATTTACAATTGAGCTTATAAAAGAATATGTGGAAGAAAACTATATGCGGGATATTGTGCTTGAAGATATTGCAAACCACGTTAATTTAAGCAGCTTCTATACAAGTAAGTTCTTTAAGACAAGAACAGGGCAGGGACTTTCCGATTATATTACAAGTGTCAGAATCAATGCCGCAATTGAGCTTATCAAAACCCAGAAATACAAGGTTTATGAAATAAGCGAAATGTGCGGCTATAAGAGCCGTAAGTACTTTACTCATGCTTTTAAACAACACACAGGGTATACACCCAGTGAATTTCAGAGAATGCTTTAGGAGATTATTATGTCTGCAAAAAAACAGTTTCCGGATAATGAAAAATTTAATAATATCCAGGATGGAAGAAATGCAGAACCTGTTTTGAGACGTATTGTAAATACATCTCAGTCAGATGTATCTGTCATTGATGGAAAAGATGACGCAGAAAGTAAACTGAAAGATGCACAGACAATGATGCTGCAGATGCAGATAAATCCGCACTTTCTCGGCAATACCCTTAATGTTATAAACTGGATGGCTATCGAGATGACAATGTGCGAAAATCCCGTATCTGCAGCAATCGGAAAACTTGCAAGACTTTTTAAGTCATATTCCGATGTAACGGATTATATGACTGATTTTGAAAGCGAGATAGAGTTTACAAATCAGTATGTTGATATTCTGAAATTAAGATACCCCGATACGTTCTCTATAGAATGGGATGTGGATGAACACTATCTTAATGCGCGTGTTCCCCGTATTATTCTCCAGCCTCTTGTGGAAAATGCAATATATCACGGAATTAAGCCTCTTGATGAAAAGGGTTGGGTTAAAATTTCATCCCGTATGGAAAACAATCTTTTTGTTATTACTGTTGAAGACAGCGGAAAGGGAATGACAGAAGACAGCATACAGAAAATGAATAGTGAACTTCTTTCAGAAAGTGTCTCTTATGATGGTCACGTTGGATTGAAAAATGTAAATCAGCGTCTTAAACTCATTTACGGAAATAACTATGGAGTACAGATGGAAAAATCAACATCAGGTGGTCTTTGTGTAGTTATGCGAATCCCTTATACATATATGTCCGCAGAGCTTAACTACAAAGCAAAGAAAAATTTGCCTGAAAATTACATTTGCGCGGCAAAGGATACGGTTGAACTCTTATTAAGACGTATGATGTCTATGCGTAAAAGGGCGGAGGTTGAATATCTTCCGTATGTGAAGCCGATTGGCTATAATCCCTGCTGGCCGAGCTTCAGCTTTGAAGCTGTATATCCAGACTGGAAAGAGGGGGATATTGGCTTTGTTGCATCAAATCTGATTGGACCCTGTGATAAAGATTTGGTAATAAGTGTTACCGGCGACAGTGAGATTTTCTTTAATGGAGAAATTCCTGAATGCTTTGAAAGTGACCGTGTTCCGGAATCTTTCAAGGTGCACGGAATCAGATCTTATCGTGTTAAGTTCTTTGAAGGAGAAAACCTTATTGTTGTACGTCAAAGGGCAGCAAGCGACTACTTCAAGTTTGAAATATATATAGGTGACGAAAGCGGTCCCATATCCTGGCCGGTAGAATATAACTATAAAGTCCGTCCGGCAATTCCTTTCGGCAGTATGAAAGATATTGAGGGCTTCTCATATTCGAGAATTTACAGAAAAGACGAGCCGATCCCTGAATTTTCAACAGATGGGGTCGAGTGGATCGGTCCTGAAGCACCGCCGGATGTAGAAAAAGTTGTATTTGATTTTGCTTCAATGACATCTTATTCTTCAGCCTGCGCAGTGACAAAAGCATCAGGCAATATCAGACTTGTTCATAATTCACCGATATATGTATTTGCTGACGGTGAATCTTTGTACAGCGGAACTGCGGGAACATTTGAATGTTACTTTCCGGATGAAAAGCTTCTTGCTGTGTCAGTTGCAAAAACAGATTCAGGCTTCGGTTTCAGTGTGGAAAGTGGCTCTTTCCGCGTGCCGGGATATAAAACAGACCGCAGAGACCTTTCATGGATATGGCTTGAAGGTGTGGTGATTTCGTCAGGCGGAATTCAGTTTACAAAGCCTTATATCTGTGAGGATGGAAAGAAAACTTTCTTTAAGTATCTTCGTAAAGATACCTACTACAGACCTTACCTTAACACCTGCTTCTACGGGCAGTGGTTCTATGCTGTAATGCTGGGTCAGTACGGTGTTCTTAAAATGGCAGAGGCACTTGATAAAAAGGAACTTATCGAGTACTTTATTGATTCCATTGACCTTATTTGTGAATATTACGATTATGTACAATATGATAAAGCGACCTTTGGTGTAGCTTCTATGCTTTATTCATCAACAAGGCTTACCGATATTATTACCATAGGTCCTATCGGGCTGGATGTGTGTGAATATATAAAGCTCACTGACCGTGAAAACGGAAAGAAGATTATTAAGGTGCTGGAAAATGCACTGAAAATTGTGCCACGTTCAAAGGACGACATTGTTTGGCGTGTGCAGTATTATGCAACGGACGACCTGTTTATGACTGTTCCGTTTTTTGCGAGACTGGGCGGAAATTATATAGAAGAAGCTGTAAAGCAGGTAAAAGGTACGTATAAATATCTGTATATGGAAGATAAAAAGCTCTTCTCCCATATATACTTTACAGAAACCGAGAAAGCTAATCAGATTCCCTGGAGCCGTGGTAACGGATGGGCAATGCTTTCGCTTTCAGAGCTTCTTATGTATCTGCCGGAAAATCATCCCGAGCGGAATACAATTCTCGAAATCTACCGTGACTTTGCAGAGGGTCTTTTAAACTATCAGGGTGAAAAGGGAATGTGGCATCAGATAATTGATGAACACGAAACCTACGAGGAAAGCTCCGGTACGGGTATGTTTATTACGGCGATGGCACGCGGTGTAAAGAACGGGTGGTTAAGCCGTGATATAGTTCCAAGCCTGTGGAAAGCCTGGAATCGCCTTGCAGAAATCTGTATTGACGATGACGGTAACGTACTTGGTATATGCACCGGTGCAGGCATTCATATGGAACGTGAACACTACCGCAGAATGGGTGCCTGTATGAATGACGACCACGGTGTTGGTATCATTCTTCTTGCAGGAGCAGAAATGCTTGACCTTTAATATTTTATTGATTACAAGGAGTCCAATTATGGCAGTAAATGATGTAAAAAACTCTATTGAGCTTCTGTTAAAGCAGATGATGGCTAGCAGACAGCGCAGTGAAGTAAGCTTTATACCTTACAGAGAACCTATTGGCTATAATCCCTGCTGGCCAAGCTTTGATTTTGCAAAGATTTATCCTAAATGGGAAGAGGGCGATACAGGTTATGTAGTAACAAACCTTCTCGGTCCCTGTGACAGAGACCTTGTTATAAGTGTAACGGGTGACTGTGAAATTGTATTTAACGGTGAAATTCCTGAAGAATGTAAGGGATTGAGTATAGCAGAGCCTTTCAAGGTACACGGTATACATAGTTTTCGCGTTAAATTTTTCGAGGGGAATAATATTCTCATTGTCCGACAGAAGGCAGGAAGCGACTACTTTAAATTTGAAATATATATAGGCGATGAAAGTGGTCCTATTATGTGGCCTACAGAATATATCTACAAGACACGTCCTGTAATTCCTTTCGGCATTATGAAGGATATGGAGGGTATGGCATTTTCAAGAATATATAAAAAGGGAGAAACACTTCCCCAAATGTCAATTGATGCAGTTGAATGGACAGGCCCCCAAGCCCCTGAAGATATGACCGAAATCAATCTTAATTTTGCAACTATGACAGAATACAATACTGCCTGTGCACTTACATGGGCAAAGGGCGATGTTAAAATAACACACGATGCCCCCATAAGAATTTACGCAGGCGGCAAAAAGCTGTATGAAGCAGAGACCGGAACTTACGAGGGTAGCTATTCAGGCGAGCTTATCTGTGTTGAAGCAGATAGAACAACTGCAGGCTTCGGTTTTAAGGCGGTAAGTGGTCAGTTCAGTATCCCTGCATATGAGTCGGAGCGCAAAGACCTTTCGTGGATATGGCTTGAAGGTGTGGAGAATGTCGCAGAAAATATTCAATTCAAGAAGCCTTATGTGTGTACTGACGGCAATAAAACCTTCTTCCGCTATCTGCGCGAAGAAACCTATTACAGACCGTATCTTAATACTTGCTTCTTCGGACAGTGGTTTTATGCTATTCAGGTAGGTCATTACGGACTTCTCAAAATGGCACAGAAGCTGGGAAAGCAGGAACTGATTAATTATTTCATAGATTCAAGAGGATTAATGTGTGACTACTACGATTACATTCAGTTTGACAAGAAGAAGTTCGGTGCGCCAAGTTTCCTTTACAGCTCTACAAAGCTGGAAGACCTTGATTCTATCGGTACTATCGGAATGAATGTATGGGAATACGTTCAGCTTACAGGCAGTCAAAGTGGTAAAGAAATGCTTGAAGTTTTAAGAAAATCTCTTGATAATGTTCCCAGAACAGAGGATGGCACATTCTACCGGATTAAGACTTTCTGGGCAGATGATTTCTTTATGTCGATTCCTTTTCTTGCAAGACTTGGCGGAGATTATGTTTCAGAGGCTGTACACCATATGCGTGGTTTCTCCGAAAAGCTCTATATGCCTGACAAGAAGATTTACTCTCACATATTCTTCGTGGAGGAGGATAAGGCAAACTGTATTCCATGGGGCCGAGGTAACGGTTGGGTAATTCTTGCACTTTCGGAGCTTCTTATGCATATGCCCGAAGACCATCCCGAAAGAGCGGAAGTCCTTGAAAGATTCCGTGACCTTACAGAGGGAATCCTCAACTATCAAGACGAAAAAGGAATGTGGCATCAGGTTATTGATGATCACGAAACCTATGAGGAAAGCTCCGGTACAGGTATGTATATAATCGCTATGTCCCGCGGTATAAAGAACGGATGGATTGACGAGAGTGTTGCTCCCAGACTTGTAAAAGCATGGAATCGTCTTGCAGAAATCTGTATTGATGAAGATGGTAATGCACTCAATGTGTGTACAGGTTCGGGTTGTCATATGGGTCGTGAATACTACAAAAAGCTTGGTGCTACCGTTAATGATGACCACGGCATAGGCATATTCCTCCTTGCTGCAACAGAGATTCTGGATTTGATGTGAACATATTAGTATAATAAAAATCACCGCATAACTTATAAGCTATGCGGTGATTTCTTATGTGCTTATTTAATAGAGAATGTTTTTGTTACTACATCATCAGAAAAACTGATAAGTTCAGTTACTTCGACTTCAATATCCGTGACAGTATCGTTAAGTTCATATGCTACTTCAACTTCAAGAGATGCACCCTTTTTTATTTCTTTGCTTTGATTGTCGCTGCTGTAGTTTGCAGTGTCGGAAACTACATATGATTCATTAAGACCCACACCATTCTGATAAACGGCATCGTCAAAAGTCATATAGAAAGAAGCCGGATCATCGTCGTTATTTGTGAATATGTATTTCACAATAACAACATCCTTCCCCTCGTAGTCTTTTGCAAGACGGCAACTGTCTATGTCAATCTTATAATTTCCGAGATTCTCTTCAGTTGTCTGTGATTGTACAGAGTCTGACCCCTGATTGTCTGTTTTACTGTCGCTTTCTCCGCTGGCAATTGCAAATATGCCGAATGCCAACACCAATAAAGTTACCAGTAATAAGTTTCTTGTTTTTCTCATTTGTTTTTCTCCTTCTTTTTAAATGAATATATTATGCTGATAAGCATACCTGCTGAATTATATAAAATAACGTCCCAAAAATCAGCAGTTCCGCTTATAACATCAAATTTTTGCATGACCTCAAAACATAATCCGAATATTCCTGTGAAAATTGCACATTTAACAGAACCACGAGGCTTTGGCAAGACAATTATGTGTAGCCAGGATGAAAAACTGGCAGACCATAGAAAATCTGCAAAATAATATTTTGTAAAATTGTTTTTCAGGAAGAAAAAACCACTGCTTGTTTTCAAATGAGGAAAAATTTCAAAAAACCACTTTGAAATATAAGTGCTTTCCCTGAAAAATAAATACAAGAGAGCGCCGAGCAACAAACTGACCACAGCAATCGTATATAGGATTATTAGTTTTTGTTTAGAAATCATCATATCACTATTATAGTCATAATAATGACTATTGTCAAGATAAATATATCAATTTATGATTATAATAGTGAGTATATGATTGGTGGTGTGGAATTGATAAGTTACAGACCTTTTTGGGAAACACTTAAAACTAAAAAAGTGACGACATATGCGTTGATTAACAAATATAACATAAGCAGTGCCACCATTGACCGTATGAAAAAGGGAAACGGCATATCCACTATGAAAATAGATGATTTTTGTAAAATTCTTGAATGTAATGTTTCGGATATTATCGAATATGTAAATGAAGAAAAATGAAAGGCGATATAAAAAGTAAAATTTTTTTATATCGCCTGCTTTTTTTCGTATAGGAATTTGTTCCGTTTGCAGTGCTCGAAGGCTCGTTACTTCAATTAAACGCACAAAGAAAAACCTCCGACACCAAAAGGTGTCGAAGGTTTCAGACTGTCGAAAAAGTCCAGAAAAGTCTGGGCTTTTTCTGCGTTTTATGGTAT
>CAYLPQ010000032.1:0-24056 GCA_964385605.1 uncultured Oscillospiraceae bacterium | reverse complement strand
TAACAATGGTTTCTACAGTACCATCAGACAAACGAATCCTAACCAATCGAAAATTCAAGGTATATGTTTCTTTGCTTTTTTGGGGCAAGTAATCAAAGGTCATATTTGACATAAGTGTTCTATATTTATTTGGGTTTTCCTTTACTTCATTTGTCTGCCTTCTTGTTAATTGCAAATTCACATCAATGTCAAATTCATCTTTATTAGGCAAAGATAGCTGAGCAACAATACCTCTGTTGTTTTTCACTCGGATAAGATAATTCCATATTTTATCGAATGACAAAGGACTTTTGCGAGTAAAATCATGACCGGGATTTTTAACAAACAGCCACGAATACTTGCTCATTTCAGAAATGATTGAAAAAAATTTGTTTCTAACCTTGTCTGAAAAACTGCACATAAACTGTACCTCCTGTAATCAAAAGCTAATATACTTCTGATTACATTGGTTCACCTTAACTAAAAATTTTAGTTAAGGTGAACCGCACAAAATGTGTAAATTGTCAAGCCTTTTTTAAAATTATTTTAAATATTACAAAACAAAAAGAACCAAGTTTATTTCTAAACTCGATTCTTTTTGTTTGTCTTAACTTAATGACATTGCCGCAGTGCCTGCTTTTTTTGTTCTGTGTTTATATACAGCCAAAATATCCAAATGCTTTTGTTATCCCCTCATTTATAACCGTATCTGTAACATATTCAGCTGCCTCTCTTGCCCCGGGGACACATTCGCCCATTGCAACACCGTGACAAACAGCCTTAATCATTTCGATGTCATTTGTACCGTCACCAAATGCGTAAGTATTTTCATAAGGAATGCCAAGCTTTTCAATTACGGCTCTTACCCCTACACCCTTATTTACTCCGGGGATTGTAACGTCGGCAGAGTTATAAGTTCGGTGACGGTCAAGAACAGCTATTCCCCTGAATCGGTCAGATAAATTTTTGAATTCTTCGTCAGAATTAAAAAGCACTATTCCCTTACACACATTCGGCATTTCGGACGCAGGCCGCATTATATCTGTAGAAATATTAAAGGTCTTAAGCATCGCAATAAAAGATTCCGAGCTGACATTTCTCACAAAAAGTGATTCCTGATTTTCAAATGAATATTCAAGATTCAATTTTTCAAATTCGTTAATAAGTTCTGTTACAGTATATTTATCCATATTAATACTGTTCACAGTTTTGCCGCCTATTTCTGAATAAGCACCGTTTGCAGCAACATAACCGTCAAACAATCCAGGAATATCGGGAATATAGCACTTCGACCTGCCTGTTGCCAAAAATATGGCAAACCCTTTTTCTTTCAGTTTTACTACAGTGTTTTTTGTAGTCTCTGTAGGTAAAAATATTTTATTTGCCTCATCAGCAAGAGTTCCGTCATAATCAAAAAATACTGCACCATTATACATATTAATAATACTCCTCAAAACAATCTGGAAGTATTATATAATACTTTTTTATTTTATTCAAGTTAAATATTACGGTAACAGCTTTTTTAAATAATACATAATTCTCTCTTTAACAGTTACTTCTTTTAAATCTTCTGCTGTAACAAGTTCAATATCATTAATTTTTTCTCCGTTACAGTACACTGTCATTTTTCCCACAGTTGAATTCTTCTTCATAGGTGCTTTGATTTTATCAACACTAATTTCCGTCGTAATTTTATCATTTTCCTTAAGTGATATTGCGCAATCCTCTTTTGCTACAATAACAGCTCTTTTCTTATACTTTTTGTTATAGGTTACCGTTTTTACCGGTTCTTCTTTTTTTACAACTGTTTCCGCATGAAAATTTTCAAAACCGTAGTCTAGCAGGTACTTATGGTCATTCCAGTCATCAGGAGCATTCAAAGTAACACAAATAAGCCTTTGACCGCTTTTTTCAGCACTTGACACAAGGCATCTTCCGCATTTTTTTGTGAAACCTGTCTTAACACCGTTACATCCGTCATATTGCCACAGTAGCTTATTATGATTTTTCAGTGCTCTGTCCCACTTTTCGCCTTCCATTGGGATTGAATATGTTTTTGTGGAGACAATTTCACGGAATTTATCGTTTTTCATAGCTTCTTTTGCTATTAACGCAAGGTCAAAAGATGTTGTGTAGTGGTCATCCGTATCAAGCCCGTGAGGATTTTTGAAACTGGTATTTACTGCCCCGATTTCCCTTGCTCTTTTATTCATAATAAGGGCAAAGGCTTCTGTACTTCCCCCAAGATACTCCGCAATAGCAACAGCCGCATCGTTTCCACTTTTCAACATAAGCCCGTATGTCAGATCTTTAAGAGTCTGCTTCTCTCCTATTTTCAGCCATAAAGATGATCCTTCCGTTCCGGATGCAAAGGCACTTGCCTTTACAGTTTCTTCGAGTTTACCACTCTCGCAAGCCAATAACCCTGTCATTATTTTTGTGGTGCTTGCCATCGGAAGCTGTTCATAGGCATTATGCTCATACAGAACTCTTCCACTTGTGCCGTCAATTAACACAGCGCTTCTTGCGCTGATGGCACAGGCACTTACATTGTTTATATTCAGTACAATAACTAATAAAGCAACTATTTTCAGCATAAAAATCCCCTTTCTCCACAATATACTATGGAAAAAGGGGATTTATACTTCTTTGTTTTAAGACTTATTTAACGTACTTTTTTATGCCGTCAGAAACGTCAGCGGGATTCATGCTGAGAATAATCTGAATTTCTGCATTGCTAACCTCTGCAATAGGAGCAATTCTGTCAAGAAACTTCTCGAATGCAGCCATATCATCATTAACAATCTTTGTAATGCTGTCAATGAAGATATGTGCTATATCATAATTCTGTGAAAGGATTCCACAAACAAATCCAAATAATTCTTCGTAAGAATTAAGTGCATATTCTTCAGTGTCAACAAGTCTTACAGTATGTGAAAGATCAAGCACATGTCTCTTACCCTTATTGATAAACACTACACTACCTGTAGCTGCCTGTTCAGCAATATGTACTGCATCAATAAGTCTAGCAGTTTTACCTGTGCCTTTTTCGCCAATAATAACATTAATCATAGTGAGCCCTCCTAAAAATAAATTTGTTGTCTCTTTGTTTACATTATACAATATATATTGTTTAAAGGCAAGTGATTTTTAAAAATTTTAATCATTAATACAATATTTTTTTCTGGCTTCATCATAAATGTTATTTCCAAAGCAGTCTATAGCCACAATACACGGAAAATCTTCTACCCTGTAACGACATATAGCTTCTGTGCCAAGGTCTTCGTAGCAAAGAATCTGACTTTCCTTTACGGATTTTGAAATAAGTGCTGCTGCACCGCCGATTGCTGCAAAATAAACAGCTTTATTTTTTATCATAGAATCAATAACTTCTTTATTGCGTATACCTTTACCAATCATACCTTTGAGTCCATTATCAAGTAATGTCGGAGTGTATTTATCCATTCTATAGCTCGAAGTAGGACCGGCAGGACCTACAGCATACCCTTCTTTCGCCGGGGCAGGTCCTACATAATAGATAATTTGTCCGGCAATATCAACCGGAAGATTTTCCCCCTTTGAAATAAGCTCATAAAGACGTTTGTGGGCAGCATCACGGCCGGTAATTATTTCACCATTGAGAAGAACACTGTCCCCTGCCTTGAGGCTCTCTATATCGTGCTCTGTTATGGGCAGATTAATTCTTTTAATCATCTGACAATCCTCCTTATATAACGGCACTTTTGTGGCGGGCCGCATGACAACAGATATTGACTGCAACAGGCATTCCGGCAATATGTGTGGGCATCGTTTCAATATTGACGGCAAGAGCTGTAGTCTTTCCGCCCAGTCCTGCAGGGCCAAAGCCCATTTTATTTATATTTTCAAGAAGTTCTTCCTCGACCGCAGAATAACGCACATCTGCGTTTCTTTCGCCTATGTTTCTGAAAGTTGCTTTCTTTGCAAGCTGCGCACTGACTTCAAAAGTACCGCCAATTCCTACACCTACAACAATTGGTGGACAGGGATTTGGTCCTGCATTTCTTACAGTTTCAAGAATAAAGCTCTTTACACCTTCTATTCCTGCCGACGGAGAAAACATTTTAATTGCAGACATATTTTCGCTGCCGAAGCCTTTACCGCCTGCCGTTATTTTAATACTTTCGCCCTCAACTATCTGTGTATGAATTATACAAGGAGTATTGTCTCCTGTATTGATGCGGTCAAAAACAGGATCGGTGACTACACTTTTACGCAAGAAGCCCTCTGTATATGCCTCTCTTACACCGTCCTCAACCGCGTTTTTAAAGGAGCCGTTTTCTATAACAACCTTGTCACCATATTCGACAAACAGCACTGCCATTCCCGTATCCTGGCATATAGGGATTTGCTCATTTGCGGCAATTTTATCATTTTCGATAATCTGATCAAGAACATTTTTTCCAACGGGAGAAACTTCTGTATCCTTTGCAACCTGAAGTGCGTGCATAACATCTTCACCAATATAATAATTACAATCCAGAAACAGTTTTTTCACTGTACTTTTTACAATCGCTGCGTCAATTATTCTCATAACAAACCTCACTGAATCATATTTCTTAATTCTTCTTCTGTAATAACAGTAATACCAAGCTGATTTGCTTTATCAAGCTTACTGCCGGCTTCTTCGCCTGCAAGTACATAGTCGGTTTTCTTACTTACTGACGAAGATACCTTTCCACCATTGTCAGTAATGATTTTCGAAGCCTCACTCCGCGTAAGTGTAGGAAGTGTACCGGTAAGAACGAAAACCTTTCCTGTGAATATTCCTTCACTCCTGGTTTCATTGCAGATAAAGTTCACCCCGGAATTACGAAGATTTTCAATTATATCCATATTTTGCTGTTGTTTAAAGAAATTTACGATACTTTTTGCAATAACAGAACCGATCTCTTCAACTGCACAGATTTCTTCTTCCGTTGCATTCATCAAATTATCAAGGGAACCAAAATGAATAGCAATGTTTTTTGCATTTGCAACACCTACATGACGGATTCCCAAAGCAAAAATAAGTCTTGACAAATCATTTTCCTTCGATTTAAGAATAGCTGAAATCAGATTCTCCGCACTCTTCTCACCCATTTTCTCAAGAGGCGAAAGCTGATCCTTTGACAAAGTGTATATGTCTGCGGCGGATTTAATCAGGTTATTATCAAGAAGTCTGTGAACAACCGCGGGACCAAGTCCCTCAATATCCATTGCATCTCTGGAAGCAAAATGAATAATATTTCTTGCGAGCTGGGCAGGACATTCACCGCCGGTACATCTTACAGCGGCTTCTCCATCTTCCCTGAAAACAGCTGCTCCACACACCGGACATACTGCAGGCATTTCGAAAACAGCTTCACTACCGTCTCTTTTTTCTTTAACGACACTGACAACCTCCGGAATTATGTCCCCTGCTTTCTGTACAAGAACTCTGTCACCGATGCGAATATCCTTTTCACGGATATAATCAATATTGTGAAGAGTTGCCCTGGAAACTGTTGTTCCTGCAAGCCGCACACTTTCAAGAACTGCATTGGGAGTAAGAACACCGGTTCTGCCTACCTGTATAACTATATCTGTAAGGGTAGTTTCTTTAATTTCCGGAGGATATTTATATGCGACTGCCCATTTGGGACATTTGGCAGTTGAACCAAGAAGCTCCCTCTGTCTTAAGGAATTGACCTTTATAACTGCTCCATCTATATCAAAATCCAGTTTTTCGCGCTCTTCACCGATACGTTCAACCTCTTTAAAGGCTTCCTCTATAGAATTACAAACCGGAGTGTCGGGAATTGTTTTAAATCCAAGCTGTGAAAGGTATTCAAGGCCTTCTTTATGCGTTTTAATCTCTTTTCCTTTAATCTGCTGAATATTGAATACATATATATCCAGCTTTCTTTCTGCCACAATAGAGCTGTCAAGCTGCCGGAGTGTTCCGGAGGCAACATTTCTTGGATTCTGAAATGTTTTTTCCCCTCTTTCCTCCTGCAATTCGTTCAGTTTAATAAAGCTTGCATGGGGCATAAACACTTCGCCGCGAACTTCAAGATATTCTATAGGTTCGGAAAGCTTCAGCGGAATATTTCTGATTGTTTTAAGGTTTTCAGTAACATCTTCTCCGACATTGCCATCACCGCGTGTTGAACCTCTGAAAAAATATCCGTTTTTATATTCCAGAGAAACACTCAAACCGTCAATTTTAAGTTCGGTAACATATTCTGCTTTTTCTCCAAGAGCATTTTCTGTTTTTATGCCGAACTCGATAACACATTCTTTGTCAAATACATCGTTAAGACTTTGCATCTGAACCGTATGGACAACCTCTTCAAATCCTTCAAGAATTTTTCCGCCTATTCTCTGTGTAGGCGAGTCTGGTGTTATAAGCTCCGGATTTTCTTTTTCCATACGTTTCAGTTCATTCATCAGAGCATCGTATTCAAAATCACTGATTTCAGTTTTATCGTGAGTATAGTATAAATTACTGTGGTAATTTATCAGTTCGCGCAATTGTTCTATTGTCATATTACACCTCAAAAAACATGGGGGATTGAAATCAATCCCCCATTAATTTTTTCAACTTATCATTCAGTTACAGTCCATTTTGTTCCGTCACTGAACACAGCTTCCTTTACTTTAAGGTTCTTTATACTTGCAGCATCCTTGCTTCCGATAACCCATGCAACTCTCTTCTTTTCACAAGGAGTCATCTGAAGATTATCAACATAGTATGAGCCTGAATTTGTTTCAACCACATCTCCATTTGCATTGCAAACGTCAAAATTGATTCTGAATGACTGGATCCTGCTGTTGCTTACATTTCTGTACTCAAACACAACAAGATTCTTTCCGTCTTTTTCACTGAACCAGTAGTTAACAAATCCAAGGGGTGAATTTGCAGCCTCGCGCCAGGTGTCTGTAATAGAAGTTCGCAGATAGTACAGAAGTGTTACATACTCCGAATTTGTACTTTCAAGCTTGTCAAGAGCATCCTGAACCATAAGAAATGCTGCCTCATAGCGCTTTTCTTCAAGAAGCTTTGTAGCACCCGTTACATCAGAACCGTTACCGAAAGCAGCATAAGCATAAACAGCCTCATCATATGCAGGGTACCAACCCTGACTCTTCATGCTTTCAATCTGGGAAGAAAGCACCTGCTTTTCTGTTCCGTCATAATAGTAAACTGTCACATAGTCACCAGCAGGAATCTCATCGGTTGTTCCGTCAGGTCTGGTAAGTGACCATCCATCCATCAAATATTCAGCAATGTCAGCAGAGTTAACGACAATGGCATTACCTGCAGCATTATAAACTGTAACAGTCGGAGTATCAATATCCGGAATTTCTATATCTACTGCAACCCAACCTAAAGCCTTATACATCTCAAGCTGATGTGAAGGCACCTTCACAACAGTACCGTCAGTGTACTTAATTGATATTTTTTCCTGATTATTGTCAACAACAGGAGTTGTTTCAGGCTGTGTAGAAGGTTGTGTAGGTTGTGTATCAGGTTGAGTAGATGTGGTCGTATCTTCCTTTACGAACCAACCTACCAGCTTATGTGCTTCAACTCTGTCTGCAGGAACAACAAGTGTTCTGCCGTCAAGGGCATACATTGTAACCGGTTTTTCCTTAAACCAGCCCATCCCTTCCGCTGTATACATTGCAACCTGATTTTCCTCTACCTGCAGTGTTCTGCCGTCGAGAGCATATAATTCAACTTTTGCCGCAAATGCAGAAGTAGCCATTAATAATGATGCTGTCAAGCATATTGCAGATTTGAACATTTTCTTCATATAACTCATAACCTTTCGCAAGTTTTATTCGTTTTCACTTATATTATAACGCAAATGTTTCTCAAGGTCAACCCCTATTTTTCCCTAAAAATATCTTTTTAACATTACCCGCCTATTGTGTTGACATTTAGCAAAACTTCAAGTATAATTATTGTTAGCAGTTAAATAATAATATTATGAAGGAGTGTAGATTATGTCATACCTTGCAATTGATATCGGAGCTTCAAGCGGAAGACACATGCTTGGCAAGCGCGTTAACGGAAAAATTGAACTTACAGAGGTTTATCGTTTCAAAAACGGACCCAAGATGAAAAATGGTCATCTTTGCTGGGATCACGACCAGCTTTTCTCCGACATTATCGCCGGAATGAAAAAGTGTAGTGAAATTGGTGAGATACCTGAAAGTGTTGCTATCGACTGTTTCGGTGTAGACTTTGCCCTTTTAGATGAGAACGATAATCTTATAGGCGATACTGTTTCTTACCGCGATGAGCGTACTACTACAGCCCGCGAGGAAGTGTTTAAAATCATCAGTGAGGATGATTTGTTTGAGCGCACCGGTGTTGCCTCACAGGCTTTCAACACCATTTATCAGCTTTATGCTGTTAAAATGGAATCTCCCGAGGACCTGAAGAGAGCAAAAACCTGTCTTCTTCTTCCCGAGTATTTTAACTTCCTCCTTTCAGGAGTTAAAATGAACGAGTTTACCATAGGTTCAACAACACAGCTTCTAAATGCAAAAACCAAAGAATATGATAAAGAGCTTCTTGAATTACTCGGTATTCCTTCTGATATATTCGGCAAGCTCCACATGCCTTCTACTGTTGTTGGAGAGCTTACTCCTGAAATTCAGGAAAAAGTAGGTTACAACTGTAAGGTTGTTCTTGCGGCTGGACATGATACTGCATCTGCAGTAATGACAGTTCCCAACGAAAGTGATGCAATATATATCAGCAGCGGTACATGGTCACTTATGGGTGTTCTTCTTGAAAATGCCATCTGTAACGAAACAGCTAAAAATGCAGGTTTCACTAATGAAGGTGCATTTGACGGAAAAGTACGTTTCCTTAAAAACATCACAGGTTTCTGGGTTGTTAATCAGCTTCGCGAGCAGATTCCGATTCACGAAAGCTTCGGTGAAATGTGCACAATGGCTGAAAATACGAGCTATACAACTCCTGTTGATATAAACAGCGAGCTTCTGTTTGCTCCCAAGAATATGCAGGAAGCAGTTCTTACCCAGCTTGAAAACCAGGGTGCTCCCAAGCCGAAGAATGTTGCAGAGCTTCTCGCTTCTGTATATCACGGTATGGCAAATGGCTATAAACAGGCAGTTATTGAGCTTGAAGAAATTACCGATGTAACATATAACACAATTTACATCATCGGCGGCGGAAGTCTTAACACCCTTGTTAACCGACTCACAGAGGAATATACAGGTAAAAAGGTTGTTGCCTGGGAGGTTGAAGCTACAGCAATAGGAAATATAATGGCACAGGAAGCTGCAAAATAATTTTTATTGCTATCCTCTTTCATATAAAACGATACAAAATATGTCTGCTGCACTGCTAGTGCAGCAGACAATTCAATAAATGTGCGTATATACGATAATCTGGATATACACAACGGAGAAAAAATGTATACTTTAATCGAAATTTTTGATTCAAAACAATATGAAAATATTGTCACACCTCTTTACTTGCTTAATCTCTCAAAAATCATATACATTGGTTCCAGAGAAGTTATGACAGAGGAGAAACTGAAAAATATCGCCAACTTTTATGCTTTGCGAAAAAGTAATATTCCCGTTGAATTTCATCATATAGAGCGCGATAATTCACAATCTGTAAAAAATACCTTGTCACAGATAATCAAAAATAACAAAAACTGCATTTTCGATGTAACCGGTGGCGAAGATCTCATTCTTACAATAGTGGGACTCTGTGCCGGTCAGTATTCCGTGCCTGTTATCAGAACCAATGCCGGTGACGGAAGCATATCAGTAATAAACGGCAACATTCATGAACTTAATGTAAAAACTTCGTTATTACACATTGATGAAATTATTTGTCTTCAGGGTGGCAGAATTATTTCTTCGTCACCTATTGATAATATCTCTGATGAAGATATTAATTGTATAAAAAGCTTATTCGCTATTAATAGTACCAATTGTGAAAACTACAGTTTATTTTGCAATGCTGTTTCCGAATACATAACTGATGATAACAAGTATATCATTGTTCCGGAGTCAAAGCTTTCCAGGCAAAAAAACAAGCTTAAAGAAATCTTACCCGGGATGTTCAGTATGTTACTTAGGAGAAAACTTATAAAAAAGATCAATACTGACAATTCTCTGAAATTCAGTATAATAAACCCTATCGTTGCCCGCTGTCTGAAAAAGTCCGGTAACGTTCTCGAATATTACACAGCTATAGCCGCCCGCGATTTGCGAGGCTTATTACATGACATAAGAACAGGAACTTCCATTGAATGGAATAATAACAATTCATTCCTCGAAACACTTAATGAAATTGACGTGTTGGCAGTATCTGAAAACAAGCCTGTGTTCATTTCCTGCAAAAACGGTGAAGTCAGGAAGGAAGCTTTGTATGAGCTTGATGCTGTCTCCAGGGCTCTCGGAGGCAGTTATGCTAAAAGGATACTTGTCTGTACATATATATCAAAAAATCGTTCAGCCCGCGAACATATTATTAACAGAGCCCGAGATATGAATATTGGGATAATTTTTGATTCCCATAGGAAAAGTTATGAAAGTTTTATTTTTCATATAAAAAAAGAAATCAGTTAACAATAGGAAAAGGACAAACAATTATGAAAAGATTTATTTCTGCATTATCTGCAATTATTTTTACATTGAGCATATCTTTTTCGGCATTTGCTAACCCGCAGCGTTCCGTTTCTCAAAGGGTTCTTACTCCCCCGATATGGATGCCGTACGATATTCTTGTAGATAACGAAAATATTCCTCTAGTTGTTGATGACGGTATGAAAAGCAAGGAAGAAATGGGGTTCTGTGAATCCTATGGAAACTCACTTAAATTTACTAACCTTGTAGACGGTTATTCTGTTGTTATTCCGTCAAATATGACTGTTGACTTATCCCTTTCCGACATTTGTGCAACAATTTCAAACAGCACCACTACTCTCAGAATATTCAAAGAAACATTCAGCACATCAAGCGAAAGGCTTTCATATCTCGTTTATTCAAACAAATTTACAGAAAACACAACTAATCACACTCTTGAAAAGAATGAAAGCTATACAAAAGGAAGCCGTGAATACCATATTTTGCAGTGGTCACGAAAAGCTCTTTCCAGAATTCAAAACGACAAAAATCATTATATGTGTATCGATGTTTGTGAAGGCGCTAGAGTTTATACATTCTATTTCACTTCCAGTCAGCCGTTTTCCAGCAATTTTGGTTATATGAGCATTGTTGATTCTCTTACAACCTTTGATCCGGTTGTACCTTCTGCAAATGCATATACTGCAGGTTACAGAAAAAGCGATTTATCTCATCTGAATCACTCTGCTCTGTCTACCTATAATTATTTGTTTTCAGACGATGCCGGTTTCAAGATGGGAATATTTCCTCCTAATAAGTATGGCGGATTTGCAAAAATGGAAGAGTTCGAAAAAGCAATAGGTTGCACATTCGCTGCGTTCCTTGAGTATACCGAATGTCCTGACAACGTTGGTATTGACTCAACCCAGTATTATTCCAAAGTTTCATCATATATTTCTACTATAGAACAATATTTTCATTATGCCCAGAATTCAGGAAAAACACTTGAACTTACTTTGCAGACTCCCCTGACAAGAAATTCAGGCTCCAACATGGTGTACGATATTCTCGACGGCAATTTTGACATATTTTTAGCTCAATATGCGAATCTGATAGCCAAATATCCTAATGTAACGGTTCTCTTCAGACCTTTTAATGAAATGAACGGCGACTGGTGCAACTACAGTGCTTATCACACTTCACGCGATCCACAGATTTATATTGAGCTGTATAAATATATATACAACAAGTTTGAACAGGCAGGCTGTAAAAATGTAATCTGGGTATGGAATCCCAACGAAAGAAGCTTCCCCAACTACAAATGGAACAACCAGTCACTTTATTATCCCGGTGATGAATACGTGGATGTTTACGGAATTACAGGCTATAACAACGGAACCTATTATGAGGGTGAAACATGGAGGTCTTTCGATGAGATTTATGCTCCTATATACCAGAAGGCTCTCCACATAAACGAAAAGCCAATGATGATAACGGAATTTTCTTGTTCATCAGTCGGCGGTGATAAGGTATTATGGGTTGAGGAAATGTTCAATACTCTTCCGAATTACGATAAAATCAAACTCGCAATATGGTGGCACGCAGCCGATTACAACGGTGAACAGATTGCGCGTCCGTACTTTATGGATACCCCCGATGGAATGCTTGAGGTATTCAGTAAATATCTGAATTAAGGAGTGGTACTGTGACTATCTTCTGGACAATTCTCTTAATAGCACTGATTATACTTGAAGCCTCCACTGCACAGTTTGTATGCATCTGGTTTGCAGGAGGAGCATTTGCATCACTTATTTGTTCAATGTTTAACCTTGAAATCTGGGTACAGGTTTGTGTATTTCTTATAGTAACATCAATTCTGCTGATTTCAACAAAAAAAATTGTGTCGAAGCTTAAAGGCAATGTAAACGAAAAAACAAATATAGATGCACTTATCGGTCAGACAGCACTTGTTTCGGAAAAAATTTCAAATAATGCATCTGAAGGCGCAGTAAAACTCGGCGGCATAGTATGGAGTGCCCGCAGTGAAAATGGTGAAGAAATAGACCTGGGCGAGGTTGTTACTGTAGTAAGAATTAACGGTGTTAAATTAATTGTAAAGAAAACCGCAGGCTGAACCTGCATCCATGCCGCGCACAAACAATGTGCTGACACTATTTCACGCATCTTAATTTTAATCGATTTCTTATATATTAAAAACCAGGAGGTTTAATTATGAATAATGCTTTAATCCCTACCCTTTCAGTCATCGGCATCGTATTAATCATTGTCGTAATCTCAAACATCAAAATAGTTCCGCAGGCATATGCCTACATTATCGAACGTTTCGGCGGCTATCACGTAACATGGTCTGTTGGTCTTCACTTTAAAGTGCCTTTTATTGACCGCATCTCTAAAAAAGTTAATCTTAAAGAACAGGTTGTGGACTTCCCTCCCCAGCCCGTTATCACGAAGGATAATGTTTCAATGCAGATTGACACCGTAATTTATTTTCAGATTACCGACCCCAAGCTTTATACCTACGGTGTAGAGCGCCCCATGATGGCGATTGAAAATCTTACAGCAACAACACTTCGTAATATCATCGGTGATCTTGACCTTGACGGAACTCTTACTTCCAGAGATACAGTAAACACAAAAATGCGCGCAATCCTTGATGAAGCAACAGACCCCTGGGGTATAAAAATCAACCGAGTTGAGCTTAAGAACATTATTCCTCCCAAGGAGATTCAGAACGCAATGGAAAAACAGATGAAAGCCGAACGCGAACGTCGTGAAGCAATTCTCCGCGCCGAGGGCGAAAAGAAATCTGCTATTCTTCTTGCGGAAGGCGAAAAAGAATCTGCAATTCTCCGCGCCGAGGCAAAGAAGCAGGCTGCCATTAAGGAAGCCGAAGGTGAAGCTGAAGCAATTATTGCAGTGCAGACAGCTATTGCAGACGGTATACGCAAAATCAACGAAGCAAATCCAAGCAAGGAGTATGTAGCAATCAAATCTCTGGAAAGCATGGAAAAGGTCGCTAACGGTCAGGCAACAAAGATTATTATTCCGTCAGAAATGCAGTCTCTTGCAGGACTTGCAGCTTCATGCAAAGAATTATTTAAAGATTAAAATATTTTTCACAACAAAAATAACCGAGGAAATTGCTCCTCGGTTATTTTTGTTAATTTTCTAATTGATTTCTCCCCACAACATTTGCAACAAATTTGTGGAACAGTGTTATTGTCACAATTTTAATCAAAAATGCCATTGTGGCAAGAACCTGCTGTCCGTAAAGGTGAAATCCGAATACAATATTTCCGTTAGCCTGTATTTTGTTTAATATAAATCCCCCGACTACTGCACCAAGAAAAGACGTTATTCCCGTAAACACACTTTTTATTGCCATTGCCTGGGTCATGTATTTATTAGGAAGTATCTGATAAGATATATTAAATCCGTTTTGGTATGCCCCTGCCTGCGAAGCTACACTGAGAATTGTATAAACGGCAACAAGATACCATGTTGACGGTGTAGTAAAGATTATTGAAACATATGCAAATACTAGCAGTACATTTGCAAGCTCTAATCCTCGTGCGAATCCGTATTTGTCAGAAAAACGGCCAAAGGGTTTCGATACAACTAACCGGACAAAATCCGCAAGAATATTTATAAGCTGAATGGTAAACAGCGGTATCATCAAGTCTTTTATTTTGTACACTCCGACAAACCCGGATACAAGTCCACCTGCAAAGGTTGAGCCGCAAGCTATGAAAGTATACGCAATAAAAACCTTGTTTGCTTTTATGTATTTTAATACCTCTTCCACAGACATACGCATTGCTTCCTGCTCGCTTTTTTCCTCATCCTTAATCATTTTAAGGCAGATGTAATTTATGATGTTAATAACAAGCAGGGTAATTGCAATAAGTAAAAATCCTTTTTCAAGATTTCCTTTGTTGTCAAATGCATCTATTGTATATCCCATAACCGCCGCAAAGACTATTCCGCAAATCAGAGATATGCACTCCTTATTCGCGGAAAAAACACCTCGTTTTTCAGGATGAACATACGTATTTGCCCATTTGAAATACAGTGACAGCACAAGATATTTTCCCGCATATGCTATAACTATTGAAAGTATCGCCAAAACTCTTTTTAAGGCACCGGGAATTGGCAAAAACGGAATAAAGTACAATAGCATAAAGAAAAACTGACTTAAACAATCCGAAACAATTACACTTTTTTTAGTTGTAAGCTTGGTTTTAACAAGAAATACAGACAATATCTGAAATATAAATGCAACAGAAACAAACGAAGATATAACACCTATCATAGCATCGCTTAGCCCTATATGTATCAGCAGCTTTGCAAGATATGCATCGACTACCAAAAGTCCAAGCAAATGCTCAATAGTGCACTGGGTTACATAGGCTTTACGGCTTCTTTTATATTCCGGTGATTCAAACTTTTCCATTAAAATCACACCTTAATGCAAGTAAGAAGAACATAGTCCCATCTTTCAATGTTATCTACCGTTACAAATGTACCGCCGTCCGTGTGTCTCTGTTTTGCAGGAAGAAGTTTGCCGTCTTTTCCGATAAAGTAAAATTCCTTATCATTTCTGATTTCAATCTCAAAATCTTCTGTAGGGTCGAAATGCGCATTACAAAGCATAACTGTTTCTGGAATACCATTTTTACCGCGAACATTGGGAACAACCTTAATTGATTTTTCAATCACAACGGGAAGTTTATTTCCCGACATCCATTCAAATATATTCATCATCTGCTGACGCTTTGAAGCCGTCTGTGCCTGTCCGGGCATAAGATAGCCGTCTGCAACAAACTTTCTGCCGTCCGATGATTCTGAAGCACACATCGCACAACCAAGCACATTTGCCCCTGTTTTAAGGCTCGTGATAACTTCAGCATCTTCATCAGGCTTAAGCTGATAAGCATCGCCCTCGTAATAAATATCCATAGACGCATATCTTGTCTTACCACAGAAATCGCCGTTAAGGGGACTATCGTGGAAATATTCTATAACCCCATTAGGGTATGTTTTTTCAACTTCTGCACAGGTAGCATTTCTGAAACCGCGCTCAATAAGGACATCCACACCTCTGCCGTCTGTAAATACGTTTTTAGCAAGGATTTTTTCAATCATTTCATCGGTATAATCGTTCCATTCATCTCCAAGAACGATAGCGGCAACTGCGCTATCAAGGTCTGCAGTAACGGAAATACTGATTTCATTCATCTGTCTGCCCACAACTGCACTTGCACAGTACACACCAAGGTTACTTGTTTCCTCGGTAGCTTTTGTAAGGGTATTCCATTTATCCTTTGATTTACGGATCATTTCAAAGAACTTCGGTTCATCAATCATTGTTGAACGGTTGTAAAGAATACCGTTACAGCCAACCATAATACAAAGTGATGTTTCCATTTCCGATGTGTGGAAGCTCTTTTCGAGAGTACGTCCGTTATATGACTCATACTCATACTGAATATCTGTTACTCTGTCAGGATACTCTGCCAGTTCCTTCTGAATCCAGAAACTCTTTTCAAAAAGCTCAAGAGTAAATCTGTCGTTAAAGTAACCGCCACCGGGTCTTCCCTTTGTAGCTTTACTTGCGTCAATCCATTCATAAACATAATTGCATCCGCCTGACATATAGCCGATTTCGATTTTGGAATCAACGGATTTTATAGCATTGTGAATTACATCTACCATATTACAAAGAGACTTATATGCACTGTCTTTCCAAGTAGCACGAAGTTCTTCGTCAGTATCCCAGTTTTCTCTTATATCTTTATAAGTGTAGTTTTTGCCGTATCTTTCATTGTACTTTTCAATACATTTGGGACAATAGCAGAATCCCTGAACAACACCGTGATTTCCCACACGCACGTCATCATCCATCCAGATATAATCTGCACCTGTCTTTGAATATAAAATGTATTTATCAGCTATGTAACGAAGAAATCTTTCATCAGCAGGACAAAGACAGCTGCCTGATTCCACATTATCAAAGTTCACCATATACTGCATATCAGCTTTTTCAAGAAGGCTGCTGCCATCCTCTGTATGACCAAGGGTTGCAAGTACATTTACACCAACCTTTTTAATACCCAGTGCTTTAAATTTTTTAATAGCAGGAACAAGCAAATCCGCTTCTTTGACAGTATCTTCACGGGGGGTATAGCCGTGATGAGAACCGCCTGTAAAAAGAGTTACTTCATCTACTACATCAACATTGTCCTTAACCATATTAAGGTACTTGCGGAGTATAGCTTCACTGGTATAACTAGCTCTGTTAAGTCTGAGTGCTATTAACATAATACATCTCTCCTTTTTCATACTGGTTGTAGCATAACACCACCGATAATCTTTTTCAATGTCGAAATGTTGTATTAATTTGTAAAATTGTTGTTTTTTACAGAAACATATATTATAATAGTTTCAGAGGAAGTGTTTAATATGATTGATAAATTCTTTATAAATCCGTTTTGTAATTGTGATGACTCTATAAGTCTTTTTGCCTGCGGCTACGGACACACACAGAAAAACCATTGCTTCGGTCCGCAGATAAGAAACGAATATATACTACACTTTGTCGAGGACGGCAAGGGTTATTACGAGGTTAACGGCAATACCTATACTGTAGAGAAAAACAGCATATTCGCAATCTATCCCGGGGTAAAAATCAAATACTATGCCGATAGTGAAAATCCGTGGACTAACTGCTGGGTAAACTTTGTAGGAAAAAATGCCGGAAAATTTCTCGAAAGAACGCATATAACACCTGATTCCCCTGTTATTCCTGTAAAAGATAACGAATATGTAAAAACTATTCAGAAATGCCTTAAATACGTCCTTTCCGGGAATTACACACAAACACGGCTTTCGGCATACGTTCTTGAGTTCCTTTCTATGATTGAGGAAAATAACATTTCTTCCTCCGTCATTACAAACCGTGAAAGGTACATAAACTCCGCAATTTCTTATATGGAATACTACTATGGAAATAATATCAACGTTTCAGATATTTCCTGTTATCTGGGGATTGAAAGAACGTATTTCTACCGTATTTTCAAAAGTGCTACGGGTATTTCCCCTACACAGTACCTCACCAATATCCGCATAGAAAAAGCAAAACAGCTGATAGCCGCCGGCGATAAATTCGCAAGCATAGCATCAGCTGTCGGAATAAACGATATTTATTATTTCAGTAAGCTGTTTTCAAAGGAAGTCGGGATTACTCCGTCAGAATACAGAAAGCTTACTTTATAATATTTTTATAAAAACCAACTATTTCTTCTAGATTTTCTATGGCGAGCTCACTACCGCGGCGCAGATTTTCCTTTTCTTTTTCCGTATACCAGCAGGGCATTTCTTTTGCTCTTAAATAAGTTTTAAAATTGCCTTTCTCATATTCGGAAAGAGTCCACTTTGCATACTTTAATGCAAGGGGATAATTTACCTTACAAGGCTTTTCTCCGAAAAGACGGACAAAGTTATTTCTGTAGATGTTATCTACTGTCTCTTTCGGCAGAAGTGCAGGTTTGAACACGGCATTTTTACCGAAAGTTCTGGTTGTAAATTCCTCATCTTTTTCAAAGAAATCACGAAGAGGGATATAACGGCAGGTAACTTCAAAATCATCGTCACCCTCAAAAAACATATTCCAGTTATCCGTTGCAAAAAGGATTCTGTCAGAATATTTTATAAAGAATTTTCTCCAGGTTTCAATATTCTTTGCAAATTCACCCAGGAAGTTTCCGCCGATTGCAAGGTCAATGGAAACATTGGGGTATGTATCAAGGATTTTTTCAAGTCTTTCTCGCTGATAGAAAAGGAACAGAAGATGCGCAAAAGTTACGTGAAGATTTGGATATCTTTCAAGAATTTTCTCAACCTCTGTATGGACTTTTTCCACAAGCTTTTTCATCTCTTCACTGTTTGCAAGGTCGCCTGCGTGAATGAGAATGGGAAATTCATTCTCCTCCGCATACTTAAAAAACGAGCGATAAAGGCCCGAGTCAATCTTATCTGGGAAAACGTGATTGTACTCCGCCTTACCCTCAAGCATTTTCACGCCGTCAAATCCAAGCTCTTTAAAGAACTTTATCTGCTTAAGGAAGCACTCCTCCGTGTCCCTTTCGTCATGAAAATGGTGAAGGGATGCAAAAGCATACATATTATCCCTGTCATCCTCTTTTGAAAAGAGTGCCTTTATATTCGAAGACGGGTCATAGGTAGTAGCCCCCTCCGTAAGGGCAAGGATAAGCATTTTCTCAACATTGAGGTATTCTCTGTGTTTGCGGAAATGTTCTGCAGTTTCGATGTTTTTATACTGTCTGCCGTTATGATAGTGGCAGTCGTGAATTTTAATTTCGCTGTAACCGTGTTCTTTTATAAAATCATTCATTTTGACACCTTCTTTTCGTAATAAGCTTTGATTTCTCCCAGACTTTCGATTGCAAAGGAATTTCCTTTGTTGAGATTTTCCTGCTCTTCAGGATAAATCCAGTCGGGAAGTTCAAACCTTGCAAAAACCTTAAGTTTATCCGCCTTAAAAGCATCAAGAAGCTTTACCGTATATTCATAAGCCAAATCGTAGTTTACTTTTCTTGGCTTTTCACCAAAAAGGCGGATAAAGTTATTTCTGTAGATGTTATTCACTGCACTTTCAGGTAAAATCATAGGATTAAAAACAGTTTTGAAAGAATATACCCGTACAGTGAAGGTTTCCTTGTATTCAAGAAGCTTTCGTACGGGCTCGTTGCGAACAATAAGCTCAAAACAGTCATTGTCTGTGATGAAATTATTGTAGTTATCTGTACCAAACAAAATTCTATCCGAGTATTTCGTGAAAAATTCGCGCCAGATTTCGATATTATTTGAAATATCCTTCATAAACCCGCCAAGGGCGAGGTCAATTGTTACATTGGGGTATTTTTCAAATATATCGGTAAGTTTTTCAATGTTGTCCGATAAAAACATCATATGAGCAAATGTGATGCAAAGGTTGGGATATTTTTCAAGGACATTAAGCATTTCGGTATGTACAGTATCACAGCCGAGTCTTTCTTCATCAGTATTAGGAACATCACCTGCGTGAATCAGCATCGGAAACCCGGTTTTCTCTATAAAGGCGAAGAACTTGTCAAATCTTTCATCATCAAGCTTATGATTAAAGTAACTGCGGCAAGCTGCCTTACCCTCGCCCATTATTTTGATTCCGTCAAAACCTGCATTATAAAAGAACTCTATCTGTTTTAAGTAGTGCTCCGCCGTATCACGTTCATCAAGGAAACTATGTAAACCTGCAAAGGTGTAGATACTGTCACCAAGAAACTCCTTAAAATACAGTCCCCTCACATTTTCATAGGGGTCAACCTGCATTGAATCCTCTGTGAAACAAAGAAGCACAATTTTGTCCATACCCAGATATTCACGGTTCATTTGAAGATATTTAATTGAATCTGAAAGAGTATAGTGCCTGTCAATATGATAATGACAATCGTGCACGGGAGTTTTGTCAAACCTGTATTTTTTCAAATATTCACTCATGGTAATACTCCTTAATTTCTTTGAGGTTTTCTATAGCAAGCTCGTCTCCGCGCATAAGATTTTCTGCCTCATCCTCAAAATACCAGGAGGGAATTTCATTTCTTACCTTTGTATGAAGTTTTTCTTCCTCGTATTTCTTAAGGAGCTTTTTCGCGTATTCATAAGCCATTTTGCGGTCAACTTCAAGAGGTTTTTCTCCGAAAATACGTACGAAGTTATCTCTGTAAATATTGTCAACTATACGTTTGGGTAAAAGTGCAGGAATCATCATCTTTTTCCCAAAAATAGGTGCTGTAAAAGGCTCCTGACTTTCAAAGAAGAGTCTTAAAGGGAGATGCCTTACAGAAACCTCAAAATCATCGTCTCCATCAAAGAATCTGTTCCAGTTGTCAGTTGCAAAAAGAATTCTTTCGCTGAAGTGTGTTATAAATTCTCTCCAGTTTTCAATATCATCTGAAAAATCGGGGATAATTGGTCCGCCCATAGAAAGGTCTACACTTACATTTTTATATGTATCCATAATTCGTGTAAGCTTTTCACGATTTCCCGTCATAAAGAACATATGGGCAAAAGTAATTTTAAGGTCCGGGTGTTTTTTTAGTACATTAAGAATTTCATCGTGAATTGAATCACGAAGCACTATCTGCTCGGGTGTTACCGCCACGTCACCTGCGTGTAAAAGTATGGGAATGTGGTTCTTTTCCGCATAATCAAAATACAGTTCAAAAACGTCCTCGTCAAGCTTGTGGGTAAAGAATTTTCTGCATTCAGACTTACCCTCAAGCATTTTCATTCCGTCAAATCCTGCTTCGTGGTAGAATTTTATCTGCTTAAGAAAAAACTCTGCAGTATCTCTCTCGTCAAAATGATAATGAAGTGATGAAAACGCATACGTTCCCTCGTGGAATTCCTTACAATAAAGTGCCTTGATATTTGAAGACTCGTCAATATCAGCACTGCGCTGTGTCATAGGATTAATTATCATTTTGTCAATGTTAAGATATTCTCTGTTTTTCTTGTAGTATTCGATAGTTACATCAATTGGCTGCTGCATACCTATATGATAATGGCAGTCGTTTACTTTTTCGTCACGGAAACCGTGCTCTTTAAGAAATTCTTTCATAATAATGCCTCATTTCAGATAGTATTCCTTTATGACTGCTAGATTTTCAAGGGCAAGCTCATCACCACGTGCCATATTTGCCTTTTCAATAGGAGAAATCCAGGCTGGCAAAGGCTTAAATGCTGCCGTTGTAAGAGTTTTGTTTTTATAACCTTCAATAAGCTCATCGCAGAAAGCAAGTGCAAGTGCTTTGTCTGTAGTCTTCGGTTTATCTCCGAATGCCTTTATAAAACTGTTGTAGTAAATATTTTTAACTATATTTTCAGGAAGCAATGCAGGATTAAGAACTACATTTTCTCCGTAAACCTGTGGAAAAAAGTCGTAATACTCTACAGAAAACGGCTCTTTTCTTTCAAAAAACTCGTGAAGAGGTGTATGACGTCCGGCAATCTCATAGTCATCATCTTCTTCAAAATACATATTGTATGTATCTGTGCCGTAAACAACCCTGTCGCTGAACTTTGAGAAGAACTCTCTCCATCCGTCAATATCCTTTGAGAAATTAATCATAAAATCTCCGCCGAGAGCAAGGTCGAGGGATACATTCTCATATGTTTCCATGATTTTTGTCATACGTTCTCTGTCATAAGACATATTGAACATATGTGCAAAGGTAACACGGAGCTTGGGATGATGCTCAAGCACATTGAGCATCTCCTGATGTATCATTTCTCTTTCGGCAGTATTCTTCTCATCAGGAAATGCAATAAAGTCCGCAACGTGTATTACAAGAGGGATGTTATTTTCTTCAAGGTATTCAAACATTTTCGCGTACTTTTCACCGTCAATTTTACAGTCAAACCATTCGTGAAAATTAGGCTTACCCTAAAGCATCTTGATACCGTCAAAACCCATTTTATTATATAACTTTACCTGACGAAGAAATTCGTCACCGTTATCGTGTTCATCGCGGTAGTAGTGAAGTGATGCAAAAGCATATCTTCTCCCCTCACCCTTATCACGAAGATAAAGTGCCTTGATATTCGCAGTATGGTCAACTTCTGACTCTGAGTCCTGTTCAAGTGAAAGAATGGCTATTTTTTCAACATTGAGATAGTCCATTTCTTCTTTTATATATTTATCTGTTTCCGCAATCTGGTACTGTCGTGAAATATGCCAGTGACCGTCGTTGATTTTCATTTCAGAATAATTGTGTTTTCTTGTGTAGTTACTCATTGTTATCACTCCTTAAGTGCATATTACTCCTTTTTCAAAGCACTGTCAATATGAAAACGGACATTATTTTTATATGATTTCAGACAAAATAAATACCGTTGATTTTTTATTTAATCAACGGTATTATAATTCCTTCCACAAATATTTTAAGACCAATAAATATGAGAATACCTCCGCCTAAAAGCGAAGACTTTCCGGAAAATTTTGTTCCCCAGTGTTTCCCGATAAGAACACCTGCATAACATATGAAAAACGTAACAGACGCAATAATCATTGCCTCTGCAAATGCCAATATATAGTTATAGTCAGAAATGGTGAAACCTACAGACAACGCATCTATAGAGGTTGCTATTCCCTGAACGATAAGGGCACCGAATTTAAGCACCCCACAATCGCCTGAAAGAGAACATTCCTCTTTCCGTCCGTCTCTTATCATTTCTGTTCCAATGTAGCAAAGAAGAATCAACGCAATCCACGGTATAAACTTCTGAAATGCTACGAACTTTTCCGCAAGTGTATGCACGCAAAGCCATCCGAGCATAGGCATCAATGCCTGGAACACTGCAAATACTCCCGCAATAAGAAACAGCTTGCGTTTTTTCATATTCGGCTCGTGAAGTCCGTTTGCAAGGGATACGGAAAATGCATCCATTGCAAGTCCCACACCTATAAGTATGCTGTTGAAGAAAAATGTAAAATTAAACATTATTCTACCTCACCAACAAGATTAACCGTCATATAATGGTGATTAAGTGCGTTTGTAACAGTGTCAAACATATCTGTTGTTTTAATTTTAAGCGTACTTGTATTAATGCACGGATGAACACCTATATATTCGCTCTTTTTAATATCTTCATCAACTATGAGCTGTACGGAATTTTCGCCATCATTCATAAGACCGAGAACACTCACACTGCCGGGTGTAATATCAAGATACTTTTCCATCTGCTCGGCATTTGCAAAAGAAAGACGTGCACTGCCAATCTGTCCTGAAAGTTCCTTCGTTTTAAAAACCTTATCCCCCGGCATCATCAAAAGGTAAAACTGCGTCTGTTGACGGTTGCAGAGGAAGAGATTTTTACAGATGGGCGCGCCGAGCACCTTTTCAATTGCAAGGCAGGTTTCCATATCGTCTGCCTCCTGATGATCAACTCTGTCATATTCTATGCCTAAAGAATCAAGAAAATCATAACATTTTATTTCTTTATCAAGTCTGTTATCGTCTGCTCTTCCTGAAAGTAATTCCATAATAAGTCACCGCTCCTTTAATTTACTCATTTAGTATACAACCTCTCAAATATAAGGTCAAGCAAAATATTGTTTTTCTCAAATAAAAATAGAAATTTTGCTTGACAATCTATGAATAGATGAATATAATATAAAGGTAGCTAATACGGGGGTATAGTTCAGTTGGTAGAATATCGGTCTCCAAAGCCGTGTCCCTATGACAGTATTATAACACAAAAACAACTTAATATGGCGCTCTTTAGGGGTATGATGTAATGGTAACATGCCGGTCTCCAAAACCGTTCTTGAGGGTTCGAGTCCTTCTACCCCTGCCAATATAAAATGG
>CAYLPQ010000031.1:0-27956 GCA_964385605.1 uncultured Oscillospiraceae bacterium | reverse complement strand
TTTGGTCGGCATATTGCCATTATCACTATTTAACAACGAAGAAACGGCATAGAAAACCTATGCCGTTTCAATGAAAACAATATTACCGTTTTATTAAGGACACCCTTATGGGTGCTTGTTTTGTTATATTTTATACGCTTTTTCTGTGGGTATAGCAAAGATTATACCGTTTGCATCAGATTTTATGCCGAAGTCCTTGTTAACGTCTTCCATAATCTGTGCGCTTGTTTTAAGGGGGGCAAGGATGCAGAGAATTTCTCTGTCGCCGTCAATGTCTGTTTTTCCTACGTCTGCAAACTGTTCGATACTGGCGAGTCTTCCTTTTATAACAGTTCCGCCCATAGCGCCTGCTTTCCTTGCAACCTGCATTACATCGTCAGAATAGCCTTCATTAACCGAAATAACAATCAAATTATTATGATGCTCGTTTTTCATAGAACCATTTCCTTTTTCTAAATTCTTGTCAGTGTTAAAACTCAATATTTCTGTTAAGATTCTGTTTGCGGCAGAGATTTTCAATATTATCATAAGACCGCCGTATTTAGAATGGCTTTCGAAGGTTGTGCCGAAATTTGCCATCATATCTTTAATGACATTTTCCGTGCCGAGGCTTATGATGATGTCTTTATCCTTGGTTCCGAGACCGAAGATGTCCATCATTTCTGTGGGAGCTGTTCCTGCTCCGACACATTGGAAATTGACTTTGATATTTATCTTTTCCAGTTCCCTGATGAGCTTTTTTCCTTTATCGCGTTCTACTATTGATAAAAGAACCATAGGTCGTTTACTCATTAGTATCGTCCTCCTCATCAAAGAATAATATGTCGTCCTTAATCATACTGATTTCGGTATGAAGCTTTCTGAGCATTCTGATGCGGTTTCTTCTTTCATACAATCCCAGAATTTGAATTGTGATAAGAGGCGCCATTGCAATTAAAGCAACAATTCCGAATGCATCGGTCATAATATTTCCGCCTATAGCTTCAGATGCGCCCACTGCAAAAGGAAGCATAAACGTAGATGTCATAGGACCGCTTGCAACACCACCGGAGTCAAAAGCTATACCTGTATATATGGTAGGTACAAAAAAGCTTATAATCAGCGAAGAAGCATATCCGAATAATAAAAACGGAAGTATCGGTATTCCGGTAAGTACACGAAGCATCGAAATACCTACAGAGGCAGAAACACCTATGGAAAGCGCAATTCCTACGGATTTTTGTGAAATAGCACCACTTGTTATTTCACTTACCTGCCTTTTCAGAGAATGAACTGCAGGCTCGGCGGAAACCACAAAGTAACCCATAAGCATTCCTATAGGAATGAGCATAGCGCTGAACGAGCTTTCTGAAATCATTGCACCGATTAATCTTCCTGCCGGCATAAATCCCACATTTGCACCTGTTAAAAATAATACGAGGCCAATGTAGGTGTATAAAAATCCGACAGACATTTTTATAACGTTGTGTATATGGAATCTTTTTGTAATAAGCTGAAAGATTATAAAAAGAAGAACTATCGGTACGAATGCAACCAGTATTTCCTCTGCATACACGGGAAGTGCCTGTGTAAATTGCCTGAATGCCTCAACTGTAGTGTGCACATTTGTTATTTCAGTGACTGAAGTAGTTGGAAGAGGTTTGTAAAAAATACTTAACAGAAGCACTGAAAGGATAGGTCCTATACTGCACAAAGCTACGAGACCGAAACTGTGCTCACCGGTATGACGACCTTTCTTACTTGCAGCAAGTCCTGCACCCAATGCCATTATAAACGGAACAGTAATGGGTCCTGTTGTAACACCCCCTGAATCAAAAGCTGTAGGGATAAATTCTTTGGGTGCAAAAAGAGATAATCCCATAATTACAGCATAGAACAGTATGAGTAAAGTTCTTAATGAAAGCTCTTTTTTGTTACGTATAAGGGAAATACATAGAAAAAGTCCCACACCGACACCGACGCACATAATAAGCATAGTATTTGGAATTGTAGGAACTTGTTCAGCAAGAACCTGTAAATCCGGCTCTGAAACGGTAATAAGGAAACCGAGAATGAAACATATGACAAGCGGTATAATCAGTTTTTTATTCTTGCTTAAAGATTTACCTATACCGTCGCCAAGCGGCTCCATAGATATTCCTGAACCAACTGTGAAAAAGCTCATTCCCATAATCAGCATAACCGTACCAAGAATAAACATAACAAGCACACCTGCATCAAGTGGAATACAGGTGACAGAAAGCACAAGAACTATCAGTGCAATTGGTATGACGGAGCTGAAAGCTTCTTTAATTGATGAAAAGATATGGGACATTATATTACTCCTAAAAAATATTGAAAACCTGGCTATTGGATATTTAAAATAACCGAAATCCAATATAAAACCAATATGTATTATAACATATTATATTTTGAAAATCAATGAAAAATAATTATTATTCTCTTTCGGATAAGTCCGGTATCGGTTTTTTCGTCAAAGTATAATAGAATTTTAATATTACCATTTTCTGCCCTTAATATGATATACTACTATCGAGGTGGATAGTATGGGAATTATTGCAAATGCATTATCAATAACAGCAGGTTCGTTGTTAGGAAACAGATTCAAGGAACGTATTACATTTAAAAATTTTGCCATATTGGGAATCAGCATTATGATTATCAGCATGGTCGGATTTTTTGAAAATATTTTTGATGTGCATGAAATGTCACTGAAAAGTGATGAGCTGATAATAGTAGTTTTTTCTTTAATTATTGGCACTGTGTTGGGAGATTTGTTTCAGCTTGAACACAAGATAAGTAATTTATCGCGTTTTTCGAACAAAGAGTTTTCAGAGGTGGTTGATGCAACAATATTTTTTGGAGTAGGCGGATTACAGCTATGCGGACCGATTCTGCTCGCCACATCAGGGGACAACAGTCAGCTCATTCTGAAAAGTATGATTGACTTCCCTTTTGCGTTAATGTTTGGTATGAGCTACGGGAAAAGAGTCGGATTATCGGCTGTTCCGGTGGCAGTATGTCAGATTTTAGTGGCTGTGTTTGCGATATTATCAAAAAATTTTCTGGATGCAACCGTTATAAAACAGCTTTGTGCGATGGGGTATATTATACTGTTCTTTTCGGGATTTAATCTGGTATGCGAAAAGAAAAATAAAATAAATAATGTAAATATGTTGGCAGGTATTTTGATAATTCTTCTCTATAATGTTATAATCAAGCTGTGGGGGTGCATATAAAATGACGATACAGCAATGCAAGTATGTTCTGGAAATACAAAAAAGAGGCTCTTTCAATGAGGCGGCAAAAGCACTGTTTGTAGCACAGTCAAGCTTATCGACCAGTGTAAAAGCTTTAGAAAAAGAGCTGAATATAAAAATTTTTGAGCGCTCTAACAGCGGGGTATATCTTACAGATGATGGTGCAGAATTCGTGCGGTATGCGTCGTATATTGTTGAACAAAATGACTTGATTCTTGGGAAATATAAGGATGGAGACAGGTGCAAAAGACTTCACATTGCAACACAACACTACGATTTTGTTGCGGATATATTCAGCAAGATGCTTAATTCTATTTCTGACGAAGCTTACAGAATATCATTAAAAGAAACACAGACCTATGACGTTATAAAAGAGGTTGAAAACGGATACTGTGATATAGGAATAATAGCTATAAAAAACACCGATTATGACATTATGAAGCGGTTTTTGATTAACAAAAGGCTGGAGTTTAGTCTGCTTTTGAAAGCTTTGCCACACGTGTATGTAAGGAGAACACATCCGCTTTCCAACTGCAATTGTTTAACATACGCAGATTTGAAAAAATATCCTTTTGTATCATATGAACAGGGAAAACACGGCAATTCGTTTTTCACCGAGGAAATAACAGAAGAAGCATATGTCCAAAAGCATATAGAAATAAGCGACAGAGCTAGCCTTATGAATGTTTTGCTTACGACAGACGGGTATACGACAGGAACAGGGATTATGCCTTCGACCTTGAACGAGGGGAAAATAGTCAGTATTCCTCTTGAGAGCAATGATTGCTATAATATAGGTTATATACTTCATGCGGACAGAAAAATTTTAAATTTGACAGAATATTTTATTGAAATGCTGAAAGAATTGGGGGAATATACATAATTTTTATCCCTTTGCGTAGCATGACGGAGAAACACCGTATTTCTTTTTAAATGCACGGCTGAAGTAAAGTGGATCACTGTAGCCTACGGATGCGGCAATCTCTGACACGGTATCAAAGTCGCTGCTTTCAATAATTGCTTTTGCGTGAGAAAGCCTTTTTGAAAGGATGTATTTCTGTGGACTTGTGCCGTAATTAGCCTGAAAGATTTTGCGGAAATATGTGCCCGATATACCGCAGAGAGAGGGAAGTGTTTCTGCCTTAAGGTTGCAATCATATATGTGCAATTTCAAATATGAAACTGCGGGTTCAATGAGAGAAAGCTTGTTTCTGTCCATATATGTCTGATTGGCGAGAGAGTCAAGATATGCCATAAGGTTGTAGAAAACAGAATAGCATCTGTAATGCTCTGCCTGACCGCCGAATTTCCATAAATCGGTCAGGTTATACTGAAACTCTTCCAGCTCATGGAAATTTTCAAGAGAATAACAGAAAGGTATCGCGTCTGTAATGTCTGCCGTAAAATTTATTGATACATATTCGCATGGAGAGACTGAAATAGTTGTATAGTTATAGGTTGCCCCTTTCGGTAAAAAGATAAGGTTACCGGAAGGTACATCAAAAATGTTTCCTGAAAAATCGTAACGCATACAGCCCGCTGTACGAAGTATAAAAGAACTGCTTTTTCGGTTTGTAATAGATGAGTGACTTTTTGAAGTGCCTTTGTGAATGTTTTCTATTTTTAAATTTTCTATGTTTTTAAACACTGATTTCACCTCGCGATTCTGAAATGCTGTTTATATTCTAGCATAATTGTAAAATAAATTCAATCACAGAGAAAAATTTTGTTTCGGAAAATCCATATTGTTGTAAGTATTCTATGTACATATATGTTTTGTGTGCTATAATGTTAAAAAATGGGGTGAGGGTATGGCAACCAAAACTAACAGTGTGGATATGGTTAACGGCCCCCTTTGGGGGAAAATATTGAAGTTTACGGCACTTTATATGCTGACGGTTTTTCTGCAACATCTGTACAGTGCGGCAGATGTTCTGGTTGTGGGAAGATTTGCAGGTCAGGCGGCTCTGGCAGGTGTGGGAACGTGTACGGTTGTTGTAAATCTGTTTCTGAATTTTATTATAGGTTTGTCGGCAGGTGCAACGATAGTTCTTGGTCAGTCTATGGGAGCAAATGACAGAGAGGGAATAGGGAAAGCAGTTCATACATCTATAACTGTGGCTATATGTGGCGGTCTTATTGTTTCTGCTGTATGCCTCCTGTTTACAAAACCACTACTCAATATGATTGATGTGCCGGCAAATGTTATGCCGGAGGCATCTGATTATCTTCGTGTTGTTGCTGTAGGCTTTGTTCCGTCGCTGCTTTATAATTTTGGTGCCGCAATACTCCGTGCGAAAGGTGATACAAAAAGACCGCTTTATATTGTAACGGTATCAGGAATTATTAATGTGGTTCTCAATCTTTTCTTCGTTTGTGTTTTGAAAATGAAGGCAAGCGGTGTTGCAACAGCAACAGTTATTTCGCAGGTGTTTACAGCGGTTGTTATTTTATACATCCTTTGTCACGAGTCTGATGAAACAAAAATCAACCTGAAGAAATTGCGCATTTATAAAAAGCCATTTTTACAAATTCTCAAATTCGGACTTCCGTCAGGTGTTCAAAGCTCGGTGTATTCTGCTTCAAATATACTGGTACAGTCAAGTGTAAACAGCTTCGGCTCTGCCGCTATTGCAGGCAGTGCGGCAACATCAAGCATAACCGATTTCTATAATGCTATGGTTAATAGCTTATATCAGGCATCTATAGTTTTTACAAGTCAGAATTACGGCGCAAGAAAGTTTAATCGTATTAAAAGCACGATTTTTATCTGTATGACATACGTCGCATGCCTTTGGGCAATTCAGTCTGTGATAACATTCTTCTGCGGAAAGTTCCTGCTCAGCTTATATGTGCCGAATGATCCGGCAGCACTGGAGTGGGGCTGGCGAAAGTTCGGCATACTCGGATATACATATGGCATTCTTGGGTTGATGAATATTATGAGCGGTGTACTCCGCGGTATGGGAGCATCAATTTTTAATATGATAATGTCTATTGTTGGTGTCTGCGGTATTCGTGTGCTGTGGATATTGACCGCATTCAGGGCGATAGGTACATTTGAGTCACTGTTTGTGTGCTATCCGCTTTCCTGGACGGGTACACTGTTATTGCATACTTTGATGTTTATGTTTATATTTAAAAGGGCAAAATATCACCAGTAATATAAAGCCCGTTGCAATTTGCAACGGGCTTTATATTATTACTTCTTCTCAAATTCTTTGCCGTTAATGAGGTAGTCGATTGACACATTAAAATATTCAGAGAGCCTGCGAAGCATATCAAGGCTGGGCTCTCGTTTGCCGTTTTCATAGTGGGAGAGAGCTTCTCTTGAAATATAAGAACACCTATTGACAATTTTTATTCTGTTTGGTAAAATAAACTTGTTGAATTTTCAACAAGTTTATTTTTATAGAGGGGATCTTAATGTTAGGCAGATTTGAGACGTTTACATTGTCACTTTCAGAGATAATGTCAAGCTGGAATAAAATCGCTGCAGAGGAAATGAAAAAGTTTGGATTAAAAGGCAGTTGTGTAATATATATGATTGCTCTGTACAAGCATCCCCAAGGGCTTACGGCAACAAATCTTTGTGATATGTGTAATAAAGATAAAGGGGAGGTTTCCCGTAGCATTTCAGCTATGGAGAGGAAAGAATTAATCGTAAGAAGGAATACTACGATAAACGGCTACAAGGCTCTTATCACATTGACGGAAAAAGGGCAGGAGGTTACAAAAACACTCCGCGATAAAATAAAAATTGCCGTTGAAAAGGGCGGAGATGGCTTAACTGAAAATCAGAGAGAAAGCTTTTACACAGCTCTTGAAATTATCGGAGGAAATCTTAAAAGAATGAGTAAAGAAGGTTTATGATATGAATATATTCAAAAAAGCATTTTGCAGAGTGTATCAGTTTGCATTTCACGCGGCACTGCCTGTGCTTCCGTACAGGGAGCCGAAGAAGCTCGGCAGTACGGATGAAATCGCAGGGGAGCTTAAAGAAAAGAAAATTACATCGGTGCTTGTAGTTACAGACGAGTTTTTAAAGAAATCGGGAATTACCGCCCCTCTTGAAAAATCTCTTATGGAGAATGGCATTAAGTGCAGTGTCTATGATAAAACAAGACCGAACCCTACAGTTTTCAATGTTGATGAAGCACTCACAATATACAGGGAGAATAACTGTCAGGCATTGATTGCCTTTGGCGGCGGCAGTGCAATGGACTGTGCAAAGGCAACAGGTGCAAGAGTAGCTTACAATGGAAGAAGCCTTAAATGGCTCAAGGGAAATCTGCGTGTTTTCAGAAAGCTTCCGCCCCTTTTCGCAATCCCTACAACGGCGGGAACAGGCAGTGAGGTTACTGTTACGGCTGTTATAACAGACAGCGAAAAGAAGCATAAGTATACGATGAATTCGTTTCCGCTTATTCCCCATTATGCAGTGCTTGATGCCCGTGTTACATACACTCTTCCGAAAAGTCTGACATCGACCACCGGTATGGATGCAATGACACACGCGGTTGAGGCATATATTGGTAATTCTACAAGCAAGGAAACAAGGCGCCTGGCAAAAGAAGCGGTGAAGCTTATTATTGATAATATTCTTGTTGCATACAACGAGCCTGAAAATCATACCGCAAGGGAAAATATGCTGAATGCGGCATATAAAGCAGGAATTGCATTTTCAAAGTCGTATGTAGGTTATGTTCACGCAGTAGCACATTCCCTTGGCGGTCAGTATAATATTCCGCACGGCCTGGCAAATTCTGTTCTTTTGCCTGTTGTACTTGAAGCATACGGTGAAAAGGTACATAAAAAGCTGTGGGAGCTTGCCGTTTGCAGCGGTGTTGCTGACGAAAGTGACAGCATTCCTGTCGGCGCAGAAAAATTTATAACAAAAATCAAAGAACTGAACACTACTATGGAAATTCCCACAACACTTAAGGGTATTTATAAAAAGGACATTCCTCTTATGGCAAAGCACGCAGATAAAGAGGGAAATCCTCTCTATCCGGTGCCTGTGCTGATGGATGCGAAAGAGCTTGAAAAATTTTATTATGAAGTAATGGAGTAAATGCTATGAATATAGATGAAATTCTTGTAAAACAAAGAGAGTTCTATTCTTTAGGATTGACTATCCCTGTAAGATTCCGTGTCGATATGCTGAAAAAGCTTTATAAGGCCGTGCAATATAATGAGGCTGCTATAAATGCTGCACTTAAGGCTGACCTTGGAAAAAGCGAGTTTGAGGGCTTTATGTGTGAGGTTGGTCTGTGCCTTGGTGAAATCAGCTATATGATAAGGCATACAAAAGGCTTTGCGAAAAGAAAGATTGTTTATACTCCTATCCCGCAGTTTGCATCGGTGAGCTTTAAGCAGCCTACCCCTTACGGAAACGTGCTTATTATGAGCCCGTGGAATTATCCTTTCCTCTTGACGATTGCGCCCTTGTGTAATGCTATTGCCGCAGGAAATACCGCTATAGTGAAGCCCAGTGCATATTCTCCCGAAACAAGCAAAATTATTGCAAAAATAATCGGCGAATGTTTTCAGCCGGAGTATGTTGCGGTAGTAACAGGCGGAAGACGCGAGAATGCCGAGCTTCTTGACAAAAAGTTTGATATGGTATTCTTCACAGGCAGTCAGGGCGTAGGTAAAGAAGTTCTCCGTAAATGTGCCGAGCATCTTACTCCTGCAGTTCTTGAACTCGGGGGAAAGAGTCCGTGTATAGTTGATTCTTCTGCTAAAATAAAGCTTGCCGCAAAGAGAATAGTTTTTGGTAAGTACCTTAACTGCGGTCAGACCTGCGTTGCGCCCGACTACATTCTTTGTCATAAATCGGTTAAAGATGAGCTTGTCAGGGAAATTGTAAAGCAGATAAAGAAGCAGTACGGCGAAAAACCGCTTCAGAATGCTGACTACGGCAAAATAATAAACGAAAAGCATTTCGACAGAATCTGCGGACTTATTGACGAAAACAAGGTTGTTATCGGCGGAAAATCTGACCGCAACACACTTAAGATTGAGCCTACAGTTATGGATAATGTAACCTTTGAAGACAAAGTGATGGGTGAGGAGATTTTCGGACCGGTGCTTCCTGTGCTGACATACAATAAGTTCAGTGATATATATAACATCCTCAAGGGGAAGGATAAGCCGCTGGCGCTCTATATCTTTTCACAGAACAAGCGACGTATAAGAAGCATCACAAAACGATTGTCCTTTGGCGGCGGATGCGTAAATGACGTTGTAATCCACCTTGCTACAAGCTCTATGGGCTTCGGCGGAGTAGGCGAGAGCGGTATGGGAGCATACCATGGCAAGACAGGCTTCGACGCATTCAGCCATACAAAGAGTATTGTGGATAAGAAGACCTTTATGGATTTGCCTATGCGCTATCAGCCATATAACAGAGGTATTTACGGAAGATTATTAAAGATGTTTTTAAGATAACATTATGGGGATGTAAAAAACTTGGTTTTTTTACATCCCTTTTGCATTTTGAAAAAATTTCGGGCTTTATATCCTTGACTTCCCCGACGGGAGTGCTATAATGAAGTGGAAAAGAAGGTGCTTTTTATGAGTAAAGAATTTTTAAAAAACGGCAGTGATTACATACAGATGATTATAGGCGAAGCTGTGAGGAATAACAACCGCACCGTAACGATAAAAGGCAACTGGGAAATAGAAAGGGAAGTACGTATTCCCGACAATTTCACACTTATACTGGAGGATTGTCACCTTAAAATGGCTGACGGAGTTTTCTCCAATATGTTTGTTAACGAAAATCAGAATACCCCCATCGGTAAAAAAGAAGAGGGAACAAACCGCAATATAAAAATCCTCGGACGGGGACAGGCAATCCTCGACGGCGGCACATATAACGGACTTTCGGAGTTTACATCAAAGGATATGAGAATCCCGATGTGGAGAAATAATGTTATTTTATTCACTAACGTAGATGGCTTTGAAATCGCAGGACTTCACGTCAGAAATCAGCGCTGGTGGGCGCTTAACTTTGTGTTTTCAAGAAACGGCTATATTCACCATATGGATTTTCTTGCAGATGATACGGGAATTGACGAAAACGGAAACGAGTATCACGGAATAAGTAAGGACAAATATTCTGAAATCAAGGTAAAGAATGCTGACGGCATAGATTTGAGGCAGGGCTGTCACGATATTCTGATTGAAAATATCACCGGCTTTACCGAGGATGATACAATTGCTCTTACGGCGCTTAACAGCACTACGGAGAAGACATTCGGTGTAGAGGGACTTCCAACTGACATCTGCAATGTGACCATAAGGAATGTTGCGTCATCGGCACTGTGTTCAAATGTAAGACTCCTTAATCAGGGTGAAATAAAGCTTCACGATATACTGGTTGAAAATGTGTATGACACCTCCCTTTACTCTCCCCATATGGACAGGGGTGCATATTGCGTCAGACTAGGCGACGGTAAATATATGTACGGAGACAGACCCTCGACAGAGAATGAAACATATAATATTACAGTAAGAAATATCCGTTCACGTGCAAACTATGCAATTCATCTTGGCAGTGCAATGAAAAATCTTGTGATTGAGAATGTGGAAGCCTTTGACGGTTGTAACGGAACAGAGGATATGCGATAATTTCCGGAGGACTTAAAAAATGAGTGCAAATACAAAAACAGCTAAAAAAAGTGTAGATATGACCCAGGGACCGATATTGAAGAAGGTAATAATGTTTGCGTTGCCGCTTATGCTGGGAAACCTGTTGCAGCTTTTATACAACGCGGCAGACCTTATTGTGGTAGGTCGTTTTGCAGGAAGTAATGCTACTGCCTCGGTAGGCTCGACCGCCGCAATAAACGGCTTGATTGTTAATTTTTGTATAGGTATTTCCGTTGGTGCCAGTGTTATAGTATCAAGGTATTTTGGGGCAAAAAACAAAGAGGGTGTTCATCGCAGTGTACATACAGCAATGGCTCTTTCGTTTGTTGCGGGAATAGTGTCTATGGTGTTGGGACTTATTTTTACAAGACCCTTGCTTACACTTATGGGAACTCCTGAAGGTCCTGTTTTAGAGGGCGCAGTTCTTTATATGAAAATAAATTTTCTTGGTGTTCCGGCATCAATGGTATATAATTTCGGTGCATCAATTCTCAGGGCTGTGGGAGACAGCAAACGGCCTCTTTATATACTTTCCGCAGCGGGAATTATAAATGTTATTTTAAATCTGGTATTCGTTATATGTTTCCATCTTGATGTTGCAGGTGTTGCTATTGCAACCTCTGTGGCAAACTATGTTTCCGCGATAGCAGTTCTTGTATTTCTTTCAAAGACAAATGAAATGTATAAGCTGTGTATGAAAAAAATACGTTTCTATAAAGAACAGGCGATTGATTCCTTGAAAATAGGTGTTCCCGCAGGTATTCAGAGCTCTGTGTTCAGCCTGGCAAACTCGGTTATTCAGTCAGCGGTAAATTCTTTTGGTGCAGTTGCTATGGCAGGTAATGCGGCAGCAGGAAATATTGAAGGATTTGTATATACTGCGATGAATGCTTTCTATCAGGCAACACTTACCTCGGTAAGTCAGAACTATGGCGCAAAGCAGGAAAAACGTATTTACAAGACCATATGGGTATGCATTATTGCTGTTGTAGTGGTAGGCTTTGCGTTGGGATTATTAAGTGTTATTTTTGCAGAACAGCTTCTGGGTATTTATATTACGGATTCACCGGAGGCGATAGATTTCGGTACAACGAGGATGCTTTATATGGGACTTCCGTATTTCCTGTGTGGTATTATGGAGGTTATGGCAGGTGTCCTCAGAGGCACAGGACATTCAAACCTGGGTATGGTTAACTCTCTTCTCGGCGCCTGCGGTATGAGAATCCTGTGGGTAACTCTTGTTCTCCCGCTCAATCATATTCCGGAAATACTCTTCCTTTGCTGGCCTATATCCTGGATAGTGGTTATAGCTATGCATGCAATAGGATTTTTGGTTGTAAGAAAGCACACAATGCTCATTATGAGGACGCAGTGATGAATATGTTGTAATTGATATTGCAACCCATTCGGAAACAGAGGAAGAAATGGTAATTTACAAGACACTTTACGGTGAGGAAAAGTTGTGGGTAAGACCACTTTCTATGTGAAACGAAAGGGCAGAGGTTGCCGGTAAAGAAGTTTTGAGATTTACCTATATAGGAGAATAAAATGAAAAATATTAAAATAACAGATGTGAGAGCACTTCCCGGAGACAGCGCGTTCCTCATCGACGACGGAAAGACCTCTATTATGTATGACTCGGGATTTGCTTTTTCGGGATATACGGTAGCAGATAAAATTAAGAAAATTCTCGGCGAAAGAAGCCTTGACTACATATTTCTGACGCATTCACATTATGACCATGCGCTTGGCTCGGTATATGCAAAAAGGTACTGGAAAGATGCAAAGGTTGTTGCAGGAGAATACGCGGCAAAAATATTTGCAAAGCCTACTGCAAAAGCAGTAATGCGTGACCTTGACCAAAAGTTTGCCGCAAAGTGCGGCATAGAAGAATATGAGGACCTGATCGACGACCTCTCGGTTGATATTGCCGCAAAGGACGGCGACATAATAAAGGCAGGAGATATGGAGTTTGAGGTGATAAGTCTTCCAGGGCATACAAAATGCTCTGTAGGATTTTACTGCAAGAAGAAAAAGCTCCTTTTAGGCAGCGAAACAATCGGTGTATTTGACGGAGTAGATGACGTAGTCCCCTCATACCTTGTGGGATATAAAATGGCGGTGGAGTCCATTGACAGAGCATCAAAGCTTGATGTGGAAAATGTTCTTATTCCGCACTATGGAATAATAGATAAAGAGACAACAAAAAACTATCTTAAAAAATCGAAAGAAAATGCCGTAGAGGTTGCGGAGAAAATTGCCGCTATGCTGAAAGAAGGAACCCCGAAAGATGAAATTTCCGACTGGTTTATGGAACGTTTTTATAACGGATATATAAAGGAGATTTATCCCATTGATGCAGTAACCCTTAATACGGGCATAACCATCGACCTGATTGAAAGAGAACTTGTCAATAATGAGTAAAACAATTATACTTGAAATAACTCCTGAACTTTCAGGAAGAAAGATTGAAGCAGTTCTTGAAAAGCATCTGCGTCTTTCAAGAACTCTTATTACACGCCTTAAGCGAACTGACGGTGCAGTGCTTTTAAACGGTGAGGAAACACCACTTATAAGGACAGTGGAAGCAGGAGATATACTCGCGGTAAATGTATTGGGAAAATACACTGACGGCATTATCTCTGTAAAAATGGAACTTGACATATTGTTAGAGGATGATGATATGATTGCCGTCAACAAGCCTGCCGGTATGCCGGCGCATCCGTCCGGACAACACAAAACGGACACTCTGGCAAATGGTGTTATGTATCACCTTGGTGAAAAGACGGCATTTCACGTTATAACGCGTCTTGACCGAGAGACATCAGGGGTGGTTATTATTGCAAAGAATGCCCATTCGGCAAAGCTCCTTACAGAAAAAATGAAAAACGGCAATATACAAAAAGAGTATATTGCACTCATAAACGGGACTCCGAATCCGATAAAGGGACAAATAAATGCCCCCATCCGGAAGGAAGAGGGCAGGAGCATAAAACGTATAGTTTCACCTGATGGGAAAGAGGCTCTTTCCACTTATGAAGTTATTGGAAGCAGAGAAAATCTCTCACTTATAAAGCTTAATCCCATAACGGGAAGAACTCATCAGCTACGTGTACATATGGCGCATATCGGTCACTCCATATACGGTGATGAAATGTACGGAGCACCCCAAAGAGGAGAACGAACACGACTTCATTGTCATAGGATAAGCTTTATTCATCCGATGACAGAAAAAGAGATTACCGTAAAATCACCGATTCCCGACGACATAGAGAACTTATTTAAAAGCCTTGGCGAAGACGTTTAATAATGCTTCTCAATGCTATGCCTATGCCGAGGGCGGTTTTAGGGACAGAGACACTGTCTCCGTTTACGGGTGTGCCTTCTCCGAGATATTTCTGAAAAATATTCATAATTCCTAAAACGGCATACTGACGCACCGATGGCTTAAGAACCATTAAATCATCCGAAATAGTTTCCATATAAGCGGAAAGCTTTCCCTGCTCGCACTGCGGGCGGAGCTTTCCGCTTTTTTTCAGGATTGATTCTATATAGTGAATACCTTTGCCTGATTTAAAGTAATATATATGTTCTTCGTTTACAAGGCGCACTCCAAGGACGTTTACATAGTCATTGGCGGAGGAGAAGCTGCAAATATGTTTTTTGCGTTTTTCATAGTCTGCGCCAAGAGTGTTTTTAAAAGCATTTATTGCTTCGGGGGAAAATCCCTGTCCGTCGAAGCTGATACATTCTTTAGCCAATCCGGAGTGAATGGCGACAAACTGCGCTTTGTTTCCGCCCTTGGAATGACCGGAAACTGTAATTTCATCAGCATCATTCCAATAGCTTTCTGCGGCAATGAGTAAAAACCAGTTCAGTGCTTCAACTTGTTGCCCTGTGGCATAGTCTTCTCTGATAACATTGCTAAAAGATGTGTTGACATTTTCTGCGTAGGTTATATATGTGTTCTTTTCGGGAATGCCGGAAAGTCCCTCTCCGTTGTCAATCCATTCACCTTCGCCGGTTCCTCTGAATACAACAGATATACTTTTATCAGGCTTTTCAAAAATACAGGCAGTCATACCGCTTTTTGAAAAAGTGAGATTCTGTATGCGGGTAGCAGACAGAAATGAGCTTGATGAAATTGCTTTGTCAAGGATTTTAAGCCTGTACAGCTCTTTGTTTGTCCATCCGGAAAATCTTGCAGTGCTTTTCAGCCTATACAGTACCGATTGTAATGTTTCGTTCGGAAAAGGCATTTTTTTATGTACTAGATACAGATATAAATTAAATATAGCTTCTGCATTAGCTTTTTTCAGAAGCTCATCGGGAAGATAGTTCGTAGCATACACTCCCTTTCAAAGTCTTTCTTAATTTATAATATGAAAGACCTTATGGGAGGTTGCATTTTTTCATTTTAAAGCGGATTTAGGGCTGTGACCGTATGCTTTTCTGTACCTTTTACAAAAATAACTGACGTCGCTGAAACCGCAGGATACAGAGATGTTTTTTAAGGGAATGTGTGGATTTTCCCGAAGCATAAGCTGTGCATGATTAAGGCGAATGGAGGTAAGAGCATCAAAGACAGTAATACCATACTTTCTTTTAAAATCAGTGCAGAGCTTGGTTTTGGAGTAAGGGTAAACAGAAATAATGTCGTCAAGAGTAATCGGCTTTGCGTAGTTGGCATTAAGAAAACCATAAACCTTTTCAAGGGGTGTATATTCTATCCTGCATGCTTCGTCAAAAAATGTGATTACCGTATTGTAGGTCATTGCAGAAAGAGTTGAAGCTTTGTATATTTCATCGAAATCCTCAAACAGTTTTGAAAGCTCTGCTTCAAACCCTCCGGTATTTTTGTTTTTGAATATGCCGAAATTCCCCAGTGAATAATATTCTCGCACGGTATCGGCTCCATTTCCGAAATACGACAGAAAGCTTGTTACAAAGTTGTCTCCTGTGCGACGGTATTCGTGAGGAACATTCGCGTGCAGGTAAAACATATCATTTTCCTCCAGAGGATAAGAATTACCCTCTATCGTTAAAATTCCGCTCCCCGACTTTACAATAAAAATCTCGTCATAGGGGTATCCGTTCTCACGCGCCACTGCAGACTGATTAAAATTTATGTCTGTGGTTGATGGATAAAGAGGGAACGGAGGTATTGAATTGTCATAAATCTTGGTCTTCATAGTTCCTCCTGAAATATAATTATATGAATTGCAATATATTTATGTTGAAATTCGGGGTGTTGTGTAATAAAATTATATAACAGGAACTTAAAAAAGTCAAACAGGAGGTAGAATATGCGAAAATACGAGGATTTGAAAAATATCAGAATAAATGCACGTTTACAACGTGCGTACTATGTTCCCGATAATGAAAAAACAAACCTTAACGGTATGTGGGATTTTAACTTTTATGCGTTTGAGGAGGAAGCAGACCTTAACGCGACGAAATGGGACAAGATTCCCGTTCCATCCTGCTGGGAGCTTCACGGATATGAAAAACCACATTACACAAATTCTAACTATCCTTTCCCCGTTGACCCGCCATATGTTCCCGACGACAATCCCTGCGGTGTGTACAGACGCGAATTTCAGATTACGGATAAGTCAAGAAAGCATTATATAATTTTTGAAGGTGTGTCCGCATACTTTGACTTGTACATAAACGGAGTTTATATTGGAAGCGACAGCGGCAGCAGGCTGCAAAGCGAGTTTGACATAACGGATTTTGTGACAGAGGGAAAGAATACACTGACGGCTAAAGTTTATAAGTGGTGTGCGGGAAGCTATCTTGAGGATCAGGATCAGTTTCGATTTCACGGCATTTTCCGTGATGTGTATCTTCTTTCAAGACCTGAAGGACATATAAAGGACATTTTTATAAAGACGGATAAGAATAAAATCTTAATTGACTTTGAGGGTATAGCTGAAATTGAGCTTTTTGACAAAGGTGAGAAAATTGCCTCTGTTTCCTCGATGGACCACGCAGAAATAGCGGCGGAAAATCCTGTGTTGTGGAATGCGGAGAAGCCGTACCTATACGAGCTTGTTTTCACATATAAGGATGAAGTTATCAGGCAGAAGGTCGGCTTCAGAACAATAGCAATTTCAGATGAGGGCGAGCTTCTGATTAATGGAGTGTCAGTTAAACTTAAAGGAGTAAATCACCACGACACTCACCCAAGAACAGGCTGGACGATGTCAAGGGAAGATATGCTTCTTGACCTTAAGCTGATGAAGGAGCTGAATGTCAACTGTATCAGAACATCTCATTATCCGCCACATCCCGAATTTCTGAATATGTGTGACGAGATGGGTTTTTACGTAATGGTAGAGGCAGACCACGAAACACACGGAATTGCTTACAGAAATCCAGCTACTCCCTGTGAATATGACTGCGAAAATGAAATGTGGCTTTGTAATAACCCCGAATGGAAGGACGCGTATCTTGACAGAATGATAAGAACTGTTGAACGCGACAAAAATCATGCCTCGGTTTTTGCCTGGTCTACAGGTAACGAGTCCGGCTTTGGACCTAATGACATAGAAAAGCTCAAGTGGGCAAGAGAAAGAGATAATACACGACTTCTTCACTGTGAGGATGCGTCAAGAATTGTCAGTGAATGCAGTTATGTGGATATGTATTCAAGAATGTATACTTCGCCGGAGTTTTCGGAGGAATATGCACTGTCAGAAAAAAACAAGACCCCCTTTTTCCTTTGCGAATATGCTCACGCAATGGGAAATTCCCCCGGAGACATCTGCGATTATTGGGAGGTACTGTACAAATATCCCTGCCTTATCGGCGGATGTGTGTGGGAATGGGCAGACCACGCAGTAGAGGTTGATGGTGTGTATAAATACGGCGGAGACTTCGGCGAAAAGATACATGACGGCAATTTCTGCAGTGACGGTATTGTGTTTGCAGACAGAAGCTTTAAAGCAGGCTCTTTGGAAATGAAAAAAGCATATCAGTATTTCGATGCAGAGCTTTGCGGAAGTGTTCTTGAAGTAAAGAATCTCTATGACTTTACCAATCTTAATGAATATACTCTTGTCCTTACATGGGAACATGACGGCATGATAGTGAATAAAGAGGAATATACTCTCGACGTTGCACCGAAAGAGGTAGGAAAGCTTGAGCTGTTCTATGAGATTGAAAAAGAGTGTAAGTTGGGTAACTACCTTACCTGCACACTTTATGACAAAGACGGAAACGATGTAGCTTTCACACAGCACACTCTTGATATGGCTGTTACTGACAAAACTCCCGAAAATCCCGCCCCGGGAAGTCAGATAAGCGAGGATGAGAAACATATTGTATTCAGGGGTGACGGCTTTGAATATGTTTTCTCCAAAAAGTACGGTACAATAGTAAAGGCAGAAAAAGACGGTGAGACTGTAATTGATAAGCCTGTGAAGCTGTCCTTTGTGCGCGCTCCCATTGATAATGAGAGAAATAAAAGCAAGGATTGGGTGCGTGTAATATGGGAAGCTTCAGAGAATGTGGATGTGCTGTTTACAAAGATTTATTCCTGCGATTTGAGAGGTAACGTAATTGAGGTTAAGGGTAGCCTTGCCGGATGCAGCAGACGTAAGATAATGGAATTTACCATTCTATATACCTTGTATGAAGGCGGTATTGTAGAGGTGTCTCTTGAAGGTGACGTTGATGAAACCGTTACCTGGCTCCCAAGATTCGGGTTTGAAATACGACTTCCGGAAAGGTTCGACAGATTCCGCTATTATGGACTTGGTGAGACGGAAAACTATGCAGACCTTTGCCGTCACGCAAAAATGGGTATGTATGAAAGCAATGCAGACAGGGAATATGTTTCCTACATATATCCTCAAGAGCACGGAAATCACACAAGGACAAAGTTTCTGCAGATAAAGGATGCGGTTTCATTCTTTACAAACAGCGAGTTTGAGTTCAATGTTTCGCACTACAGTGCAGAGGCACTTTATAGTGCGCAGCACACCGACGAGCTTGTAAAGGAAGATTGCACAATAGTGCGTGTTGACTACAAAAACTCCGGGGTCGGTTCAGCTGCCTGCGGACCGGAGCTTATGGAAAAGTACAGATTTAACGATAAAAAAATAAAGTTTGAGTTCTATATTAAATAACATTGAAGGCAATATTTCTTTGTGGAAATATTGCCTTCCTTTACCTTTTATTACATTTGAAATTGCTATACATATTGTGTTACCATAAAGAAGTCATTTGAAGCGGCAACTAAAAGGAGGTAACAGAAAATGAAAAAAATACTTACAGGAACACTGGTGGCGGCGCAGATTTTCGCACTTGGTGCAGTGCAAGCGAAAGCATCAACGCATACTGTAGAAAAAGGCGACACAATGTGGAAGATAGCAGTAAAGTATGAGGTAGGGTTGAGTGAAATAAAAAACGCAAATCTACATATTGCTAATCCCGATTTGATTTATCCCGGACAAGTTCTGAATATTCCCGATGTAGATGATACAGTTCTCAACTATGAAAATGAGGTTATCAGGCTTGTGAATGAAGAACGTGCAAAAAACGGACTCAGTCCTCTACAGGCTGACTGGGAGCTTAACCGTGTTGCAAGGTTTAAGTCCCAGGATATGAAAGACAACAACTATTTTTCTCATACAAGTCCTGTTTACGGCACACCTTTTGAGATGATAAAAAACTTCGGCATATCCTACAGAAGCGCAGGTGAGAACATCGCAAAAGGACAAAGAACACCACAGGCAGTAGTTAATGCGTGGATGAATTCATCAGGACACCGTGCAAATATTCTTAATTCTACATATACAAAAATAGGAGTTGGGTACGTCAAGGATGGAAACTACTGGACCCAGATGTTCATAAGTCAGTAAAATTTAACCGGTTATGGGAATAATCTGTGCTGTCACACCTTTATAATGTAATATATCATAAAAGGAATGTGGTCAGTATGGATGTTTTATCAAAAATTTACAGCTCGCTCAATACTTTTGTTTGGGGTAGGGGAATGATGATTCTTCTCCTTATTTCGGGGGCATATCTTTCTCTGAAAACGGGTTTTCTTCAAGTCGGGAAATTTTCGTATATGATAAAAAATACCCTTTTGGGGATTTTTGAAAAAAAGAACAAAACTACAGACGGAGTTTCACCTTTTCAGGCTGTATCAACAGCTCTTGCAGGAACTATCGGAACAGGGAGTATCGCAGGAATTGCAACAGCAATTACCCTTGGCGGACCGGGGGCGGTGTTCTGGATGTGGGTGAGCGCCTTTTTAGGAATGGCAACAAAATATTCTGAAATTGTTCTGTCTGTAAAATTCCGGGAGAAGAACAAAGAGGGCAGATGGGTAAGCGGTCCTATGTATTACATAGAAAAGGGAATGGGAAAAAAATGGCTGGCGGGGTTATTCGCTGTCTGCGCCATATGCGGAAGCTTTGGTATTGGAAACACAGTGCAGTCAAATGCCATTTCCCAGGTGCTTTTGAAAGAAACGAGGATTTCCCCGTGGATAACGGGTACCGTGCTGTGTATTATTGCAACTGCAGTAGTTCTGGGCGGTATACAGTCAATTGCCAAAGTAAATGAAAAGCTTGTTCCCGGCATGGCACTTTTTTATATAGGCTGTAGCGGTGCAGTTCTGTTTGTGAACGCAGGAAGAATCCCGGAAGTGCTACAGCTTATTTTTAAAGAAGCATTCAATTTCAGTGCTGTAACAGGCGGTGCGGCAGGTTACGGAATATTTGCGGCTATGCGGTACGGATTTTCGAGAGGGATATTTTCGAATGAGGCAGGTCTCGGCAGTGCTCCTATCGTACACGGCGCATCAGATGCAAAGCATCCGTCGGAGCAAGGGTTGTGGGGAATGTTCGAGGTTTTCTTTACGACTATAGTTATTTGTACCCTCACAGCTCTGGTCATTCTTACAAGCGGATTGTGGCAACATAGCAGCTATGACGGTGCTACGTTAAGTGCAATGTCCTTTGAAAAAGCAATAGGACCTATTGGCGGAGTAGGAGTTAGCATTGCAACGGTATTGTTTGCATTGTCGTCAATACTTGGATGGGCATACTATGGAGAAGCCTGCGTGGAATATCTGTCGCAAAAATCTGAAAAAGCTGTATCGGCTTATCGGATAATATATGTAGCCTTTGTATTTGTGGGTGCAGTCAGCCGTCTTGATATTGTGTGGAGTATATCGGAAACGATGAATGCTTTTATGGCTGTTCCAAATCTTTTAGCCGTAATATCAATGGGGGATATGGTGAAGGAAATCACCCGAGGTTATTTCAAAAAATAAAAGGGAGCTATGCTCCCTTTTACTTTTTGATGTTTATTCCCATTACACCGCCCAATGCTCCGCAAACGGAAGCTATTCCGAGAAGTTTCATCAAGGCATGAACACTGAAGGAATTTCCCATAAAGATTATTCCGCATATAAACAGTATCAACATATATAAGCCGGCAGAAATTATCCCTGTAAAAAGACCGTTTTTTTCTATGCTTCTTGCACATAAGAATGCGGCTATAAACGAGGAAAGAAAACCGATAAAACGGCAAATAAAGCTGAATATGCCTTCAGGAGGATGGAAAAACGAGAAAATAACCGCCAGGACTCCTGATAAAACCATTGTAATTAAAAATGCGAGAATAATAGAAAACAGAAATCGCTTAAGCGGAGGAGCGCCAATAGAAAATTTCATAAAAAAATCACCTCGGAAAATCATATTCCGAGGTGGACTTTTTTATTACTGTTATTCTTCGTCGTGAACAGTAAGAACTTTTGAAATAGCGCTTTTTTCAAACTTCATTTTTGTGTCATCTGCGCTTGTTGTGATTATAACACAGTCCTGTCTGATGTCAAAAACCTTACCCATAATACCGCCGATTGTTACAACTTCGTCGCCCTTCTGCATTGCATCAAGCATATTCTGCATCTGACGCTGACGTTTTTTCTGGGGACGGATAAGAAGAAAATAGAAAATCGCAATCATTGCCACGATGTAAATGATTGAGAATAATCCACCTCCCGGCATATTTGAGGTAGTTGATGCTCCTTCTGCTGCATAAGCTGTTAACATTAAAATCATCCTTTCTTAATTATTATAATTTTTTCTGCTTTCTACAATAAAATTTGTTATATTAATTCCGTTTTTCTCATAATCAGTGAGCTCATCATCTTCAAAATCTGCTGCTGCAATATAAAGACCTGTTGAATCACGCAAACCAAGCATTTCTATATAGGTATTCCCCTCAAGAGATACCGCATATATTCGTCCGTTTGAATCTGTGAGGGTTTCAACATTTGCCTTGGGGTCCAGAAGTGTTGCAAAATGAGATTTATTCTCATGAGTGAGGAATGTATCTTTCGGAGCGATAAAAATATGATAAGATTCTGTCTCAATCATATCTTCGAGAAATTGAACAGCCTCTTTTTTCTTGTTTGCGTTGTATATAAAAATCTCGGCATATCTGTCTCCATCGCCGGTAGCATCCTTCAGAAGCTTTTCAATGTCGCTTTTATTATCATTAAATTTTTGTGTGTCCATATATCCTGTTTGCAAGCCGATATAACCGAAACAAAGGTCAGCCTCATACGAAGTTGTCAGACTTGTCAGGACAAAAACAACACAAACTATCACCAACAAGAGAAAGAACAGATGCCATTTGTAGTAGTCAAAAAAACTTTTCCACTTATGGGATTCCATCTGGGGGATACTTCCTTTCATTCATAATACCCGACTATTATACAACATGACGGCGGATTTTACAAGTGATTTTAGTAAAAAATTAACCTTTAATTCATAAAATTTCATTTATTTCCTCTTTTTACTGCCGAAATAAGCCAGCAAACGATAAAAACAGCAAAATTCACTGCCACAACACTGGCACCCACCGGTATTTCCAGCAAATAAGATGCTGTAAGGCCTGCAATAAAACACGTTACACTGATTACTGCGTTCAGGATAATGACACGTTTAAAATATCTGCATATCTGCATCGCGCTGAGTGCCGGGAAAATAACAAGGCTGGAAATAAGAAGAGCACCCATTATCCGCATCCCCAGAACGATTGTTATGGCAGTAAGTGCGGCAAGTGTCATATTGTAAAGATTTACTCTGACACCTGTTGCTCGGCTGAAGTTTTCATCAAAGGTTATTGCAAAAATTCTGTTGTAAAAAAGAATGTACATTACAATTACAACAACCGATAAGACTACACTTATATAAACATCGCTTTCACTCATGGCAAGAATACTGCCAAACATATAGTTGCGTATATCGATGTTGATTCCTGTGGGAAGGCTTGTGACGATAATCCCCGTTGCAAGTGCTGCAGATGAAAAAATCGCAATGGCACTGTCACCGCCGATAGTGCTTTTTTCTGAAAGACGGAGCATAAGAAATGCAGCCAGAATTACAACCGGCACAGAGACCGCGAGGGGAGCCATATTGAGTGCCGCCGCAACTGCAAGGGCTCCGAAGGAAACATGGCTGAGCCCGTCGCCTATCATACTGTAGCGCTTAAGCACCAGGCTTACTCCAAGGACAGAAGCGCATAAGCTTACAAGAAGACCTACAATGAGAGCTCTTGTCAGAAACGTATATGAAAACAGAGTAATAATTATGTCCATACAGGTAAATCCTCTCAACCTTTAAAACTTATATATTCTTCGCGCGTGCCGAAAAACAGAGCGGTGTGATTGCCGATATCAAGAACGTGCTTTGCAAGGGGCAGGGATGCCGCAGTATCGTGTGAAACCATAATTATACATACACCGCTTTTGTTTATGTGCTCAATTGCATCGTAAAAATCCTTTGCCGCCAATGGGTCAAGTCCTGCCACAGGCTCATCAAGAAGCAACATTTTTCCCGCAGAGCAAAGCGCCCTGGCAAGGAGTATGCGCTGTTTCTGACCGCCGGAAAGGGTACGGAAACACTCTCCCTTAAGGTCATATATATTAAGAAGCTCCATATTTTTTTTAGCAAGAGCCTTCTCTTTTTTTCCGTAAAACGGCCGGAGTCCCATTTTATTAAGACAACCCGAAAGAACGACCTCCCATGCTGATGCGGGAAAATCCTTCTGTTCGGGGGTAATTTGCGGAAGATACCCTATTTGGTCTCTGCGGAGACCGCCGCCAAAAATAATCTCACCCTCCGAAGGTGACTTTAGAGAGAGAAGAGCTTTAAGAAGTGAACTTTTTCCACTGCCATTCACACCGAAGATAACAAGAAAATCCTCTTCGCAGACAGTGAAATTTATATTTTTCACAACCGTTTTACTGCCATATGACACGGCAAGGTCTTTTACTGTAAGTATATTCATATGTTAAACCTCACTGACTGCATTTTTCACAAGTGCCGTACATAACTGTACGGGTATTGTCTACCGTGAATTTATGATGCTCAAGAATGTGGGGAGCAAGACTTTCAAGAAAGTCACAATCTACATGAAAAAGTGTTCCGCAACCGGTGCATTTAAGGTGAAAATGATTTCCGTGACACTCCCCGCTGTACTGGTAGCAGGCGCCGCTGTCAGTGATATACTTTTTTACAAAGCCGTCTGTAACAAGCCTGTCAAGATGACGGTATACGGTAGCCGTACCGATTTTCGTGCCGTTTTCGCGGAGTGCATTTACTATATCTGCCGCAGTTATATGGCATGCGCTGTTCTTTTTCAAAAAATCAAGCATTGCTGATTTTTGTTTTGTATTATAGTCGTTTTTCATGCAAAACGCCTCCCAAATTGAGAACTGTTCTCAATTTTACAGCAAATATAGAAAAATGTCAAGTAAAAAAGCACAAGTAGTTAATCACTTGTGCTTCTCACGGTAATCTTTTGGTGTCATACCTATACTCTTTTTAAATGCCGCATAAAAGGACTTCATATCGTTATATCCGCAGGAGGGTGCAATATCGGTTATAATTTTGTCTGTTTCTTTAAGCTGCCGGCAAGCCTCGTTTATACGGATTTCACGAACAAAATCAGATACGGGCATTCCCGTTTCCTGCTTGAAAAGCTTACCGATATAGTTCTTGTTAAAGAACAGCTTTGAGGAGATGTCCTCCATTCGGATGCTGATGTTGTAATTGGTCTTTATATAGTCGATAACACTGCTTACAATATCTTTCTGGGATGCTGTTAACAGATTTTGCTGACAGCTTTCAATTTTGCGAAAAAGCTTTATAATAAGCTCTGCCGTATACACCCGGATAAGGTTTATGTAGCCTGTGTGGCGGTTTTTGTATTCGTAATAAATTTTGTCAAAAACACTTCCAAATTCAAAATTGCAGTTTTCGATAAGGTTAAGGCGGCGGATATAGCCGTTTTCATCGGGGAAGAGGGAGTAGAAAAGAAACGAATTTGAAAGAATAGAAAAATCCTCGCCTGAAAGAATTTCATTGTTAAGGAAGTCGGGTGTAAACATAAGGTCATATGCGATAAACTTTTCTTCATAGTCCTCATCTGCGAAGAAGCAATGCTCTTCTTTGCGGTTGATGACGGAAATATCACCCTTTTTTACCTGATAGCTTTTTTCGTCGATTATGTGTGTAGCTCTGCCAGAAATAATATATACTATTTCGATAAATTCGTGCTTGTGCAGTATTCCCACGTATTCCTTAAATTCGTCAGAAAGCTGAATATACACACTCTCATTCTCGCGAAAAAAATCCTCACGGGTGAAAACGGGTATGTTGTTTTCATAGATTTTCGGTTTGTGCATAGTTATCACCTTGTTACATTATAAGTTAGCAGAAAGCCCTTTGTCAACAAAAGAAGTACACAAAAAACTGACATATTGCAGGGTGAGACGTCCGCATTGTACCGCAAACGATTCGGGCTGATGTGGGCATCTTCTGCACCGCTACCGTCTAAAATCAAACTTTTCTTTTGAAAAAACAGATAAAATTTAAGTCAGACAATTAACAACAATATTACAAAAGGTTTCTGTCAATTGTCTGACTCTTTTGGGTTAGCTATTATAAATCAATTGTCGGGGCTGTGGCTGCAGGGTCTTGTTTATTATCCCACAGGAATATTTTTGAAGACACAGTATTTTTGTCCTTGTCAATTTCTACAGTTTTAGTAGTAGAGTCGAAATCAGCTGCTTTAATTCCGATTAATTTTCCGTTTTCGTCATATAACGCAATATATAACACAGCATTTTCAAGTTTTTCTGGAGTAGTAACTGTGAAGGTATATATTTCATCGGTTTCTGTTTTGGCGACTGTTGGAACTACAAGCACTTTTTGTCCGAGCTTTTCCATTTTGTAATGCATGGTTGCATCTACAAGAGGGGCATTGGGTAAATATATGTATTTAGTCAGGAGCTTCCATTCTTCTTCAGTGCCAGTATAATATACATCCTGCAAGGCAGTGTCATCAAAAGCATAGCGACCGATACATTCAACAGTACGTGGAATGGTTATATCTGTCAAATCGAAGCATTGGGCAAAAATAGCCTTGTCAATTATGGTTGTACCTTGGGAAATTTTCACCTCTTTTAAGCTTTCGCAGTGACAAAAACAACCGTTTTCAAGAAATGTTACACTTGACGGTATAGTAAGCTTTGTCAATGTTTTACAATACTTAAATGCGCTTTCTCCAATGGCTGTTACAGTATCGGGAATAGTTATCTCGGCAAGTGAATAGCAACCTTCACAAGTCCATGCGGGTATTTTTTTTATATGATTGGGTAATTTCAGAACTACGAGATTTTCACAATGCCAGAAGCATCCGACTCCCATAGATGTCACACTATCAGGAATTACGATGCTTTTGAGTCCTGTGCACCAGGCAAATGCGTTACGTCCAATATATTCTACAGTGTCGGGTATTATTACAGAGGTAATATCCTTGCAACGACTAAATGCATAATAGTTAATTCTTGTTACCGGATAATTTTTGAAATACTTTGGTATTTCTATAGTGCCGCTGGCTGACTCGTCACATGATACTACACGCGCCTCACCATCATATATTTCAAAAGCTAACGGTCCGCTGTACTCAACCGGTATTTGTGGTTTTATATAGTCGTCTCCTGTTTCTTTTACATAGTTCATTGTTGCAACCTGGGATGATCGTGCTTTGGTTACATCGTTGGATGTAGTGTATATAGATAAAATCAGCTCTGTATCATAGCCGGCGGCTACACTATCATTGTAGCTGTCTATCAATTCGCTGCACCATTCTTCTTTGTCAAATTCAGAATAAATGGAATCGCAGTTTAATGTATGCATTTTACTTTGACTTTCGTCCCCGGCTTTTAATTCCAATTGAAAAAATATATTACCTACATAAGAAGAACCAGCAATATAGTAATCAAATGTTCCGTTGGCAAAAGTTATAATAATGGGTGTTTCTAATTGTTCTTCAGGGCTTACATAGATAAATTCCGGACTAAAACTGCTCCATGCAAGAACATTTAATTGTTCTGTATCCCAATGTTGACTGAAATCGTTAAATGTATCACTGCATACACCTATTCTGAATGTATATGTTCCATCACCGAAGGCTTCAATAGTTTCATTCATATCAATGGCTTGTTCAATGCCTTCGGTTGGGAAATCATCGCTTCCCCATGCGGTAGAATAAAAGATGGTTGTTTCCGGATTGCCATCTTTATACAACTCCAATAAAAACATATCTATGTCCGAATTATCAAATTTTTTGTAATCGAAAGTTGCTGTGGCTTTTAACTCACCATTTTCGTTGAGCCAATTTACATCTGTGTTGTATTGCTGCCCGGTTGATGCATTTACAGATATAATACTGATAATCAGAACAAGTGCTGTTAATAGACCCACAAAAAGTTTCTTTTTCATTTTTTATCCCCCTGTATACAATTAATGTAAAAAATACTACACAATCAAATTATAACATTTTCTTTATTAAAGTCAAGATTAACGTAAATAAAGGTGTAAATTCACCAATAACAGGTGTAAATATCCTATTTTATATAATAAGTAAATATTATAAAATAGTAATGATAGTGTAAATTGAGCTATGAAAATCGTCACCCTTGACAGTTTAGGAAAAACA
>CAYLPQ010000030.1:20283-28891 GCA_964385605.1 uncultured Oscillospiraceae bacterium | reverse complement strand
GAGCCTCATATGCAAACTGTCTTTGATGTTCGCCCTTTACGAAAAGTCCGCTTTCGGGATCAGTTGTACTTTGAGTAATTTTCTTTGTTTTCTCTGCTTTTTTATTTTTGTGAGGTCTTTAGAAACTCGAACTCCGAGGGAGCAACGAGTGTAAAGAAAACGTTTAATAATTGTTTTTAGCGAAGTTGTTCCACAGACGGGCATCGTGAACGAAGTGCAACGGTCGTCAAGCAGTGCAATCACAAGTGATTGAGTCCCTGAAAGCTCGCTTTCATCTCGCAGGGACTTTGAGCTGAAAAAATAGAGAATTATACTTTGTAGAATAAAAACTTAAAATTTGGCTTAATCTGTAAAAAACATTAGAAAAACATTAAACATATTAATTATTACTTGAAATTTCTCGAAAAATATGGTAGAATGACTTGTATTATGGAAGAAGGGTTTGATTTGATGTCTAAATTGAAAAGTTTACCTAACTTCATAACAGCTCTGCGTATTGTGGGTACCATATACTTGCTTTTTACAGAACCTTTTGAAAAAACGTTTTTTATAATATACACATTAGCGGGCATAACAGACGTACTTGACGGATTTATAGCCAGGAAAACTAATTCTGTAAGTGAGTTCGGTACGAAGCTTGACAGTGTGGCGGATCTTTTGTTTTATGCTGTTATGGTTTTGAAAATTTTTACCAGGCTTCTGGAAAAAGTTATACGTCCTGTGTGGATAGCGGTTAGTGTTATAGTAGCGATAAGGCTTGCGGCATATATAACCGCCCTTGTAAAATATCACTGTTTTGCGTCTCTTCATACATATCTCAATAAATTAACCGGATTTTCAGTTTTCTGTACTCCGTACTTGTATAACACTCCGTATTTAACAATTTTCTGTGTGATTTTATGCATTATCGCATTTTTGTCTTCGGTAGAGGAGTTGTGTACGCATATTACAAGAAAAACCTATCGTTCTAATTTAAAAACTATATTTGAAAAAGAAACATAAAAGCTTTGCCTTCTTAAGGTAAAGCTTTTTTTGCCGTATAGGAATTTGCATAAATTAATACGCGTGAAATTATGTTTGCACTTTGTATGTGCGCAGCTATGGGTGATGTGGCATGCTTTTTTTGTACAAAATGACTTAAAAATTAGAAACTGTCTCTTGAATTACGTTGTAGGTTGTGTTAAATTAGTAACAGAACAGAAAATGACTTAAAAACTTTACGTTTTGGCTTGATTTAATCTGCAGTTGAAGTATAATGAAAGATGACGGAAAGGAAGTGCTTTTATGACAAAAACAATTGCTGTAAAAAATGCCCAGATAGTCCTTGAAAGAGGCATCCTCTGGGACGGAGTAATTATTGTTGAAAACGAAAAAATTAAAAAAATTGGTAGCTACCGTGATATAGAAATTCCCGGCGATGCTGAAATTATTGATGCTGCCGGAGCATACGTAGGCCCCGGATTTGTGGATATACACGTCCACGCGGGTGGAGGATATTCTACAAGTTTTGAGCCTGTCCGGGCGGCAAACTTTTTCCTCCGCCATGGCGAGACAACAATTCTTGCTACACCGGGCTATGACTACAACACAGTAGAGTTGGTTAAAGCTATGCGCACTATTAAGGAAGGGATGAAGAAAACCCGTGTAATCAAGGGTATATATAGTGAAGGACCGTATATGAATCCCGACTACGGTGCAAACGCATTTAACAATCCTTGGCGTCACGGTGTACATGAGGAGGATTATAAACAGTTCGTTGACGAAGCGGGACAGCTTGTAAAGGTATGGGCAATCGCTCCCGAGCTTCCGAATCTTGTTCCTTTCCTTGAATATGCAAGAAAGGTTAATCCCGATGTTATTTTTGCTCTTGGGCATAGTGAGGCAACTCCCGATCAGATAAGGGCTCTTGGAGCAAATTACATACCCGGTATTATGACTCATTGTATGAATGCCACCGGAAGAAAACCTGTGTATGGCGGCACTCGTGCATACGGTCCTGACGAATATTGTTTCAAAGAACCCGATATGTATGCGGAAATGATAAGCGATTCCTGCGGAATACACGTTCATCCCGAAATGCAACAGCTTCTTATTCATGCAAAGGGTGTGAATAAAGTTATTCTTATTACAGACAGCACAGTGCACGATGACCCTGTTCCTCCCGAATTTGCACACGTTACAGACCTTAATTTTGATGAACAGGGAGGAATCTCCGGCAGTAAAATGACTATGGATCAGGCTTGCCGAAATGTTATGAAAAGCACAAATTGTGGTATCGCACAGGCATTTCTGATGGCCTCTACCAATCCGGCAAAGGCTATTAAAATGTATGATAAAATCGGATCAATTGATACAGGAAAGAATGCAGACCTTGTATTTGTTGATGATAAGTTTAACGTGCAGAAAGTTATGCTGGAGGGTGAAATCGTATGCTGAAAGTGATAAAAAATGCACAAGTAGTCCTTGAAAGAGGCATCCTCTGGGACGGTGTAATTATAATTGAAAACGGCAAAATAAAAGAATATGGGGAAGAAAGATTGGTTGAAATTCCCGAAAATGCTGAAATTATCGATGCCGGTGGAGCATACGTCGGCCCCGGATTTGTGGATATTCACGTTCACGGCGGTGACGGTAAGTCTACCTGTTTCCATCCGGTGGAAGCGGCAGAGCATTTCCTTAAAAGGGGTACAACATCCCTGCTTGGTACACCTGATTACCATATGAATACAGAGAAGCTTGTTGAAGCTATCCGCAGCATTAAAGAGGGAATGAAGAAAACCCGTGTAATTAAGGGTATTTATATGGAGGGACCATATACTAATCCTAACCACGGTTCACATTCTGCTACAAATCCCTGGCACGGCGGTGTAGAGGAGAAAGATTATAAGGCTTTCGTGGATGAGGGCGGTACAGATGTCAAGGTCTGGACAGTTGATCCCGAACGTGATGACCTTAAACCCTTTTTCGAATATGCAAGAAAAGTTAATCCCGATGTTAAAATAGCCATTGGTCATACTGAAGCCTGGCCAATGCATATACGCAGATATGGCAGTAAGTATAAGCCTACAATACTTACCCACGCAATGGATGCTACACCGCAGAAAGAAATTTTCAAAGCCGGTGTCCGCAATTATGGTGTTGACGAATATTGTATGAAGGAAGCAGATATGTACGCAGAATTAATCAGTGATTCCTGCGGAATACACGTTCATCCCGAGATGCAGCAGCTTCTTATTCATACAAAGGGTGTTGAAAAGATTGTTCTTATTACTGACAGTACAATACATAATAACATCCCCCCGGAAAATCTTAAGCACATTACAGACCTTAACTTCGACCCACATGGCGGAATTGCAGGCAGTAAAATGACTATGGATCAGGCTTGTCGCAATATTATGCATAGCACAAACTGCGGTATTGCACAGGCATTTCTGATGGCATCTACCAATCCTTCAAAGGCAATTGGTATGGATGACGAGTTCGGCTCGATTGATATTGATAAAAATGCAGACCTTGTGTTTGTTGATGACAGATTTAACGTGCAGAAGGTGATGCTTGAAGGAAAAATAGTAGTAGAAAAAGGAGAATTGATATGAGTAATTTCAAAGTAGGATATGCAGAGGTAAATATTAATCCGCCGCTTGGCGCAGGTGTATCAGGATATTATATTCCCAGATACGGCAAGGGATTTCTTGACGACTTGATGAGCGAGGTTATGGTTCTTTCCTGTAACGGTAAGAATATCGCGCTTATTAGTGTTGACGTGTGCGGCTTCGATAAGAGTGTTCTTGAAGAAGTAAAAAAGGGTATTAAGGAGAAAACGGATATTCCCGGAGAGAATATTTTCCTTGCGGCAACTCATACTCATACAGGAGCTCTTCTTGTTCCTACAACTGCATTTGAAGCGGATGAAGAGGTAATTGCAAAATATGCAGAGTTCGTAACAAACAGAATTGTTGACGCAACCGTTATGGCGTTTGCTGACCTTAAAGAGGCTAAAATGGGATTTATTGTCGGATATGCTCCCGAAAGAGTTGCGTATATTCGTCGTTACAAAATGAAGGACGGTTCTACAATGACCTGTCCTCCTGTAGGTGACTCCAACATAGACCATCCCATCGGTGAGCTTGATCAGAGAGTGAATGTTCTCCGTTTTGACCGCGTGGGTGGGGAGAGTATTGTCCTCGTAAACTATGGAGTTCACGCAGATACTATTAACGGTGAATTATTCTCATCAGACTGGCCCGGTTGGATGCGCAGAACTGTTGAAAAAGCGCTTGACGGAACAAAATGTATGTTCTTTGCAGGTGCACAGGGTGATGTGGGCAGCACACATGTATTTCCCGAGGGCGGTGATATGAACGATACGGAAATCAGCTTTGATAACGAAATGAAAAGCCCCGGCATGGCGCGTTTTGTGGGACGTGCTCTTGCAGGTACTGTTCTGCAGGTGTATGATAAAGTTGAGTATATAAACGTCAACGATATTGATATTGTAGAAAAAATTGTTCCCATTCCCGCCAATGTTCCCGCAAAAGAAGACCTTCCACGTGCGCATAAGTATAAGGAGCTTCATGACGCAGGCAAGGATGATGAAATTCCGTATACTGCAATGGAGCTTACAACCGTTGTTGCAGAGGCTCTGCGTATGTGCAGACTTGAAAACGGCCCTGAAAACTTTATGCTTAACCTTACAGGTCTTAAGATTGGTAATGTAGCACTTCTCGGAATCCCGGGTGAGCCTTTCACAGAAATCGGTGTTAAGATTAAAGAAGCAGAGGGGTGGAAAATGATTCTCCCCTGCGCACTTACAAACGGAGATGAGGGATATTTCCCCGTTCAGTCTGCATTTGATGAGGGTGGCTATGAAGCCCGTACTTCACCTTTTAAAGCAGGTGTGGCAGAAAGAATCGTCGAGGGCGGCAAAGCACTTCTTGACGAAATGAGAAAGTAAAATAGTGTAAAGAGGTTGCAGCAAAATGAATGAATGTTTATGTGGACCATTTCGGGGCTTGTTGGACAGACTTTTTTAGGTCTTTTTGCATAAAAACAAAGTTTTTTGTGCGAAAATAGGACTGCCCCAAGGAAATGGACTTCGTAAATAATCATTTTGCTGTAATCTCTTTTTTGGTTGCGTGTAAAGTTAAAGAACTTTAAAAAGTGATAAAAATATGAGTATTGCAATATAAAGATAAGTTTTTTGGTGGTAATAAACCGCTTTGAAAAGCCATTTGTTGCAAAAATGTTAAAAAATCTACTGAAAATGATACTAAAACAACTGGTGTAAAGTGAAAGTGCTTGATAAAAATACCGCTTTTTGGTTGTATTGAAATTTGAAGGTAAATTGAAAAAAACTTAAAAAAAGTCGTAAAAAATTTGTAATAATGCTTGCAAAAACTGATGCTCCGTGCTATAATGATTTTGAAAATGAGCAGAAGTCTGCCTTCTTACAGAGAATTGACATCTATGATGACAGACAATATGCTTCTAAAGTGAGGTGAAATGAAAATGAAAAAAGTTTGGCAAATTATTTCAATTGTTGTCGTTATCGCGCTTGCGCTCGGTATGACTGCCTTTGCGGAGAACAGTGCTAGAGCGGTGTGTACAATTGGGAAAGTTGTTGACGCAAAAGTAGGAGAGATTATCTCCGTGCCGGTATATTTGGAAACATCTGCTGAAGCGGATTCTATTGCATTAGATCTATTTGAATATGATATTACAGTTTTAGAGTTCGTTGGATTCTCTAATAACGAAGCAATTGATGAAAAAGCTTTGTTTAAAACATGGTCAGAGAGCCCAATGATGGTGCTAATCGGACTTGAAGAGAGTATGACTTTTGAAGGGGATAATGAGTTGTTATGCGACTTGCAGTTCCGAGTTGTAAACGAAGGTGAAACAAATATTTCAGCGATGCTAATTATTAAGGATAATGCTAATGAATTCGCAACTGCTGTTGAAGCAGGATCAGTAAAAACAGTTGGTTCTCAAGCATCAGATATTGAAATTGACGAAGTGAGAGAAGCTGCTCGTGATGCTCGCAAGCAGGATGTAATTGCTCTTAAAATCGATGCAAGCACAGCATACATCTTTGGTAAAACAGCCGCAATCGACCCCGATAACTCAAAGGTTGTTCCTTATTTAAAGAACGACAGAACTCTGGTACCTCTTCGTTTCGTAAGTGAAACTCTGGGTGCAGAGGTTAAATGGGAAGAGGGTTGGAATTACTGCTACGTTGTAAAAGGTGATAAAGAAATCAAGATTACCTTTAATTCAGCAGACATCGAAGTAAACGGTGAAGTTGTTGCTTATGATGCTCCCGTTGAAGTTGTTGAAAACAGAACAATGGTTCCTATCAGATTTATTTCTGAAGAGCTTGGATATGATGTTAAATGGAATCAGCCTAATCAGCTTGTTATAATTACTCCGGCGGATAATCCATGGATTGAAGACAGACAGGCAGAAACAGATGTTCTTGAGGGAATTCTTGTTACATACCTCTTTAACGGAATATTCTGATAACAGAAAGCCTTCTCCTCGGGGAGAAGGTGTCTCGGAACGGGACGGATGAGGTGGCTATGACAAATACACCTCACCACCGCTTGTGCGGAGTCTCCCCTCAAGGGGAAGCCGATATGAAAGCGGAAAATTCGAAAAACTTCCTATTATATATGTGGAGTTGGCTATGCATAATAGCCGGATAATGAAGAGTTTAATTTAATTAAATAAATTTTTATTAAAAAAGGAGATGGCAAAAACATGAAAAAACTTTTTTCAGCAGTAATCATCGTTATGATGATTGCACTTGCAGGCACACTTGTAGTAAGTGCAGCAGAGGTTTACCCTAAAAATGCTAAAGGACTGTACGATATCGAGTATGCACTTGCAGGTACAGTTGAAGACGGCACACAGTTCGGTATGGTTGTAATTGAGTCAACTGACGACAATGAAACATTCGATCTTGACGAGGATACAATCCGTTATATCGATCAGGTTGGTGCAGCAGATGGCGAGCTTGTATTTGATACTTTTGCTCCTATGGATCTTAAGTACGGAGGTACATACAAGGTTTACATCGGCGGTGGCGATCTTGGAGAGGCTACATTCATAGGTACTCTTTCAACAGAGACACCCGCAACACCTACAGTTAAGACTGTAACAATTGACCAGGTTGCACCCACTGTTGAAGTAGACAAGACAATTACTCTTACAGCAACAGTTGTTGATGCTGACGCAGAATACACACTTGAGTGGTCTTCTGATGCGACAGATGTTGCAACTGTAGACGCAGCAACAGGTGTTGTTACAGGTGTTAAGGCTGGTACAGCTAACATCACAGTTAAAGCTGCAGAAGGTGTTACAGCTACAGTAGCAGTTACAGTTAGTGAAGCGGCTGTAGATGCAGTTCTTGGTGACATTAATGGTGATGGTGTAGTAACTATCGACGATGCAACATATCTCTTTGGTTATACAATGAGACCTACTAGATATCCTATTGATTCTTATGCAGGTCATGTAGACTTTAACAGAGATGGCGTAATAACCATTGATGATGCAACATATCTCTTTGGTTATACAATGAGACCTACTAGATATCCTATATCTTGGGAGTAATACGGAATAAGAGAGGATGAAAAAAATGAAAAAAATGAAAAAATGCCTTTCATTGCTTGTGACAATGATGATTTGTATGCTGTCTTTTTCTTCTGTCGGTGTTATGGCAGCAGGTACAGCAACTTATACAATTGGAAGCATTGAAGATGCAGAAGTTGGCGAAACTATTTCAGTTCCTGTAAAGTTGACTACATCAAGTGCAGTTAATTCAATAGGAATTTGGGAATTTGAATATGATGAAACAATTCTTAAATTTGTAGGCTTTGCAGACAATGATGCAATTAACGCATTATGTTCATTCCCGATTTGGGATACTGACTATGTTGAAGTTATTCTTGGATTAACAGAATCAAAGCAGTTTGCAGATGAGACCTTATTTACAATTCAGTTTGAGGTTCTCAAAGAAGGAACAACAACAATTACAGCAGCAGGTGAAATAAAGAATAGTGCTGATGTATTCGCAATAACTGTTACACCAGGTACTGTAACAGCAGCAGAAGCAGTAGTAGCAGCAGGTACAGCAACTTATACAATTGGAAGCATTGAAGATGCAGAAGTTGGCGAAACTATTTCAGTTCCTGTAAAGTTGACTACATCAAGTGCAGTTAATTCAATAGGAATTTGGGAATTTGAATATGATGAAACAATTCTTAAATTTGTAGGCTTTGCAGACAATGATGCAATTAACGCATTATGTTCATTCCCGATTTGGGATACTGACTATGTTGAAGTTATTCTTGGATTAACAGAATCAAAGCAGTTTGCAGATGAGACCTTATTTACAATTCAGTTTGAGGTTCTCAAAGAAGGAACAACAACAATTACAGCAGCAGGTGAAATAAAGAATAGTGCTGATGTATTCGCAACAACTGTTACAGCAGGTACAGTTACAGCATCAGAACCTTCTTCAGACGTAGCAGTAACAGGTGTAGAACTTGATCAGACAGAAGCTACACTTGATATTAATGGAACAGTAACACTTACAGCAACAGTAGCA
>CAYLPQ010000030.1:0-20183 GCA_964385605.1 uncultured Oscillospiraceae bacterium | reverse complement strand
CAACAATCACAGTAACAACAGTTGACGGTGAATTCACAGCAGAATGTGTAATCACTGTTAATGATGCTGTAGCAGAGCCTGTAGCAGTAACAGGTGTAGAACTTGATCGGACAGAAGCTACACTTGATATTAATGGAACAGTAACACTTACAGCAACAGTAGCACCTGAAGATGCAACAAACAAGGCAGTTACATGGGAATCATCTGATGAAGCTGTAGCAACAGTAGAAGATGGTGTAGTAACAGCAGTAGCAGCAGGTGAAGCAACAATCACAGTAACAACAGTTGACGGTGAATTCACAGCAGAATGTGTAATCACAGTTAATGAAACTGTAGGAACATACGATGTAGTATTCGTAGTTGACGAAGAAGAATATGAAACAGTTACTCTTGAAGTAGGTCAGACACTTGCAGTAGCAGACTTCCCGGCAGTACCCGAGAAGGAAGGCTACACAGGTGCATGGGATGTAGACACAGATATTACAGAGGCTACAACAGTAACAGCTGTATATACTGTAATTCCTGTAGTTCCCAGTGAACTTAAGATTGCTACAACAGCAACAAACGAAACAATCAAGGCTACAGTTACTGTTAAGAATGACGGTGGTGCAGCAATTGAAAAGGTAACTCTTACTATCGCTCCTTTTGAAGGCGAGGTAACTGATACTGTAGAAATTGAAGAAGCTGACGAAAAGGGTAGATACATCTACACATTCGAAGGCCTTGAAAAAGATCAGAAGTACACAATCACTGCAGTAGCTACAAATGAAGCTGGTGACAGTGAAGCTAAGACTAAAGATGTAATCGCTAAGAAGTCATCCTCTGGCGGTGGCGGCGGCGGTTCTATCTCCAAGGTTACTACACTTACTGGTGGTACTAGCGGAGAAACAGAAACTCCCGTTGTAGATCCCGAAACTCCCGTTGTGGATCCCGAGGCTCCTGTAGTTGATCCTGAAGCTCCCGTTGTAGACCCCGAAGCTCCTGCAGTTGATCCTGAAGATTCAGCATTTACTGACGTTACAGAAGCAGACTGGTTCAGCGGCAGTGTAGATTATGTTGTTGAAAGCGGTCTTATGAACGGTATTGGCAGTGGTAACTTTGCTCCTAATGCAACTCTTACAAGAGCTATGCTTGTAACAGTTCTCTACCGTGCAGAAGGTTCTCCCATGATGAGTGGTAAGATGCCTTTCGCAGACGTAGATGCAGATGCTTATTATGCAGATGCAGTATTGTGGGCATATCAGAACGACATCGTTAAGGGTGTTAGCGCAGACGCATTTGCTCCTGATGCAAACATCACAAGAGAGCAGGCTGCAGCAATCATCTACAGACATGCTATCTATAAGGGTCTTGCAATCACAGTTCTCAGTGAGAACCTTGGATTTGCAGATGCAGATGCAGTTTCAGAATATGCAATCTCTGCACTTAACTGGGCAGTAGAGCAGAATCTTATCACTGGTTATGATGATAACACAGTAAGACCTGCAAACAGCATTACAAGAGCTGAAATGGCAACAATTCTTCAGAGATACCTTAACAAATAATTAAAACCTTTAGGGTTTAAAAAGACGGAACGCAAATTGCGTTCCGTCTTTTTGTTGCCATAAAAAGGTTTTTATGGTATAATTGACACATACAGAATTTTATTTCATAAAATTCTCAAGAGCTAACACTCTTTCGTGCTCTTTCGAGCACTGTGTCAATTGACGGCGTCGCAAAAATGCCCTTGCAAGCAAGCATTTTTACTCCTGGTAAAATGATTTTGCGACATCTAAATCGTTTACTGATTCTATAATGAGTTTGCAAGGCAAACTCAATGAATTGCCTTCGGCTTGAATTGAAATCAGAGATTTCATGAATTGAGCTGGTGGCTCATAAATTGCACTTCGTTCATTATAAAGTCAATTCAATTCATGGAGCGAAGCGAGAAATCATGGCGGAACGCCAATTCATGACAACGGAGTTGTCAATTTATTAAAAAGATGTGGTATCTAAATCGTTCAATCAATTCGAACAATGTAGGGCAGGGGCTTGCTCCTGCCAAAAAAGTGGAACGAGCAAGCCCGTTCCTTACAAGGGGTGGCACATTGAACGAAATGAGCACTGATTTTATAATGAATTCAACTTTGTTGAATTCAGCTAAATTCGCCTGATGGCGAGCTAAATGTGCTAACTTACTTTGTAGGTAAATTCCGTTCGTTGTTTGAAAAGAGGGTGATATTGTGGAATCAGCCAGAGAACTTAATATTGCCAGGAAATTAGCAAAACAGGTATCGGAGCTTGGCGGAATCTGCTACTTTGTGGGCGGATACGTTCGTGATAAGCTTATGGATAATCCCGGCAAGGATATTGATGTCGAGGTACACGGTGTGACACCTTCTGCACTGGAAGCAGTGCTTGATAATCTTGGTACAAGGATTGAAACAGGGAAGAGTTTTGGTGTATACAATCTTAAGGGTTATACTATGGATATTGCTATGCCCCGTAAAGAAGAATGTACCGGTAGGGGCCACCGCGATTTTAAGGTGGAGATTGACCCGTTTTTAGGTACAGAGAAAGCTGCTGTTCGGCGCGATTTTACAATAAATGCAATTATGGAAAATGTGCTTACAGGAGAAATAATTGACCATTTTGACGGAAAGAGAGACTTGGGAAAACATATTATACGACATATAAACAGCGATACATTTATTGAGGATCCTTTGCGTGTTTTGCGCGGAGCGCAGTTTGCATCCAGATTTGGTTTTGCCATAGCACAGGAAACGGTTGAGCTTTGTAAGACTATGAAGCTTGACACCCTTGCGTCAGAACGCATTTTTGAAGAGATGAAAAAAGCTCTCCTGAAGTCAGAAAGGCCTTCAAAATTTTTTGAGAAGCTAAAAGAAATGGAGGCGCTTGATGTATGGTTTAGTGAAGTTGCAGCTCTTCGTGGAGTTGAGCAGAATAAACAGCATCATAAAGAGGGAGATGCGTGGAACCATACTATGATGGTTCTTGATGAAGCTGCAAAAAGGCGAAAATATGTTGCAGAGCCTATGGGATTTATGCTTGCGGCACTTTGTCATGATTTTGGGAAAACAATCTGTACGGAAGAAATTGATGGGATAATACATTCTTATAATCACGAAACATTGGGAATTCCTTTGGTGGAAAAATTCCTCAAAAGAATAACTGCTGACAAAAAACTTATAAAGTATGTTATTAATATGACTGCGCTTCATATGAGGCCGAATATGCTTTATGCGCAAAAATCAAAGATTAAAGCAACTAACAGGTTGTTTGACGAGTCGGTTGCACCAATGGACTTAATTCACCTTGCAATGGCAGATAATCTCGGTAAGCTTCCTCGTGAAGCAGGGGAAAACACAGAGGAATTCCTTCTTGAGAGGCTTAATATATACAATGAATATATGTCACGTGATTATGTAACGGGAAAAGACCTTATAGACTTAGGGTTGAAAGAGAGAGAAAAATTTTCAGAAATTCTTCGTTTTGCACATAAAATGCGAGTTGCTGGTGTAAAAAAAGAAAATGTTATTAAACAAATAAAAGCAGAATACGAAAAAGAAGTTTGACAATCGTCAAACTTCTTTTTCGTATGGAAATGCTTATGCTTTTAGCACCAACTATATTTAGTATTTTCTATGCTTTTTTGCGATTTGTGTATTATAACATCATCGTAAGCTCAAATTTCGGGAATCTCAAGGGGAATACCGCCCTGTGCCGCAGACTCGTGTGCAAGGATTCCGGGGATGGAAATATTTATAGCATAGTCAACATCAAGCGGAGGTACGGTATCGTTAATAACACAATTAATGAAGTCCATAACCATTTTTCTGTCTGCACCTGCGTGAAGACCTCCGTCGCCGAACGAACTTGCAGTAACGGGAATGTCAATCTTATCCTCGCGGCTGCCAGGAATGTCAGAGAAGCTTGCGAAGCAGTGGGCATTTTCATAGTGCTCATAATTATCTGTTTCAATAGAACCTCTTGTGCCGATAATTCTGAAATTATGGTCGTTCTTTACATAGCCTGAAAGGCAAACCATAATTCTGATAACAGCACCCTTTTCTGTCTTGAACAGAGCAACACCTGTGTCCTTACGGTCAACATAAGGATTGTATTCAACGTCAGCTTCCATACATGTAACACTTACACAACGGTCATTCATTATGTGAAGGAGAGGTCCGAGGTTATGTGTAAGATATCTGATTGCGTGATGGCTTGTTCTCCAGTGATCCTTAGGATACTGGCTTGCATTTAACTCTCGCCAGTCACGGCTGTGTATGTACTCTGATTCAGCATAAATAGTTTCTCCGAACTTGCCTTCATCGTACATTTTCTTCCATGCTGTGATGAAACCCCAATAGCAACAGTTTTCAGCAACCATATACTTGAGTTCAGGATGAGCTTTAACTGCCGCTTTAAGCTGACGAGCCTCGTCAATAGTGCTCGCGCAAGGAATTTCACTGAGAACGTGCTTACCTGCCTCAAGAGCCTTTATAACAAAGGGAACGTGCTGTGTAGCATAGTTTGCAATAAATACTGCATCAATGTCACTCTTGAGCATTTCATCAAAATCTGTATATGCTGTGTAGCCTTCATAATTCATTTCGTCAAGAGCCTTTGACACGATGTCGACTCTTTCAGTATCATTATCGCAAATTGCAGAAAGATGAACGGTTTTTTCTTTAAGAATTTCGTAAACAACACCCCAACCTCTGCGAAGACCTATAACACCAAGTTTTACCTTATCCATAAATATTACCTCCATAATTTTAATGGTCTAACTACAGTATACCACCCGTTTTGTATAAATGAAATGGAAAAATTCCGTTTTTTTATGTAAAAAATCCTTAAAGCATTGATTTTTGAAAAAATATGCGTCATAATAGTCTTGACGAAAATATTCAGGAGGTGAAGCAATGAACAGCAGCATTTGTAAATTTATGCCCAATAAGGATTACAGCGGAAATATTAAAACTGTCAATTTCGTTTATGAGGCTGATTTTAAAAATCTGCAGCAACCGTTTTTCCGTCCGGTATATCTTATTCACCTTGTTACAAAGGGCAATGGGGTTCTGGAAGTGGATTCCGGCAGGTTTGAGCTTTCAGCGGGATGTGTGTTCTTTGCTTTCCCGGGTTGTTTTTACAGAATTGAAGCAGACGATGATTTTGAATATATGTACATAAGCTTTACAGGGGAGTGTATCCCGGCCATTTTTGAGCGCCTGGGAATAAATCACCAAAAGCCGGTATTTTATGAATTTGACAATGTAATGGAGTTCTGGCTGGAATCTATACGGAGAATTAATCCTACAAATGCAAATATACTTCCTGAAAGTGTGCTTCTGTATACGTTATCTTTTATAAGTGACGGCGAAAATCAAACTCTTTCTCCGAAAAATACGGAGAATATGACAAATACCATAGTTGAGTATATTAATGTGCATTATACCGATGCAGACATATCTCTCAAGCAGATTGCAGGAATATTTTCGTACTCACAGAAATATGTTTCGTTCCTTTTTAAGAAGATAACTAATGTAGGGTTTAATGATTATGTTAACCATTTGCGAATACAACACGCGCTGGCATTGATAGATAACAGTATGTCCTCTGTAACACAGATTTCAGAACTGTGCGGATACAGTGACCCGTTGTATTTTTCGAAGGTGTTCAAGAAAAAGCTTGGCATATCGCCGACAATATATATTCAACAAAAAAATAAAAGATAAAGGAGTTAATATTGTGGAAAGAAAGGCATATTTTTACATTGATGACGTTATATGGATTTTCCGCGACCTTACAAGGGAACGTCCCAAGTCAATGTTTGACAATCACTTTATGAAAGTGCTTAAGGAAGCTCATGATAAGTACGGTCTTAAGGTAATGCTTAATGTGTTCTATAGAACTGATTACTTTTATGGCAATGATGAATTTACCCTTGCTGAAATGACAGATGCTTACAAAAATGAATGGGAGGAAGCCTCTGACTGGATTAAGATTGCATTCCATGCAAAGCAGGAATTTCCGGATTATCCCCATATTAATATGGACTATGAGGATATGAAGGAGCTCTACAGCGATTTCAAGAATGCAGTGCTTCGTTTCGCAGGGGAGAAGACTCTTTCTGTAACCTTCAACCCTCATTGGACATCTATCAGCAAGGATGGGTGTCGTGCTCTTTGTGACCTCGGGGTAAGAATGTGTAACGCAAGCTACGGTGACAGAAAAGAATATAACGGTGACCCGGCAAGCCTTCCCTATGGACACGCGGCAAGACTTCTCAATAACCGTAAGCCGGAGACAATGCTTTTCTCAAGAGGTACTGCGGACAAGGCTATTGACAGTTCGCTCTGCGGCTATAACCATCTCCCAAAGGTGATTGAGGAAAAGACAAAGTTTAATCTGGAAATCGTAAAGGATGAGGAGTTCGACCTTTATTATAAGCGCTATTTTAACGGACTTTGCCTTAATCTTTGTTCATCTGAAGACCTGGATGCTGAAATGGCAAAATACATAGGTAAAGAGTATATCGGTGCGGCAACTCATGAGCAGTATTCATATCCCGATTACTATAATTACCATCCCGACCAGCCGGAAAAGATTATGAGAATGTGTAAAACTCTCACAGAAAATGGCTATGCATTTTTCTTTGTGGAGGAGCTATTGCCTGAAAAATAAGAATGTAAAAGAAAGAGCAGTGTGCTTCGAAAATGACGCACACTGCTCTTGCATTTTTATGAAACTGTATAAAATCGAACCGTGTGGGAAGATGTGTTACTATGGTGTGTAAACGATGTGGATGCAGGCACAGTCTGCTTAACTTTCAACATCTACTTCAAAATCGAATTTTGTTGCACGTCGTCGCATTTTTATACTTTGCACCAGTCCTATAGCGACAAAACAAGTTACAAGATTACTTCCGCCGTAGCTTATAAAGGGAAGCGGTATTCCCGTTATAGGAAGAAGTCCTAGGCACATACCGATATTTTCAACCACATGGAAAAACATCATTGCGCCAACACCGATACAAATTAACTCACCGAAAGTGTCGTGTGAACAGCTTTTCGCAATCATAAAGCAACGGTACACAATTATAAAGAGAATAACTGTTATTATAATGGTGCCTATAAGACCAAATTCTTCACCTACGACTGAAAATATAAAGTCAGTCTGCTTTTCGGGAAGATAGCCGTACTGGGTCTGCGGCCCTTTAAGGTAACCGCGTCCGGAGAACATTCCACTTCCGATAGCAAGCTTTGACTGGAGAACATGATAGCCGCTACCTGTGGGATCCTTCTCGGGAAAGAAAAGCATTAATATTCTGTTGCGTTGGTAATCCTTGAGAAATGCCCATACAATAGGGGAGGTTACCACCGCCGCAGAAATCACACCGATGACGTACTTTTTATGTATTCCCGCAAACAGGAGTATAAATGCAAATATTACTGCGAATACCGTTGCGGTACCGAAGTCAGGCTGAAGAAGCACCGGCAGAACATAGCACAGAAAATGTAAAGTCAGGGAAAGTAAAGTTTTTGGCTTGTTGATGCTGTCATATTTTTTTGTGACATGATACGAAAAAGTAAGGATAAAGCATACCTTCGCAACTTCTGACGGCTGGAGTGTGATAGGCCCGAGAACCAGCCATCCCTGGGTGCCGTGGGTAAGCTTTCCAACAACAAGTACGAGGACAAGAAGTAATATACCTACACCGAAAACGAGAAATCTTAACTTTTCAAAATTTTTGTAATTGAAGAATATAACACCAACCATAGCAACTACCCCAAGCACAAAAGCCAGGCTCTGTACTGTCACGAATTTTGCGTGAGAGGGAAGTGTGTAGGTCGCGCTGAATATTATAAATATTCCGAGAAGAGCCGCAAGAATACTGCAGACAAGGAGTGTTCTGTCGACTTTATCGGAGAAACCTGCGAATTTTTTCACATTAATCACCCATGAATATTTTAACAGATATATTGTGAATAATCAATGCTTTTTTGTCGTTTATTTTGGTGGAATTTGTATGATAGCTTATTACAGGTATGATTTTCCTTTTGATTTGTGAATAAAGCTATATACTGGTAAGCGGAGGTTTGATTTTCCTGGGTTTCCGTGTTATAATAAACTCAAGTTAGTGTAGCGAGGTGTTTAAATGAAAAAGAAGTGTGCAGTTATACTTTGCATAATACTGATTGTCTGCATATTGGTAGCAGCATTTGATGTGCGTTTGAAAACAGTTACATATACTATAAAAAGTTCAAAAATAACCGAGGATATAAAGTTGGTGTTGGTGACAGATTTACATTCTTGCTATTACGGAAAGAATCAAAGTAAGCTCCTTGGTAAAATAGAAAAATATCAACCTGATGCAGTAATGTTAGGTGGCGATATTTTCGATGATGTTTTAGCTGATGCCAATGCCTGCGTTTTAGTTGAGAAGCTGGCAAAAAAGTATAAAACTTATTATGTAAGCGGTAATCACGAGTGGTGGAGTAACAGAATGCAGGAATTGTTTAGTTACCTTTCTGATATGGGTGTGGTAATACTCAGAGGTGATACCGATATATTAAAGGTAGGGGATAATGTAATTGCTGTTTCCGGCATTGATGACCCCGAGGTAAATTCATATGATAAAACATATCCCGGTTGGGAGGAACAGCTTGATAAAGCAGGACGGGAAACAGAAAAAAATTGCTTTAAGCTGTTGCTTGCTCATCGCCCCGAGTATGCAGAGAAGTATTTTGAATATGGCTTTGATGCTGTTTTATCCGGGCACGCACACGGAGGTCAATTCAGAATACCGTTTATAATGAATGGCTTCTATGCACCAAATCAGGGAGTGTTTCCGAAATTAGCAGGTGGTATTTATGATTTTGACGGAAAAAAGCTAATTGTAAGTCGTGGATTAGCAAGGGAAAGCACCAGACTTCCAAGAATTTTTAACCGACCTGAATTAGTGTTTGTTAATTTAGTTCCATAAGAATAAAACATTTAGCTATAGATTAAGAAAATAATTTGTTCGCAAGTAAGATTACGCCAGTCAAGAGAGTTACCATTAGACACGAAAAGAAAAATGCTATAAATGCCTATATAAAGCCAAATGCAAAAAAAAATGGCAAAGGTTGGTCTTGATTTTCGTCAAATGGTATGCTACAATGTAATAAAAGGCGAACAAATGTTTTTAAAACAAAAGAAAAAGTACATTAGGAAACTACGGCAATAGTTTTCTAATGTACTAAATCACGGATATGCAAAAGCAAATCCTAACCCTGTTTGTATTTTAGCATATCCGTAAATTGAAATCAACAAAAATTTTATTTACGGAGGTAGAAAAATGGAAAATCGATGTCAAATATGTGACAGAGTATTGTCTGACCCTAATGCAGTATTCGGTTGGCGGTGTGCTGAAATATTAGGCATGTCAGGGCAGCTGTCGAAAATGGGTGCAGATATTTTCAGAAAATTTGTAGACGGAGTTGTGAAAGCACAAAGACTTTTCGGTAACAGCAATTTTGAATTCACAGACGAACAGTGGAAAAAGCTATATTCTGCTTTTGCAAAAATGTCGTTGTGGGACGGCATTGATGAAAGAAAGGTAAAGGAAGCAAGAAAAGAGGGGCATTCAGTAATAAACAAAGCAAAATCAAAAGCTACTAAATTTTCTGACTCTCTTGCTGAATACTATGAAACTGTTATCAAAAAAGGTTTTGATTATAAAGCATTGAACTTTGTAGTGGATTCTATTTGAAAAACAGGTGCAGTTGTGCTGGATAAAGCAGGATATGACTTATCAAGCGACTTGCTAAAATTAGCAGCAAGCGGAAGCGGTAATAAGTATGTAGCGAAAGAAGGAAGCTATGCATCAAATCTATTAAAAAACGATAAAGGGTTAAACGATTATATAAAAAGTAAGATTTGGGAATACGGAGAAAGTAAAAATAATCCAAATCCTACAATCCCAACTGTAACATATGAAATTCCTCTTGGAAATGGTGATATAGGTGCTGCTTTACATAATGTGAAACTTGATATAAAGGCAAGTAGAGAAGCAGATGGAAAATGGACAGCAAAGGTTAAAGTCAAAGATGACTTTGATTTTACAGAATTTAAAAACCCGTTTAACCAAGGCTCAATAAAAGAAGGATTTTTGTGGTTGGCAAATGATTTAGCAACTATAGATTCAAAATTAGGAATGTTGGATACAGTTGGTGTTGAAATAACTTACACGAAGAAATATTAAAGGGGTAGTCTTATGAAAAACAAAATTTTAATTATACTTTTGTTTGTTCTTTTTGCAATACCAATTCCTATCGCTTTAGCCGGCTTTTTATTTTCTTTTATATGGATTGCCTGTGTGATTATAGGGGAACTTCGTTTCATCGAAACTTTATCTTCATTATGTGTAATAGCAGCAGGAGCTATATATCTTTTTGCTTATGTATATGCATTTCCAAAAACACGGGAAGAAAATAAAATTACCATAAAAACATTTCTTCCAATAATAGGTGGATTGTTGGCAGTGATGCTTTTGTTGTTAATGAAACCTATAAACAACTATACGGATATAACAACACCGTATTTTGGATTTACAAAAAAAGATTTTTCAGTTATAGAAGAACTTGACACGCATGGCGGATTTCAAGGGGAAGGGTCGCATTATCTTATTTTAGATTGTTTTGATAACAAAGAGAAAGCATTGGAGATAGTAAGGGATTGGAAAAAACTTCCCTTGTCAAAAAATCTTAATCATATTATGTATGGTGAAGAAGACATTAATTATGAAATTAATTTAGCTGAAGAAGCACATATTCCCAAAATAGTAAATGGGTATTACATATTTGTAGATAGCCAGGCAGAAGGTAAGGATAACAGCGATGATTCTGAATTATTTAATAGATCGTCTTTCAATTTTGAAATAGCCATTTATGATTGTGATACCGATAAAATGTATTACTTTGCGTTTGATACTTAATAAAGAAATAATTTGTTCGCCTTAAAACGGTCAGAGATTCAAATAAGAATCCCTGACCGTTTGCATTTAGTTCTTTATCTGCCTGCCCGTATGGTCGATTGTATAATTATCCTTATAAATTAAATCGCTGACCTTTAAAAATGAAAATCCCTTTTTCTCAAGCTCGGTTAAAATCTTATCAAGGCTTTCGGCGGTGTGGTCGGTATCGTTATGGAAAAGCAGTATATCACCGCTTTTTGTTTTGGGGATAATACGCTCTAACATCTGCTCACAAGTAAGGTTACGCCAATCAAGAGAGTCTACCGACCACTGAATATACTGCATTCCGGATTCTTTAACTGTTGAAATTACGTTGTTATTGTAGTCCCCTGACGGGGCGCGGAATAGGATGGGTTTCACGTTACATACTTTTTCTATTTCTGCATTGCATTTTTCCATATCTTCAAGCATTTGAGAGGGAGTAAGAGTTGTATAATAAGCATGGTTATAGCTGTGATTGCCTATTTCATGACCTTCAGAAACAATTTTTTTCATCACTTCGGCATTATCCTTTGCCCAGGTTCCGAGAACAAAAAAAGTAGCCCGGCAATTATGCTTTTTCAAGACAGAAAGAATTTTATCCATATCATCACTGCCCCAGGCACAGTCAAATGTAATGCTGACAGCTTCGTCATCCCTTTCAACACTGTAAATAGGAATTAATCGGGGGTTGTTAGAGGTTTTCATAGCAATATCCTTGCTGAAAAAAGTGCCTAATCCTATGATTGTACAAATAAGACAAAATGTAAGTATACGGTATTTGTCTGTTACGAAAATTTTCATTTGGGTTGTCGCTCCTTTTCTGAACTATAATAATCCTCAATCCCTGAAGTAATAGCTTTTGCAAGCTCTTGTTGGTATTTATCGGTAAGAAGTAACTGCTCTTCTGAAAAGTTTGAAGAAAAACCACATTCAACAATTACAGCGGGAATATCTGCGTTTTTGAGCAGAAAAATGCTTTTGGGTGCTTGGGTTTCCTTTCGCTTTGACTTGTTATCCGGCAGTTTGCACAGTTCTGCCTGTATGGAGGATGCAAGAAGCTCTGACTGTACATAATTTCCGGAGTAAATTACCTGTGCTCCTCTGTAGCGGGAGTCAGAAAATTTGTTTATATGGATGCTTACAAACATATCTGCGTCGGAATTGTTTATTATTTCAAGCCGCTTATGCATATCACTGCGTTTTCTTTCGGCAATAGTTTTTCCTTCGTCAGAAAGACAGTTTTCATCACTGCGTGTCATTATAACGGTGTATCCTTTTTTTATAAGTGCTTTTTGTAAATACAGGGCAATTTTAAGATTGAGGTTACTTTCTACAGTACCGGTTATGCCGATTGCCCCACCGTCGGGATAACCGTGACCGGCATCGATAATTATGCGTCCAGTTGACTTCCCGGAAAAAACCTCTGTAGTGTCATAGTTTAAGGAAAACGAAGCTATCCCTGCCAGAAGCACAAAGAGAAAGAAAACAGCAAGTTTTCTTCTTGAAACAATAATCATATACATCTGCCTTTCAAAGTACATATAGTAATATATAATCAGAAATAAGTAATATATTCATAATGATTTTTGTAATAATTGTATTTTTCGGTGAATATACTATTGTAAGTAGTACATAAAAAAGGAGTTGTATACCTTGGAAAATAACATAATAACATTAACAGGAACAGTAGAAACTTTGCCCGAGTACAGCCACAGTGTACTTGATGAGAACTTTTACACATTTATTCTTCGTGTGCCCAGACTCTCTGAAAACGATGACCTGTTGCCAATAACCGTCCCGGAACGACAGTTGGAAACAGAGCTTGTAAGTCCGGGGAACATAATAAAAGTCCGCGGTCAGCTCAGAAGCTACAATAAATACACGCAGACGAAAACCAGGCTTATACTTACTGTTTTTGCCAGAGGAATTGCTCCGGCATTACCTGAAGATACAGAAAATCCCAATGAAATATTTATTAACGGCTTTGTGTGCAAAGCACCCGTTTACAGACGCACACCTTTCGGAAGAGAAATAACAGACCTTATAATAGCAGTTAACCGTGCGTTTAACCGTTCTGATTATATTCCTGCCATTGCCTGGGGGAAAAATGCAGTTTATTCCGAAAATCTTGAAGTCGGAAACAACGTTATGCTGTGGGGAAGACTTCAGTCAAGAAACTATAACAAGCGTATTTCTGAAAATGAAACAGAGGTGCGTACAGCATATGAATTGTCTGTTACAAAAATAGAGAAGCTTGAAAGCGACCGCATTGAGCTTGATATGGTCTGAAAAACATAATTAAATAATATGCTTGCAAAGACTGTATGAATCTGTTATAATAAAATCATCATATTGTTGTATGGTGAAGAAGTATGAAGATTTTAGGACTTGATTACGGAGAAGCGCGGATAGGTGTTGCTGTAAGCGACGTATTTGGAATACTGGCTACACCCCTGGACACTGTCTGTGAAAAAGAAAGGGGAAAGCAACTGGAAAAAGTTGCAAAGATTGCCAGAGATAACGGTGTTGAAAAGCTGGTTGTAGGTTATCCCAAGCATATGGACGGCACAGTGGGTCACCGTGCACAGTATACCGAAGAGTTTGCAAAAGAACTGTCTGAAATGCTGAACATTCCTTATATAATGTGGGATGAGAGGCTTTCCAGTACAGAGGCACACAGAATTCTTGAAAGCGGTGGTGTCAGCGGCAAAAACAGGAAAACGAAGGTTGATAAAATTGCTGCTGTAATAATTTTGCAAGGCTATCTTGATGCCAACGGTTGATTTTAACAGATAACAAAACAAAGGAGAATAAATATGGAAGAAAACAGAAAAGATACTTTTGAAACAGTTGAGGAAGATTACGAATTTCTTGATAGTGTAGAACTTGACGGAGAAACGTATTTCCTGCTTGTTCCGGCATCAGACAATGAAGAGATTGACGGCGAAGTGTTTGTGATGAAGCTTGTCGAGGTTGACGGTGAAGAAATGCTTGAAGGAATTGATGACGGAGAAATTTTTGACAAGGTATACAGTATTTTCAAAGAAAATAATAAGGATGAATATGAATTTTTAGATTGATTTATATTAGTATCTGTGTTATAATCGCACTATAGAGAAAAAGACGGAATTATATTCTGCTGAAGAGCATAGCCCCTGCGGTGTGCGTGTAATTACCGGATTTATTTTAACCAACACATCTAATAAGGGAGATTTACGTCCTGCTGTGGCGTGTAGGCCCTCCACTGAAGAGGGAAACCCAGGAGCAGCGGGCATATCACCCACCTGCACACGCAGGTTTAGAATAGTCCGGTTGAGCGGCACTGCGGGGATACATAATAATACCCCGGATAAATTAATGGTATGATATACAATTTAAAAATATCAGATATTTTACTTAAGGAAAAGAGGAAGAAAAAATGAGAAAGTTAGTTAGTATTTTGGTCGCAGGTGCGATGCTTATGCTTACTTGTGTAAGTTCAATGGCAGCTTTTAAGGATATGCCCGGAGGTAATGACGGTGTAGTTTTACAGAGAGCTGTTGATAATGGCCTTATCCAGGGCTTTGCGGATGGTACGGTTCAGCCCAATACACCTATCACAAGAGCACAGATGGCAACTATTATGTCACGTGCTATGAATGCGTCAGCTATGGCAGACCTTTCTGCTTTTTCTGATGTTAATTCAGGTGACTGGTTCTATGACGCAATGTCAAAGGCTGTTGCTATGGAAGCTTTCAAGGGTGACGACCAGTCAAGGCTTAACCCCAACAACACTATTACAAGACAGGAAGCTATGATAGTTCTTTGCAGAATTTTTGATATGCCTGCAGCGGATGTCAGTGTGCTTAATGCTGTTTCTGACGGCGGAGTTGTTTCTTCATGGGCAATAAAAGAAGTTGCAAGTGTTTATGCAGGCGGTTACCTTGAGGGTGTTGCTGAAATAAGACCTTTCCAGCCTATGACGCGTCTTGAATTTGCGCAGATAATGGACAAGATTGTTAATCAGTATATTGATGAGGACGGTGAATATACTTCTGTTACAGGAAATGTTCTTGTAAGAGCACAGAATGTTAAATTCACAGGTGTTAAAGGCGCAAATATTTACACAGGTGACGGTGTAACCGGAACTATTGAATTTACTGACTGTGATGCCGGTGATATTATTATCCGCGGCGGTACAGCAGTAGTTAATTCAGGTGCGTATTCAAGAATCCGTGCTATTGGCGGAAATACCAAAGTTCAGCTTAAAGTTTCTGCAGATTCTATTATGAAGACACATTCTGACGGAAAGAAGGGTACTGTTTACGCAAAACCCGGAAAAGGTATTGTATCGCTTCCCGCTGTAGAGATTGAAGTAAAGTAACATAAAAATAAAAGGTTGTTGCAATTCGTTGTGACAACCTTTCTTCTTAAAAAAGGTGAAATTATGAAAAAGGTACAGATATATACTGACGGTGCCTGCACCGGAAATCCCGGGAAAGGCGGTTACGGCGCAGTTCTCATTTATAACGGAGCACAAAAAGAAATAAGCCGGGGATTTCGTAAAACAACAAATAACCGAATGGAGTTAATGGCGGCGATAGAAGCACTCAAACTGCTCAAAGAGCCATGTGAAGTGGATTTATACAGCGATTCCCGGTATCTTACCGATGCAATTAATCAGGGATGGCTTGTAAACTGGCAGAAAAACGGATGGAGGAAATCCGATAAAAAAAGTGTTCTTAATATTGATTTGTGGAAAAAAATTATTGAACTTGCAGAAATTCACAATATTAATTTTATATGGGTAAAGGGTCATGCAGGAAACGAATTTAACGAAATATGTGATCGTCTTGCTGTAACAGCCTATACTGATGAACCCACAGATATTGACGAAATTTATGAAAAAGAGGGCTGAAGACAGTGCGAATTTTTCTCAAACTATTGACAAAAATGGTTTGATCGTATAAAATAAATGTAGTATGTCTTCAGGAGGTTTATATATGAACAGCACAAAAGATATAGAACAAATAGACATAAAACGAATGATAGAAATAGTGCTTGACAGAATAGTTCTTATTCTTGTTATAACACTTGTTTTCAGTTTGGTGTTTTTTGCAGTAAGCTTCTATTTTGTTACACCAAAATATGAGTCAAGCATAACAATGTACGTTAACAACCGTAGCCAGACGGCAAATGATGACAGAGAAACAAAAATTCTTTCCAGTGATATAACCGCGTCTCAGCAGCTTGTTCCTACTTACATAGAAATGCTTAAGAGTAATAACGTTCTTGGAGCTGTGGCAGACAGGGTTGAATATGAAACGGGTGAGGCATTTACTGAAAGTGAAATCAGAAAAATGCTTACCGCAGAAGCCGTTTCCAACACTGAAATTATTAAGGTTTCCGTAAGAACAACAAAGCCGGAAATGGCACGTGCAATCGCACAGGCGATAGCTGAAGTTGTTCCAAAGAAAATTCCGATTTTCATTGAACGAAGCGACGTTAATATTATCGACAGCGCCAGAATTAATACAAACCCCGTTTCTCCCAATGTAAAAAACAGTATCATACTTGGTGCTCTTTTAGGTCTTGTATTAAGTGTGTCGGTTATTATATTGAAGGAGCTTTTCGATGTGCGCGTAAAATCTACGGATGATCTTGTTGCAAGATTTTCTTATCCGGTACTTGGTACAATTCCGGAAATATATGTTTCCTATGAAGATGCTTCTTATGATCAGGATTCAGAATAAATTCAGGTGAGGGAGGAGAATATAAATGGCAAAATTTGTTTCAAGTTTAAGAAAAATTTCTGCTAGAGTATTGAAAAGCAGTTCTTTGAATACGAGCTCACCCTTGGCTGTGAAACGTGCAAAAGTTCTTAATGACAAAAGTTCGTTCCATGTAAAAGAAGCTTATAAAGCACTCAGAACAAATATTGTTTTTGCAATACCTCATGACGGGGCAAAAAAGATAGTTGTTACAAGCGCCCTTGCAGGTGAGGGTAAAAGTACAAACTGTCTTAATCTGGCAATTTCATTTGCGCAGACAGGAGCCAAGGTGCTTCTTATTGACTGTGACCTCAGAAAACCCAATGTTGCTAATCTTCTTGATATACAATCAACACCGGGTCTTTCAAATGTTCTGGCGAACCTTAATTCTCTTGATTCTGTAATTGTACATTCGGAATTTGCAAATCTCGACGTTATTCCGTCCGGTGATATGCCTCCTAATCCTGCCGAACTTCTCGGTTCAGCAGCGATGAGAGAAACTCTTGACAAGCTTTCTGAAATATATGAATATATATTCCTTGATACTTCACCTATAAACATCGTTACCGATGCGGCAGTTGTATCAAAAATGTCAGACGGTGTACTTGTAGTTGTGCGTCAGGGACGTACCGATAAAGAGTCTGTTGCTGAAGCTATCAAAAAGCTTTCATTTGTTGATGCTAATATTGTTGGCTTTGTTCTTAACGGTCGTCTCAGTGATATTAAACTGGGGTACAGATACAGTAAGCACGGATATTATCGCTATGGTAAGAAGATGAAGTATTACAGAAGCGGATACTATGGCGGTTACGGTGGTTATGGCAGTTATGGCGGTTACGGTGGTTACGGCTACGGTTATGGCTATGGTTATGGTTATGGTTATTCCAAGAAGCAGAATTCGATGCCCAAGAAAAAATAGAAAAGCTGGGTGAAAAAATGATAGATTTTCATACGCATATTTTACCGGACATAGACGACGGAAGTTGCAGTGTTGAAGAATCCGTCAGAATGATAGAAATCCTTGTAAAGCAGGGAGTAAAGAGAATAATACTTACCCCGCATTTTTATGCATACCGTTCCTCAATAGAAAGGTTAAGGGAGAAAAGAAAAGATGCTTTAAAAGCGCTTATTAAGGCTTTAAAAGAACAGAATGTGGATGTGGAACTATATATCGGCTGTGAAGTTTTGTTTTTTGATGACCTGTGGCATCTGGAAGATATTAAGGAGCTGTGTATAGAAGGAACCAATTATATTTTATTGGAAATGCCCTTTTCATCGTGGGAGAATTCGTCGGTTGAGCATATTATTAATTTGGCTAATCGTGGTATTATCCCCATATTGGCTCATTTTGAAAGGTATCTCAGGTATAAAGGAAATATGCCCAAAATCAGAGAAATGATGAGGGCGGGCATACTTGTTCAGATGAATTGCGACTACTTGAAAAAGGTTCTGACTAAAAGGAAAGCACTGAATTTTATAAGAAAAGGTAGTGTTTTTGCGTTGGGAACGGATTGTCACAATCTTACTGACCGTAAGCCTGATTATGACAATGTAAACGACCTTCTTGTTAAAAAACTTGACAAGAAGACATATGACGGATTTATCAGACAACAGGAAGTATTTATTAAAGGTGCAACCAGAGTGTATCCTTGATTGAAATAAAGGGGGTGTAAAAAAAATTCTGTTTTTTTACATCCCCTTTTGCTGTGCAGGAAGTTTATATAAGGGGTAGACGACCCTTACGGAGGAAAATAAATGTTTCATGAATATGATAATTGCCGTCTCTGTCCGAGAGAATGTGCAGTCAACAGAAATAAACAGGAAAAAGGTGTATGTAGAGAAACCTCTGAAATAATGGTAGGCAGGGCAGACCTTCATTATTGGGAGGAGCCGTGTATCAGCGGAGAAAATGGGTCAGGCACAGTCTTTTTTGCCGGATGTAGTCTGGGATGTGTGTATTGCCAGAATCATGAATTAAGCAGAGGCAGAAAAGGTATAAAGGTGTCAGAGCAAGAGCTTGCAGAAATGTTTTTGCATTTGCAAGAGAAAGGTGCACACAATATTAATCTTGTTACAGCGGAGCATTATGCTCCGGGAATTAAAAATGCGCTTATGATGGCAAAGGAGCGCGGACTGATTATTCCCGTTATTCTTAACAGCAGCGGTTATGTGAAAGCTTCGACCATAGAATTTTTGAATGATGTCATAGATATTTATCTTGTGGATTTTAAGTATATGGATTCATCTCTGGCAAAAAAGTATTCCTTTGCAGAAGATTATCCTGCCGTCGCAGAAAAGGCAATAGAAAAAATGGTATCATACAGAAAGCGACTGCGTTTCAGAGAAAACGGAATTCTGAAAGAAGGCATAATAATAAGACATTTGTGTATTCCCGGATGCAGCAGGGACTCAAAGAACATAATAGAGTATCTTTATGGAAAATATAAGGGTAGTGTGAAGTTGAGTATAATGAGTCAGTATACACCTATGCCCGATTGCAAAAACTATCCTGAAATCAACCGCAAACTTACACAGGCAGAATATGACGAAATAATAGATTTCTGCATACATATAGGTATAGAGGATGCCTATATTCAGGAGGGAGACGCGGCACAGGAAAGTTTTATTCCTGAATTTAGATAAAAATGCAAAAAACACTTGAAAACATATAGTAATAAATGGTATAATACAGTGTATGCTGTTTAGTCGCTTGAATCGGTGGCTGTACAGTATGAATTACGATGTTAAAGAAAACATAACGCGTCTTATTGCCATAAGCCCGTGTGAAAGGAATGATATATAATGGATAACGTTTTTGACGTTTTGAAAGAGAGAGGTCTTATTGCGCAGACTACTCACGAAAATGAAATCAGAGAACTTCTTGCCAATGAAAAGGTTACTTTCTATATAGGCTTTGACCCCACTGCAGACAGCTTGCACGTAGGTCATTTCCTTCAGATGGTTGTTATGCGTCATATGCAGAATTACGGTCACCGTCCTATCGCTCTTGTAGGAGGAGGAACAGGACATATCGGAGACCCTTCGGGAAGAACCGATATGCGTCAGATGATGACGAAAGAAACCATCGACTACAACTGTGAAAGATTTAAAGAGCAGCTTTCAAAGGTTATTGATTTTTCCGACGGAAAGGCTATTATGGTTAATAATGCTGACTGGCTTCTTGACCTTAACTATGTTGAGTTTATCAGAGATATAGGTTCATGCTTCTCTGTCAATCAGATGCTTCAGGCAGAATGCTTTAAGCAGAGACTTGAGAAGGGGCTTTCATTCCTCGAATTTAACTATATGCTTATGCAGAGCTACGATTTCCTTATGCTTAACCGTAAGTATGGTTGTAAAATGGAGCTTGGCGGTGATGACCAGTGGAGTAACATCCTGGGCGGTCTTGACCTTTGCAGAAGAAAAGACCA
>CAYLPQ010000029.1:0-29403 GCA_964385605.1 uncultured Oscillospiraceae bacterium | reverse complement strand
TACCCCTCAAGATTGAGGGGTAAGGGGTGTTGAAGTGTTAAAAAAACACTTTTTTATCAATATAGTATAAGAAAAAACATCAGAAAGATAATATTTTACATTGAATTTCAAGCCTAAATGGAGTATCATACAAATAAGGAGTTGATTTGTATGAAAGGTTTTACAGACTGTCATATACATATCCGCGGAGGAAAATTTGATGTAATTGAAAAAATGCTTGATGATGTCTGGAGCAAAGGTGTGACTGATGCCGGACTTATGGCGCTTCCTTACAGAGGTGCTTCGGAAAACTTTTCGGCACTGTACTTTAAAGCTAACTATAAAAAAATGAATGTAACTGCATTCGGCGGTGTTCATTCCACAGAGCGCTATGCCCTTGTCCCATACGAAAAGCAGGCTGAAAAGCTTCTTGATATGGGTTGTGACGGTATTAAGCTTATTGATATGGACGCAGATGTAATAAGGGTAAACGGCAAGTGTATCGACCACGAGGATTTTGATAAAATGTTCTCACTTCTTGAAGCGAGAAATGCCCCCGTTTTAATCCACGCAGGAAATCCGCAGGAATGCTGGGAAAAGCCAATTCCAAGCGATTTGCCCTATGAGGAGCGGGTAAAGGAGGAACACCTTTCCCTTTACAGAGGCGGATTGTACGGAAAGCCCGTCCTTTCATTTGAGGAAATCTATGCGGCATGTCTTCGTATGCTTGACAAGCACCCGCGTCTTAAAGTAGTATTTGCACATTTCTTATTCCTTTCAAGAGATATTGACGAGGCGAGAAGAGTTTTGGAAACATATCCTAATGTCAGCTTTGACCTGACACCGGGTACCGATTCCTATGTGCATTTTTCAAGGCAGGCTGATAAGTATCACGATTTCTTCGAAGAATACAGCGACCGCATCCTTTTTGGTACAGATACCAATACCTATAAGGATTTCAACAAGGAAATTCACGATTATGTATATTGGACTCTGAAAGAGGATAAGGTGTTTACAGCGCCTTGCTACGGCAATATAGAAATCCACGGTCTTGGCTTAAGCGACAAGGCAATAGAGAATATATGCTACAATAACTATATCAATCTTCTTGGTGACGAAAACAGAAAGGTTGATATGGAAAAGGTCTTTGACTATGCAGAGTATATGCTTCGTGAAATCAAAGCAAATCCCCGTGATGAAAGACGTCTATATGCGGCAACAATACTTGACCACGTAAAGGACGACCTGGATCAGACTACGGCTATAAACTGTTTTGAGGAGCTTTTAAAAAGAAGATAACAAAAGAGGGTGTAAAAAAACCGAGTTTTTTTACACCCTCTTACTATAATACCAGTGTTTTTGCAAGTCTTTCCGTTGATTCCTTAATATAAGTATTTTCTTCCTTTTCCAGTTCAGGGTCAGCGGAAAGAAGCTTATCCGCTGCAATACCGCTATCCTTAAGTACGGCAAGGTCATTTGCAAGGTCTGCAATTTTAAACTGCAGTGCACCGTGCTGTCTTGTACCGAAAAAGTCCCCCGGTCCACGGAGGGAGAGGTCTTTTTCAGAAATTTTAAAGCCGTCATTGCTCTTAACCATTATCTGCATACGTTCCCTTATATCCTCCGAAAAAGTTGCGCAGAAAAGAACACAATAGCTTTTTTCTTTTCCTCGACCGACACGACCGCGTAACTGATGAAGCTGACTTAAGCCGAACCGCTCGGCATTTTCAACCACCATAAGTGTAGCCTCGGGAACATTAACACCAACCTCGATAACAGTGGTGGAAACAAGGATTTTAGTATTGCCTGATACAAAATCCGCCATTGCAGTTTCTTTATCTGCGGCTTTCATTTTTCCATGGACAATCCCCATAGGAATATCGGGGAAAACAGTTTTGGAAAGTGTATCGTAATGCTCTGTCACTGATTTAAGGGGCATTTCTTCGTTTTCTTCAACACTGGGGCAGACGATATAACAACGGTTGCCTTTGTCAATTTCTTTGCGGATAAAGGCATATATACGGTTTCGCATATCCTCGCCGACAGAGTAGGTATCTATAACCTGTCTGTTAGGTGGAAGCTCGTCGATAATGGAAATATCCATATCACCGTAAATAATGAGCGCCAGTGTACGGGGAATAGGGGTCGCCGTCATTACAAGGGTGTGTACTCCCTTGCCTTTTTCTGACAATTGCATTCTTTGTCTTACACCAAAACGATGCTGTTCGTCGGTAATTGCAAGGGCAAGATTTTTAAAATTGACCTTATCAGTGATAAGTGCATGTGTGCCGAAAATTGCGTGAATTTCACCTTGCTCAAGGCTTTCGTATATTTCTCTTTTTTCTTTAGCTTTAGTGCTGCCTGTAAGAAGTGCACATTTTACACCAAGTGATTCCAACATAGGGAAAAGGTCAAGGTAGTGCTGACGTGCCAGTACCTCCGTAGGAGCCATCATAGCTGCCTGAAAACCGTTTTTTACGCAATGGAATATAGAAAGTGCCGCAACCACTGTTTTACCGCTGCCGACATCACCCTGAACAAGCCTTGACATAACAGAGCCGCTTTCAAGGTCACGGAATATTTCGTCTACAACTCGTTTCTGTGCATTGGTAAGTGAAAAGGGCAGAGAGGAAAGAAACGAAGAAACATCTACCTTTGACAGTTTTATGCCGATTTCTTTTTTGCCTGTATTTTTCATTTTGCGAAGTGTCGTCTGAAGTATAAAAAATTCTTCAAATATGAGCCGCTTTTTTGCTATTTCAAGGGCATTTATGTCTTTTGGGAAATGTATATTTCTGATGGCAAAATCCAGCGGGCAAAGCGAATACTCCTTTAATATCTGCGGAGGAATAATATCATGCATATATGTATGATAAAGCTCGTATGCCTCCTTAATGGCTTTGCGCAGAAACTTCTGTGTGACACCGCTTGTCAAAGGGTATACCGGCACAATGCTTTTTGTACAGGATGACTGTGACGCAAGCTCAAACTCCGGTGACATAATTTCCCTGACACCGCGTCTGATATTAACCTTTCCGTAAAAAGTGTATTCATAACCTCTGTGAAGAAGTGTTTTTATGTATTTGTTATTGAAGAAAATGCACACAGCAATGCCGCTGTCATCTCTTACCTGAACCTTATAGTAGGTAAGACCTTTTCTCACATAGTGTTCGCTGACGTCGGATACGATAACTGCATTTACGGAAGCAGTTTCGTCGTGAGTCAGTTCATTTATCTTTGAAATGCGTGTTCGGTCTTCAAATCTTACGGGGAAATAAGTAAGTAGATCCCACACAGTAAAAACACCAAGGCGAAGCAACTGCTTCGCCTTGGCATCGCCTATTCCTTTAAGTGCTTTTATATCTGTTAATGCGGGATTAATCATAAAGTATCCTCCTTTGAGGAGTATCCCATTTATTCTACGGAGACAATGTAGTAATATACACTCTGTCCGCCGTTTGCGATAATAACCTCGACCTCATCGAGTTCATTTTCAATTTCGTCGGCAATTTTCTGTGCGTCTTCCTCGGTTACACCTTCGCCGTAATACAGTGTTATGATTTCACTGTCCTCATCTGCAATCTCTTTTATAAGCGCAGTAGTTGCCGTGAAAATGTCTTTATCTGCTGAAAGAATATGTCCCTCTGAAACACCAATAATATCGCCCTCGTGAATTTCAAGACCGTCCATTTCGGTGTCCTTTACCGCATGTGTAACGTTACCGCTGATTACTTTGGAAAGCGCTTTTGTCATCTTTTTGGTATTGGTATCCACATCTTCTGCAGCGGAATATGCCATCATAGCTCCAATACCCTGGGGGATAGTCTTTGACTCAATAACAATAACATTGCACTGCGCAATTCCGGCAGCCTGCTGTGCCGCAAGAATAATGTTCTTGTTGTTGGGAAGAACAAATACGTTGTCGGCATTGGCATCTTCAATTGCACCGAGAATATCATCGGTGCTTGGATTCATCGTCTGACCGCCGGGAATTATATTGGTAACACCTAGGTCTGTGAATGTGTTGATAAGTCCTTCACCGTTGGCAACAGCAACCACAGCAACATCCTTATGCTCTGCTATGGGCTTCTTTTCAGGAGCTTCAGCAATAAGGTCAGTATGCTGTTCGCGCATATTTTCAATTTTAATATTTACCATTTCACCAAGCTTAACTGCCTGTTCAAGGACATAACCGGGATGATTTGTATGAATGTGTACCTTAACAATATCATCCTCATCAATAACTATCATACAGTCACCCTTGGTTTGTATAGCATTACGCATTTTGTCTGCGGAAGCATTGGAATTGCTTTTGTTGATGATAAATTCTGTACAGTAAGCATATTTAATATCTTCTGCACTTGCTGTAGCTGCAGGAGCTTTCGCGGAAGCAGCGGCATCTTTGTCAAGAAGCTCAACTGCATCACCGTTAAGTGCTTTCAAGAATCCTTCGAATATGCAAACAAGTCCCTTGCCGCCGGCATCGACAACACCCGCCTGCTTAAGCTGGGGGAGCATATCCTGTGTTGCCTGAAGAGCCTTCTGCATATTTTCCAGAACGTGTGCCAAAAATCTGACAACATCATTGCCCCTGAATCTTTCTCCTGATTCAGACGCAGCACGGATAACTGTGAGGATAGTACCTTCAGTAGGTTTCATAACAGCTCTGTAGGCTGTATCGGAACCCCCGCGAAGAGCGAGCTTTAAAGTTGGGACATCTATAGTGTCCGTTGTAATGTTTTTTGAAATACCGCGGAATATCTGCGAAAGAATAACACCCGAATTACCTCTTGCACCGCGGAGAGTAGCTTTTGCAACTGCGTTCAAAAGCTCTTGAGCGCCGGAATAACTTTCATCCTTAATTGCTTTTGCAGCACTCATAAATGTAAGTGACATATTAGTCCCTGTATCACCGTCGGGAACGGGGAATACATTAAGAGAATCTACAATCTCTTTATTATTGTGCAGGTTGTAGGCACCGGACAATATCATAGATGATAAGACCGATGTATCTATAGCTTTATTCATATAATAGCCTCCAAAAGGGCATAGAAAATCCTTTTTCTACACCGTTATAAAAGTGCCTGAAGCATCTTACGTGTTAGGAACGCGGATGCTTTCTACAAACACATTTACTGCCTTTACTTCCATTCCTATAAGTTCTGATAAACGGTACTTTACACCGTGAATAATGCTTTCGCATATGGCATTAATATTCACACCGTACTGAACAACAATGAACATATCAACGGTGATTTCATTATCTGCAACAGTAACCTTAATTCCCTTGGCAAGGTTTGAGGGCTTGAGAAGACTTACAATGCCATCCTTGGCATTGCGTGTTGCCATACCCACGACACCGTAACAACTTGTTGCAATAATACCTGCCGCATTGGCAATTACATTATTCGATATATTAACGTTACCGTATTTGGTTTCTGTTTTTGCTGCCATAGTAAAAACCTCCTTGATATATCTTTTTATATTATACCTCAAAACAGGCAGTTATGTCAATATTTCTGTGTTTTTATTGTCCGAAAATTCATCTGTATCCGCTGTGAACAGAAGTATCTGCCTTTTCTCTGCCATAGTTTCAAAGAGCTCAAATGCCTTTTTTGTACGGGTTTTATCATACTGCAGAAACGGCTGGTCCAGGATTATGAATGATTTTTCATCCTTGAAAAGCATATCTGTAAGAGCCAGCCTTAATGAAAGATATAGCTGGTCTACCGTACCGCCGGAGAAGAAAGAGCTCTCTCTTGGAATATCTACTTCAATGCTGAGATTGAACTGTTCGTCAGAGAAAAGTCGTGAGTATTTGCCGTCAGTAAGAAAAGACAGGTATTCCGAAGCTTTCTTGTTTACAGCGGGGGTAAAATTGAGTTGCATTTTTTTATGAGAGCTTTCGAGAGCATCGGCAACAAGGGTAAGGATTGACAGCGATTTTTCAAGTGAACTACGTTTTTGATAAAGCGCGGGAAGTGAAGATGTATCAACAAATTCAATTTGTGATTCAAGTGAGCTTAAACGCATATTGATATTGTCAAGATTATTTTTTGCTGAAACGGAATTATGCTTGAGAGAAGAAAGCTTCTTTTCGTGAAGATGCTTTTTTTCTTCAAGGGAAGAAAGCTCTTCTTTTAATTCTTCAAGCTTTTCAAGCTCTGAAGCAGTTTTATCTCCGCTTTTTTCGAAAAATCCTAAAACTACACATACTACAGCAGCTATAAGAGGCAAAAACCAGAGTTTTATTCCCGCTAAAAACAGAACAAAACTTAAAACCGCAAAAATCAAAGAAGCAAAGAAATAAAGTTTTACAAAAGATGCCTTTTTTCTGTTTGCAGTGATGTATGCTTCCTTTTCTGAAATTCTGCCGCTGATATTTGCTATATGTGCATCAAAATTTTCTTTAAGAGCTTTTTCATATTCGCCCTCTGATTTATCTGCTTCGCTTTTGGCGGAGGAGAGCATTGATTTATAGCGCTCAATCTGGACTTTGATGTCATTTTGTGCTGATTTAGCTCTTTCCAGCGAAACAATTTCATTATTGATCTGATTAAGAGTGCCGCCGCTGCCACGAAGAGGTCGGATTTCTCTTTTTACGTTTTCCAGAATTTTAATTGCTTTTTCATAATCTGCGCTTTCATCGCCGCTTTTTGCAATGTTGGAAAGCTTTGTCACTATTTCGGCGGAGCTGCCTTCAAAGGCTGAAGAAAGCTGTTTTATGCAGACCGTTTTTAAAAATGTATCGCTGTTAACCTGTACAAAATCTTCGGGAGTTGCAGGAATTTCCAGTGCCGTATCGGAGTCGTAGACTTTGAGAATGTCGTATTTTTTAACACTTCCTGCTTTGCGGTATATTGTTATGTTTCTTCCGTCTGAAGTGAGAATGTTAAGCTTACCCTCACATTCTCCACCGTCCCACGGGGTGTATTTTTCACGCATAGAAAGACCTTTACCGCGATTGTCACCGAAACCGTAGAGCATAGCATAAATAAAGCTTATGACGGTGCTTTTTCCGCTTTCATTATTGCCGGAAATAATGTTGAGACCGTCTGTAAAATTTATAATTTTATTCTTGAATTTTCCAAAAGAAGTTATTTCAATATTTTTTATTATCATAACGCACCTCCTAAATCAGGAAGACGTCCGCAAAGGGCATCAAGTCCTGTTTTTGCGGCTATGACAAAATCTTCTTCACTGTTTGTTTTTGTGCGAAGCTCACGCAGAAATGCTCCGCGCAGGCTTTCTTCTTTTTCTATTGAATCCAGGTCATAGCAGGGGATTGTTTCGTCATTTATATCTATGTAAAACGTATCATTCTTAAGACTGCTTCTGATAAAGACTGTATCAGGAGCAGATTTTTCAGAAAATTCGCCTTTAAGAGTAAGACGGAAGAAGTCTGTGCTGTTCAGTAGCTTTTCGGCATAGGATATTATCTCTTCTTCTGTTTTGCCTGTTATGTCCACCTCTATATTGCGGAATTTTCTCAAAGATGTGTCGAGAGGAGTGATTATTGTTTCAGTTTCTGAAATTTCTGCATAAATGACACCGGTAGTGCCGCAATCTTTAAAGGAATGTCCTTCCACAGCTCCGCTGTAGGCGCATTTCACATTTCCTGTATCAAAAATTTCCCCTGCGTGAATGTGACCGAATGCCGCATAATTACAGGGAAGATAAGAAAGAGTTTCTTTTGAAATTATATTTACGTCACCGGACTGCACCATATCTCCGTGAAGAAGCATAATATTAATTTTATTTTCATCAAAAGTGCAGGATTCAAAGGATAACTCTGCTGTTGGCTGACTGTAAGATTTGCCCCAGAAAACAGTGTTTTTTTCGGGCATATCAAAGGAGTATTCGTAACACGGGAAGATATGTACATTATCGGAAAAATAATCAGGTACCGAAAAAGGTGAGTCAGAGCACATATAATCGTGATTTCCGCAAATAATATATACATTGATGGGAGATAATGCCGACAGTGTATTTCTGACAAATTCCGAATCTGCTTTTGAGGGCTTGGGAATATCAAACAGATCACCTGTAATTATAAGGGCATCCGCATTTTTTTCTTTGCAAAGCTCCGCCACTCTTACAAGTGATGAACGTATTTCATCGCTACGCATCTTTGCAAGCTTCGTATCAAACTGTGAAAGAGATGCGCCTATATGAAAATCGGCGGCATGTATGATTTTTATGCTCATGGAATCTTCCTCCAAAAAAGTGTTGAAATATAAGTATAAGAGTGTTATAATTTAGTTAATAAGGATTATTGAGGTGATTATAAGTGGTAGCTCACGTAGTTTGTTTTAAAATGAGACCTTTCGCAAACGGTAAGAACAGTTCGCAGAATCTTGCCGAGCTTATGGAAAGGCTTGAAATACTCAAAACCATCCCTGTTGTGCGTTCAATGAGTGTTGAACTCAATACACCGGGGGCGGAGTATGCCGCAGTGCTTACAGAGCTTTTTGAGAATCAGGCGGCAATGGATGTATATGACAACCATCCTACACATCTTGCCATCAAGGATTATATCGGTGTGGTTTGTGACCATATGCTTATTACAGACCACGAATTTTAATCTTCTTTAACTTTTGCCACAAGGCGGCAGATGGGAACACCTTCGTCAGAAAAGCGCTTTTCGTATTCTGTCATAACGTTTCCCTCAAATCCACTGTTGTGAAGGTCATATGTAACTTCGGAAAGCTCAAAACCGTTTTCGGGAAAACTTTCGAGAGAGTAATCAAAAAGAGTGCGGTTGTCTGTTTTGAAGCAGATTTCACCGCCTTTTTTGAGTATTCTTTTATACAGTTCAAGGAAGCCCCCGTGGGTGAGGCGGCGCTTTGCGTAACCCTTTTTAGGCCACGGATCGCTGAAGTTGAGATAAATTCTGTCTACACTGTGGTCGGGAAAGCTTTCTGAAATCATCTGGAAGTTTCCCCGGATGAAACGTACGTTAGTAAGCTCTGCCACCGACACTTTTTCCATGGCGAGGATGATTACGTTTGAAACCTTTTCAATAGCTATATAGCGAATGTCGGGGTTAAGACGTGCAGTTTCCGCAATAAAATTGCCTTTGCCACAGCCTATTTCAATATGTAAAGGATTGCTGCCTATGAATTCATGGGCAGCATCGTTATAATTTTCAAGTGTTATGCTTTTTTGTGCGTCAAGTCTTTCTTCAAGATGACCGCGTGCTCTCATTCTCATTTGTTTAATCCTTTCTTGCTGATGCATATACTTTATCACGTTTGGTGAGCTTTCCGCAAAGCTCTACTATTTTAAATTTTATCTCAAAAGGAAAACTTCCGCTCTGTGCTGAAGTTATTATATCATAGCTGTCACTGTCGAGGGTTGATTTAAGCTTTTCCTCGGCATAGGCGGCATTTGTAGTTCCGTCTACAAAACAAAGGGGCGGAAACATAACACACCACCAGTTTTTGCCTTCGGCATCACCGATTTTGATTCTTACGGCATCGTAAGAGCCTGCAGGAAGAGAAATATTGTTGTAATGCTTTGTAGGGAAATGGAAGTTACCGTACTCAACATCAACAGTGTAATCAAATCCGTTTTCAGCCACTGTGTTGAGTGCTATTTCTCTATAGGTTTCAAGCTGTCCTTTCACATCTGATTTTTGAGTAAAATCATTTTCAGTATGCTTTAAAACAGCATCACGGACTTTAAGTTTCAGTTCCTGGTCTTCCGGAGAATCACTGTTTGCTATAACATGAAGCCGTACAATATTCTGGGACAGTTCGGAATTAACGTTGGTTGAATATCCCAGTAAAAGTAACAGTACAAGCATTACAGAAACTATTAATGCAATAAAATTTTTCATTGGGCAACACCTCATATGTAAGTATTACCGCAATATAAAAAATTTATACAGGGGTGCAGATATATACTGTTTTGTATTTTCCCCACAACAGATTTTTTGCGTTCTGTGCCTCTTCTAAAGTCCTGAAAATCCCGAATACAGTCGGTCCGCTACCACTCATCTGTGCGCCGATTGCGCCCAGGTCTTTAAGTTCATTCTTAAGATTCGTCAGTACAGGATAATCGGAAAGACTTACTTCCTCCAGAACGTTTCCCATTGAAGAAGCAATTTTTTCTATGTCGCTTTTGTGGAGCCCGTCAATCAGTTCCCCGGTATCGGGATGTCGGTAACCTGATATGGAATCAATTTTTTCATAAACAGTTTTTGTACTGATAGAGAACGACGGCTTTACAAGAACAATATGACATGGCGGAATCTTCGGAAGAGGGGACAGCCTTTCACCGATTCCCTCGGCAAGCCTTGTTCCGCCTAATATACAGTAGGGTACATCTGCGCCGATTTTTACACCAAGCTCGCAAAGCTTTTTTAGAGAAAGCTTCGTATCAAAAAGCTTATTAAGCGCTTTAAACACTGCAGAAGCATTGCTGCTGCCGCCGGCGAGACCTGCTCCAACGGGAATGCGTTTAGATATATCTATATGGACACAGGGCTTAATCCCTGTATAATTAAAAAACTCTTCAGCTGCTTTATATGCAAGATTGTTTTTATCAATGGGCAAAAAAGGAAGATTGGTTGAAATCTCAATTCCTTCTTTAATTTGAGTTACGGTAACAAGGTCGTACAGTGACACTGTCTGCATAACCATCTGTACCTCATGATACCCATTGTCAAGCCTTCCGAGAACGTCAAGGGACAGATTAATTTTTGCATAAGCTCTGGTGACGGTTTTTTTCATAGCGCACCTCATAAGTAATATATTTATTTTATTATATCTTATTTAAAGAAAAAAAGCAATATTAAGGAGTGAAATTTATGTTTTGCATAGGCTGCCATTTATCTGCATCGAAAGGTTTTTTGCATATGGCAAAGGAGGCCGTATCCATCGGTGCGAATACATTTCAGTTTTTTACTCGCAATCCCCGTGGATTTGCGGCAAAGGATATTGACGAAAAGGATGTCATGGCATTTATAGAATTTGCAAAGGAGCATAACTTCGGTAAAATTCTTGCTCACGCACCGTATACTCTTAATCCGTCGTCTGCCGATGAAAAGGTACGTGACCTTGCACTGCGTATTATGAAAGACGATATGGAAAGAATGGAGTACATTCCCGGAAATCTCTATAATTTTCACCCGGGAAGCCATGTTGGGCAGGGTGCACAAAAGGGAATAGAGCTTACAGCACATCTTCTTAACAGCACTCTTACCCCTGATATGACAACAACAGTTCTTCTTGAAACAATGTCAGGAAAGGGAAGTGAAATCGGCAGAAACTTTGAGGAAATCCGTGCTATTATTGACAAAACAGAGCTTAATGAAAAAGTGGGAGTGTGTCTTGACACCTGCCATGTTTACGATGCAGGCTATGATGTTGTAGAGAATTTTGACAAGGTGCTTGATGAATTTGACAGTATAATTGGTATTGATAGACTCTGTGCGCTTCATATAAATGATTCTAAAAACCCCTTTGAGAGCCATAAAGACAGGCACGAGAAAATCGGAGAAGGTTATATCGGTGTTGATGCGATGGAAAAAATCATTAACAATCCCAGAATAAAGCATCTGCCGTTTTTGCTTGAAACACCAAACGAACTTGACGGCTATAAGGAAGAAATAGAGCTTTTGAAAGGCAAGTATGTCGGGTAAGCTGTATTAGATAAATTTGTACAGTTTTTGTAAAAGATGTTGAAATATGTAAAATTATGTGGTAAAATATTTCCAATAAATAGCAGACTTGCAGGTCTGAATATTAAAAGAAGGGAAGTTTTACTATGTTCTGTGAAAATTGTGGAAAGAATCTGGAAGAAGGCGCACAGTTCTGTGATGCTTGCGGTACACCTATAGCAGCACCTGCGCAGGTAGTTGAAGAGCCGGCACAGGCTCCTGTTCCGCCGGTTTATGAAGCTCCTGCAGCTACACAGGTTGTGAACAACTACTATCAGGAAAGCAGACAGCCCGTATCTGTTGCCGGTTGGATTTTCCGCCCGCTTATTGCTGCAATTCCTTTGGTTGGTCCGATTATTTACTTTATTATGCTTTTTGTATGGGCAAACAACAAATCTATGGAAGTCAGCTTTAACAACTGGGCAAAGGCTCAGCTATGGTTAATGCTTATTGCAGTAGCATTAGTCGTTGTGATAGGAATTATTGTGCTTGTTATTATTAATAGCACAGGCATGATGGGTTCAGGTTATTATTACTGATAAAAACCTCAAAGCATCCCGTCTTCAATTATGAAGACGGGATGCTTTGTATTCATTCTATAATGTTGTCCGGACAATTAATGTCAAATATCCTGTCGCACAGGTTATATGCCATACCGCTTGCTGTGGCAAAATCGTCGGGGGCAACGCAGATTACTTCAAGATTCTCTGTAAGAGAGGGGAATGCCCTTTCCTTAAGCTCCTTTTCGGCAGCGGAGAGAAGTGTGGGACAAGATGTAAAGTCACCTGTATTTATAACTATAACCGATGGGTTAAAAAGGTTTATAAGGTTTGCAAGACCTATTCCCAGGTACTTTGCACATTCATTTACGGAAAATACAGCAGACTTGTCACCATTGTTATACAGCAATTCGATGTCGCCAAGGTCAGTCAGTCGCTGACCACTTGCAGATTCATACAAGGAAAGAAGCCTTTTTTCACTGCACATTGCCTCAAGGCAACCGCGGTTACCGCAGAAGCAGGGCTCGCCATCCTTTTCAACGGTAGTGTGGCCTATTTCTCCAAGAGCAGATGTGTTAATCTGACCTCCTGAAAACCATACGGCACCAATTCCGTTTTCAAGGTCAACAAAAAGCATATTGCTTTCTTCATAGGTGTTTTTTACATTGAAATGCCAGGAGGCACGGACAGGGGAGATGTTATCCACAAACACGGGTAACCCGGTAGCATCCTCAAGAATTGCCTTTATATCAAAAGACTTCCATTTAAATTTAGAGGAGAATATAAATCTGCTGTTTTCAAGGACAAGTCCGGAAATAGCAATCCCAATACCGAGAACAGAATTCTTGTCAAGCTTTCCGATGATGTCGGTAAGTGAATTTTTAATAAGAGTAATAACCGCATCGGAAGAAAGATTTTTCGTAGGATGCTTGACCTTTTCAGCAGGATTTCCGAGAAGGTCTGTTACATATATATTGATGTAATCCTCTGACAAGAATACGCAGATAAGGCTGTATGCATCCTTTGAAAATCGGAGAAGTGTACTTTTTCTGCCGACTCTGCCAACGACCTCTGTGCCATTTTCAGAAAGAATCCCTATATCAAGCAGGTAAGAGGTAATGTTTGTTATTGATGCAAGGCTGAGTCCCGTTTCTCTTGAAATTTCAGGGCGCGACGAGTCAGGGTGCTTACGTACGTAATTAAGTACTTTAAGTCTGTTCATTTTTTGCATTAAGCTGACATTTGCAACCTGCTTGTTCATAAAACGAAAGTTCCTTTCCTGAATATGGAATGGATTATATCATTAAAACAAAAAAATGTCAACTAAAGCACAGTTTCTGTTGACAAGATAAAAAGACTGTGCTACAATTAATTCAAGCAATAAATTAATCGCTTTGCTCTGGAGGAGTAATTATGAAAATCAAAATGAGAAAAGAAGAGAAAGCGAGCCTTGTGCTTTTTGCCGCGTGCTGGTTTATGTATGCGATTGTCAGCATGACGAAAAATGCTTTCGGGGCATCTATGGCATCCATAGTAGGTGAGGGGCTTTTTACAAAATCGCTTGCAGGCACGATAAATGCCTCCTACTATATTTTTTATGGTGGAGCACAGCTTTTTCTTGTGAAGATGGTGGATAGAGTTTCTCCTGTGAAACTTATCAATATGGCTCTTTTGGGTGCACTAATATCAATGGTTGGATTTGCAATGGCAGATAATTTCTGGGTAATGCTTGTTCTCTGGAGTGTTACGGGATTTCTACAGTTTGCAATATGGCCCGCAGTGATAAGAATTATTGCGCAGTTTCTACTTCCTTCACACCGCGGAAAAGCGATGGTTTATATAGCATTTGCTTACTGTGTCGGTATGCTGTCAAATTATGCAGTAGCATCGATAGTGCTGAAGCTTTCAAGCTGGAGAATGATTTTCTGGATATTCCTGGGAGTGATAATAATTACAACTGTAATATGGATTATTCTTACAAGGAAGACCATACCCATTCTTGAAAAACACATTGTTGAGGATACAGCTCCGGTAACGGAGAATAAGAAGGAAAAAACTGCGGGTACATGGAAAATACTTCTTTCAAGCGGTATTATTCTTCTGCTTGTTCCGTCATTTGTCCGTACAATGATGGATATGGGACTTAAGTCCTGGGTACCTACAATGATTACGGAGATTTATGACGTTTCACCCAGTTTTGCAAGTATGCTGACAACGATACTTCTTCTCATAAACCTTGGCGGAATTTACATTGTTAATGCTGTTCATCCTAAATATATAAAGAGTGAGGCGCTTTGCTTTGCACTGTGCTTCATAATAGCATTGCCGTTTACATTACTTCTGATTCTTACCGGAAAAATCCCTGTAGGAATGGTTGTAGTGCTTTTGACTCTGGTTACGACCTTCATGTATTCAGGTCATCAGCTCATAAATGTAATTATTCCGTCAAAATTTGCAAAAATGAACCTCTCCGGAGGTGTGGCATCAATCCTTAATGCTATAGCATCTTTTGGTGCTGTTGCGGCAAACTTTGGTTTTGGATATCTTGCAGATAATTTCGGCTGGACAGCAACTATTATGTCGTGGAACATTATGGCTGTTCTGGCAGCAACGTTCGGACTTCTTTCGGTAAAACAGTGGAACAGATTTATGAAAAACAGCGAGGATTAACAGTTATGGAAGATATAAAACTTTTGTGGAAAAAGATACTTTGGGACAAATCCCCGGTGCTTTTAAAATACTCTCCGGGAGATGACTGGCAGGACTACTGGACAGTGAAGTCCGGCAACTGGAGTTGCCGGGACGGATGGCTGATAGGTGACGAGCCGGGTAATTTCGGAGGAATTTTATTCAGCAAGGAATATTACAAAGAAGATGTGATGATGTCCTTTACTGTAAAGACAGCACTTCCTGCAACCCGTGACCTTAACGCGGTATTCTGCGCTCATTGGGACGAGGAAACTGATTATCTCGGCACATCTTATGTCTGCGGACTTAACGGATGGTACGAAAATAAGAGCGGTATTGAACGTAATGAGGTGGGATGTGAGTCGGCACTTTATTCCACAACATCACTTTATAAGTACGTTCCCGGCACAGAGGTTAGAATGACCTTCGGTGCAATTAACGGACACTGCTTTATGGTGGTTGATGACGTTCTTATAACAGAACTGATTGACCCCAAGCCCATAAAGGACGGATATATCGGTTTTTCTGCGTATTGCACAAAGCTGATGATTAAAGATATTGAAATAAGAAAAATTGTATGGGAAGATTTTATTCAGAAATATGAACCGGAGTATTGATTATGAAGAAAGTTCAGTTTTTTATAGATGATGTGTTGTGGGTGTTCCGTGATCTGACTCGGGAAAAACCTGTATCTTTGTTTGATAATGAATATATGGCAGTGCTTAAAAAAGCACACGATGAATATGGTGTAAAGGTACAGCTTAACACATTTTACAGAACCTCATTCTGGTACGGTGATGACGAATTTTCGCTGTCCGAAATGACAGGTGCCTATAAAAGGGAGTGGAAGGAAAATGCGGACTGGCTGAAAATCGGATTTCACTCCAAAGAGGAGTGGCCAGATTACCCCTACATAAACGCAGATTACAGCCTTGTTGACAGTAATTTCAAGCTTATCAAGGGGGAGGTTGTGCGGTTTGCCGGGGAGAACTCCTTTGCAAAAAGTGTTGTTCCGCATTGGGCGCCCATCAGCCGTGAGGGCATACAGGCACTTTATGATAACGGAATCCGTGTATGCTATGCAACTTACGGTGAACGGTTTGAATATGACGAAAAGACGGAGTTTCCCTACGGACACAGTTTCAGACTTTTACACAACAGAAAAAAGGAAACGGGAGTGTATAACAAGGTAACCCGTGACAAAGCTGTAGCAAAGGCACTTTGTGCCTATAATCACGTTCACGAGGATGAATATATGTCCTGTATGGGTAAATTAAAAACTGTCAGGGACAGCGAAACAGGAATGTGCTACACTACTGCCGCACAGGCAGTGCTTAACCATATACCGCTTGAAATACTTACGGATGAGCTTTCGAAATTCACCGGACAGGAGTATTTAAGTATAGGCAACCACGAGCAGTATTATTATCCCGACTACTATGCTTATCAGCCCGATTACGCAGAAAAAATCTACGAAATGGGCAAGTTTATGAAAGAAAATGGCTTTGAGTTTATTTTTGCTGAAGAACTTCCGTGCTAAATAAAAAACAATATTGTATAAATAAAAGGAGGATTTTATTATGGGAAAATCAACAGATTTCAGGTACAACACAGGAGCGACACGTGTTCCGTGGGCGGCAGTAGGTGAAAACTACAACGCACACGACTTAATGGAAATTATCCGCTTTCTTATGCAGGGTGAGGGTAAGGAGTATGACGATGCTCTTAACGCAGTATGGGAGCAGGTTAAAAAGCTTGACGCACTCGCTACACCTCCCGGAAAGCTCTCCCTCGGAAGTAAGGTAGAAGCTGCAGAGAAAGCTTGTAACGAGTACCTCGGAACAACTACATCTACATTCGTAACAAATGCTACAGCAGGTTTTGAAATTGCATACAAGTATGCAAATCTTAAAGAGGGAGACGAGGTTATCGTTCCCGCAATCACATTCGTTGCTACTATGGCATATCCTCTTGCAGTAGGTGCGAAGCTTGTTTTTGCAGATGTTGACCCTAAAACTATTAATATGGACCCTGCAGACGTTAAAAGAAAGATTACAGACAAGACAAAGATGATTGTTCCTGTACATATCGGCGGTTACCCCGTTGATCTTGATCCTATTATGGAGCTTGCAAAGAAGAATGACATCATCGTTCTCGAAGATGCGGCTCACGCATTCGGTGCAATGTACAAGGGTAGAAAGATTGGTACAATCGGTGACTTCGCGGCATTCAGTATGCACGAGGTTAAGAATATCACTTCATTCGGTGAGGGAGGTATTGCTACAACAAATATTCCCGGCTTTGGTGATGAAATGAAGAGAGCAAGATTCCTTGGTCTTGACTTTACCTGCCCCATCAAGGACTGGCTCTACAACATTACTCCTATTCAGGGTAAAGAAAAGCCCTTTGTTGCAGGTAACTACTCTACAACTGAAATTCAGGGTCTTGGTCTTGCGCTTCAGGTAGAAAGAAACGAAGAAATTATCGAAATCAGAAGAAAAGCAGCTGAATATCTTACAAACCGTTTCAAGGAAAACGATGCAATCATTCCCCAGGACCTCGGAAACGAAGATATCAAGCCTACATTCCATCTGTATCTTCTTCAGATTGACCCCCAGAAGGCAGGCGGAGATGTTCAGATTCTTAAGAAAAAGCTTGAGGAAAAGGGTGTAACACAGATTGCACACTTCGGACCTCTTTACAGATTCAAGGTTGTTCAGGATATGGGGTACAATTCAGACGAAATCGCAAAGACTTGTCCCAACTGTGAAGAAGTATTCTATAAGAGATTTACACATCTTCCTCTTTACGGCCTTTCTGATGAGCAGCTTGAGTATATGGCTGATGCAGTGCTTGAGTCTGTTAAGGAAATGCAGGAAGGAAGATAACGAATGGCATATTACATTGAAAATCTTACCGTGAGAGAGCTTCAGGATGCTCTTACAAAAACAACAACAGTTATTATCCCAATCGGTGTTGTTGAACAGCACGGTTATCATCTGCCACTTGTGACAGATATTATCAGTGCGGTGGAAGTTCCGCGTCTTGCAGGGGACAGGCTTAATGCCGTTGTTGCACCCTCTGTAAATTACTGTTTCTCGGGTGGAGAGCTTACCGGTACAATCAACGTAAATCCTAACATATTCGGACTTTATATATGCGATATATGTGAGGAGTTTTTCAAGATTGGTTTCCTTGATGTGATACTTTTCCTTGGTCACGGCGGAACAGAGAACACCAATGCTCTTAAGAGCAGTGTCCAGACACTTTTAAGACGTGACCACGAAAAAGCAAACCGTGTAACAGTTTCAGTCGTTGACTGTACAGCACTTTCAAAAACCGCTATGGAAGAAATTTACGGCGGAGATAGTGAACACGACTTCCACGCAGGTAAGGTTGAAACTTCGCTTATAAAGTACTGGAACCCCGAGGTTGTTCGCGATGAAATCGTTATGGACGATGAAGATATCTGCCGTTCAATGCGTATGGACTGCGACTGGTTTGAAATCAAGGATAAGACCATTGACACACCCTATGTTATTCCCCACGCAAGGCAGCGCGAAGAAATCAAGGTTGGTGTAATGGGATTCCCCGAAAAAGCGAATGCAGAACTTGGTAAGATTATCAGTGACGAAATGGTAGAAGGTCTCATTGATTACGTTAATCTTATTGAGAAAAAGAGAAAGGAACTTTAATATGAAAGTTAAATGGGGCGTAATCGGCTGTGGCGGTATTGCGGACAGAAGAACTCTTCCCGGTATGATGCTTTGTGAAAATGCAGAGCTTATTGCCGTAATGGATGCAAACAAGGAAGCCGCAGACCGTTGTAAAGAAAAATATAACGCAAAGTATGCTTTTGATAATGTGGAAGAACTTCTCGCACTCGACGAAATTGAAGCGGTTTACATTGCTTCTCCCGTGTTCTGCCATAAGGAGCAGGCATACAAGGCGGCAGATGCAGGAAAGCATATCCTTATTGAAAAGCCCGTAGGACTTACATCCAAAGAAGCGGAGGAAATTACCGCTTACTGCGATAGTAAGGGAATAAAATTAGGTGTAGGCTTTATGATGCGTTTCCACGCATATCATCAGAAAATGCGAGACTTGATACAGTCAGGTAAACTTGGCGAGATTGTATCTGCACGTGCACAGCTTACCTGCTGGTATCCCGAAATGGAAAATTGCTGGCGCCAGGATATGAAGCTTTCAGGCGGCGGTGCTATGATGGATATGGGTGTACACTGTGTTGACCTTATCCGTTATATCACAGGTCTTGAAGTTACCGAGGTTGCAGGCTTTAGCGGAAATCAAGTGTTTAACTACAGTGTTGAAGATGCAGGATGTGTAATTTTCAGACTGGGTAATGGTGCTACCGCGTATGTTGATGCGAATTTCAATATTCCCGATGCAGCGGCAAAGTGCAAAATTGAGTTCTACGGAACAAAGGGAAGCATTTTTGCACAGGGTACAATATCGCAGGTAGAGGGCGGAGAAATCGAAGTTCTGTGTACTGACGACGGTATGGGCTATGACGCAAATCAGGACAGAGGAGAGGTTAAACCTCTTGAGATAAATGTAGACTTCGGAAATATGTATACAAAGGAGATTGAAGCCTTTGGCAAAGCCGTTAAGGGTGAATGTGAAATCCCCGTAACTGCAGCGGATGCAATTATGTCACAGAAGGTTATTGAAGCATCATATGAAAGCAATAAATCAAAGAGTTATGTAACACTTTGATGGTACAAAAATTAAGGAGATTTGCCAACTGGCAAATCTCCTTTGTTAATTGATATTAAATTACTTTTCTTCAAATATAATCTTGCCAAAGTCCTCCGGTCTGTGGAAATCACGGGGGGATTCGGGGTGCTTGCTCCACGCAATATAGTGCTCAACAGCCGTCTTTTCACCGCACTTGTAGAAGTTTGCAAGCATAGCAGGAGAAATCTTCTTGAAATACTTTTTCATAAATGAGAAAGGTATCTCATAGAAAAGCTCCCAACCGTCTTTTGTAATAACTGATTTTATGTTGAAAATGCTTTCTTCATCCGTAGTGGGAACCATTTCGATACGTTTGTTGCAAACGTAGAGGAGAAGTGTGCCGATGGGATTGATTTCAAAATTGAAGTATCTCACATCGTCTTCATCGGGTGCAACGAAGAACTCCATACAACTGTCCTCACACACTCCGCTGTTGCGCTCTGTATTAACGGCGCGGATTTTTCTTTCGTTGGTTTTAAGATGAACAAAGAGTTTTTCATCGTTGTATACAAGCTGTGCCGAAGTTATATAGGGCTTTTCAGGAATGGGCTCGCGAACAACATCTATCATAGTCTTGGGGGCAGAATTCCATATATCTGCAGTAGGTTCTCCGACAATTTTTGTTACATTATAAGTTTTCATATGTACCACCTCGCTTGAATTATAGCACTTAAAACAGAAGGATGCAATAGAATTATTTGTTGTATATTAATTTTATCGCAAAAAAACAAAATATTGGTCTTTTCGCAATATTTTGTCCTTGACTTTAAGAGTGAAATATGGGAAAATTAGAGTGTAGATTATTCTCAAGGAGAAAATTATTATGTTTATTGACATTCACGCGCATGCGTACCGTTGTACTCCTATATTCGGATGTGGCTTTTGTACTGCAGAGCAGCTTGTTGCAGAATATGACAAGCTGGGCATCAATATGGGTGTTGTTCAGCCTATTGTGAGCCCTGAAGTCTATTCTCCCCAGACCAATGAGGATGTTCTCGATATGGCGGAGAAGTATCCCGACAGAATTATACCTTTCTGTAATATCGACCCTCGTGGCGGTAAAAACTCTCCCACGACAAACTTTACACCTATTCTTCAGCACTATAAGGACAGAGGATGTAAAGGTCTTGGTGAGGTTATGCCCTCTATGGAAATTATGGACCCCAAGATGCAGAACCTGCTGTATCACGCGGAAAAGGTTGGTCTTTCAGTTACTTTTGACGGTTCACCCCAGAAGGACAGCGGTTTCGGTGTATATGATGATGTGCATCTTCCTCAACTCGAAATGACACTTATGTCATTCCCGGGACTTACTGTGTTCGGTCACGGTCCTCTTTTCTGGTCAGAGCTTGCAAAACTTGAAACCATAGGGGAGAGAGGCTACATATATACAGTTGATAACCGTCATGTTGGAATGATGGGCGAAGGTCCCATCAAGGAAGAGGGTGTTGTGCCCAAGCTTATGCGTAAGTTCCCCAATCTTATGGGAGACCTTTCAGACGGTACACCCTGCCATATGCTTTCAAGAGACAGAGAGTTCTCCGCAAAGTTTATGACAGAGTTCCAGGATAGACTTTTCTTCGGTACAGATATGTGCTTCCCCGGAATGAACGTGCCGATTATCAAGTTCCTTAATGAGATGCTTGAAACAAATATGATTACCAAGGAAGTATACGACAAGATTTGCTATAAGAATGCAGAAAAGTTCCTTGGTGTTAAATTAAATAAGTAGTCGAAAAAAAGCAGCTGTTTACAATAAACGGCTGCTTTTAGTGCGCTATTTAAGGAGAGATTAGATATGATTACATATAACAAAGACGACAAAGTTCTTTCAAAAATTGCAGAAATAGTGTCAAATCGCCTTAAAGTGGATATTGACCTTGCGCTTATAATTGATGAAAGTATGGGTGAGTATACAGGCACAATTGAAGATGGAATTGTACTGACGGCAGGGTCCTGTCATCAGATGCTTGACTTGTGTGGAAGAGTTCTCCGTAACAAGAGTATCCGCGGCGAATTTACTTCGTACAAAAAAATGTCCGGTATGTATTTTGCCACCCATTTCAATAACTATCTGGACGCGGCACCTCTTGAAGAACTTTATGTGTATATAGAAGACCTTGCTCTGTGGGGAATGAACACCCTTAAGCTGTGGTTTGATATGCACCATTACAACAATATGGAAGAGGCAAAAACCGTTGCCGACCGTCAGATTGCTATACTTAAATATGCAAAGTCAATCGGTGTCAAGACAGCCCTTACAGCTCTTGCAAATGAGTCCTTTGCCAACAGTCCCCGGCATCTTCGTGCAGACTGGACAGCAGGTCACGACGGATATATAAATGAGCTTAATTCTCACTACCATGTGGAAATATGCCCGAATGTCGATGGCGGTATAGAGGAAATTGTCCGTCAGAGAAGAGAAGTGCTAGAATATTTCAGGGATGTGGACGCGGATTATATTGCAATCGGCCCCTACGATCAGGGTGGTTGTAGTTGTAGTAAATGCGCTCCCTGGGGCGGCAACGGATATCTTAAAGCTTATGAGGCTATTGCACCTGTAATAAAAGAAATTATGCCCAATGCAAAGATTGTATTAAGTCTCTGGCAGTTTGGTACATTTACCGGCGATACAAGAGAGTTTGAGCTTGTACAGAAAGCCCTGGGTGAGGGAAGATTTCCAGAAATTGAATTTCTTGAAAGTGAACCCCAGTATGCGGATTACGCAGTAACTCACGATATGCACAGACCTGTTATTAACTTTACCGAAATAAGTATGTACGGTGCATGCCCGTGGGGCGGTTTCGGTGCAAATCCTTTGCCCAAGCTTTTCAGAGAGGTGTGGGAAAAGAGTGAAAAGGCACTTTCCGGCGGATGGCCTTATTCCGAGGGTATTTACGAGGATATAAACAAGGTTATAATGCTTCGGTACTATCGGGATAATCAAAAAGCAGAAGATACTGTCCGTGAGTATCTTGCCTATGAATTTGGTTTAGATGGTGAAATGCTTGAAAAGGCATTCAAGGCTATCTGCGGTATGGAAGATACCCTTGAAAGAAAATTCAGACCTCCGTTTAAACGTGGAGAAAACGACGTTTATTATGACTATGTTCCCGAGGGTCAGGATCCGCACCGTTATATAATTCAGAATCCCGAAAAAATCTTTGATATAGAAAAAGCAATTCTTGAAGTTCACGCATCACTTCCCGAAAAAATTCAGCAGAGTCAGAAGTGGCAGCTTATATATCTTCGTGCCGTAATTGACGGCGAGCTTCTCCGCAATGATTTCTGGCGCAATGAAAAGGTGCTTGACTACTTCAATGAGCTTATAGAAAGATTTCATCTTCAAAATGCAGGCTGGGCAACATATCCCGATGCTATAACAGATGATGCTAATGCGGCTGCAGAGTTCAACAGAAGAAATAAATTGAGGTAAATGATATGGAAAAAAACTATGATTTCAGAAAACGTCTTCTTGAAATTCACGAAAAAGATGTGCGCAACGTAAACAGGACTGTAAAAGACAGCGAATATATGATTCCAGACACTTCTGTTATCAGCATAAAGGGGAACTACACCGATGTAACAGAAACAGCAGTATACGACTATATCGACTATCTGCAGAAGTCAATGCACATCAGTGTAGGAATGCAGATTGGTACAGAAAATGCCGATATTACCGTATCGCTTGCAGAGAGTGCTGGTATAGACCTTGGGGAATATGCAAGCTACAAAGGTTTCAGAATTGACACAGACGACAACGGTATCAGAATTTACGGCTACGATGAGAGAGGTATCGGTCAGGCACTTTACTATATGGAAACTCTGATGAACTTTGAAAAAGCACCTGTTATGAAAAAGGGCACAGTTTCGAAAAAGCCTATGTTTGCGCCACGTATGATACATTCAGGCTACGGTTGTGATAACTTCCCCGAGGAATATATTGCACGTGTTGCCCACGAGGGAAGAGATGCTCTCCTTGTATTTACCGAAGGGGTTGACAAAACCCGCCATGGCTATCTTGATTTCAACGGACTTATTGAAAAAGCAAGAAAATACGGTGTAGATGTCTATGCCTACAGCTTTATGAAGAGCAATATGAATCCTGAAGAGCCTGGGGCAGAAGCCTATTATGACGGCACTTACGGCAAACTTTTCCGCGAATGCCCGGGGCTTAAGGGTGTTACTCTTGTTGGTGAATCTGTAGAGTTCCCGTCAAAGGACCCTCACGTAAAACAGGGCAAATATTACGAAAAATCCTCCGATGGTATTCCCTCGGGTAAACCCAGTGCAGGCTGGTATCCTTGTTACGATTATCACATCTGGCTTAATCTTCTTAAAAAAGTTGTACGGAAATATAATCCCAAAGCAGACATTGTGTTCTGGACTTATAACTGGGGCGGTCAGCCGGAGGAGGCAAGGCTTAAGCTTATTGAGAGCCTTCCTACAGATATATCCCTTCAAGCAACCTTTGAAATGTTTCAGCCTACTTATTTCGGAAAGGCAGAGGGGCACGTCGCAGACTATACAATCTCTTTTGAAGGACCGAGTAAGTATTTTGAAAGTGAGGCAAAGGCGGCTAAAAAGAAAGGTATCCGTCTTTACTCAATGACCAATACAGGCGGTCTTACCTGGGATGTCGGTGTAATTCCTTACGAACCGTTCCCGCAACAGTGGATGCGCCGTTATGAAAATATGATTAAGGCTAACCGTGAATGGGGACTGTGCGGTATTATGGAAAGTCATCATTTCGGATTCACGCCGTCATTTATCAGTAAGCTTTCAAATCTTTGCTTCCTTGAACCACTAGAGGATATGGGAGAAATACTTGAGAAAATACTTAAATCTGAATTTGGAGAGGAAAACTACGAAAAGGTTGATGAGGCACTTCAAAACTGGAGTGAGGCTATCCGTCACTATACAGCAAGCAGTGCTGATCAGTACGGTGCATTCCGTGTAGGTCCGTCGTATCCTTTTAACCTTGTTCGCAGAATTTCAATTCCTGTTGATCCCAAGGCTATGTTCGGCGCAAGCATATGCTCACCGCTTATAGAAATGTCTGTAAATTCCTGGGCAGGCGCACCTTATGGTGTAAGAGTTCTTGAGGAGAAAAAAAGCCTTCAGAAAATGCTTGAATTCATGGAAAAAGGTGTCAGAATTATGGAAGAAGCACCTTGTAAAAATGACAAACTTGACGAGCTTTTAAACCTCGGTAAATTCATTAGAAATACTGTTGTTACAGGCATTAACGCAAAGGATATGCAGTACCTTCGTCATAAGCTGTTCGGTCTCGAAACAAAAGAGGGGATGGAAGAACTGATTAACAGAATAGAGAAGCTTCTTCTTGATGAAATTGAAAATGCAAAGAATACAATCCCCCTTGTAGAAAAAGACTCCCGTCTCGGATGGGAGCCGAGCATGGAATATGTAACAGACAAAGCGCATCTTGAATGGAAAATCCGTCAGTGCCAGTTTGTTTTAGATGTTGAAATTAAGGACTGCAGAGAATCATTGCAGCTTATAGCCGATTAAGGAAAGGAAAGTGATTGCTATGGAAAAAAACTATGATTTCAGAAAACGACTTCTCGAAATACACGAGAAGGACGTGCGTGACACAAAAAGAGCTGTAAAAGACAGTGAATATATGATTCCGGACGTTGCAGTTATCAGTGTTAAGGGAACATATACTGATGTAACGGAGACTGCGGTGTATGACTATATTGACTATCTTCAGAAGTCAATGCACATCAGTGCAAGAATGGAAATCGGTGCGGAAAATGCCGATATTACCGTATCTCTTGCAAAGGATGCAAAGATTGACCTTGGAGAATGTGCAAGTTATAAAGGATTCAGAATTGACACTGACGATAACGGAATAAAGATATACGGATTTGATGAAAGAGGCATCGGTCAGGCACTTTACTATATGGAAGCACTGATGAATTTTGAAAAAGCACCCGTTATGAAAAAGGGTTCTGTTTCAAAGAAGCCTATGTTTGCTCCACGAATGATTCATTCCGGTTACGGTTGTGACATTTTTCCGGAGGAATATATTGCGCGTGTTGCCCATGAGGGAAGAGATGTTCTCCTTGTATTTACAAAAGATGTTGATAAGGTTCCTCACGGGTATCTTGATTTTAACAATCTTATTGAAAAAGCAAGGAAATACGGTGTAGATGTGTATGCCTATAGCTTTATGACAAGCAATATGTCCCCGGAAGCACCCGAGGCAGAGGCATTCTATGAGAATACATACGGCAAGCTTTTCCGCGAATGTCCCGGACTTAAGGGCGTGACCCTTGTTGGTGAATCGGTAGAATTTCCCTCTAAAGATCCCAACGTTGCAAAGGGCAGATATTTTGAAACCTGGGTTGATGGTATTCCTTCAGGTAAGCCCAGTTCAGGCTGGTATCCCTGCTATGACTATCCCATCTGGCTTAATCTTCTCAAGAAGGTTGTCCGCAAGTATAACAAGGATGCAGATATTGTGTTCTGGTCATATAACTGGGGAAGTCAGCCGGAAGAGGCGAGAGTTAAGCTTATAGAAAGCCTTCCAACAGATATTTCGCTTCAGGCAACATTTGAAATGTTTGAGCCTAAATTCTACGGTGATATAGAGGGAAGATGCTGTGACTATACAATTTCCTTTGAGGGTCCGGGTAAATATTTCGAAAGTGAAGCAATTGCCGCTAAAAAGCGCGGAATCCGACTTTATTCAATGACAAACACCGGCGGTCTTACATGGGATATAGGTGTAATTCCTTACGAACCGTTCCCGCAACAGTGGATGCGCCGCTACGAAAATATGATTAAGGCTAACCGCGACTGGGGACTTGTAGGTCTTATGGAAAGCCATCATTTCGGATTTACTCCGTCATTTATCAGTAAGCTTTCAAACCTTTGCTTCCTTGAACCTCTTGAGGACATGGGTGAAATCCTTGAAAAAATCCTTAAATCAGAATTTGGTGAGGAAAACTATGCCCTTGTTAATGAAGCGCTCGTTAATTGGAGTGAGGCAATCAGATGCTATTCACCCAGTAACGAAAATCAGTACGGTTCATTCCGAGTAGGTCCGTCATATCCTATGTGCCTTCTTACAAGAGTTCAGCTTCCCAATGACCCCAAGGCAATGTTTGGTAACCAAATACTTGATCCGCAGGTCTCTATGGGATTTTCGGCAAAGGCAGGTGCTCCGTATTCAATCAGAATTCACGCAGAAATCGAGTATCTTAAGAAGATGCTTGCATTCATGGATAAGGGTATTGAGCTTATGGAAGCGGCACCTCGGAAGAATGATAAGCTTGATGAACTTATAAACCTCGGTAAATTCATCTCAAATACTGTTATTACAGGTATAAACGCAAAGAATCTTCAGTCAATGCGTTATAAGCTCTTCGCATCAGAAAGCAAAGATGAAATGACAGAGCTTGTAAATAAGATTGAACAGCTTATCAAGGATGAAATGAAGAATGCAGAAAATACACTTCCCCTTGTGGAGAAGGATTCCCGCCTTGGGTGGGAGCCAAGTATGGAATACATGACAGACCGCTGGCATATTGAGTGGAAACTCCGTCAGTGTCAGTATGTTCTCGACAGCGAAATTCCGATGTGCAGGCAGGCTATAGGTTGCGTAAAATAATAAAAGAATTTGACAAAACGGTTTTCCTTTAGGGGAAACCGTTTTGTTTTTATAAATAAATATCTTTTATGCATTGACTTATGTGGAATTTTGTGTTAAAATGTGGAATTGTTTGGAGGTGTGTGGAAATGCTTGCAAAAGAACGTGTGGAAAAAATCAGTGTGATGATTGAGAAAAACGGTGCTGTTACAACGTCAAAATTAGTTGAAATTTTTGGTGTGTCAATTGAAACCGTGCGACGTGACTTGCTTGATATGGAACGGAACGGTCTTCTTACAAGGGTGCACGGCGGTGCCGTCAAAAAAGGCTCTATGAAGCCGTTTTTCGACCTTGAAAAACGAAACAGGGAGTACAGTAAAGAGAAGAAATCACTTTGTGGAAAGGCAGTGGAATTTGTAGTAGACGGCGACACAATTTTTATAGATTCCGGCAGTACGGCAATACTCTTTGCGGAGGCTGTAAGGGGCAGATTTTCAAACCTTACCGTAGCGACGCATTCTCTTGACGTTTTTAATATCATAAGTTCAGATAATGGTATAACTCCGATACTTTGCGGTGGTCATATTTTAAAGAGCGAAAATACATTTTACGGACTTTTCACTCTTGAAATGATTGATAGTATGCGCTTCAAAAAAGCCTTTGTTTTCCCATCTGCACTGTCTATAGACGGCGGTATCTGCGACTATCAGAAGGACCTTTTGCAGGTGCAGAAAAAAGTTCTTGAAATTTCAGATGATATATATATCCTTGCCGACAGCAGTAAGTTCGAAAAAAAGGCACTTCTTAAGGTTGATTCCCTGCGTGAAAGCTATACATATATCACTGACGGAGAGATTTCTGAAGAAATCGTGAAATTATACAGGGAAAATAACTTTAATGTGATTTGGGAAGGAAAGAAACTTTTATGACAAAACTTCACGATAAAAAAACGGTTTCGGCAATGATTTTTCTCTTTGCCGTGACATATATGATAAGCTATATGACACGTATCAATTACGGTGCCGTGATTTCCGCTATAGAAAACGAAACCCATCTTCCGAGAACACTGCTTTCAATAGCTGTTACAGGTAGTTTTATAACCTACGGAGTGGGGCAGGTGATAAGCGGGGTACTGGGGGATAAATTCTCACCCAAAAAGCTTATTCTGACAGGTCTCCGTGTGACTATATGTATGAATTTACTTATCCCCCTTTGTAAATCGCCTTATCAGATGACGGCGGTATGGTGTGTGAACGGCTTTGCACAGAGCTTTATGTGGCCACCGATGGTAAGGCTGATGACGTCTCTTCTTTCGGCAGAGGATTATAAAACGGCTACCGTAAAGGTGTCATGGGGAAGCTCTGCAGGAACTATAGCCGTGTACCTTGTATCACCGCTGATTATATCCCTTACGGGGTGGCGAGGTGTGTTTGTTTTCTCGGCGGTATGTGCAATAATTATGGCTGTTTTCTGGAGCAAATTTGCCATCGACGTGCCAAAAACTACAGAAAAAAAGGACAAAATCACAGAAAAGAAGTCAAAATCTTTTATTACCCCGGTTGTAATCGGTATAATGCTTGCAATAATACTTCAGGGAATGTTACGTGACGGTATTACCACGTGGATGCCGACTTATATTGCGGAAACCTATAATTTCTCCAGTGCAGTTTCCATCCTTACAGGTGTGATTCTCCCCGTGTTTTCGATACTGTCATTTCAGATTACGTCAAGGCTTTACAAAGGTGCACTAAAAAATCCCCTTATGTGCGCCGGAGTGATTTTTCTGACAGGTACTTTGTCAGCGGTCGTGCTGTGCTTTGTTACGGGACATAATGCAGTGATGTCAGTTGTTTTTTCAGCGCTTCTTACCGGATGTATGCACGGTGTAAACCTGATGTTGATATGTATGATTCCGCAGTTTTTTGAGAAAAACGGCAATGTGTCAACAGTATCCGGGGTACTTAATTCGTGTACATATATCGGCAGTGCCTTATCCACATATGTTTTTGCAGACCTTTCGGTAAGAATGGGGTGGACGTGTACTCTTCTTTCGTGGACAGTAATTGCCGCTGTGGGGACAGCTATCTGCTTTATATGTGTTAAGCCCTGGTCTAAAAGAATGTAATTGAATATTTTTGTTAAGGGGCTGTAGCAAAATAAAAGCCCGGAAATAGAAAAATGAGGACGATTGCGAA
>CAYLPQ010000028.1:0-30388 GCA_964385605.1 uncultured Oscillospiraceae bacterium | reverse complement strand
CCCGTTACAACCTGTCCTGTATTTAAAGTGACGAGGGATTGTTCAAATGCCTCGGCAAATGTAGGCTCTCCATTTCCTTGAATATTAGTGTTTTTTTCTTCTACCATGGTTTCCAAAACCTCCTTAATTATACGGTCCGGTGTCGATGCCCCGGCCGTTATACCGAACGAATCCCCAAGCTGTGAAATATTTTGAGGCAACTCATCTGCATTTTCCACCAGAAATGTGTTTGTACACAGATGAGCGGCAATGTCGTACAGCTTCCTGGTATTGGAGCTGTGTCTATCACCAACAACAACAAATACATCACTCTCTTTTGCAAGAAGAGCGGCATATTTTTGTCGTTCGTTCGTAGCACTACATATTGTATCAAAAACTATAGCACTTTGGCAAGTGTTTTTTATAATTTTCGTAATTTTTTTCCACAATTCTCTCTCAAAAGTGGTTTGCGACACCACTGTAACAGTTTTTTTTTCATCAAACGACAGATTTTCTGCCTCTTTTTCTGTTTCAATCACCGTTGCACTGTCTTCGCACCAGCCGTTTATCCCCTGCACCTCCGGATGATTTTTATTTCCTATTATAACTACTCTGTGTCCGTTTACATAAGCATCTTCCACAATAGAGTGAATTTTTTTCACAAAAGGACACGTGGCATCAATGTAATTAATCCCTTTTTCTTCAAGCTGATTTTGTATGTTTTTTTTGACACCGTGACTTCTTATAATGACAGTTTCGTCATTTGAAGCCTCTTGGGGAGAATTAATTATCCTTACACCCATGGCTGCAAGCTCGTCCACAACAGACTGATTGTGAATAATCGGACCTAAAGTTGCAATTTTCTTTTCCAAAGCTCCCTCACGGGTTATATTAACGGCTCTGCTTACTCCGAAGCAGAATCCTGATTTTTCTGCTACTCTGACCTTGTCAGGCAAAATTAATCACCACCAGAATCAATTATTTGCAAGAGAATAAATAGTATCCATAAGCGAATCTGCAAGTTCCTGCATTTTTTGAGAATTTTTCATATCTTCAACATATTCGCTGTAGGAAATTGGCTTACCGAATGTAACGTGGTTTGACTCCACGTATGCCGGAACAATCGGTACATCTGACTGTGTAGCCAACCTTACTATGCCGGAATTGACACTCTTTCTCTCTCCTTTTTTCATTCTCGTTCCTTCCGGAAAGATAAGAGTTGCCTGACCTTTTTTCAAAATCTTAATAGTTGCCATTACAGCTGCCGCATCGCCTTTTCCCCGTTTTATCGGAAATGCGCCAAGAGCTTTTATAAGCCTTCCCAAAAGAAAAATATGGAAAAGCTCATCCTTTGCCATAAATGTAAGCTGCCGTGTACAGCCTGCGGCAATCAGTACAGGGTCCATATTCCTGTTGTGATTGGCACAAAGCAGAAAGCCACCCTCTGTGGGTATATTCTCCTTTCCCTTTACTTTAAAAAGAATAAATACCTTTAATATTCCTCTGACAACCTTTACCGCAAAACTATAAAACTTCATTATATATTTTCCCTCACATATTCTGTAACTTTTTGTATCGAGTCTTCCAAAGTAAGCTCCGACGTATCAATAACCTCTGCCCCATCAGCTATTTTAAGGGGCGAAACAGCGCGGGTGGAATCATTTTTGTCACGAAGCTCCATTTCGCTTTTCACATCCTCAAAGGTTACATTCTCTCCCTTTTCTATAAGCTCCGCGTAACGTCTTTTTGCGCGGGCATCAACTGATGCAGTAAGGAATATTTTTATTTCTGCATCGGGAAGAACAAATGTTGCAATATCTCTCCCGTCCATAACCACATCGTGGTTTTCGGCAAGCTTGCGCTGAAGGTCAACCATAGCAACTCTTACAGCAGGAATAGCTGAAACATTGCTTGCCGCCATGGAAATCTCGGGAGTGCGGATTTTGTCAGACACATTTTCACCGTCAAGGTAAATATGCTGTTCAACACCCTCGTGCTTTATGTCAATATCAAGAGAAGGAAGAATTGAAGCCACACCCTCCGTGTCCTTTGTATCAATACCGCATCTTACAGCTTTAAGTCCTACCGTGCGATACATCGCGCCTGTGTCGATGTATACAAAGCCAAGCTCCTTTGCCACTTTTTTTGAAATTGTACTTTTACCTGCACCTGCAGGACCGTCAATAGCAATTTTAGTCATTGTTATCCTCTCTTTCTGCCGCATTTACACCTGCAAGATGTCCTGTAGAAAACGCAATCTGCAGATTAAATCCGCCGGTATATGCATCAACATCAATTACTTCACCTGCGAAATATAAACCATCTATCAGCTTACTTTCCATAGTGGAAGCATTGATTTCCTTTACATTTATTCCGCCGCTTGTAACGATAGCCTCATCTACAGGGCGGTATTGTTTAACGGCGAACGAAAGATGTTTTAACAGATTAAGAAGTGTCTTCCGTTCATCCTTTGTTACAGTATTAACCTTTTTGTACCTGTCAATCCCCGACTTCGCCACAATGTAGTCAATCATTTTTGTGGGTAACAGCTCTGAAAGTGAATTTTCAAAATTACGGTTACAGTATTTTTCAAAATCACGGAGTATTCTTTTATCTAAAGTAGCTTCGTCAAGAGCCGGCTTAAGGTCAATCTCAATTTTCATCCCCTCGGGATTATCGCCCATATGACTGCTTGAAGAAAGCACAATCGGCCCAGTAATTCCGTAATGTGAAAAGAGCATTTCGCCAAAGTCTGAATATTTTTTCTTGCCGTTTTTATCAATCACAGTAAGCTGTACATTACGGAGGGAAAGTCCCATGAGAGTCGCTGTATCCTCAACCGTTTCCACGGGAACAAGTGCCGGTTTGATTGTAGTAATACTGTGACCGAGCTTCTCCGCCAGCACATAGCCGCTTCCGTCCGAGCCTGTCTGCGGATAGCTTTTTCCGCCTGTCGCAAGAATTACACTGTCGGCAAAGAACGTACCCGTTTCTGTTTTCACTCCCTTGACGCAGCCGTTTTCCGCTATTATTTCACGGACAGTTCCTTTTACAATTTTCACACCGAGAGAGGATACCTTTTCCTTTAATGCGTTCACTATATCTGCCGCTTTATCGCTTACGGGGAAAACTCTTTCCCCTCTTTCAGTTTTCAGCACAACACCGCAATTTTCAAAAAAGTCCATTACGTCGTAATTTGAAAATCCGTAAATCGCGCTGTATAAAAACCTGTGATTTGTAGGAATATTCTTGAAAATATCCTCTGTATCACAGGCATTGGTCACGTTACATCTACCTTTGCCCGTAATGCGGAGTTTCTTTCCTACATCGTTATTCTTTTCAATAAGTGTAACGGACGCACCTGCTTCAGCGGCACTTATTGCCGCCATAAGACCTGCCGCACCGCCGCCTATTACAATAACCATATTATTTCCCCTGTTCCATAGCTACAAAAAATACTCTTTCGCTTTTAGCACCGGGAGCTTTGAAGCTCAACTCGTTATAAACATTGAGAAGCCGCATTCCCGCACTTTCAATTATTGCTTTGATTTCTTCAATGCTGTAAGCGCGCTCGGAATGTTCCTCGTCAAACCGCAGATATCCGTTACCATCCTTACAAAAAAATGTAAGGTAAAAATCAGAAATTCTGCGTTTTTTATCATATTCATTCTGCCAGGAGCAGAACACCTCATCATTTTCGAGAATAAAGGTGTTATTACCTATTACGTTTTCAAGCTTGTAGGGAGTGTTAATATCAAATATAAAAAGTCCGCCGGGATTGAGGTAATTGTTAGCAAGCTTCATAACCTTTAAAAGGTCGCGCTTATCTGTGATGTAATTCATACAGTCAAGGCTCGAAACGATAAAATCCACCGTTCCGTAAAGCTCAAACTCCCGCATATCCTGGTTAATGTAGAGTATATCTCTACTCTCCGCCTTTTCCCGTGCAACCATAAGCATATCCTCGGAAATGTCAATACCTGTCATTTCCACCCCTTTATCAGCAAAAAGAGTAGTCAAATTGCCCGTTCCGCAACCGAGGTCAAGACCGAGGGACGGTTTAAGACCATAGCGCTGGAATATTTTAAAATAGTAGTCAAGCCATTCTTTGTAGTCTACATCATTTATCAGTTCGTCATACAAATAGGCAAAACGGTTATACATAATAAATCATCCTTAATAAGTCATTATTCGGCTTTGGTAAGTTTTGCGTAAAGACCGAGAAGATTCTTGGTTCCCACACTTTCAAATGCTATTTCATAATGAACATCGTTTCCGACAGGGTTAGCCGATAATATAATACCTCTTCCGAATTTCTTGTGCATTACACTGTCGCCGGTTTTAAACACCTCACCCATTTTCGGACTTGGTTTCGGTTCACTGAAAAGCGAGGTCTCGGGCGCAGAATAAGAAGAAAACGAACTCTTCAGCAACATAAAATCGTCAACCTTGGGAACATTATCCGTAACATCAAGAAGTCCCTCGGGGATTTCGCCCATAAATCTTGAGGGTTTGTAATTTGAAGTTTTGCCGTAAAGCATACGGGACTTTGCACAGGTTATATGCAGAATTTCCTTTGTTCTGGTTATACCCACATAGCAAAGACGGCGTTCCTCCTCCATCTCGCTTGAGTCAAGGGTATTCATAAAGCTGGGGAAAATTCCTTCGTCAAAACTCACAATAAACACAATCGGGAACTCAAGTCCCTTTGCCGCGTGCATTGTCATAAGAACTGCGGCATCAAGCTCTTCGTCATAATTATCAATATCGCTTACAAGAGCAAGATTATCCATATAGTCGTCAAAGCTTGCTTCTTCGGCATTATTTTCATAGTTTGCCGCACCGTTTATAAGTTCTTCAACGTTTGCTGTACGGTCCTCCGCTTTTTCGTCATTCTCGAGGAATAATCTGTATCCCGTTTTCTCATAAACCTCGTTCACAAGCTCGCTTATACCAATTTCCTCTGACAGAGCGCAAAGTCCGTCAATAAGCTCATAGAAACCTGCCACTGATGCACCAAGGGTATCCTTATGCTCCTTAATTGCTTCAAGCATACTTACACCCTCCCGCTCTGCGGCGGCACTGATTTTATCAACAGTTGTTTTACCTATTTTCCTAGCAGGAACATTTATAATTCTCTTAAGGCTTAAATCGTCGCTGGGGTTTTTGATAAGCCTTAAATATGCAATCATATCGCGGATTTCCTTACGGTCGTAGAACCTTAGTCCCGCCAGCACTCTGTAAGGAACGGCTCTGCGCATAAAAACTTCCTCCAATGCTCGTGATGAGGCATTCGCCCTGTAAAGAACCGCCATATCACTGTAGGAATAACCGTCACGGTAAAGAGTCGACATACGGTCTGCAATATAGCTTGCCTCATCATGCTCGTTCCCTGCTTTGTATACGAGGATTTTTTCACCCTCACCTTTATCCGTCCAGAGGTTTTTGCCTTTTCTACCGTAGTTATTTTTGATAACTTCATTTGCGGCATCAAGGATGTTCTGCGTTGAACGGTAATTCTGTTCAAGCCTTACAACCTTTGCCTCGTGGAAAATCTGCTCGAAATCAAGTATATTTCTTATATCTGCACCGCGGAACTTGTATATACTCTGGTCATCGTCACCTACTACGCAAAGATTACGGTGCTTCTGGGCAAGCATTATTATAAGCTCGTTCTGTGCACGGTTTGTATCCTGATACTCGTCCACAAGAACGTAGCGGAATTTTCGTCTGTAATATTCAAGGACTTCCTCATTTTCCTTAAACAGCATAACCGTCAGCATAATGAGGTCGTCAAAATCAAGGTCATTTGCAGTTTTCAGTTTTTTCTGGTATAGAGAATAAATCCTTGCAATCTGCTTTTTTCTGTAGTCACTGCCACATTCATCCTCATATTCTTCAGGGGTCATAAGATTATCTTTCGCATAGGAAATCTCACTCATAACACTTTTTGCAGGGAATGTTTTTTCCTCAAAGCCGAGCTGTTTTACACATTCCTTTACAAGGGCTTTCTGGTCATCTGCATCGATGATATTAAAACTTCTGTCATAGCCGAGACATTCTATATTACGACGAAGAATCCTTACACAGGCGGAGTGGAATGTCCTTACCCACATATCGTTAATACTGTCGCCGATAAGCTTTTCTACACGCTCCGCCATTTCCTTTGCCGCCTTATTGGTAAAGGTTATTGCAAGAATGTTCCAGGGAGCTATACCGCACTCCTTTATCATATATGCAATTCTTGTTGTAAGCACACGTGTTTTTCCGCTTCCCGCGCCTGCCAACACCAAAAGAGGGCCGTCAACATACATTGCGGCCTCTCTCTGTTCTTTATTAAGACTTTTTAAAATCTCATTCATCAAAACTACCTTATTTCATAGAAATTGCTTTCTTAACACTTTCGGCAATATCTTTAGCAGTAAGCCCGTACTCCTCAAAAAGCTCTGCCGGCTTACCACTCTTACCGAACACGTCCTTTGTGCCGATGCGGAGCATAGGAACAGGACACTCCTCGCAAAGCACCTCTGCAACAGCACTTCCGAGGCCACCGTAAATATTGTGCTCCTCTGCAGTTACAATTGCACCTGTCTTTTCTGCAGCATTTTTTATGATTTCACGGTCAATGGGCTTGATTGTGTGAATATTCACAACTGCGGCATCAATGCCGTCAGCCTTAAGAAGCTCTCTCGCCTCCAGAGCATAGGGTACCATAAGACCTGTAGCGATAATCGTAGCATCCTTGCCTTCTTCAAGCTGAACACCCTTACCGATTTCAAACTTATAAGTATTTTCGTCAAACATCTGAGAAACGGCGAGTCTGCCAAAGCGGAGATATACAGGACCTTCATATTTAATAGCCGCCTCAACAGCCGCCATAGCCTCTGCATGGTCTGCAGGATTGATGATTACCATACCGGGGATTGTACGCATAATGCCTATATCTTCAAGGCACTGATGGGTAGCACCGTCTTCACCTACAGAGATACCTGCGTGTGTAGCACCAATCTTAACGTTGAGATTAGGATAAGCAACACCGTTACGAATCTGTTCAAAAGCTCTGCCTGCGGCAAACATTGCAAATGAGCTTGCAAAAACAATCTTGCCTGTAGAAGCGAGACCTGCCGCTGTTGAGAGCATATTGCCCTCTGCAATACCTGTATTTATAAATCTTTCAGGGAATTTTTTCTTGAAAGTATCTGTCTTTGTTGATTTGGAAAGGTCGGCATCCATAACAACAATATCATATTTTTCGCCTAAAGCCGCAAGAGCCATACCGTAGCTTTCGCGGGTTGCAATTTTATCACCTATAGCCATTACGATTACCTCCTCACATTAATGAAGCAATAGCTTCGTCAAGCTCCGCAATTGCCTGCTCATACTCAAGTGTTTTGGGTGCGTTACCGTGCCAAGCTGCCTGATTTTCCATAAATGAAACACCCTTACCCTTGATACTCTTTGCAATGATTACTGTAGGCTTACCCTTAACAGTCTTTGCTTCTTCTATCGCGCCTCTTATCTGGTCATAATCGTGAGCATCAATAGTAATAACGTGCCAGTTGAATGCCTTGAACTTTTCATCAATGGGATATGAATTCATAACCTCTGCAATGTCACCGTCAATCTGAAGTCCGTTATTATCAACAAATGCAGTAAGATTGTCAAGCTTGTAATGTGCGGCAAACATGGCTGCCTCCCACACCTGACCTTCCTCAATCTCACCGTCGCCGAGGATTGTGTATACACGGTAATCCTTCTTGTCAAGCTTTGCCGCAAGTGCCATACCGTTAGCCGCGGAAATACCCTGGCCAAGCGAACCTGTTGACATATCTACACCGGGAATTCCTTTCATATCGGGATGTCCCTGCATATTGCTGTATATTTTACGAAGCTCCGCGCACTTCTCCACGGGGAAATATCCTCTTTCCGCAAGTATGCCGTAAAGCACCGGTGCACAGTGGCCCTTTGAAAGAACAAATCTGTCACGGTCGGGATCCTTGGGATTTTCAGGATTGATGTTCATTTTTTCAAAATAGAGCACCGCAAGGATGTCTGCTATTGAAAGGCTACCGCCGGGATGTCCCGATGCGGCATTGTAAATACCTGTGATTGCGTGCTTTCTCGCCTTATATGCGTGAAGCTTTGTCTGATTATTCATAAATACCACTCCTATTCACAAATGGCATCATATGCCATATTCATAATTTCTTTGAGCCTGTCCATATTACCCTCAAGGTAAAGATAGCCAAGCAGTGTTTCAAATCCCGTTGCATAGCGGTAATCAGTCACATCAGCATTTTTGGGAGGATTACTTTTCGCGTTGCGCCCCCACTTTAAAACCCTGACCTCATCCTCGGTGAGCCTGTCCTCTATTGTGTGCACGCTCTCCGCCTGGGAGTGTGCTTTTACAAATTTCACCGAAGCCTTATGCAAATCCGTCACATGTCTGTTACCCTGTTCTATGACCTTTGTCCTGATGAAAAGGTCATACACACTGTCCCCGATATATGCAAGGGGAAGCGGACTGTATTCCTTGGGATTTATCTTTTTATCTGTAAAAAGCATTAAAACACCCTACTTTTTCATTTACTTTTCGTACTTCCACTTTACACCATCGGGAGTATCTTCAAGAACAATACCTCTTGCCTTAAGGTCATCTCTTATCTTATCAGCAAGTGTCCAGTCCTTATTCTTTCTTGCCTCTGTTCTCTGTGCAATGAGTTTCTCAATCTCTTCGTCAAGGCTTGCTTTCTCTGTATTTTTGAGAAGACCGAGAACGTTACCAAGCTCAAGAATTGTTGCCTTTACAGCCTCAAGTTCTTCCTTTGATGCATCCTTAAGAGAATTTGCATAACGCACTGCCTCAAATATTGCAGAAATTGCGTCTGCAGTGTTAAGGTCATCCTCCATTGAAGTGATGAACTTATCCTTATAACTGTTCATCGCATCTGTTACCTCTTCTTTGACAGCACCACTCTGTGCGTTGCCGATTAAGAAATCAAGGTTGTCAATGCAGTTATAAATTCTTTCAAGTCCGTTCTTTGCCGCATCCATAAGCTCGTCACAGAAGTTAATGGGGCTTCTGTAGTGAGCTGAAAGCATAAAGAAACGGATAACCTCGTAATCATACTTTGCCGCAATGTCACGAACTGTGAAAAAGTTACCCAGTGACTTGGACATTTTCTCGTTATTTACGTTAATAAATCCGTTGTGAAGCCAGTAATTTGCAAAGGGTGTGCCGTTTGCACAAACACTCTGTGCAATTTCATTTTCGTGATGAGGGAAAATAAGGTCAAAACCACCGCTGTGAATGTCAATTGTAGTACCGAGGTATCTGTTAACCATTGCAGTACACTCGATATGCCATCCCGGACGGCCAATGCCCCAGGGGCTTTCCCAACCGATTTCATCCTCTGTCTTGCGCTTTTTCCAGAGAGCAAAGTCCATAGGATGATGCTTTTTATCGTCAAGCTCTTTTCTTACACCGCTTTCAAGGTCTTCAAGAGGCTGATGACAGAGTTTACCGTAATCCTTATAGCTTTCAACAGAGAAGTATACATCACCCTCCACCTCATATGCGTGACCCTTTTCAATAAGTGTCTGCACTGTTTCGATGATGGCATCAATATTCTCTGTAGCTCTGGGATGAACTGTTGCTTCCTTAATTCCAAGAGCCTGTGCATCGGTGAAATATTCCTTGATATATTTTTCTGCAATTTCACCTACAGTGCAACCCTCTTCCCTTGACTTGTTGATGAGCTTGTCATCAACATCCGTGAAGTTCTGCACAAAGTTTACCTTATATCCTCTGTATTCGAGGAACTGTCTTAAGCAGTCGAATACTATAAACGGCCTTGCATTTCCGAGGTGGAAATAGTTATAAACTGTTGGTCCGCAGGAGTACATCTTTACCTCACCGGGAACGAGAGGCTTAAACTCCTCCTTCTGACGGGTTAAAGTATTATATAATCGCATAGAAACACTACCTTTCGCTGTCTTTTTTCAATTCTTCTATTTCTTTTGTAAGCGCATCAATCTTTGCCGACATTCTGCAAAGCTCCTGACTTACCGGGTCAGGGATATGCACCTGGTCAAGTTCATTAACCCTTACCTTACCGCGCTTTACAACTCTGGCAGGAACACCTACGCAGGTACTGTCCGGCTCAACCTCCCGAAGGACTACGGCATTCGCCGCAATTTTGGAGTTATCCCCTACCACAAAGGGACCGAGGATTTTCGCACCGGAGCCTACCATAACATTGTTCCCCAAAGTGGGGTGACGTTTCCCTGTATCCTTACCCGTACCGCCAAGGGTAACACCCTGATATATGGTACAATCATCACCGATAATTGTGGTTTCACCGATAACTACACCGCAACCGTGGTCTATCAGAAGACCTTTTCCTATAGTTGCCCCGGGATGAATTTCAATCTTTGTAAAAAACCTTGAAATCTGGCTTATAAGCCTTGGGATAAATCTCAATCCCCATCTGTATAGCATATGGGCAAACCGATGAAAAAGCACTGCGTGAAACCCCGGATAAAGAAAAAAAACCTCAAATCCGTTTCTCGCCGCAGGGTCACGGTCAAGTATTGATTTTATATCGTAAGCTGTCCTCTTGAATATAAAAATCACTCCTTAAAACACTAGCCATTTCATTATACAATAATGCAGACAAAAAAACAACTATATTTTTGCAAAAAAACAGAGGTTTTAATTGAAGCTGTGCCCTGACAGTTCTTCGGCAGTCACCCCTAGACATTTACATATTGCAAGAAGCTCATAATCCGTTACCTGTCTCATGTTTTTTTCAATTTTACTAATCATCTGCTGATCAATGTTTACATTCATGAGTTGAAGCTTTGCCGCCAGCTCCTGCTGTGAAATATTTTTATCCAGCCGTGTTTCTTTCAGTTTTTTTGAAATTACATTTTTATTTCCCTCAAATTCTACCTTTTTCATTTTCAACCCTCTTTACTTTAATGTAACGTATTGACTTTATCATATTTTTATGGTAATATTACGTTACATTGACGTATTTTGTAAAAAAGGAGAGTTTTTATGGAAATTGATAGCAGAAAGATGTTTTGTAATAACATCAGATTTCTTCGAAAAAAGTACAATCTCACAAAAATAGAAATGGCAAAACGATGCGGCACAACCACATACAATATTCGTTTATTGGAAAAGGAAATACTTCCTCCCCGCCTTTCTGCTAATATTTTGTTCAATATATACGGGGCATTTGGTATACCTCAAAAAGATATGCTTGATAAGTTATACCTCACATAGTTTTTATCAATGGAAAATTATATCTAAAATGTTGATTTTTGTATTTTCATATGATAAAATGACAATTAGTTTACAGGAAAGGTTTGTGTCTATGAAAAACAAATCAGATAACAAAGCATTAAAAACCAATATCCGCAACATCGCTCTTTCTGTCATAGGACCGATTATAACAGCATTTGCAATCAGCATTTTTTATACTCCCAACAAGATTGTAAGCGGCGGTGTGTCCGGTATATCCACTATTCTTTACCACCTTTTAAAAATTGAACCCGGTGTATCATTTGCCGTTATCAATGCAGTATTCCTTTTAATTTCATTCAAGGTTATAGGCAAGGAATTTGTTTTTAAAACCATTATCGGAGCGGCTTTGATTTCCATATTTGTTCAGCTGTTCTCCACATTTCCGCCGCTTACCGATGACATTGTTCTGGCATCAATATTCGGCTCAATTCTTTACGGTCTCGGTATCGGGCTTACCTTCCTTTCCGGAAGTTCCACAGGCGGAACAGATATTTTGAGCAGACTTTTACAGCATTTCTTTCCCCATATAAAAATCGGAAAACTTCTTCTTATAGTGGATGCGGCGGTAATCATATCTTCACTTATTGCTTTTCGTCAGATTGACCTTGCTCTATGGGGCATAATTGCTTTATTCCTTTCTACCTTCGCAGTGGATTTCCTTATTCAGAAGCTTAACGTGTCAAGACTTGTGTTTATCGTTACTGAAAAGGGTATGGAGGTTTCAAAGCTTCTTGTATCAACTTCACCCCGCGGTTGTACAATTATCGATGCAGTCGGCGCATACACTATGGAGAATAAAAACCTGCTTATGTGTGCATTGAAAGAACATGAGCTCCCCGAATTTCAGCGCAAAATTCTTGAAATTGATGCCCATGCGTTTATTATTTTCTCCGAATCACAGCAGATTGTAGGTAATGGATTCCATGTTTACAGATAATCTAACACTGAAACACGCATCGGAAAGAGAACTTCTTTCCGATGTTACTTATACGCAGAATTTTACCGAAGATGAATATTTTATAATGTACATAAAAAGCGGCAAAGCACAGCTTATACTAAATAAAACTCTGTATAAAATATCAGGCGGATGTTTCGTTCTGTGTCGTGGTGCAGGTATAAGATACCGCTTTTCAAAGAGATTTCCCGCAAAGGTTTATACCGTAAGCTTTTCAGGAGAAAACAACATTCTCCCCGCCGGAGTTTACAGATGTGCGGATAAGTCCTCTGCGGAAAAGGCACTTGATACCATTACAACAGAATTTATTCTGAAAAAGAAAAACTGCAATGAAATGCTTTCCGCTTTGACTGAAAACCTCCTTGTCATACTTTCCCGTTCAATAGAAAAGGAAACCGATGTGGATAAGGCAATAGATGCCCTTGCAAAGGACATTCATCAGAACTATCTTACCGATAAAATTGACGTAGGTAAATATGCAAAGCAAGTGAATTTAAGTAAGGACAGACTTTCAGTAATTTTCAAAAAGCACTTCGGGCTTGCACCCTATAAATATCAGTTGATGCTGAAAATGAACGATGCTACTGATTTACTCCTGCAGACAGATTTACCCATCGGTAAAATCGCGGAAAAGCTCGGTTTTTCAACACAACTGTATTTCAGCAGTGCATATAAAAAGCAGATTGGGATGACACCTAGTGAAATGAGAAAGAATCGCAAACCCCATTGACTATAATGTATAACTTACACATAAAAACCACTTCAAATTTTCGTTGAAGTGGTTTTTATATTTTTCTTCTCCCGTCTTGAAAATTCCGGAACATATTGTTTCTCTACCTGCGCTTTTCACAGTAAAATACTGTCAGTAATCATATTTAGTCTCTAAAACTGTACTATTACCTTTCTATGCTATACTTAGCAAAAGGAAGTTTTAACTCCGCTGCGAGTTCAACGATAATCTCTGAAACCCAATCAGCACCTTCCGCTGAAAGATGAGTAAAATCGCTTCCTATAGTTGTATTCTCACCTACGGGATTTACATAATACTTTATCGTTGCTACACTTCCCAATGTTTTAAGGTCTGCAAAAGTTTTGCTGTACACATCCATCAAGGGGACATCCAAAAGCTCCGCCACCTTCAATGCTGCTGTATAGTGACCACCATGGTTACTTGTGGGCACATCATTTTTAAATATGTGTCTTGGGATTGATGTCGCAATTATGGGAACTCCACCTTTAAGGCGGATTGTCTCAACATATTTTTCTATAAAATATTCATAACTGCCAATTTCAAATGGAGCTGCTCCATCTGAATCTAAACCGGTATACTTTACGTCAGTATGACAAAAACTAAGAAGCACATAGTCCCCCTTATCTATTTGCTCAAGAGCTATAGCAAACAAGGTCTCACCAAATGTTTTATATGATAAGCCGGAATCCGCCAGATTAACAATTGGCAGTGACGACTGATTAAAGAAGTCTTTAAGCGCAAACCCTACCCCAGTTGAGTATTGTGTAGCAGGAGGAGACTCGTCATAAATTTGATCCGCAAGGATAAACAACTTCCTGCCTGCCTCTTCCACAATCTTTGCATCACCAAGCGGGCTTAATAATCCGTCTCCAGACCATACATAAAATTTCACCTCTGCATCCTGGGCAGATGCAGACAAAGATAACTCAAAGTCAATTTTGCCATCTTTAACATTTTTTGCAATCTTACAGGTTTTGAGGATGTCATTCTCATATACTGCCGCAATCAAGCTAACATTTTGAGTAGAATTTGTGTTGTTCCTAAATAGAACGCTCTTGAGTTTCCCGCTGTTCGTGGGTGAATAAACAGTATTACCTGCCGTATCCTCAAAAGTTATGCCGTCTATCTGATAATCAACAGGTGTAATCCCGGATGTATAATCAACAAAGAGCGAAAGATTAAAAAGCGCAGTTGCTTCATCACCATTGCCATCCGAAGCAGTCACCGTAAGAGTTGCATCGGATTTTGTCCCATTTGCAACTACCCCTGTTGCAGTGTCAATTCTGCTGTTTGTAGATTTCCATTTAAGCTTATATCCACTATATTCTGCCGGAAGTCCGGGAAGTGTAATATTATTTCCGCTTATTTTATTTTCCGGACAAGCAGCTTTAAATTCTTTTACAATGTCAGCAATAATTTTCTCTGCGCCATAAAGATCTGCACTTACGCCTGCAATTGACACATTCTCTGTTCCGCCACTTATCTTTATATCTGTATTATACTTACCTATATCCTCAAAGTTTCCGCTGTCAATTATAACTTCTGTCATCTTCCATGTATTTGTACCGGTACGTTCTATGGTCTTTTCAGCATCAAAAATTCTGTATCTGTCATTGTCAGTTTCAACTCCTGAAGTATAAGTCACAGTTATAGGCTGTAAACTATTGTCATAATAGTCAAATATCAGCTTTATCTTGCCGTTATCCGTATCAATCAAGCTTTCGTCTATATCAAGATAAATTGAGTTGCCGCTCTCTGCATTGACACAATTTTTTCCACCAATTGTACTTTCCGCACTATCGCAATCAAGCCCTAAAAAGCTTACTCTGGTTACATTTTCCCCCATCGGAGTGCTGCCACCAACGGCTTTAGATGCAACAAGGTCTGTAAAATCATACCATTTAATTCCAAGCAATCCGTTTTCGTCTGTGTCGCCCCAGTTCATTACATATTGTTCCCTTGCAATAACAGGATGTGCATGGTATGGATGGTTGATACTTGGCCCATTCCAGCTGAACTGGGATATAGGAAATTCTTCCCATGTTTCGGTACTTAAAACAACAATCCATTCTCCGTCAGCCCCTACAAATTTATTATCGCCGGTTGATGTACAATGCTTGTAGTTATGGATAAGTGCATTTTCTCCGTTATAGTACTTTCTGTGAGAACCATCCTTGTCAAATCTGACAACAGCCGGTACAGAGCCTTTATTATATGTAGCTCCCATATTGAAAGCAATAAAATACATATATTCGCCATCATTTGACCAAACCTCATGAGTGGCCCCTTGAAGGGCTCTGTCTGCTGATTGCATTCCTTGCTTAAATATGTTTTTTGCCTCCATTGTGTCTAAATCAAGTTGCCAGATTCTGTCATAAATATTATACGCATTCACTTCATAGTCCATGCTGTGATTGATTTCGTGACAGAAGGACATAAGGTTGGGATATTCAGGATTAATTATATCGTGGGTTTTAGAGGGCGAAAATTCAAATGTCGGATGTGTGTAAGTAACCCATTTTCCTGCGTCTATGCTATAACGTCCGGAAATAGATTGACTCGCGTTATCAGCGGAATATAACTCTGCCGAAAGATACTTGCAATCATTTGTAATATGCAGTAATCCAATAGCAGTGCCTTCTAGCGCATTGCAAACTAATTCTGGAACCGCAGGCGCAACCGTTAAATCAGCCTTCCATATGCTGTATTCTCCGTTTTCATTCCTCTTTACATAATAAACATAGTCGTCTGTTCCTACCGTTGCAAGAAGCAATTGTGTTGACGGTATGGAATAATCAATAAATGTAAGTGTCTCATCCTCTGTGTTATATAAAAACATAATACCTGTCTGAAGTCCGCAAATAAAGCTTTTTCCATCACTGGTCCAGTTTTGAGATGTAACATAAGTTCTAATCGTAGGAACTTCCGCAATATTGAGATAATGTGTAGTAAGACCCGTTTTCTCTAAAATTGTTCTGGAAGCAAGCTTTTGAGGTGTCTTATATTTCTTTTCCAGAAAAGAATCTCTTGGAACGATAATATCAACCGTTTCGCTTACAGTATGCTGTCCCGATTTATCTGTAACAGTTACCTTAAATGTAGCCTTTTGGTCCTTATTTATACGGGAATAAATCAGGCCATCATCTCCCACAATATCTTTAGTCATAGACTCCCAGGTCAGTGTATAATCCGAGTTTGAACTTGTTGGGAGGTTTATCTTTTCCATTTCCATATTTGCCGCCATTAAATCAGAAATAGCGGTTGACAGAACTTTCTCTCTCGCATCACTGTAAACTGCCAGATTATCAATATAATAAGTATCCGTAGGTACTTCACCCTGCCCTATTGCAAAAGGCATACAAAGTTCTGTTATATCGTTAGCATCTGCTTTATACTGAAGTGGCAGTTCAAAGCCTACCAACTTATTGTCAATATATACATTTGCCTTTCCGTGACGAGTATATGATGTCCCGCCTACTATTTGAGTAAATGTCTTGTCAATATCTACAAACACCTTTATATGATAAGGTTGGTTTTCCTTTTGTTCAGTAGACAGGACAACACGATTCACCCGATTATCTGATGTAATTTCGCCTTCTTTACCTGCCCTGACATAAAAGCTGTTATCCTGGTAATACAGCATAAAACCATACTGCGCGTTGTTTCCGTCTGTAATTGTACAAATATTTCCAACAGTAGCTGCTGTAGGTGTAAAGTCAAATTCAACCACTAATTGCCGTTGTGAAGCCAGTGAATCAGCAATTATCAAATCATTGCCGGGATTATCCTTTATTCGGGCCACATAGGTTTTAATCGCAGCATTCGCTCCTACTACAGCTCTCTCATTTTCGGTATCGATATAAACATTTTTTTGAAACATTGTTCCATTGCTTGCGTGAAGGTATCTTCTGTGGAGATTAAGCCCCGCAAAGCTATTCTGCCAGTAATATTTGTTCCATTCTCCTCCGGCAGTCGCTTCTGATTCTGTTGACTCCAAAGGATATGTAATTTTCTCCCTGCCGGAAAAATCATCAGCTGCAAAGGTACGTCTGCCGACAGGTTCCTTATAAATTCTCATATTGTCAATATGTATTTCTGCTGAAGCTTTAACCATAAACGTTCTGTTCATAGAGGTTTCATCACTGAATTTACCTGACACAAAGGGAATGTCATCAGCAACTATTACACCATCCAGATATGTGTCATATGTATGAGAGTTCATATCAGTAACAATTTTAAGGTTATACCAGCGGTTTGCAATTAATCCATAGACAGATTCACCGCCTGCGCCGGATTCTGACTTCATAGCCTTTAAAATTCCTGTTTCTGAAATCTTTATCGACAAATACTCTGATGTGCCTAAATCACTCGTATTACAGTCAGCTTTAAAAAGCTGTTCAAAAGCTACTACAGTAGGCAATCTGAAATTGAATTCTGTTGTAAAGACATCACTTAAAGGAGATGGCCTATCAAGCCAATTCTGCTTTGTTGTCACACTTTCTCCTGCTATAGTATTAATTGCACTAACCGTAATTGACTGGTCCTGTGCCAACTTTAAGTATCCTGATTTGCCATCTGTGTTAACAATCGTTCCCGTACCTGCACTCACAAAATCATCCCCCATAGGAACATTTGTTATTGCAGTATTATTTTTAACTGTATCAAAATCAACATCAAAAATCGTCGTCCCAGGAATAAGTATATTGTTTGACACAGGTTTTGAGAATGCCGATATTACAAAAACCACTGAAGCCAGTACAGTTGCAATAAAAACACTTATTGTCTTTTTCAAATTCATAATTTATATCCTCCGCTTATTCACTCAATCAATTATCCCGTACAGATAATCAGATTCCTTTGTAAGTGTTTTAAAATCGCCCTGGCGGAGTGCTTCGTAAGTTACCACAGCAACTGCGTTTGAAAGGTTAAGACATCTTGCGTCGCTTATCATCGGGATTCTGACACATCTCTCCGGATGGTCGATAAGAAGCTTTTCGGGAAGACCTTTCGTTTCCTTGCCAAAAAGGAGAAAGTCACCGTCCTGATACTGTACATCTGTATAGGACATCGGTGCTTTTGAGCTTAAGTAGAAAAACCTTGCTCCCGCATTTTTCTCAAAAAAGTCGTTAAGTCCTTCATAATACTGAATATTGAGGAAATGCCAGTAGTCAAGTCCTGCCCTTTTCAGTTTTTTATCGTCAATCTCAAATCCCATAGGCTTTACTATATGAAGCCTTGCACCCGTAGCGGCACAGGTACGCACAATATTCCCTGTGTTCTGGGGTATTTCAGGCTCTACCAAAACTATATTAAGACTCATCAGTTAATCCCCTTTGACATAATTTCATCCTTTAATCTGAAGAATACACCCTCTTTTACACCTGACGCACATACGTACAGGTTAGGACTGCCCGTCATATCCATAAGCACCTTACAGGGGGTTAAGCCAGCAAGAATTATATCGGCACGACTTATATCCATACCCTCTATATCTCTGCGTTTTTCAAGAGGAGTGTTGAAAATTTTCTGATAAACTTTTGCTACGGCAGAATACGGCACCTTCAGTCCGTCAAGCTCATCGGGATTCAAAAGCCGTTTTTTGTAAAGTGATGCAAGGGTTCTCGCACTGCCGCCTATGCCGTAAAGGGGCAGACCTTCACACTCATTAAGCCAGTTTATACCCCCGATGTAGGATGCAACATATTTATAAAGCTGCATCTGACTTTTGCCGTTAAGCTTCTCCGTAAGCATAACGGCACCAAGGGGCAGGCTTACCGCCCGTTTTACCTTACTATCCTTTACAAGGGTGATTTCCGTACTACCGCCGCCTGTGTCAAATATTACACCGTTTTTTATGCCAACAGTATTGCTTACTGCAAGATAGCTGTAATATGCTTCATCCTCGCCGCTGATTATTTCAAAAGTAATTCCGGTTTTTTCTTTAACTCTTGAAATAAAAAGCTCTTTATTCGCCGCACAGCGAAGTGCCGCAGTAGCAATCGCAGCTATGGAAAGACACTTATATGCTCTTGCCATAGTGCAGAATTCTTCAAGAGCAGCTATAACTCTTACCATAGCTTCTTCCTTTAAAAAATTATCTCCACTCATACCCTCGCTGAGGCGGACTGTGGAACGGACCTTTTTAAGCACTTTCCATTTTCCGTCTTTTTCGAGTTGATTAACACTCATTCGTACAGAATTGGAACCAAGGTCAATTATTGCAAAACAATAGCTCATAAAATACCCTCCACTTCGTCAAGCGACTCACTTAAGGCATATAAAAACTCCCTTGTTTCGGGATTTGCCATACAAAGCTTCATCGTCGCGGTTACTTTACTCACAAACTTCGGGGACAAATCCTCTACCCGCATAGCAGTTGCCAGCGGACACATTCCTCTACCGCGAATGTCCATCCGTATTTCCATTTTCCCTCCCCTTTTCACATAAGGAACAAGGGGAAAAATTCTGCAGGATAGGGGTCTGCGTTCTCTGTCGCATTTTCCTGTACAGGTGAAAAGGTCTACATACTTTCCGTTGTAGGAGAAATCGGTATCATAGATTTCACCCCATTGGGGCATACTTTTATACATGACCTCCTCTCCGGGAAAAAGGTACATCCCGGTAATTTCATCACTGACTTCACAGCAGGCTCCGTTGCAGAGCTGACCGCAGTCAACCTTGAGCGGAGTAACGTCTCCAAGTATGCTGTAAACTGCATTATAAAATCCTTCTTTTGTCATTTTTACTTTCATAAAAACACCTGCAAACCTGTTTTTCTATGTAAGAATTTGCGCAAAACTCATACGCGTCAAATTATGTTCTCACTGCGTATGAGCGCGACATGGGTGCAGGCAAAGCCCGCTTTTTTCTAATTATATACCAATTCCAAACATTAGTCAATTGACAAGGTTAGAATATCTTTTTAACATTATATATACTGCTGCTATTGACAAACTACTACCATATATTGTATATTAATAGAAGGATAAAATCTTCAATTTATCCAAAAAAATTATATATTTACAGAGGAGGAGTTTAAAATGAAACTAATTTACGGGGTTAAGGACAAACCCAAATTCGGACAGCTTATTATTTTTGCTATCCAGCAGCTTCTTGCGATTATGACAGCTACACTTGTTGTTCCTGTTATCATCGGAAAAGGAATGAGTCCCGCTGCGGCTCTTGTTGGTGCAGGTGTCGGAACACTTTTCTATGTGTTTTGCACTAAAGCGAAGAGCCCTGTTTTCCTTGGTTCTTCATTTGCATTCATTAACTCAATGTTTGCAGCATTTGCAGGCGGTGTATCAATGTCACTTGGCTATCTCGGCCTTATAATCGGTGCGCTTCTTGCCGGACTTGTATACGTTATTATTGCTTTAATCGTAAAGTTTGCAGGTGTTAAATGGATTAACAAGCTTATGCCTGCGGCAGTTATCGGACCAACAGTTGCAATCATTGGTCTTTCACTTGCAGGAAATGCAGTTGGCGACCTTACAAAGGGTAGTATTCCCGATGTTCAAGCTTCACCCTTAATTACAGTTCTTTGCGGTCTTGTTACTCTTATAATCACAATTGCATGCTCTGTATACGGCAAAAAGATGGGCAAGCTTATCCCCTTCATTTTCGGTATTCTTGGTGGTTATGCAGTATCACTCATATTCACTCTTATCGGAAATGCAGCCGGCATCGATGCTATCAGAGTTCTTAATCTTGAACCTCTCAAGGCACTCTTTGCAGACGGTATTACTATCAGCACATTTTTCTCTGTTCCTGACTTTACTTTCTTCACTGCATTAGGCGGTTTTGGTGAATTAAATGCTGCATACATCGGCACAATAGCAGTGGCTTATATTCCTGTTGCGTTCGTTGTATTTGCAGAGCATATTGCAGACCATAAGAATATTTCTTCAATCATCGAAACAGACCTTCTTGAGGAGCCCGGTCTTCACAGAACACTTCTCGGTGACGGTATCGGTTCATTCCTTGGTGCTATATTCGGCGGATGCCCCAACACAACATACGGTGAGTCAGTAGGATGTGTTGCTATTACAAAGAATGCTTCTGTTTACACGATTATCACAGCTGCAATTATGGCAATCGTTATTTCATTCATTTCACCCTTCATCGCATTCGTTAACTCTATCCCCTCTTGCGTAATGGGTGGTGTATGTATGGCTCTCTACGGTTTTATTGCAGTATCTGGTCTTAAGATGGTGCAGAGTGTTAACCTTAACCTTAATAAGAACCTCTTTGTTGTTTCAACAATTCTTATTGCCGGTATTGGCGGACTTACACTTAACTTCGGTAAAATCACAATTACATCTATCGCATGTGCATTGATTCTTGGTATCATTGTTAACCTCGTTGTATCAAAGGCATCTGACCAGGAGGAGTAAATATCATAATGAAAAACGTAACTATTTTTGACCATCCGCTTATTCAGCATAAAACAACTATTTTAAGACAAACAACAACTTCAAACAAGGAATTCCGTGAACTTGTTGAGGAAATCACAATGCTTATGTGCTTTGAAGCACTCCGCGATCTTCCACTGGAGGATGTTGAAATTGAGACACCACTCACTAAAACCACACAGAAAATGATTAAGGGTAAAAAGCTTGCCGTTGTTCCGATTCTGCGGGCAGGTCTTGGTATGGTGAACGGTCTTCTCAATCTTGTTCCGTCTGCTAAAGTGGGTCATATCGGTATGTACCGCGATGAGGAAACTATGATTCCTCACCCCTACTACTGCAAATTACCTGCAGATATTGACAAGCGCCTTATTGTAGTTGTTGACCCGATGCTTGCTACAGGAGGCTCGGCTATAGATGCTATTTCCCAGATAAAGAAATCCGGTGGAACGCAGATTAAGTTTCTTTGTCTGATTGCCGCTCCGGAGGGTATTGAAGCACTTACAAAAGCTCATCCCGATGTTGAAGTTTACTGTGCAAACGTTGATGAGTGTCTTAATGAAAGATGCTATATAGTTCCCGGACTTGGTGATGCGGGGGACAGAATTTTCGGCACAAAATAGTCGGAGAAGTAAAACGTCCTGAACGCAAAAAATATTATCTTAAGTTCTAGTTTGTGCTATTATTTAATTTTACAAATTTTTTTGAGAAACCGTTTTTTAGCGGTTTCTCTCTTTTTGTATTTTTTTGCTACGAACAGCTTTTTCTTTCTCCTTGCCACGTAAGATTTTAATTAGTGGTCTTAATTCTTTTTTATTGACCTTTTTACAAAGATAAGTTATAATTATATCCATACGATGAAGCGAGGTTGTTTTATGGATATCCGTGAATTTAAAAATACATATACAGAATATGCTCCGTCAATAATATGGGACTGGTGCGCAAAGCCCACTCCTGAAGAGATTGATGCACAGCTTTCCTCTTTTTCCGATATGGGAATAAATAAAGTATATATCCGTTCGTCAAAAGGACTTATTGTTCCATATTTATCGGAGGATTTTTTTGAGCTTATCCGCACTGCCGCACGCAGGAGTGCTCGTTACGGAATAGGTCTTTGGATTTTTGACGAAAATTCCTCTTCAAGCGGAAACGGCGGTGGGGAAATTACAAGTGTAAAAGACTACAGGCTCCGTGACTTTGTTAAATTAAATAAATCTGACACAGAAAAAACTGATGAACTTTTAACGGAGGACGGTTCATCTGCCCTTGTTCTGCGTGATATTTCGGCAATGCGTTCATCAAACCGCATTCCCCTTGCAGATATAACGGACAGCTTTGTAACACAGTGTTTCACAGAAGAGGTTTATGACAAATACATCCGCAACTGCAAAAGATTTGTCGGCTATGAAATCAAGGGGTTTGTAACCGGTATCAACATTCCTGCAGACAGTAATTTATATTCTCCTGCTGCATTCAGAAAAATAGGCTCACCCGATGTTACCAAGCAGGGAAAAAAGCTTGTTTCAGGAGATAAAAATATCTCAAAAGAATATTACAAAGCATTCAGCGATTGTATCACGGAGAATTATATGTCCCCGGTTCGCAAAAAATGTGAAGAATATAATCTCGGTCTTTCTGTATCAGTGTGCGGAAAAAAATCCGTTTCCCGTCAGAAACAATATGTAGTTTCTGATAATATTACATTGTATGTAAATTCGCAGAAACCAGATTTAATGGAGTTCAAGCTTGCAGAAACGATCAGTGCACAGTTTGATATTCCATTTACAGTATACCTTTCTACAGGCAAATTTGCACCATGCTCATCAAGGTTTAACAAAGCAGCACAGTTTTGCGCAATGGGTGCAAAAAGCATATGTTACGACAGTGTTGCGTTCTCGCTCACCGACAGGAGAAAATACGAGGAAAATACTCTTGTTCTTTCAAACTTTTCAGAAAAGGACATTTCCGGCAGAATTTCAAGATTTGCAAAAATCACTTCCGAAACAAAATCTTCTGCGAAAATACTTATTATATGTAATTCTGAAAGCATTGAATTCTTTTCGGAGCTTTGCAATCACTTCGGTGAGCAGAATATAGATTTTCATATAGTTGAAGAGGATATATTTAACGGCTATGCAAGAATTAATCCTGACAGCATAAACATCGGAAGCATGGAATACAGCACTGTTATTTATGAAAAAGATACAGTTTCCGTTCCTGAAAGCTTCAGCGGTAAGGTAATTGCACTTGACACAATGCTCTCTTCGAAAAATTGCACTGTTATTCAGGAAAATACTTTAGTCTTAAGCTCTGACAATCCTGTTTTCATTAACCGCAGAAAAGACGACGACAATGAATATATTTTTGTCACTGCAACAAAAGGTGATACCATTGTCACTGTTACCGATAACAGCAAAAAGCTTTTCGCCGCAGACAGCTCCAACGGTGAAATATATGAAATTCCGCAGACAGACGGAGTCTATACTTTTATACTGAAAAATAATAAAACTGTGCTTCTTATTCATACGGATGAGCTTTCCTACGATTTAATGCCACCGTACACGGATGAACTCCGACTTACTACCGGCATTAAGATATGCGACATACCTTTTGCACTTTCGTCGGCAGGTGAAAATATTCTTCCGCTGAAAAGTGTCAATGCCTGTTTCGGCAGAAAGTCATACCGTGAAAATAACATTGATAATCTGCATAAGGAATTTTATTCTCTTCTTGACGGGGAAACGGTAAAGGTCAAATATTCTTTCACTGTTGACAAAGAAAAAACAGGAACAATCAAAGCATATTTTGAAAATGCCGAGAATTTTGACTTCATAGAATTAAACGGCAAACGTATAGAAAACTTCTCCCCTGCCGATAAAGATTCAAGATTTTCGGGGACGGTTATTACAGAGTATGTGGCAGATGGCAAAAATACTCTTGCGGTAGAATATAAGAAGTGTAATAATTACAACCCCGACTTCAGCAGTTTTACCCCGTCTCACCTTTACTCTTTCAATACTACAACCTTTGAGCCCGTTTACCTTTGCGGTGATTTTGACGTTGACGGGGAAAAGCTTACACAGCTTTCCGAGTACACAAACGATATTTCTGCAAGCGGTATGCCCTACTACTACGGTGCTATTACATACGGTGCAAAAATTCCTGAAAGTGAACTTACTGGAACTAACCTTGCCATTTACGGCAGTTTTGATATATGTCGCATAAAAATAGGTAAACGCGAAGCAATTTTCTACGCAGAAGTCCCGTCAATGGAGCTGTTCAACCTTGACTGCGGCACTATTGCAGAAATAACTGTGTTCAATACCCCTTATAATCTTCTACGCACATCCGGCAAAGATGCACTTCCCTTTGGTATTGAAAAAATAGAATTATGTAAATAAAACAAGCTCTGTACCGTGAGGTACAGAGTTTATTTTATTCGTTGCGAAATCCAGCCGAAACCACCAATGCCGAAGGCGCCTTAAACGGTAATATTCAAGCATTTTTTGGTTTGTCTTTCTCTAAAGTTCTATTTTCTCACAGTTGTTTTCCTTACATATTCTCATAATAACCCCTGATAATTTCATCGGGCAGATTTGCAGGAGTTATTATACAGATTTCTCCCTCAATGCCTCGTTTTCCGGGTGTGTGAAAGGAACATTGTCTGCAACGTGTATTAAAAGAGGAATGTCATTTTCCTCAATATACTTAAACACTTTCGCATATCTTTCACCGTCAAGCTTGCATCCGTATTCCTCGTGTATACAGTTTTTTCCTTCAAGCATTTTAATGCCGTCAACGCCCATTTCGTGAAGCCTTTTTATCTGTCGGAGCATTTCGTCACCGTTATCTCTTTCATCACAATAGTAGCGAAGCGATCCGTAAGCATAAATCCTGCCTTCACTTCTGTCACGGAGATAAATGGCTTTTAAGTTTGAGAGGTTATCTATTTCACCCTTACTTGTCTGCGCCATTGCCAGTGCCACTATTTTATCAACTCCAAGATAATTCATCTGGTGCATAATATGGGCAAGGGATTCCTCAACAGGATATTGACGGGAAATGTGCCAGTGAATGTCATTTACAGGCATATCGGAAAATCCGTTTTTTCTGTGTATTTACTCATTTTTTGCCTCTTTTATATCAAATCAATTCCATTCTTCAACTCAAATCAGTGCGCATGAAACTGTGTCCCTACTTTACTTGTGCGCAACATGAGAAAGCGCAACCTTCTCATTCGTCAAATCCCATACCGCGAAGGTCGGCAATCATACCCTGCTTTTCAGCCTCGTACATTTTCCAGATAACCTGAAGACTCTTAAGTGCAGTACGTCCGTCTGTAACAGGAGTCTTGTCATTTATGATACAGTCGACAAAGTGCCTGATTTCATGCTGGGTCTGCTTTGAAAGAGCCGCGTCATCCTGCCACAAAACTTTATATGTCTGATTTTCAGATTCGCCCGGGTTATGAGGCTTGTTCTGGTCATAAAGCTTTATCATACCCTTGAAGCGATCAAAGTCTAAAAGTCCCTTTTCGCACATTACCTGGCAGTCCCACGCAAGGCGTGTACCTATTGCATTCCAGGTTGCACCGTGGTAGCCGAGAGCTCCGCTTTCAAACTTGAAGCCTGCAATACTTGTGCTTTCACCGAGTATATTATTATCGCCTACCTTTGAGCCGAAATGCATACCACTCACGGGATTACCGAGGAACCACAGAAGCATATCAACATAGTGGCAACCGTGACTGAAGAACTGACCGCCGCCAAGTCTTGCGGTGTTACCCCAGCCTGTTTCATCTGTGCTTTTTGTAAGCTGTTCTGTCCATACTGACATCTGCATAACCTTACCGTATTCACCGCTGTCAACAAGCTCTTTAAGCTTTACAACACCGGGCCAGTGGCGAACAGGGTATGCACACATAAGCTTAATGCCCTCTTCCTCACATATATCTATAAGACGTAGGCACTCTTCCTCTGTGTTACAGAGAGGCTTTTCCATAAGAACGTGCACCTTGTTTCTTGCAAAGAACACACCGCATTCATAGTGCAAATCGTGAGGAAGCGCAACAAGTACTGCGTCAACGTAGTCAACCATTGTTTTCCAGTCAGTTGTTATGTAAGGAATTTCTATGCCGCCCTCAAGAGAAGCTGCAAGCTCTTCTGCATTTTCACGGATAATGTCGCAGAATGCAGTAACCTCAACATTTTCAACGTGCTGAATTCCGTCAACGTGACTTTTCATCATTTTGCCGCATCCAACGATACCAAATCTGATTTTTTTCATTTTTTTAACTTCCTTTCTTTACATCTACAAATTTCGGATGTATAATTTACTTGTATTATGACACTTTTAATTACAAATGTCTTTTGACAAAAAGGCAACATTTTTATACAATCTGTCTTTTCGGAGGAAAAAAATGAGTATCCGTGCAAAAACCTATATTGATGACCTTATCTCAATAAACTCAATTGTAACGGTATATTATCGGAATATGACCGGTGGCTCCACTTCAGGTGATAAGCACGACTTCTGGGAGTTTCAATACGTTGACAAAGGAAATTATCAGATTATGGCAGATGATACACGTTATGACCTTACAGAAGGGCAGCTTATTGTTTATGCACCGAACGTACACCACTACGGCACAGGTGAGAAATACAGTGCACAGGTTGGAATAGTAAGCTTTGAATCGGATTCTGCTGCACTGAAAAATCTGCCTGCAAAGGTGTTTACACTTAATCTAAACCAAAAAGAACTTCTTTCCGAGATAATAACAAACGGAGTGGATATGTTTGTACCGGTATCACCCGATTCAGGTCTTATAGGACTTGTCGCCAGAGATGATGTTTCCCCCGCAAAATTTCAGAAGTTAAAGCATCAGCTTGAAATGTTTCTTACAGAGCTTTATCTTGGAAATGGAAAGGATACACAAAAACCTATCGGGACAAATCAATCAAACTACCGCAAATCACAGTTTGACGAAATCGAAGATTATCTCAAAGATAATCTTGACAAAAGCTTTACTCTTGAGGAATTAAGCCTGGTATTTTCAATAAGCACCTCAAAGCTTAAAATGATTTTCAAGGAAGAAAGCGGTTCCAGTCCTATCTCTTATTTCACCTCGCTTAAAATAAAGAAGGCAAAACAGCTCATTCGCGAAACAAGCCTGAACTTTACACAAATTTCCGAGAGTTTAGGTTTCAGCACAGTACATTATTTTTCAAAGCTTTTCAAAGAAAAAACCGGTGTTACCCCAACTGAATATGCGAAATCAGTATACAAAAAATAAATGTCATAGAGACATTTATTTTTTGTGCTCAAAATTTTTCATAAATTAACCGCCAATTAACTTAACAACTTTATACTATCCTTAAACGGAGGTGATACAGTGAAATTCAGACATGAATATAAGCACCAGATTAATCTTTCAGATATTTACGGATTGAGAAAACGACTGTCTGCCGTTGCCGGATATGACCCACACGCAGGTCCCGACGGAACTTATCTTGTCAGAAGTCTGTAGTTTGATAATTATATGGACAAGGCACTGCGCGAAAAGCAGGATGGGGTAAACAAACGTGAAAAATTCAGAATAAGGTATTACGGTACAGATACATCCTTTATACGTTTAGAAAAAAAGAGTAAGATTAACGGACTGTGCAACAAACAAAGTGTTCCCATAACAAAGGAAGAATGTCAGAAAATCATTGACGGTGATATAGATTTTTTACTTTCAAGCAATGAGGAACTTTTCAGAGAACTGTATGCAAAAATGCATTTTCAGTTGCTCCGTCCAAAATGTATTGTAGCATATACACGCGAGTGCTTTGTCTATCCACCAGGAAACGTGCGTGTAACTATAGATACAGGCATATGCGGAAATAATAATGTAAAAGAATTTTTAAACCCCGATTTAAACTTTCTTCAGTTATTTCACAACTCTATTCTGGAAGTAAAGCGGGACGAATATCTGCCCGGTATAATACGTGACTGCGTGCAGGTAAAAAACAGAAAATCTTCTGCTTTCTCAAAATATGCAGCTGTCAGATTTTAATATTTAAAAGAAAGGAATCAATAATATGAATTTTTCAGATGTATTTAAATCAAGTTTTTTGTCAAACATTAATTCTTTTTCCACATTGGATGTGCTTTTAGCTTTGGGACTGTCATTTGTTCTTGGGCTGTTTATCTTCTTTGTTTATAAAAAAATTCTGCACAGCAGTTCCTTTTATATCCCTCTTGTTTTTATTTTTCGGATATAGTATAATAAATTTGAGATTTACTCTTTAACGAGGTGAATTTATGCGGATTCTCATAGCTGAAGATGAAAAACTCCTTAATAAAACAATTACAGAACGACTTACAAAAATAGGTTATAGTGTTGATAGCTGTTTTGACGGCGAGAATGCACTGTATTATATAGAAAACACGCGTTACGACGGAATAATACTTGATGTTATGATACCGAAGCTCAACGGGTTTGAAGTGCTGAAAGGTATCCGGCAAAAAACTTCTTCACACTATAAAAAACTTCGGTTACGTTATGAAGGAAGATTAAAATGAAAAAAACAACTTCAATAAAAACAAGAATTACAATATGGTATACATCGCTGATGTTTGTTCTTATTTCCATTGTTCTGGCACTTGTGGGAACTCTTTCCTATCAGCTTTCAATCGACAATCTGGAAAAGGATGTTGTTTTACAGGTAAGTCAGGTCTCTGAAAGATTTCTATTCAGACACGGCAAAGTTTTTCAAGCTGTTGACAGCGACAAAAATTTTAAAAACGTATCAATCCATAATCTTGACGGGAAGCATATTGCAGGACAGTATATCTACGATGTGGCAAACATACCTTTCCGTGACGGTCCACCCCGAAGGGAAAACGTTGACGGCAAAGAATATATTGTATATGATGTCCGCAAACCTGCTCCTCCGGAATTAGGAGGCGGTTTCTGGATAAGAGGTGCTGAATCACTGAATTCAACTATGCTTTTCGGCCGTTCAGCCTTTATAATAATATTAATTATCATTCCCGTGATACTTATTCTTACTGCCCTGGGCGGATACTATATTACGAAGAAGGTATTCCTTCCCATTAATAACATCGTAAAAACGGCAGATATAATATGCACGCAAAACGATATATCTCAAAGAATAAAGATTAACCCCGATTCCAAAAAAGACGAGCTTTACAATATGTCCGTCACACTGAACACAATGCTCGACAGAATAGAAAGCCTTATCGTGCAGGAAAAGCAGTTCACATCGGATGCTTCCCACGAATTGAGGACCCCTGTAAGTGTTATCCTTGCCCAGGGGGAATATCTCCTTGACATTGCAACTACTGACAAGGAAAAGGAGCTTGCACAGAACATTGTAGATAAGGCAAATCAGGTTTCAAAGCTTGTGTCGGGACTTCTTCTCCTTGCGCGAATTGACCAGAGCAGGCAGAAGCTGAATAAAGAAAAGATAGATTTGAGTGTTCTTGTTGATATTTCCGTTGAGGACAATTCTGAAATAGCACAAAGTAAAAACGTTAATTTTGTCACAGAAGTAGAAGAGAACACTATTGTATATGCAGATGAAACACTCCTTTTAAGTGCTCTCTCAAATCTCGTCAGTAATGCTGTCAAATACAGCGACGAAGGCAAAACCGTAACAATCCTTGCCTGTCAGTCTGACGGTGCTACAAGGATAACTGTCAAGGACGAGGGTATAGGAATTGCCGAAGAAAAACTTGAAAAAATATGGGAACGTTTCTACCGCGTAGATGATGTACGCAATGACGAATACGGCAGTAGCGGACTTGGACTCGCAATGGTTAAAAGTATTGTTGAGCTTCACGGCGGTGAAGTCCTTGTTGAAAGCGAAGAAGGCAGAGGTACAGAGTTTATTATTATACTTAAATAATCTAAATTCAAAAAAGGGGCTGTAGCAAAACGATTTTTTAAATCGGGTTGACTACAGCCCTGT
>CAYLPQ010000027.1:0-31282 GCA_964385605.1 uncultured Oscillospiraceae bacterium | reverse complement strand
TCGCAATCGTCCTCATTTTTCTATTTCCGGGCTTTTATTTTGCTACAGCCCCTTTCTCATATCAATTTCAATAAATCAGAAATTTTCTCCGCACATTCTCTGCATACCGGAAAGCCTTCAATCATATTATCCTCTCCTGAACAAAGAGCGCAAACTTTCACACAATCCTTAAGTATGATATCACTCCCTTTTGTAGTGATAAAAACTTTAGTTGCGCCTCTTATTCCTAGGGATATAAGCAATTTTTTCGGCAACATTATTCTCCCATCTGCGGAAATAGTAGCTTTCATCATATTTAGTTACTCCTTTCTTCTTTATCTACTATATGTTGTTATTATAAGCTTTAGTTTGACGTATGTCAACCATTTTATGGAAAATATTGTAAATTATTTGAATTGAATACATTTTGCAGATAAAAGCAGACAGATTTTTTAGTATTATTACATTTTGTGACAAAAATTTTAACACAGTACAACACATTATTTTGTGCCCGAAAAGATACAAACGCAAAAGAACGACCATTCCTATAGAATAGTCGTTCTTTTTGAAAAAGTAGAACCATAGAGATGTTTATGTTTTAGTTAAATTTTGCAACAAGTTGCAAAGCGAAATTATTGCTTCCGTAATAGCTAAATTGGAATTGTCAATAAACGTATAGTCGAACATCACGCGAAATTTTTGATATTGAGTTTATGCCACCTTTTTTAATTGTTGTTTTCGATATTCAACCGGTGGTAGTCCTGACGGGTTGAAACTGGTAATTCTTAATGTGTTGTAATAAGCAAATATATATCTGAACACGACTCTTTTAACTTGTTCTTTTGTCATTGTATGAGTAGGTAAACGATATATTTTTTCTTTTTTGAGTGTAGCAAAGAAGCTTTCCATTCTTGCGTTGTCAAAGCATTTTCCGGTACTACTCAGACTTTGTATAATTCCATACCTTTTGCCATCACTGCATTGCACTTCGCTGATATCTGTGAGTAATTTGGTTATTGGATGTTTGGAAGAAAAATCTCTTTTTATTATGTTTTCTCTTTCCTGGACTTCATCGGTTGCCTTTGTAATACCATGTGGAGTTCTGCGATAATGCAACAAATGACCTTCTTGCATAGTTTTCGTCAAAAGTAGAAATGGGAGCAAGCCTCGCATCTATAATTTCAAAAGTGTGATTTTTGTGTGATTATTTCTTGAATTTTCAAACAAAGAATTTAAGGAACGAAAAAGGCCGATATTTCGGAAAACCCGAAATATCGGCAATTAAGAAATGGTGCTCGAGACCGGGATCGAACCGGTACGTCTTTATGGGACACGGGATTTTAAGTCCCGGGCGTCTGCCTATTCCGCCACTCGAGCGACTTTAATTATTATAAACCAAAAAATAATTATTGTCAATATTTTTCTTGACAAATTAAGAGAGTGTAAAAAAACAAGCTTTACACTCTCTTCCATCCTTTAGTCAATTTTACCGCCTGCAGCAATAATCTTAAGCTCGTCTTTTGTAAGAGTACGACCATATTGCTCGTCTTCTATAACATCGGGTTTAACAATAAAGTTTGCATTTTCGAGATGGCATATATCTATAATCTTCTTGAAATAGTTCATAACCTTCTCGTTACGTCTATAATCATTGCGTTTAAGCTCACCGTCAATTACAGCGCGAAGATAAATCATCTGCCACTTCTTACCGTTTCTGATTTCTTCGGGAAGTGATGCGTCAGCTTCAAGAATAGCTTTTTCAATACTTTCAACCTTTGCAGGTTCATTGATAGGATAACGGTGTCCTGGCTCAAATCCGCGGTAAAGAGTCTCCTCCATATCCATAATTGCCTGATGTGCATTATCAAGAAGCTCACCTGTAAGACCAAATTCGTAAGAAAGATACTCTCTTACAGAGTCTGAAGCACTCTGTCCGTCACGATAATAACGGAGCATAATAACCTTGTTTATTTCTTCATAGAATCCTTCAGAATAAGGAAGTCCTCCCTCCTGCTTCTTTCCGTCAGCATCCATAAGCCTCTGCAAAAGTGCAGGAATAGGATTTGTACCGTAACCACCCCACGGGATTGTGGCACACATACTGATTTCCGGGAATCCGATAAGAGGCCTTGGCATACCTTTCTCATAGGGATACCTTGCGTACTGCGGTTCAGACACGAGGTAACGGCACTCTTTAAGTCTGCCTTCTTCAAGTGCTTTTTTCATACCTGTATGGTCAACATCGGTACCGGTAAAGGTATCAAACTGCCACAAACTGATTATAAATTCTGTTTTAGGCATATATTCTTTTATTAAGGGTATAAGTTCTTCGCAGACTCTGATAAATCCGTTACCACCCCAAGGTGCGCATTTGCTGCAGGTACAGCCACCTTCATCGTAAGCACCAATGGATATAAAGTCAGGCTCTGCATCCTTAAATACCTCAAGCCATTGTCTGCGATATTCGAGAATCTGTTCCATTCCACCCTCTACTGAAGGGCAGATTTCAACATGATAGTGGTCGTTGAGATTATATATGTATCCGTCGTGTCCAGAGGTCCAGTCTGCACGAAGTTCTTCAGGGCTGTTTCTGAATGCCTCATTTGCTAGGATACATAATATCGTCTTTACACCTATTGACCTTGCATACTTCAGAATAGTGATAAGCCGCTGTGCATATTCTGCACCGTCCTCCATATTCTCAAAATAATACATATCAAACCACATCTGAAGTGTATTCATACCCCACAGTGCAATATCGTCGATATGATCGTAGATTTCCTGAAGAGGACCTACTTCATAGAAATTATTATTATGCGATGCAAAATAAATACCGCATACCTCTTTATTTGAACGGAAACTACCGTTTTCAATCCTGGGATTTCTCGCATACATACCAACAAGATAAAGAAGCTGTGCATGAGAGCCTGCCTTAAATACTTTATCTTCAATTCTTCCTTCAAATTCATTCATAGAAGAATCAATAACAAGTGTTATATCATCATTAATACGTTTCTCGGCAATACGTGCTACGTTAGAAAGCACTGCATCTGCTTTGTTATAGGTAATCATAGTCATCCTCCTTCGGTTTATGTTTTCAGTATAGCATCTGAAAAGCGCTATTTCAAGACCAAAATCTTGATAAAAGACCGATTTCTTGTCCTTTAGTCAAAAAGAGCCAACTGCAATTTTGTGCAGTTGGCTCTATAGCTTTATTCCTCGATAAAGCAGCGGATTTTCTCTTCAAACTCATCAAGATTGTCAGAATAAACATGCATTTTAATAGGCTTTGACAAATCCAGTGAAAAAATACCCATAATGCTCTTTGCATCAACAAGATACTTTCCTGATTCAAGGTCTACATCAAAATCACACATATTTACGATATTTACAAAGTTTTTAGCATCGAGAATTGATTTAATCATAATCTGATATGTCTTTTTCATAATAATGTCTCCTTTAATCCGTGTATTCGATACTGTCAAGTGTCTGCCTGAAGCTTTTTCTTATGCTTTCAAGATACTCTTTACGAAGCTCTGCTTGTTCGGCCTTTTCAGCATCATTCAGACCTGTGGTTTTCATTTTGCGTGCGAGCTCATTTATTCTGTCAATTTTCTTTTGTTCCACAAGAAATCACTCCTTTATGGGAATTATAAACTAAAACTTTTCTGATTACAAGCTTTTTTGATTAAATTTATGTTAAAATTTTTGATTTTATTGCAGAATGATTCATTTTGATGTATAATTACATTATTATACTGTAAAGGGGGAGTAAATATGTCACTGAAATTAATTCTCGGGCGCAGCGGAAGCGGAAAAAGTACATATATGCTAAACGATATGACAGCTGATTCGGATGCGCTTTACATTGTGCCGGAGCAATTTTCTTTTTCTGCTGAAAAAAAGATAATAGATTCATTTGGCTATACAGGATTGGGAAATCCCCAGGTGTTCAGTTTTATGCGTCTTGCGGACGCAACTTTTTCAAAATTCGGTTCGCCTTCATTTGTTACTGACAGTGCATCATATGAAATGCTTGTAAGTTACTGTGCAAATTCCCTGAAACCGGAAAACTTACGACTTTTTGACGGACTTGTTAAAAAGAGCGAGCTTGGTAAAACTGCATCAGGAATAATTACAACATTTAAACGTTATGCAGTAAGTCCACAGAAATTATCCTATGCCATAGAACATACTGACGATGAACTTCTCAAAAAAAAGCTGGAAGACTCTCTCCTTTTATATAACGAATATTCAGCAGCTCTTACAGAAGCGGGTGTTTCTGACAGAAATGACACCCTTGGTGTTCTTGCAAATATTCTGCAGGATGAAGATTGTGACTTCCTTACAGGAAAAAGTGTTTATATAGACCAGTTTTATGATTTTGACCCAAGTGAGTATGAGTGTATAAAAGCAATTCTGATGCGTGCCGAAAGAGTATGTATAGCTCTTTGCCTGGATGACGGTGACCAGTTTGAAACTGTTAAAAAAACTTATAACAGAATACTCCTAACAGCAAAGGAAGCCGGTATAAAAACAGAAACTGAAACCATACTTGACACTCCTATGTATGGGGCATCTGCCATGCTTAAGCACCTTGAGAAAAATTATTTCAGCGATGAAACCATTTCGCTTTCCGGAAATGACGGCAGTATTAATGTTTTTTGCGCTAAAGATAAAAACAGCGAGATTCATAACGTGGCAAGACAGATAGTTCGTCTTGTCCGTGATAAAGGATTCAGATACAGGGATATTTCCGTTATTGCAAGAGATGCTGAACTTTATAAAAGCATTACCGGCAGAATATTTCCAACGTATTCTATTCCTCTTTTTGTTGACCGTAAGCAACCCCTTTCCGGTCACAGTATAACAGTATTTATGATGAGTGTACTGGATATTGCCGTAAGCGGCTTTACTTATGAAAGTGTTTTCTCTTATATCAAAAACCCATTTTCTACCCTTTCCTTTGAAGAGGCTGATGCTCTTGAAAATTACTGTCTTGCTACCGGAATAAGACCGTATTCCTGGCATAAACCCTTTACGGCTCGTTACGGTGCATATAACAGCGAAAGTGGGCAGAAGAATAATATAAGAGATGAAGAGCTGGTATATATCAATACACTTCGCGAAAAAGTATATGGTCCTCTTGATTCACTTATAAAAAAACTTAAGAAAAAATCAACTACCCGTCAGTTATGTACATATTTATTTGATTTCTTTGAAGAAATCTCTCTTGAAAAGAATATCAGAAAAGCCGCAATCGAACTGGAAAAAAGTGGTGAAAACCTCCATGCACTTCAGACAATGCAGGTGTATAATATTCTTGTTGACATATTCGATGACATCTGCGCTGTTCTTGGTGACAGAACTTTAACACTACATGAATTTCGTACAACAGTATTTGCAGGACTTCAATCAGTGGAAATAGGAACAATACCGAGTTCACAGGATTCTGTTACTGTGGGAAGTATTGACAGAATTAAAGGTCACGGTGCAAAAGTTGTGTTTCTTGTTGGTGTAAACAGCGGTGTATTCCCCCTTTCTCCATCTGCCAACGGATTTTTTACAGATGATGATAAAACAGCATTGGAGAAGCTTGGTATAGAAATGCCCCCTACTCTTTCTCATCTTGCTCAAAGCGAACAGCTTCTTGTTTACGATGCGCTTACCTGTGCCGATAAAATGCTCTGTATAAGCTATGCTTCGCAGGATAGTGCAGGAAATGCACTTATGCCGTCGGAAATAGTTGACAGAGTGCGAACTCTCTTTCCTGATGCCCCGTTCTCCGACGACATACTCGGAATAACAGAAAACGATGATATAATCACAACTAAAAAAGCTGTATTTGATATAGTGTCATCACATCTTCGCGAATACGTTTCAGAAAACAAAGAGCTCCCTGCTGTCATAAGTGCCGCAGCCCATTATTTCAGTCAAGATGAAGAATACTCGCCTCTTCTTGAACAAGCTGTCAGAATGACCTCTTTTTCGGGTGGGGCATCATATATTGACCCCGCTTTCATAAAGAATGCTTTGGGAGAAAATATGAAGACAAGTATCACCCGACTGGAAACTTATAATAAATGTCCTTTTTCCTTTTTCGCAAAATATCTTCTTAAGCTTGAACCGAAAAGAACTTTTGAGATAAATGCGTCTGACAGCGGTTCATTTCTGCATGATTTTCTTGACAAGTTTTCTCATCTTGTTAAAACAAGTGTTGATGCCGACGGACAGCCTCTCACCTGGAAAAAAGTTACAGATGACTTCATAAAAATAAATACACCCGTTATTCTTGCGGAAATTCTTATGGGAGTAAGCACCGGCATGCTTGAAATACCTCGACTTAAAGCATTGTTTCAAAGACTTTGCAGGACTGCAGAACAGTCTGTATATGCAATAAGACAGCATATAATAAAGAGCGATTTTGTATCTCTGGGTTATGAAATCACCTTTGACGAGGATGGAACTTTTAAGCCTATCAAAATACGGCTAGACGACCAGTCAACCCTGACCCTCCGTGGCAGAATTGACCGTGCAGATGAATACACAGTAAAATGCGATGGAGCCGACGGAAGATTTGTACGTATAATAGACTACAAGAGTAGTAGTAAAGAGCTGTCACTATCTGATGTCTACAGCGGTATACAGCTACAGCTTTTTGTATATCTTTCAAATCTCTGCGAAAACGGCTATAAGCCGGCGGGGATTCTGTATTGCAATCTTTCAGACCCTGTTGTTGAGGCTTCACCCTCTGCAACAGAAGATGAAATTCTGAAAAAACGTACTGATGAACGTCGAATGAGCGGAATTATTCTTTCTGAAAATGATATGTTTGAGCATATGGGTGGAGAAGAAACTCTCAAATCGAAAAAATCTGCTACAGCAAAGGATTTCAACAATATGTTCCGTCATTTAAACAGGCTTATTAAATCAACCGCAGAGGATATTTACAGCGGTAAGTTTCCCATAAAGCATGTTGAGGGTGCCTGCGATTGGTGCGAATACTCGCATTTATGCCGTTTCGACCCGACATTTGACGGTTGCAGCATTAACGAAACTGCCAGACTGAAAGATGAAGAAATCTGGAATATATTGGAGGAACGCGATAATGAAATGGACTGATGAACAGAAAAACTCAATATTCGCCACTCCCGCCGAAATTGTTGTCAGCGCGGCAGCCGGAAGCGGTAAGACCCAGGTTCTTACTACAAGAATCACCGAAAGAATAAAGGATATGACCTCCCCCGTTTCCGTAGATAAGCTTCTCATTGTTACATTCACAAAAGCTGCTGCAGCGGAAATGAAAGAACGTATAGGAAAATCTTTACGTAATGCGGCAAAGGACGAGATAAATCCCGAAATTAAAACACATCTGAAAAAACAGCTCTCACTTCTTGGCGGTGCACATATATGTACAATTGACTCCTTTTGTTACGATATTGTAAGGCAGAATTTTTTCAAGGTATCTCTTCCCTCTGATATTTCAATCGGAGAGAACGGTGAGTTTTCTCTTTTAAAGCTTTCAGCTCTTGAAAAAACTGTTGATATTCTTTATTGCGCTCTTGCTAAATCAAAGGGCGACGAGCTTACTGATGAAAGTAAGGAAAATGCCCGGCTCTTTGAAGAACATTTTCCGGATGCAGAAGAGGCAGGCTTAATTCTTAAAGGCTTTGAAATGCTCACGGAAGCATTTTCTCATGATAAGCGGGATTCAGATTTTTCAGACAAAACAACCCGTAATGGTGATTTCACAGATATGATAACAATGATTCACCGCAAATCTCAATCAACTGCCTACCCTGAACAATGGCTTAAACACGCAGCAGAACTGTATAACAGCGAGTATATAAGCTATGCCGACACACCCATACATCAGTACACCTTCAGAACGTGTAAAGAAATAGTCGGTGATGCAGTTACAACACTTAACAGTCTAATTGATGTTTCCTCTGCAAACAGTGTTGGTTATGAAGCTTCACTCGAAGCAGATATAGAGGCGCTTTTACCGCTTAAAGAAGCATCAGATTACGAAGATTTTTATAAGGCTTTTCATTCGGCTTTGTTCTTCCCTACTCTTAAAGGAAAGAACAAAGCTGCAGACCCTGATGTTGTTTCTCAAATTAAATCGGTAAGGAGTAAAATCAAAGACCTTATCTGCAAAAATCTTGGTTCAATAATGAAATTTTCGCAGGAAGAATGTATTAATACCGCAAAAATTCTTTATCCGCAGATAAAAGCTCTTTGTATGGCAGCAATACTTCTTGACAGACTTTATTTTGAAAAGCTTGTGGAAAGACGAATACTCGATTTCTCTGCTTGTGCTCATCTGGCTCTAAAGATTATTTCCGAAGACGGTGTAAATCTTACTGATACCGGCAAATCATTGAAAAACAGATATGATGAAATATATGTTGATGAATTTCAGGATTCCAACAACCTGCAGGATATGCTGTTTTCCCTTATTTCCAAGGGTCGTACATTTATGGTTGGCGATGTTAAGCAAAGCATTTACGGATTTCGTAATGCAGACCCCGGTATATTTATGAATAAATGTGACGAATCTCTATTTGATGAAGATGCACTTAAAAGAAAAATTTTTCTCTCTAAAAATTTCAGAAGCGGATTAAGTATTATAAATGCAGTAAACAGCATATTTGATGTTGTTATGACGCAGTCTGTTTCGAAAATTGATTATAAGAGAGAACACAGACTTGAATTTGGTGCTGACTTTATTCCTGAATCCATACCCGGCGAAAAGTGTGAAATTTCGTTAGTTCAGAAAAACGGCAACGCAAAAGAAAATCTTTATGACGAGGCTTCATTTATAGCATCTAAAATCCGTGAAATTATTGAAAGCAAACGACTTGTTTGGGATAAAGACACCAACACGCAGCGACCGGTGATGTTCAGCGATATAGTCGTACTTTCACGAAGCATAAACAGAAAAACAAAAGCTTTCGAAAGTGCTTTTTCCGGCGCCGGTATTCCATTCTACATTGACGGAGGAAACGACCTCTACGAAACCAACGAAGTGGGACAAATCATCGAAATTCTGAAGCTTATAGATAATGAAAAGAGCGACATATCTCTTGCGTGCGCACTCAGAAGCCCTATGTTTATGTTTAACGAGTCAGAACTCCTTAAGATTAAACTGTGCAGTAAAAACAGCTTTCATGAGTCGTTTTACGGTATCTGTGCGGGAAAATATGAAGTTGAATCTTCCCTGTTCAGAAAGTGCAAATATTTTTACAGCAAACTGAAAAAATGGCGCAAGCTTTCTCTTTTCAGCAGTGTTGAGGAACTTATTATAAGAATTTATAACGATACAAGCCTATATAGTAATGTCCTTTCATTCCCCGACGGACAAATGCGGAGGGCAAATCTTGATTTATTACTTGAAAAGGCGGAAGAATTTGAACGTTCAAGCTACAGTGGATTGTTCAATTTTGTGTCCTATATTGAAAAAATGAAAAGGACATCGCAAAATGTAAGTGAAGCCAAAGCACTTTCAGAAAAGATGAATGTTGTGCGTATTATGTCTATTCATAAATCCAAAGGTCTGGAATTCCCGATAGTGTTTCTTTCCGGTTGCGGAGAAACATATTACTTGCCTAATGCAACTCCCGGTGGCATTATAATAGACAATGACGGAACTGTAGGTGTGAATGTTGTAAATCCTGTTCTTCGCTCGAAATACAAATCACCTGCATCTTATTCGCTTGCACTCAAACAATCCCGTGAAAACTCCGCTGAAGAAATGCGACTTTTCTATGTTGCCCTTACGCGTGCACGTGAAAAGCTTTATGCAGTTGCAACAATCGGTGGCTACGAAGCTTTTGAAAAACTTTCGGTAAATGTTGTTGATAAACCTACTGCAAATGAAATTTTCTCATGCAACAGCTATATTGCACTCATAGCACTTGCTTTTTCTCACGGAGCAGATAAATATTGGGAAATCAAGGAATATTCTTCTGTCGAAGAAGCTGAAAGCGAAAATGAAAATACAGACAAAGATTTCGTATTTATTGAAGATGAAAGAATCAGCAGGCTTTTAGAGTATCACTATCCGTACAGTGATTATATTAATTTGCCCGGAAAAGCATCAGTTTCTTTTTTGAAATCATTCGATATAAATCTTGCTCCATCTTATGATGGTACTCTTTCTATGCTCAATACTCCCTCGTGCAATAAAATTACACTCAACAAGCCTAAATTTGGGGAAATAGAGCAGGGCGGAACGTTCTTCGGAAACGCACATCATAAGTTTTTGCAGTATTTTGATTATAACGGTGCTTCTGTAGAAAATCAACTTGATTTAATGCTTGAGTCAGGAACACTCACAAAAGATGAGTATTCACTCATAAATACCGAAAAAATAGAGGAATTTCTTACAAGCAAGCTTGGAATTATGATGAAACAGGCATCTGTTTTACATCGCGAAGAGCCTTTTGTAATAAAGGTCGGAGCAAATGAGCTATCCCCTGCACTTGATGAAAATGAATATATTTGTGTTCAGGGAATTATTGATTGTTATTTTGAAAAGGATGACTCTACAATCGTTCTTGTGGACTATAAGACCGACAAATACGACGATCCTTATTCCATAGCGGAAAAATACCATAAACAATTATATTACTACGAAAAAGCTCTCAAAAGAAAATACAACGACAAAATAATACAAAAATATCTTTACTTACTTCATAAAAATGATATAATAGAGTTATGAAAATAATAAAGTTTTACTATGGAGGTAACTGAATTATGGCAGACAATAAAGGTGAAACAAAGGAGATTAAAACTACACTTGACGAAGAAACGGTGGAACAACTTGTGGAAAACCGTCCTATAAAGAAAAGAACAGCATCCGGTGATGCACGAAATACTTCACACAAGAAAAAGAGACGTAAGAAAAAGAAAAACTACGGATTGAGAGTTGTTGTAGTTCTTCTTTGTGCGATTATACTTTTTACAGCTTCATTTTTGATTGCAAGAAGCATATTCTCCTCTCCCGATGCTCCAGGTGCATCTACAAAAGAAACCATAAATAAAATAGATGAGACACCTAAAAAAGAAACAGAGGATGCAGTTCAGGAAAGCAAACCACTTGACGAGATAGTAACCGTTCCCGACGATTATGAGGACGAAGACGAAGAACCTTACTATCCTGATGAAAACAAGAAATCGACAACAACTAAAAAAACCAACTCCACTAAAAATACAAATACGGTGACAAATTCCGAAACTTCCGAAAACAAGCAGAACAAGGATGCTACTGAAAGCACTAACAATAAAAAGAACGAATCTAACAAATCGGACACTGGCAAAGACACTCAAAAGGAAAACAATTCAAAAGACGAAACTACATCTGCATCTGCAGACACAACTGATAAAGAGAACGAGAAGCCTGCTACCAACACTGACACTAAACCTGCTGAAAAAGAAGACAGTCTTCCTGCAGATACATCACAAGGCATAGTTTTGGATTAAAAACATATAATAGTCTAAAAAGCCGGAGGTTGTTTTATGGTACAAAACGGAGCGGATAAACTATTTTCCAGAATGATTGACCGGGAATATGCTGAAATGGCAGATTTGCCCGAAGATCAGTTATACGAGGAGTTTGACGACGAAGAAGCTCTCGTAGACGAAGAAAAAGATAATGAGTATTACCGTAACAGAATTTCCAAAGGCTACGGACTCACTGATAATCCCATAAAGTAATAGAACACGGTATACATTTGTATACCGTGTTCTATTTTAGTTGTTTATAAAGTTCGTTCCATTGTTTAAGACATTCCTCAATGCTCCGGCTTGAATCTATGTAATACAAATTACTGAATTCATTTATTTTTTCATCCAGAAAATCTTGCTGGTCAGCAATAAATCGTCTGCAAACTTCAGAATAATCCGGATTAGTCTGACGAGATTCTCTCTCAATGCATCTTAAGAGCCTTTCCTTGTCATCTATAGCAAGATATATTACTCTGACTTTATCCTCGCCATAATATTCTGTTATACTATGAGCTCCCTCAAGTGTGGTAATAAGAATTCTGTCTTTACTGTCCGAAAATTCAAAAGCCAACGTAAAATACGACCAAATCCCTTGCATGGTGTTGTACTGACGTTTTTCTATTATCTTACCGTTCTTCTCAAGCTCAATAAGCTCCTCGTCACTGAAGAAACAGTAATCAACACCATTAACTTCTCCCGTTCTCATAGGACGTGTAGTTCCGATAACTACTCTTTCAAGCTCATTGTTATATTGGGTCATTATTTCCTTAAAAACTGTATCTTTTCCGGAAGCACTCTTCCCTACTATACAAAAAATCTTATTCACGGCTATTACCTCAATAATTAATGATAAGATAATTATACTGGGTAAAAATCAAAGTGTCAACCACAAAATTTAAACTTTCTATGCTTCGGCTCTAATCAATGTAATATCAGTTTGTTTCGTACATTCTGAAATTCAGATTGTCGGGAAGCGTTTTTTACCTCTACTCCGGGGATAACATATTGTTGCCGTCGGCTCAAAAAAGTCATTTATCTTCCATTCGAAACCCGGTTCAGGCAGAATATCTTGAAGCTGCGTCGTTGTTGAACCATTGACCGAAACTTTCAGCGGATTTGCGCTGTCACCATCATTTACATCAATTCCGACAACAACATTAAAACAGCCATTTTGGGGCCGACTTCCGGTGTTTATGCTGAAACTGCAGGGGTTATCTTTTACTACGTTGATTGGATAGAGTTTGTTATAATATTCAGAGCAAGTGTTAACATATACTCTCATACCATTTTCGGCAAGCTTCTGTGAACTGGCAACAATCATTTTGTCACGAATAACATTCTTGCAGGTTTTATTTCCGGCTTCGTCGATATAGTATGTATGGGCACCCATATCCTTGTCGGTGTAGAAATGGTTAAATATGTATATACCATCAGCATCCTTTTGATACATTGAACTGACAAACCCCTTGAACTGTTCTATTGTTATCCACATTATGCAACCAGAATAGCTTAATTTTAAAGGGAAATTCTTTGCACATAAAATTCCTATTTTATATGCTTTTTCCCGTTATACTCCATGTTTCTAGCATTTAAAAAGACCTCTTATAAAAAATATATTAAAGGGTTAAAGAGAAAGGGCATCACGAATTCAATCCGTAATGCCCCACACTATGTATATAAACTCATGGCAAAGTTTATACCTGGATTAATTTATAACAACAACTCCGACTTTGTGAAAAAACTCATGGCAAGTTTTGATTATATAGAGGAAAACCGGAGTTGTTGTGCAAAAGCTTTGAAAAGCTTGTTGCCTAGGTTACTTTAAGATGCCTGCTGCACTGTCTTCATCCACATAAAGAATGAAATCCTTATGTTCTTTGAGAAGTGTTGCGGGTACAAGGTTTGTTGTTTCTGTCGCTTTAACAGTATTTTCAACTGCTTCCGCCTTTACTGCGTAGGGTACACAGGAAACGATTCTTTCACACTGCATAATCTGATAGCAAGTCATAGAAACTGCCTGCTTGGGAACATCGTCAATAGTGGCAAACCAGCCCTCACCCATCTGCTGTTTCTTACAACGCTCATCAAGGTTAACGACGATATAAGCTTCCTTTATATCGAAGTCTGCCGGCGGATCGTTAAATGCGATATGACCGTTTTCGCCGATACCGATAAGACCGATGTCAACGGGTGACTTTCTGATTTCTTCTGTAAGCTTTGAAATACATTCCTTTGTGCCGTCAACAAAGTGCACTGCCTTAAGTTTTCCAACCTTGTCCACAAAACGCTCCTGAAGGTATTTTCTGAAGCTTGCTACGTGTGTTATGGGAAGGTTTACATACTCATCAAGGTGGAACATTTCAACACATTCCCACTTAACCAGTACATATCCTGAATAAGGTCAAAGAACTTTTCTACTGCACCTTTAAGTTCAGGTCTGTACGGAGGCAGATTGACAACTGACACACCAAGTTCGGCTATCTGTTCAAAGTTTTCTGACTTGTACTCATTTCCCATATCCGTAACAAGTGTTGCAGGTATACTCTCTGCATCCCACTCATCTTTACTGATTGATATACCGAACTTCCTGCACCACTCTTTCTTGTCTGTTATAACATTCATCATAAGGCTTTTGAGGCTGTAAACTCCACCTTCCCATGAAAGTGTATACCCGAGACATAAACTACTGTATGCGTCGATACAGGCTGTAAGAATGGGACGTCCTACGAGACCACCAGATTCATTTACAAGGTAGATGTCACAGATGGTTGAATCAAGCATACCAACACCTACTGATGATGCAAACTCCTGTATTCTATTTCCCGTCAGCGGTCTTGTGTTTCTCTGATAATTACTGAGGCCATCCCTTGATATAAAAAACTTCTGCAGATTTCTGTTCTTTCTGTAATAATACCTGAACTGATAAAAGGTCGGATATGACGAATTCAGGTTGCCTGTACTGTCGCAATATTTCTCTTTAAGCATCATCGTATATGCGGTCATAAGGCTGTTCTTGTTCTTGGTGTAAAAAAACTTATTTATGGCCCACCTGATATTCTTCTCGTCCTGGGTTAGTTCTCGTTTCTTTTCTTCCTTGTTTGGGGCAAGCACTGACATATTCTGATAAACAAGATACTGACAAAGATACTTCCTGACAGTCTGTTTACTTATCTGCATCAGTTCTGATACTTTCGAAATCATAAGGCCTCTCAAATGCTCATCTGTCACAAATGGAAGTACACCTGCAATCAAGGTATATCTTTCGTGCATTATTCTTTTCTCGGCAGCGGATAATGAATCTATTTCCCTGACAGTAAAATTCAGCTCATCTTCGGAGCATATTTCATAATCTGAGATAAAAAATTCATCACACCATACAGGCATTGTTTTCTTTATGCAATCAATTATGAGAACTTTATCTTCTCTGACATCCAATATGCGGATAATACTATTTTCCTTCTTCATCAGCTTATTCTTCATCAATAACCAACCCCCAATCATTTACTCCGTGTTTTAACCAATACTCTCTTGACTCATCAAGTAGCTTCACCGTCATAGGTTTTGATAAATATCTTCTCCAAACACATTCCCTTACCATTACATCTCCGTCAATCATTTCGCAGTAGAAGTCTGTTGTGTAAGCTTCTCCTTCGTCTGACGTAAGAGGTACATTGCACTGAAACTCTTTTACATCATCATTCTCTTCGAGCAAGTCAGCATAAGCATACTGCAAAGCATCATAAGTCTTGCATATGCCTATACACTTCGACAACACTCTTTTCTCGCATCTTCCTTTGTAGTTCTTCTTTCGCATAAATATGCCTCCTTAAAATAGATTTGGAAAAAAGAGTATAAAATCCCCAAAAACGTGCAAAATTTCCCCAAAAAGCTCCCCAAAAACATAGAAAATCCCCAAAAACATTAAATTTGGGAAAACGAAAAAACGTTATAAATGCCTTTGTTATGGGATTTGTGACTAAACACGGATTTTTCCCAAAAACGAGATTCCCAAAAAGTACTATGTTACAGGGCATAGCCTACCATCCTCAAAAGGGCAAAGTTTTGTACCCTCTGTTACCTTAATTTTAAAGGGAAATTCTTTGCACATAAAATTTCAATTTTATACGCTTATTTCCCGTCGTAGTCTATGTTTCTGGCATATAAAAAGACCTCAAGATTATCAAAATCTCAAGGTCTAGTTTGTGTTTATTCAGAATGTCAAGTTTTGTCTCTTACTGAATGTTTGGAATCGCCTTTTAACAATTGTTATTACTCCCACTCAATTGTACCGATAGGCTTAGGAGTAAGGTCAAGAAGTACGCGGTTGATACCTTCAACCTCTGCTGTAATACGATTAGTTATCTTATGAAGAACTTCATAGGGAATTTCTTCGATAGTAGCTGTCATTGCGTCGGTAGTATTTACAGCACGGATAATTGCAGGCCAACCCTCATATCTCTTATCATTCTTCACACCAACACTCTTCATATCGGGTACTGCAATAAAGTACTGCCATACGGTTTTGGCAAGTCCACAGTTATCAAATTCTTCGCGGAGGATTGCGTCTGCTTCGCGAAGTGCGTGAAGTCTGTCACGGGTAATAGCACCAAGACATCTTACACCAAGTCCGGGACCCGGGAAAGGTTGGCGATAGACCATTTCATCAGGAAGACCTAAAGCAGAGCCGATCACTCTTACTTCATCTTTATAAAGAAGCTTAACAGGCTCAACAAGCTCCATTTCCATATCTTCAGGAAGTCCGCCTACATTGTGGTGAGCTTTTACACCCTTACTTTCAAGAATATCAGGGTAAATTGTACCCTGTGCAAGGAATTTGATGTCTGAAAGCTTTGCTGCTTCTTCGTCAAAAACTTTTATAAATTCGTTTCCGATAATCTTTCTCTTTGCTTCGGGTTCTGCAACACCGGCAAGGAGGTTTAAAAATCTGTCTGTTGCGTCAACATAAATAAGGTTGGCATCGAGACCGTTTTTGAAAATCTCAATAACCTGCTCACTCTCACCTTTGCGCATCAGGCCGTGATTTACATGCACACAAACGAGCTGCTTACCAATAGCTTTGATAAGAAGCGCCGCAACTACCGAGCTGTCTACTCCTCCCGAAAGCGCCAACAAAACCTTTTTGTCACCAACCTGCTCTCTCACAAGCTCTACTTGCTCTGCAATAAACTTGTCGGCAAGCTCTTTAGTGGTGATACGTTCCATGGTGTCCGGTCTTACATTTGTGTTCATAAAAATTCCTCCTGTATGTCATTAATTAATATTATTTGAAAAGCGGTGTTGAAAAATATCTTTCAGCAGTGTCAGGGAGCACTGTAACAACAGTCTTACCTTTACCCAGCTTTTTTGCAAGCTTAATTGCCGCCGCAACGTTAGTTCCGCTTGAAATACCACACATAATACCTTCTTTTGATGCAAGGTCTTTTGCAGTCTGTATAGCTTCCTCGTCCTTAACGATGCAAATATCACTGTATATATTCTGATTAAGGATTTCCGGGATAACTCCGTCACCTATCCCCATCTGTATATGAGTGCCGATTGAACCACCGGAAAGTATTGCTGCATCCTCCGGCTCAACCGCCCAGATTATCATATCCGGATTTTTCTCTTTTAATACTTCGCCTATACCGGTAATTGTACCGCCTGTTCCAATACCTGAACAGAACCCGTGGATGGGGCCATCAACCTGTTCAAGTATTTCGGTTGCTGTAAAACTGCGCTGTGCCTGTGGATTCGCAGGATTCTCAAACTGTTGAGGGACAAAAACATTCTTATCCTCTCTCTGCATTTTCAGTGCTGTCTGCAGACATTCCTCGATACATTCACCGATATTGCCTCCATCATGAATAAGAATAACTTCTGCGCCGTAGTGCTCCACAAGCTTTCTTCTTTCTTCACTTACAGAATCAGGCATAATAATCTTTGTCTTATAACCGCGTACTGCACCTACAAGGGCAAGTCCTATTCCCTGATTTCCGCTCGTTGGCTCAACAATTACTGTATCTTTATTTATTTTGCCTTGCTTTTCAGCTTCTATTATCATATTGTATGCGGTTCTTGTCTTAATCGAGCCACCAACATTGAGTCCCTCAAACTTTACAAGAATTCTCGCACTGTCCTCTTCCACCATACGTGAAAGTGATATTATCGGAGTGTTTCCGATAGCATCAAGTATATTATTGCAAACCATTATAAACCTCCGTCCGGCATTGATATACTACATTATATTAATAACTCACCATCAATGCCAACGTATACTAATTAGTAAATTATAGCACAGTTTTTTTTTGTTTTCAATATTTTTATTTCAAAAATTTGTATGATGTAACTGTGTCATATTTTTCATCTCTGCGAAGAATTGCACCTTTGAAATGTGAAAAGCTGTTCCAGTTTGGAAATACCTGCGTTTCCAAACAAAGCCCGTCATACTTCGCATAGGAAATTCCGTCTTTATAAATGAAATCCTCTTTTATGTAGTTGCCTCCGCAAAACTGCATTCCGGGACAATCAGTGAACACTTGCATTCTTATGCCTGTGATGTCCCCCTTTAATTCTGCAACCATCCTGTAACCGCTGCCGTCAAGCACAAAATTATGGTCAAATCCGTTGGTAGGTTTTGTCTGCTTGGATTCTATTTCAAAATTTTTCTCAATAACAGTTTCTGCCGTAAAATCGAAAGGAGTGTCTTTTACAGACAGAATTTCTCCTGTTGGTAGACATCCGGCACCATTAGGAGTATAAAAACTCCCTGCTATTTTCAGTGTATGCCTGTTGGCACAGCCACTCTTGTGACCATTGAGGTTAAAATATGAATGGTTCGTCATATTTAACGCAGTATCTTTATCTGACACCGCTTCATAATGGACCTTTATGGAATTATCACTCGTAAGAGTATATGTAACCTTAACATTTACCTCACCGGGGTACCCTTCTTCTCCATCAGGACTTATAAGAGTGAGTTCAAGAGACGGTTCTTCTTTGTCTATACATTGAGCATCCCACAGTTTTTTATCAAATCCCTCGAATCCGCCGTGAATATGATTTTCAAGCTGATTTTCAGAAAGCTTATATGTTTGATTATCGATTATAAGCTCTGCACGACCTATACGGTTCGCATTTCGCCCTACTACGGCACCAAAAAACAGCTTATCTTCAATATAATCTTTACAGGTTTCCTTGCCAAGAACTACATCTACACCGTCATAAATAAGTCTTCTTATTCTGCAACCGTAGTTTATGATTTCCGCAGAAAGTCCGTTATTGTTGTCGAGAGTATATAAATATACCGGTTCCCCGTTGTATTCACCAAACTGTGTTTTCGTAATGCTCATGACAAACCTCCTGTTAAATCCTTTATTACTTCTCCTGCTATTATAAGTCCTGCAACCGACGGCACAAATGAAATACTTGCCGGAACGGGACGTTCACCGTTTATGGTTGAATTTTTCTTTGGTTCTTCTTTTGAATAAACCACTTTTAGCTTTTCAACACCGCGCGCTTTAAGTTCACGTCGCATTACCTTTGCAAGAGGGCAGACGGACGTTTTATAAATATCTGTAACCTCAAACTGTGTGGGGTCAAGCTTATTGCCTGTTCCCATAGAGCTAATCACAGGAATACCAAGTTCATATGCACGTTTAATTATGTCAATTTTTGCAGTTACGGTGTCTATTGCGTCCACTATGTAATTATACTGTGTAAAGTCAAACTCATCCGCTTTTTCAGGAAGATAAAACAGTTTATAGGCATTCACCTTTACATCAGGATTAATATCAAGCACGCGCTCACTCGCACAATCTACCTTAAACCTTCCAACTGTGCTGTGAAGCGCAATAAGTTGTCTGTTTATATTTGTAATATTTACAGTATCATTGTCAATAAGGTCGAGTGCACCTACTCCGCTTCTGGCAAGTGCTTCCACCACATAGCTTCCTACTCCTCCGACACCAAAAACTGCAACACGGGAGTTTTTAAGCTTATCAACAGCGGTACGGCCTAGTAACATTTCAGTTCTGGAAAATTCCATTGTTTTATTCTCCTTCATCAGTATTTGCTAGAAAATGTATGAAAAAAGGCCTTCATAACGAAGGTTATTATTAAGCACAAACGAACAACACCATAAACGGAGCCGCCACGAGAATACAGATACCGTATTGTCTTGCATAAGGAAGTATTGTTTTAGTGCTTCCGAGAAGTTCAAGAAACGGGTCAAGGAAGCAAAGACCGGCAATCATCAATAAAACCCCGATAGTTGCCCCGGTAAAGAAAGCTGAAGAAACATATTCCGATGCTTTCTTTGGGTTTCTGTCTGCAAGCTCTTTCGAGACCATTGTCCCCGAACCCTGTCCAAGCATAAATGCAATTGCCTGTATGATTGCCTGAAGAGTAAACAGTACACCTGTAGCTGCTTGCTGGCTTGGTCCCAAGTCACCCACAAAGTAAGTATCTACCAGATTATATACATTTGTTATAAGCATCGATATTGTAGTGGGTATTCCTAAACTGATTACAAGTTTGGAAACTGGAGTTTTTGTCATTTTCTGATAGTGAATTTCTGATTGCGTCATTAGTTTATTACATCTCTTTCCGTACCGTGTATGTATTTATCTTACCATTTCGTCCTGAATTCCAATAGCTTTATGTGCCTTTATAACAGTTTTAACTTCTTCAAGAGAACTTATCGACATATCTCCTGAAACTGTATTCTTAATTGCACTCAAGGCATTACCCAAAGACATAGCCTCTTCGATATTTCCGCCTGAAAGTATGCCGTACAGCACTCCAGCTACGTAGGCATCACCGCTTCCTACTCTGTCTATTACTTCAATATCCATATAGTGCGGTTCTTCATAAAATTTGCCGTCATAATATATTCTTGAACCAAAATTATGCTTTGTAGGGCTTACTACATCGCGCCTGGTTGTGGCTACAATCTTACAGCCGTATTCATCGGCATAGCTTTTCATAATTTCATCAAGCGAGCCGGTTTTCTGCATCATTCGTCTTGACGTTTCTTCAGATACAAAGAGAATATCTACCAGAGGCAGAATATCACAGATAACCTTACGAGCCTCTTCCTCGCTCCACAGCGCAGCGCGGTAGTTTACGTCAAAGCTGATTGCCACACCGTTCTTTTTCATAAGTTTAATCATCTGAAGCGCAGTTTCACGCAATTGTTTACAAAGAGCAAGAGATATGGAACTGATATGGAACATACGTGTTTTCTCATAAATATCATCAGCAATCTCGCTAAGTCCCAGAGTACAGACAGAAGCATTAGCCCTGTCATATACAACTGCTGATTTCCTTGGATAAACCCCAGCTTCATAATAATAAATGCCAAGACGTTTTTCATCTGAATTATCCCATACAACATAGTCGTCTGATACACTGCCGTATCTTATACGTCTTGCAATAAAGTGACCAATTTTATTTTTGGGAAGCTTTGTTACAATAGCTGCTCGTATACCAAGATTTGCCGCTCCTGATGCTACGTTGAACTCTGAACCGCCGCAAGCTTTTTCAAAAACTTCACTCTGGGATATTTTGTCTTTATTCGGGGGTGAAAGCCGGAGCATTACTTCCCCGAAGCTGATAAGGTCAAAATCTGCTTGTTTCTTAATGAATTCCATCATATACCTCCTCTTAATCCAAACAAGTATAAAGTATATTTCTAATTTCACTTTGACATCTCAAAAACCATTTATGACTGTGCTGAAAATATGTAAGCGAAAGCTTGTTAACCGGGTCAACCATAGAAAAACCGCCAGCCGAGCCGTCCCAACCAAATTCACCGATAGGACTTAAAGAACCGCTTCTCGTTTTATCCATATGAGTGCGGACACCGAGGCCGTACCCGTATCCGGGTCTCAACTCGTCAAAGTCGTCATATGCCTGACCCTTTATCTGATTCATTCCCATCATCTTAACAGATGCTTCAGAAAGTATTCTGTTACCGTTCTTTCCTACTCCGCCGTTTGCAAGCGCATCAAGAAAGACTGCGTAATCTGATGCTGATGAAGCAAGTCCCGCTCCGCCGCTTTCGTATTCATTTGTTATGTTGAATTTACATTCAAGGGGTACTCTTTCGAGTTCTCCGTTATCTCCGGCAATATACCTTGCTGCCATTCTGTCCTGACGCACCTTATCTTTCGGAACATCAAAAAATGTATCTTTCATTTCCAAGGGGTCAAGTAGATTTTTTTTCATATATTCTCCGAATTTCATACCGGACCATATTTCAATCAGAGCGCCGAGCACATCATGGCATAAACTGTAACGGAATCTGGTGCCGGGTTCAAAACCTAGTACGGTTTCCGAAAGAGCACCGACAACTTCACGCGTGCTTGTTCTTCCTTCGCTGACAGCTTTTTTTATACCGGGAGCTTCAAGATTATAATCAAGACCTGCTCCCATAACAAAAAGGTCTTTTATTGTTATGGGATTTTTTGCGTAAAAATCTGCTTTTAAGTTAACATTTTCCCCGATTAATGCACCGGTAGTTATTTTTGCAGCATTTTCAGTATTAAGCTCGTCACGGGTAACAAGCATCTTTTCAAATTCAGGCATATACATGGACAAATGGTCCGTAAGAAGATATTTTCCCTGCTCAAGAAGTTGAAGTGCGCAAGTTACGGTAAGCATTTTTGTCATAGAAAAAATGAGATAAAGTTCATCACCTTGCATAGGAATATTGTTTTCCTTATCTTTCACTCCGGTATAATAGCGGAAAAGCATCTCATGCTCTCTATATACCACGCAGTCAACACCCGGAACTTTATATTCGCTTACCATTTTGTCCATGTAGTCTTTTAATCTTGTAAAGTCCATTATAATTCTCCCGTTATATATGCTTCTTTTTAATAATATGACTTATATAGTTATTCCTCATTTTCAGAAGGCATAACAATTGCCGCAATTATGTATGCCAGTATCCCAGAACCGCCAAAAAGTGTAAATGCTACCAATGCAAGCCGCACCACAGTAGAATCGATGTCAAAATATGCGGCAACACCTCCGCATACTCCACAGATTTTTTTATCAGTATTTGATTTAAACAATTTCTTTTTCATACAATCTCCTCTTTTTATAATTATTTAATCTTCAGTAATAAAAATGGTGATGTAAAAAACAAATTTCTTCACACCACCATTATAACATAGTACTATTCAAATAACAAGCATTATTGCATAAGGAATTTTTCAGAATGATTATTTCATTGCAAGGCTGTTATTCAGTAATTCTGTACTATAAATGAACAACACATCGCAATTACTAAAATCCACAGAGCTTCCAACATATGCACTATGCATATATCTGACATCTGCAACAGTAACTTTCTTATATCCTTCTACCATTAACGGCGCAAGACTGCTTCCGAAAGAATCCCTGAACATTACAAGCTCTTTATCTGTTGTTGCAGACGGATTATCAATCACAATAAGCGGAGCAACACCGGATAAAAACATCTCATAGGGGTCTTTGCTATATGCTTTGTCCATATTGTATAATTCGCCCTTAACTGGTTTTCCGGTATCGTAATACGATACCGTACAGTTTTCCAAAGTTTCATTTATCAGATACTTTATTGTGTCCGGCTTAACCGGCAGTGCACTCTGCCCTGCGTATACACCGTAAAAAGGGTTATCCAGAGTTTTAACAGTATATTCAGCACTTATATCTGCACCCATACTTTCAGCAAGGATATTGGCAACTGTACCTATTCTTTCCTGTTTCCAGTGAGAATCTGTTTTATAGTAATCGTCAATGGACAATGAGTGCTCAATTGGCACATACTTCATAAAATCCGACGTTTTCTCCTTCATTATCTCAACAATATCCGTGTAATCAAGAGACGGATAACCGCTAGCACTGGTAAGATAATGATTTTTACCGGGAACAATTGAAAAATATACATTTGCATTCTTATCTTTAATATTTTTTTCGTAAATACTGCGGAAGAGATCTGCCGAATAATTCAGCATATATTCATTTTTTTCATCGTCAATTTTTGAAAGATGTCCGTCTGCCAGAAAAAGTCCGTTGTTGTCTTTTTTATTTAAGACAAAAGTAGAAAACAAGGCTTTAACACTGCGGAATTTATCCCTGAACGGAAACTGGTCGGTGGAATAGTTTTCAAAATCGGACATAAAGTTTCCGTTTGTAATAGTTTCCTGTGTAAATTCCGGTTTTTGTGCTAACTCCCTTCTTTCGCTATTAGTATATTTTTCATCCTGTCCGAAATAGCACATTGCCGAAAGGGAAAATATCAGCACTAAAAACACTGATACGGTAATGATATTTTTAATTTGCTTCATATGTTATACTCCTTTTAAAACCTGAAATAAAGGAACGGATTAAAAGTACCATCTGCAAGAAATCCCGACACAACAATTAAAAGTAACACAAGTACCGGAATTTCAACAAAGCTATAAACTGTTTCCAGTTTATTACTGAAAGATTGTCTTATTTTACTCAAAAGAGGAGTGGCTGAAATAGCAGCAATTAAAATGGTAAATCCGTAGTTTCTCAAAGTGTAAAGGAAAGTTGGTGACGTGAGCGGAATATCCCTCGCGCCGAAAAGACCTCCAACCATCGATATTGCTTCTTTTAATCCTGATGCGCTGAATATCACAAAACTGATTAATACAAAAAACAAAACATAAATGTGGTTCAAACCTCTTATTTTTTCTATTTTATCCTTAATAAAGAACTTCTCAATCATAAGAAATACTGCAAAATACAGACCCCATATAATAAAGTTCCATTCAGCGCCGTGCCAGAAGCCTGTTAAAAACCATACTGTAAAAATATTGAGCATAAATCTCGGCTTATTAACCCTGTTTCCTCCCATAGGTATATAGACGTAATCCCGAAACCACGAGCCCAGAGAAATATGCCATCTGCGCCAGAATTCGCTTATACTTTTTGAAATGAAAGGGTAACGGAAGTTTTCCATAAATTCAAAGCCGAATATTTTTCCAAGACCGATTGCCATATCACTGTAACCGGAAAAATCCAGGTACACCTGAAGCATATAACCTATTGCAAACAGCCAGTAAAGCAAAACTGATTTATCTTCTGCTTTGTAAAACACATTGCACATTTCTCCAAGAGTGTTTGCAAGCAACACTTTTTTAGAAAGACCAATGACAAATCTTTTTATACCGTCTGCCGCTTTTTCGAAAGTATGTGTGCGGTACGTAAGTTGTTTTTCAATATCGGTGTAACGCACAATAGGACCTGCAATGAGCTGTGGAAAAAGAGAAATATAGGTACCTAGCTTGATAATGCTTTTCTGTGCAGCCACATCTCCTCTGTATACATCTATTGTATAGCTGAGAATCTGAAATGTGTAAAAGCTTATTCCGATGGGAAGCGCAATATTAAGAGTCTGCAAAGTCATCCCTGTCAGCCCGGCAAAATTCTCTATAAAGAAATCAGCATATTTGAAATAACCGAGCATTCCCAGTGAAAATGCCGCAGACACTCCTAACAGTACCTTTGCCGCAGTCTTTGTTCTTGCTTTTTCTATCAGGATTCCAAGTATATAATTTACAACAACTGACAGAATCATCAATATTACATATCTTGGCTCACCCCAGGCATAAAACAGCAGACTGGATATAAGCAGCACTGCGTTTTTCAGAACCTTTGGCACTGCAAAATATAAAATTAAAACAACAGGTAAAAAATAAAACAAAAACGGTATACCGGAAAATACCACTTCGCACCATCCTAACATTAAATTAGGGTGTAAAAAACTGTTTTTTTACACCCAACTATTTTTTACAGTATAGGAATTTGCGTAAACTAATACGCGTGAAACTGTGTTTGCACTTTGTATGTGCGCGACATGAGTGCAGGCTCGGCCTGCTTTTTATTCAAAGCTCTTATTACACATTACAAAGAAAACTTTGTCTCCTGAACTGCCTGCAACCATCTCCTCGGCTGTAGTGCAGATATTCCATCTGAGATTTGCTGAAGACTTAAGAGTTGAAATAAACTCTGTTGCATTAACACCATCCTCAAGGGTGAATACATATCCTACAAAAGGTATAGTACCAATCATTGGTGAAAATACCGCACCCTCTTTGAAGCCTGTGATTTCAGCATTGTCAAAACCTGTGAGAAAACCGGGTTCAACCGACATTGCAACAAGTCCCAGTTCACTTACGGTACCGCTAGAAGCAAGCTTTTCAGCAACACCGAGAGCATTTGCAGAACCTGCAGCTGTTTTAAATTCAGAAAGAAGTGTATTACCTACAGTCTTACTTGTGTTTTCTTCAGGCTGTACCTCCGGCTCTGCTTCGGGCTTTGTTTCGGGAACCGGCTGCGCAGGCTTGTCCTCAACGGGTTTCTTGTCTTCGGAAGGTTTGCTTTCAGTAGCAGGTTTCTTATTCTCTGTAGGTTTTTTGTCTTCGGAAGGAGCTTCTGCAGGTTTATCTTCTGAAGAAGCTTCTTCCTTTTCTGCTTCCTCTACCTCAACTTCGTCCTCCAAAGATTCCTCTTCATTTTCAACCTCTGTTCCTACCTGAACTTTATCCTCTGATTCTTTAACGGTCTCTTCTGAACTCTTGTCAGAACATGCGGCAAGAGATAAAACCATCACTAGTGCAATAATAAGTGTCAGAATTTTTTTCATACTGTTTCTCCTTTTTTTATATTTTGTATTTACGAATTGAGTATACATTAGAAACAGTACAAAGTCAATGCTTTAGCCGCATATATTCAATTTGTAACATTCCGTTAACTGCACCGAAACTTTTGGAAGAATGCGGTATTTAAAGATAACTTCGGATGTCGTCCGAAAGCTTTTGTTCAAGATTAATAAGGCGCTTTGTTATATCCTTGCTGACTTCATCAGCACCCTCATATTGATTAAGGTATTTGTTGAGGGATTTTACACCCATATTACACCCGTCTGTAATTAAATCTGCAATAGTAAAATCAGACTCATTCATCGCAAGCTTCATATTTGTTTTAAGCCACGACATCCCTTTTGCCATAACCGCCGGTTCTTTACCGTCGTCTTCATATTTGTCAAGAAGTGACTCTATTTCCCGGTCAAGCTTTTCGTGCTCTTCCTTACACTCTGTGAGACACTTCTTTAATTTATCGCTGTTAACGTGCTCCAGGACATCTTCAATAGATGATACACCCATCTTTACACCTGCATCGCACTCACGAAGGAGCTTAATTGTATCCTGTTCTATCATTTTATCACTTTCCTTTTTATTTGATTTGTTTTAGCTTTCCCGATATTTTACATATAATTCTTTATTTGTATGAAAAAAAAGAAGTGTGCCGCTTCACCCTTGTCGCGTCCCGAATGAGCTGAAGAAAGGGCAAATGTCACTCGCGATAAAATAGGCAATTTCCTATACGGTAAAAAGACTTGCAATATATGGAAAATTATGTTATAATAAGTCAGATATGTTTTTTACGGAGGAAAGAAAAATGAAGCGGATTATTTCAACAATTCTTGCATTATCTATGATTATTGCCATCATACCAAATCTGACAACTTTTGCCGAGACAACCGGTACATATTACAGCGAATGGGGCATTTATTTTGATGCAACTACTGGCACAATCACCGATTGTGATAATAGTGTTGCAAATCTGGTTTTGCCAAGCAGCCTGGACGGAGTAAGTGTAACTGCAATCGGACCGTATGCCTTTGACGGGTGTACCGGTATAACTAATTTAATTATACCAAATAGTGTGAACTCAATAAGCAGATATGCATTTAATAACTGCGACGGTTTGACTGAAATGACTATTCCGAAAAGTGTTACTGCCTCTTTGTCACACAGTTATGGTCGCGGTCAGTGGTTTTCCGGTTGCGATAATCTTAAAACCGTTACTTTCGAAGAGGGTACACAGACGATTCTCGAATCCGTAAACTATAGTAAGATTGAAACGGTTAATATTCCCGACAGTGTTACTGTTATTGATGCAGAAGCATTTCGGGGTTGTAGTAATCTTAAAAACATTAAAATTCCTTCTCTTGTTACGACAATAGAATATTATACATTTGATGGATGCCATAGTCTGACCGAATTTACTATTCCCGATAATATTACCGCTATAGGTAGATTTGCATTTAACAACTGCGATGGACTGACTGAAATGACTATCCCAAAAAGTGTTACTACGTCTTTATCTCATAATTATGGTCGTGGTCAGTGGTTTTTCGGTTGCGATAATCTTAAAACCGTTACTTTCGAAGAGGGTACACAGACGATTCTCGAATCCGTTAACTATAGTAATATTGAAACAGTTAACATTCCCGACAGTGTTACTGCTATTGTGGCGGAAGCATTTCGAGGTTGTAGTAATCTTAAAAGCTTTAAAATACCTCCGCTTGTTACAACTATAGAATATTATACATTTGATGGTTGTCATAGTCTGACCGAATTTACTATTCCGAATAATATTACTGCAATAGGCAAATTAGCTTTTAACAACTGCGATGGACTAACTGAAATGACTATCCCGAAAAGTGTTACTGCTTCTTTGTCACATAATGGTCGCGGTCAGTGGTTTTCGGGATGCGATAATCTTAAAACTGTTACCTTTGAAGAGGGTACACAGACGATTCTCGAATCCGTTAACTATAGTAATATTGAAACAGTTAACATTCCCGACAGTGTTACTGCTATTGTGGCGGAAGCATTTCGAGGTTGTAGTAATCTTAAAAGCTTTAAAATACCTCCGCTTGTTACAACTATAGAATATTATACATTTGATGGTTGTCATAGTCTGACCGAATTTACTATTCCGAATAATATTACTGCAATAGGCAAATTAGCTTTTAACAACTGCGATGGACTAACTGAAATGACTATCCCGAAAAGTGTTACTGCTTCTTTGTCACATAATGGTCGCGGTCAATGGTTTTCCGGTTGCGATAATCTTACGGCTATCATCTTTGAAGAAGGCACCAAAACTATTTTCGAAAGCTCTATTCGCGACGTAAAAAATCTGGAAATAGTTCATGTGCCGGACAGTGTTGCAACAGTTGAGAAAGACGCATTTTTAAATTGTAATAAGGCTGTTGTGTATGGTGCTGAAGAATCTGCTGGTATTACTGCGGCAATTGATATGGATATGCAGTTTGCCGTGACAGAGGAAATAACGGATTATGATTATTTTGACTTTGACAGCACAAATTATTACAAAACATCAGAAATAATAGTGGGTTATGTCCCCTTTGAAATCAATTATAAGGTTAAAGAAACAGAGGAGCTTGAAAATATGGTGTTGAAAATCAAAATTCCACCACTTGCTCCCTTAAAAGAAAACACTCTGTTTCTTAACGGAGTTATATTAACAAACTACACTTTAGAGGATAATATACTTCTAATTCCCCTTGAAGATAATGAGGGAAAAATCACCTTCTGTCTTGAGCCCACAGAATATACCTCTCTTCTCACTTATGCACAGATAGAGTTTGAAAAGAACGGCGAAAAAGATACAGAAGTACTGAATGTTATCAACTGCTCTATGCCTAAAATTTCGGTTAATGCTCCCGATATGATAAACAGCGCAAATGTTAGTGTGGAAGGAATTGCTGCTCCATCGGCAAATGTTGATTTGTATCTTGGCGACACTCTTTTAGGCAGTGCTACAGCACTTAAAACCGGTAGATATATGACAACCGTAACTCTCCCCTCTGTAGAAGAATACGGCAAGTATACAATTACCGCAAAAACTACAACAAATGGTACGGAATATACAGCCGACACAACAACAAAGTATGAGACTGGGGCGCCTGTTCTTACAGATTTTTCACTACAAAACTTCAGTTTTTTTGAAAATCCGGGCAAAAAGCCAAAATTCACTTACAGACCGTATGCAAATTACAGCTTTAAAGCAACCTTCGATAATCCGCAAAATGTCGAAAAAGCATATGTGGTAAGTTCCCGCAACAACAAGGAAAGATATTTCGATATGACCTGGGATGAGGAATCGCAGAGCTTTGTATGGGAAGGCAAATTCTATTCCTATGTCCCCGGAAAAATGACTGTTGAATATACAAGAAAAAAGCCAACTATAGAAATCGGTGAAGAAATTGATGCAAAGGCTATTTCCGATTTGTTCATTGAGGAAACAAAGAAAAGCACTCACGAAATCATAGAAGAAACTGATGAAAAAACAGAGGCTAAAATTGTATTTGACGATGAAGTCAAAGACTTAATCTGCGATGAAATCAACTATGTTATAAATACCGTTGACAAAAATTACAATAATATTCCCATTACAAGCCTTATGAAAGATGGTAAGGATATTTATTCTTACTTATTTGATAAGGACGGAGAAAAATACGTTCTTAATCTTGATTATTCAGACCCTGAAACCTATATAATGATTGTCCATGATATAACCAAAAGCAAAGCAATTACAATGTCAATTTCCGCATTTAGCGGTTCTAAAGAAAAGATAACAAAAACATTCTTTAAAAATGCCGGTAAAATTACGGGATATTTACAGGATGTTTATCAGCTTGGTCAAGACGACATGGAACTTCGCAGAAAGGTTATGTCTATGAATATGAAGCCGGAAGAAAGGCAGATAGCCCTTGATAAAATTGACGAGCTTCAAAGTGACCGCGCAGGATTTCTGGCAATAGCTTTGATTGTTGGATTGAGCACAGCAACCTCCGGGCTCAGCGCACCTGCACTTATGTTGTCATTAATGTTCGGAGCAATTTCAACTTCATCGGACTTCTTCTGGCAGATGAGAATGGGAGACATTTTAGGCTGTGAAATGGACTTTACCTGCAACTGGGCTATTGACCCCAGCGGATATGTGTATGAAGCAGTGCCGTCAAACCGTCTTGAAGGTGTAACGGCAACGGCATATTGGATAGCTCCTGACTATATTGACGAAAACGGGGTCGGTGACGAAACAAAAGCTGTTTTGTGGGATGCGTCTGAATACGAACAATTTAATCCTTTAATCACAGACTATGAAGGAAAATATGCATGGGATGTTCCCGAAGGCTTGTGGCAGGTAGTATTTGAAAAAGACGGGTATGAAACCTTAAAAACAGATTGGTTGCCTGTACCCCCACCGCAGACCGAAGTCAATGTTGGTATGGTTTCATACAATGCCCCCGAAATAGAAAAAGCTGAATGGAACGGAACAAATCTTACCGTAACATTTAACAGACCGATTATAGCAAGCACAATTAACAATGTTAATCTGACAGATGCTGATGGAGAAAACATAGATTACTCTGTTACATACAATTCAGAAAGCTATAACGAAACAGAAATAAGCAAGGTATTTGTGTTTGACACAGAAGAAAAACCTGCTTTATTAGAAGCTAATGCTAGTGTTAAGAGCTATGTAAACGTTGGTATGGCAGATACATCTGTAGAGGTTACATATCCGGCAAATTATGTGACATATGATGCCAAAACAAAAACTGTGACCATTATAAGCGAAACTGACTATTCAGATGCTAACGTATATATAGCTGCATACAGTAACGGCAAATTGATTTCCATAAAATCTCAACCAAAAGACATTGTAATCGGCAATACTACTGTAGTATTTAGTGATTTTGATTCTGATGGAGCAGATACCGTTAAGGTTATGGTTTGGGAAAACAAATCGGATATTAAACCGTTATTTAAGACTTGTACAACACACTAAAAAATCTGCACGCAAAGCGAGGGCAATAGATTTATTTACAACATATGTCAATAAAAAAGTGTGACTAATATCACACTTCAACGCCCCCTACCCCCTCATTCTTTGA
>CAYLPQ010000026.1:0-33029 GCA_964385605.1 uncultured Oscillospiraceae bacterium | reverse complement strand
TCGCAATCGTCCTCATTTTTCTATTTCCAGGCTTTTATTTTGCTACAGCCCCTTTATGCAGGTGAAACAAGCCCTTTTAGCATTTCCATAAAGTAGTCTACTGCAGATTTCTTTTTGACGTTTCTGTCGGCTACCAGTTCGGTTTTGCACAAGGTTTCGCCGTCAAGTGTCATTATTAATTCTCCTATTACGTCACCTTTTTTAACAGGAGCTTTTAAAGAATCGGGGAGGGACAGGTGTGTTTTTACGTTTTCTTTTTGACCTTTATCAATTACTATACTGGTCTGGCTCTTGGTTTTAGCTATGACAAAATCTCCTTTTCCGTTTTTAACGGCAATATCACACACCTCGGCACCTTTTTCGCCGAAGCTTGTTACAGCATAATTACTGAATCCGTAATTCAGAAGCTCGCTCGCCGCGTTAAAACGTTCCTTGCTTGTAGCGGCTCCCATTACAACTGCAATTAGTTGCATTCCGTCACGTTTTGCGGTTGCACTTATACAGCATCCTGCACCGCTTGTGGAGCCTGTTTTAAGCCCGTTTGCACCTTTATAAAACCGAACAAGCTTATTGGTGTTTGCAAGCTGAAATTTTCCGTCACGGAGTGTGTCCATCCAGATGGTAGTATATTTTTCAATCATATCGTGCTTTAAAAGCTCACGGCTCATAAGAGCAATATCGTAGGCGCTTGTATGGTGATTTTCCGCATCAAGTCCATTACAATTAACAAAGTTTGTATCTTTCATTCCCAGTTCTTTTGCCCGGTTGTTCATTTTTTCCACAAAAGATTCAACACTTCCACACATATGCTCCGCCACAGCTACGCAGGCATCGTTTGCGCTGGCAACTGCAATTCCCTTAAGCAGGTCGTTAAGTGTCATTTTTTCGTTAGCATCAAGAAATATTGTGCTTCCGCCCATACTTTTTGCCCGTTCACTTGCAGTGATTACGGTATCAAGTGCGATTTCTCCGTTTTCAATTGCTTCGCAAATCAGAAGCATCGTCATAATCTTCGTCACACTGGCGGGCGGCAGAGATTCGTGGGAGTTATTTTCATAAAGTATTTTACCGCTTGATGCCTCCATAAGAAGTAACGATTTTACACTTACAGACGGAATATATTCCGATTTTATTCCTGAAACATTAAATAGAAAAACCAGCGAAATTGTAACAAATAGCGACAGAATTTTTTTCATTGCATAAATATCTCCTTATAATATCTTATATTAAAAAATATGCGTGTTTACAGGAAATATTACTATGCTGTAAATATTGACATTCTCTTATTATTGTGATAACCTAACATCATAAAATAAATTCAGGAAGTGTTAGAGTGAAAACATATAAAATCAATCTTATGGACAAGGAGACAGAGTATGGTTTTATACCTACTCTTACAGCAAATCTCCTTGACGGAAATCCCGATAAAAAAGAACTCCGTCCGGCAGTTATAGTTGTTCCCGGAGGTGGTTACAGCTATGTTTCATACAGAGAGGGTGAGAGAGTCGCCCTTCGCTTTTTGGGTGCAGGCTTCCACACTTTTGTTCTTGACTATGCGACAGAACCTCATACGCATCCTCTTCCGATACATAATATTGCAAGAGCTATTGAATTAGTTCGCGAAAATGCAGAGGAGTGGGGAGTAGCACCTGACAAGGTTGCGGTTTGCGGCTTTTCCGCAGGTGGTCACTTGTCTGCGTCAATCAGTACCCTCTGGAATGATAATGAAATTTTCGGAAACGATGAAGAAAAAAACAGACTTCACCGTCCCGATGTATCAATACTTTGTTATCCTGTGATTTCGTGTGATGAATATGCGCACAAGGGCTCTTTTTTGACTCTTACAGGACAGAATGAAAAAACTCCCCTGTGGGACAAACTTTCTCTTGAAAAACAGGTGGACGAAAGCACACCCCCTGCATTTATATGGCATACAGGGGGTGATGCAGGTGTTCCTGCGGAAAACAGTCTTCTCTATGCAATGGCGCTCAGGAAAAATTCTGTGCCTGTTGAACTTCACATATATGAAGGAGGTCCCCACGGAATGTCGGTTGTTTCTGACGAAACCTTTTGGAAAGTTGATAAATTTACAAGAACATACCCATGGGCAGAGCAGGCAATAGAGTGGCTTTATCTAAAATTTGGCATAACAAGGCTTGAAAGGGAATGATTTAAATAAACGGTATATGTTATATTGTTGGAGCATGCGGTAACAAACAAAAGCTTTGCTTCAGGCCTGACAGCAGGGATTTTGTTATTGCGGCAGACGGTGGATATGATTTGCTTGAGCAGGCGAATATTGAAGCGGATGTTCTGCTTGGCGATTTTGACTCCATAGATGCAGTTCCAAACCATCAAAATACAATCAAACATCCTGTTGAGAAAGACGATACAGATTCTTTTCTTGCTTATAAGTTAGGATTTAAAAAAGGATTTCGTAATTTTATCGTTTTCGGCGGAATAGGCGGGAGAATGGACCATACAATGGCTAATATTCAGATGCTTTGCCATATGGCGAAAAACGGTGCTAAAGGCTTTCTTGTGGGAAATAATACTGTTGTTTCTGCAATTCACAATTCTGCAATAAGGTTGTCTCCAGAGAATTGCGGAAAAATCGGAGTTTTTGCACATGGTGGAGTTGCAAATGGTGTCAGTATTTCAGGATTAAAATACACACTTGACAATGGTACTCTGACCCCGGATTTCCCTTTGGGGGTCAGCAATGAGTTTACAGGAGAGAAAGCCTATATAAGTGTAACTGACGGTACTTTATTGGTTATATGGTATGAAAATGAAATAGGTTTTATAAATAGAATTCAATCTTATTTGGAGGACTGATTATGATTATTAAAGCAGGAAATGTAAAAAAAGTAGCTGAAAATGGCGCCGAGGGTGGCAAGGGCATTCTTCATCTTGACAGACTTCACGAAGTAGAGCCCAGGGCGAAGAATGTCAGACTTTTCAGTATTGCTACTCTTGAACCCGGCGCAGATGTTGGCTATCATCAGCATGTTGGAGAAATTGAGTATTATTATATTTTATCCGGTTATGCTGTGTATAACGATAACGGAAAAGAATACTATCTTTCATCAGGAGACCTTACATATACTCCTGATGGAGAAAGTCACGGTATAAAAAATCTTTCGGACACAGAAAATCTGGTTTTTATAGCTCTTGTAGTAAAAGAATAACAGGACAAAAAATTGCAGTTCAATTGAACTGCAATTTTTCTATCTTATCCAAAGGAAAATCTTTATATAATTTATTAACCTCATCCTTTGTTGCAAGCTTTGGTGAAAAAGCGCTTGCACTACCTGCGCAAAGAGCAAAAACAAATGCGTTTTTATAATTCTTACTTCTGATATATTCTGCAAGGAAGCCTGCAACTGCTGAATCACCTGCGCCTGTAGAGTTAACAACTTTTCCAACGGGAGCAGGGGAGTAGTATGCTTCGTTGTTTTCTGCCAGGAATATTCCACCATCTCCCGCCATAGATACCATTATATTTCGTGCTCCCATATCCTGAAGCTTTCGTACAACGCCCAATATGTCCTCTTTTGACTCAAGCTTGCAACCAAAAATTTCACTTAATTCGTGGTGATTAGGTTTAATAAAAAATGGTCTGTACGGCAGTACATCTGTAAGAAGTTTTTTTTCTGCATCAACGACGATATTTACACCTTTGCGGGAAAGTTGTTCGGCAATTTTTACATATATATCCGTGGGAACAGATTGTGGAACACTGCCTGCAAGTGTGATGAAATCACCGCTTGTAAGCTTGTTAAGCTTTAGCATAAATTCTTCAAGTTCTTTCTCTGAAATTTCAGGACCGAGTGAATTAATTTCAGTTTCTTGCTGTGCTTTGATTTTTACATTTATTCTGGTGTTTCCGTTCTTTAAATAAACAAACTCTGTCTTTATGCCGTCATTATTAAGCAGGCGCTCAAACTCTTTGCCGATATTTCCTCCGACAAATCCTAATGCGGTATTATCTATACCAAGATTAGAAAGAACAACAGACGTATTAATTCCTTTGCCACCATATAAAAGATCTTCAGAAGAAGTTCTGTTTACATAGCCTTCTTTGTATTCATTTAATCGCATTACATAATCAATAGACGGATTAAGAGTAACTGTATATATCATATAACCACCTCCGTATTATTATATTACGATGATGGTAATTTGTAAAGCGAAAAGATTATCAATCGTTTTTTTAATCACTGTTTGAAACAAAGTCGCACTGCTTCACTACCGTTTGCATTGCTCCTGTTTCTGCACAACTCTGCACCTTCGCTTCATCTGCCCCCGGCAGCGCTCAAGCTCGATTCCCTCACAGGGTTCGAATCCCCGTCAATAAAAAAAGAAGCCAACTACTTTTGTAGTCAACTTCTTTTTCTGGCGGAGAGAAAGGGATTCGAACCCTTGAACGGGGTTAACCGTTACACGAGTTCCAGTCGTGCGCCTTAGACCAACTCAGCCATCTCTCCGTAACTCACTACGATATTATACACTTAAGAGAAGAAAAAAGCAAGTGTTTTTTATAAAACTCTTGCTTTTTTTCTAATTTATTTTCCTAACAAATCATTTACGGTATTCCATGTAATCTCTTCGACTACTTTAGAGAAAGTGGTAAATCTGGAATCTGATGTATTATATAAAATATTTTCTATATATTTTTCATCTTCCAGAATGGATTCCTTGGTATACTCTTCTTCGGGGAGGTAGAGTATACTATAATGCAAGTTAACATACTTCTTCGTAATTGGTTCCAGTTTTATCATCATACCAATTTTGGGGAAGTCTGCATACTGATTTTTACCGCTTGTTATAATAATCATTGAATGTTTCGCGTTATCTTTATCATCGCCACTGAAATATGTACGCATAGAATATTCTAATACATATTCACCGAATTCATTATCAAGGATATTTTCAAGAGTCGATAAAAGTCTGTCATCATAAAAATATTTGTAACTGAATTCATAACTCTTAAAAGTACTTTTTACAACAACACACCATGTATTCTTTTCTTTTTCTTTCACACAGCGCTCGATAACCTCTGAAAAAGACTCTTTGCTTGAATCATACGTAACACATTCTATGGGAGTATGTGGCTCATGCCTGAAAATAAACTTATTAGAGTTTTTTGACATAAGCTCAAGACAAGTGTATCTTTTTTTGTATTTTTCATTTATAGCTTCGCCGTAATAAACAAGAAGCTTCAGAACAATCTGTTCAAGCTCGGGCTCGCCAATCTGATAAAGATAATCCGCAAATATGCATATAGGGGCAAAAATGCTTTCTGTACAATATACCTTTACAGTACGGTGCAACATTTTTATATATTCCTCACGGTCGACATCTCCGCCGTTGCGCATATACACAAGTAAAGCAATGATAATATCAATATCATTGACTAATACATAGCCGCCTTCTTTTTTCTTTCTTCTGAAGTTGTAGTATTTTCCTACATATTCAAAATATTTCTTTGTCTGCTCTGCATTCTCGGGAGTGATTTCTCTGCGCGCTGCATAATACAAATACTTCTTTAAATTATGGGCATAATCTCCGCCTTTATCAGTAAGAGCGGCAAGCTTGTATGCAGATTTATACTTGTTTTCAGCCTTAAGTGCCTCATAATTCTCAAAATCCGCCAGTGCATTAGCTATAAATTCCTCACCAACTTTTGCAGGAAGCTGCATAAGGTTATGGACATACATTCTTACCGAATGACGTGTAATAATCGTATCTTTTCTCTTATCTGAAAGGAAAGTGCGTCTTTTATTTGTAAGCTGCTTCAAAGAACTGCTTAAACCTGTAATAGTTGCAAACTGTCTTATGAGCATATATGTCCACAGTATATCTCCGTCATCAAAAGCGGCACAAGCCTCTTTAAATCGGGAAGAATCCTCACTGGTGAAATCAAAATAAGTACGAAGACAAACATCGCGTATCTGATGCTTTCTTGTTGCGTAATTATATGCTTTTGAGAAATCTCTGGAATCTACCTTCTTTAACAGTTCATCATTCCACAAACGTTTAAATTCCTGCATTGGGGAATTGTCTGTAGCTGTGTCTTTCTTTCGTAAAAACATCTTACCCCTCCTAAAACACATACACCAGTATTATACACTGTTTGCAAATGATTTTCAAGAGATTTTTTACAATTAAATATTTTTAGCAATATCATTCTTTAATCTTCTGATTATCCTTTTTTCCAATCTTGAAATATAGCTTTGACTGATACCCAATAAATCAGCAACTTCTTTTTGTGTTTTTTCATCGTTGCCAAACAATCCATAACGCATTTCCATAATTTGCTTTTCTCTTTTGCACAAATTGTTTACTGCATTGAATAGCAGTTCTTTTTCCACCTCTTCTTCGAGATGTCTGTCAACAGAATCTTCATCGCTGCCAAGAACATCCCCAAGCAACAGTTCATTTCCGTCCCAGTCCACATTAAGAGGTTCATCAAAAGAGACAACACACTTTTGTGAATTGTTTTTCCTCAGATACATCAATATTTCGTTTTCAATACACCTACTGGCATATGTTGCAAGTTTGATTTTCTTTTCTGCGCGAAAAGTGTTTATAGCTTTTATAAGACCTATAGTTCCGATTGAAATCAAATCATCGATGGATATATTTGTGTTTTCAAATTTTTTTGCAATGTAAACCACCAATCTCAAATTATGTTCTATCAGAATCTGACGACTGTTTTCTTTTTCAATATTAGATATATAATATTCTTCATCCTTCAGCGAAAGTGGGGGAGGAAGGTATGTTCCTCCCCCTATGTAGTGCAAATAATCTTCAAGAGAAAGTTTGCGGAATAATTTTATGTAATTTTTGTGAGCTTCATATTTAATATTTTTGAGAAAATGCATGAGAATCATCCTTTCATAATTATTAGACATAGGGATTTAAAAGCGCTCCGTAGCTTCGGTCTTTGGACAGTTGTTTGCTGTAAATTGCCACAACACAGTTATCAAGAGTACGGATGCCGCACTCGTCACGTATTTCTGCATGGTCGGGGACAAAACCAATTAACATACCGTTTTCTTTTCCCAACGATGAAAACGGTATTAACCTCACGGATAATCCTTTTTCGGCTAAATCGCTTACAATCCATGTAATATCATCAGATTCGATTCTGTCCAGACCACTTCGGATATTTTCTGCAAATAGATTTTTAATAGCTCTGTATTCTGCAACTATAACCGGAGTTAAGGAAACAGGGTCAATCAATGAATTGCCCGTGTCAAGTAAAGCTACGACTTCTGCTGTATTTTCTTTATAATGTAGATATAGTTTCTTTTTCAGATTTCGTGAATAATTGAACCGTTTACCTAAAAAAGCTGTAAGCTTTACTGAAACATAAAACAGACCGCCCGATATTAATAAAATAATCCACGGTAAGTTAAAATAAAATATTCCGTTCGAATAAACAGCTCCGAGTTTTGCTCCTATATCACTAAAGTAGAAAATACCGAGAACGCACCCGCCAAATCCAAATGAAATCGCGTAAAACAAAAACAATGTTTTAATATAATTCCGAAATGAATAGAAAGGATATGCGGCAGCTACTATCAGCATAGAAACCAGCATTTTAGATATTGTAGTGTACAGAACAGAAAAATCCGGAAAAAAAATTAAAACCGCATAACATGCGCCAATAAACGCGCCGGAAATTATTCTTAAATTATTTTTCTTTAAATTCACAAAAACCGTGCATGCCCGAAGCAGTAAATAATTAATAATAAGATTAACAGCGAACAGCACATCTATGTATACAACCGGCATTACTAACCACCTCGAAATAAGTATATACCATAAAAACTGAAAATTATGTCATAATAGATACCCAATAAAAAATTTATTAATCATAATTATGAATAAACCGTTAATAATTTAAAAAGTATGAAAAAAATGTTAAAAAAGTTTGACATTTAACTCTGGATGTTGTAGAATATAGACAACATGACAAGGGGGTAGAGTTTCGGTTTATGAAATTGATTAAAAAAATTGTTTCAGTTATAACTATGGGTACTGTACTCTTTAATTCTTTCAGTATTTATGCTGTAGAAATGGGAAGAGTGAATTGCGATCTTCTTAATGTAAGAGTTTCGCCCAATACAGAGTGTGAGATTATCGACCGTATGCCCACAGGAACAACTTTTGAGATAATATACACTGATAATGGTTGGTACAATATAAAAATGGGTAACGATGTTACAGGTTTTGTAAACGCAGATTATGTTACAAATATGACAAATACTACTTACAATGGAGGTAGCGACGCAGCTTCAATTGTTGCGAACGCACATAACTATATCGGTTATCCTTATTCTTACGGTTCATCAGGACCCAAATCATTTGATTGCAGTGGATTTACTTCCTATTTATTTAAGCAGCAGGGGTACTCATTACCCAGAACATCCAGAGATCAGGGAGCCTTTGGACAGCCAGTCGAAAAAGCTGAACTTGTGGCAGGTGACCTTGTGTTCTTTTCAAGCAGAAGTGACAGGGTTATAAATCATGTTGGTCTTTACATAGGAAATGACGAGTTTATCCATGCTTCAACAAGTTTAAGAGGTGTTGTTAAAGACTCGCTCAACTCAAACTATTATACAAAACATTACGTTACTGCAAGAAGAGTGCTGTAAATTGCTAGTAAATCAATGAAAACACTTGACATTTTCAGAAGATAATGTAAAATAAATATATGGCATATTACATTCCTTTTCGGTAGCTTTGCGAGAAGGAATTTCTTTTCGGAGGATTTTGTGAGAGTTATTTCAGGTGCTTTTCGGGGGCTTAAATTGTTATCACCCGATGGAATTGAAACCAGACCTACTCTGGACAGGGTTAAAGAGGCTGTTTTTAACATTCTTATGCCCTATGTTATTGATGCAGATATTCTTGACTTATTTGCCGGATCTGGCGCAATGGGGCTTGAAGCATTGAGTCGCGGTTCGCATAAAGCGATGTTTGTAGATAACAATAAAAATGCAATTGGATGTATTGAAAAGAATATTAAAGCGGCAAAAGCAGAGGATAGATCAACGGTATTACAATCTGATGCTCTGAAATTTCTGCAATCTTGCAACGATAAATATGATTTAATATTTTTGGATCCTCCATACTTTGATGGATTATATGCTTCTGTCCTGAACATGATAGAAAAGAAGGATATTCTTTCTGAAAACGGACTGATAATCGTCGAATGGGATTACGAAAACGGCTTTACTGATAAGTTGGGGTGTTTTCAAGTTTTTAAGGAGAAAAAATACGGCAGAGTAGGAATAACGGTTTTGAAACGAGGTTAATTATAAATGAAAGTTGCTATAGTTCCGGGTAGTTTTGACCCTGTTACCAACGGCCATCTTGACATTATAAAAAGGACAAGCGAACTGTTTGACACTGTATATGTCTGTATTTTGTCAAACAGTGCAAAAAATCCGCTTTTTACAGTAGAGGAAAGAAAAGACCTTATAAAGAGAACTACAAAGGATATGCAGAACGTAAAGGTTGAAGACTTTACAGGGCTTTTGGTTGACTATGCACGGTCTCATGATGCGCAGTTTATTGTAAAGGGGCTTCGTGCTGTTACAGATTTTGAGTATGAGTATCAGATGTCGCTTACAAACAAACAGTTGGCACCGGAAATAGAAACATTTTTTATTACCACAAACCTTAAATATGCTTATCTCAGTTCAAGCATCGTGAAAGAAGTAGCAAAATACGGTGGAGATATAAGCGAAATGGTACCGAATGAAATTATTATTGATATACAAAATAAAATAGGAGGAAAAAACTAATGGAAATTTTAAAGATTATCGACCTTCTGGAAGATAAGGTTGAACAATCAAAGACTATCCCGCTTTTAAACAGAGCATTAATCGACAGAGAGGATATTCTTGCAAATATTGAAGAATTAAGACTCAATATCCCTGAAGATATGAAGCAGGCTCGTCTTATTAAAGATGAAAGAAAGAGAATTCTTGCTGAAGCGCAGGCTGAAGCAGATGAAATCATAAAGAATGCTCAACTTAAGACTGAAAAGATGGTTAATGAACATGAAATAACAAAAAAAGCTTATGAGCAGGCAAATCAGATCGTTGCAGCTGCACAGAAGAATTCACGTGAATTGAGAATGGGTGCACGTCAGTATGTAGATTCATTATTTGCTGATACAGATGCCAAACTTACAAAAGCTCAATCTATAATAAGAAAGGCAAGAGCAGATGTGAGACAGGATGCGTCTAAAGCCGTTGTGGCAGAAGCAGGCGCAGAAAAAGCAGAATAATTAATTGAGGTGTACACAAAATGTCAGGACATTCCAAGTGGAACAATATAAAAAATAAAAAAGAAAAATCCGATGCACAGCGCGCAAAGATTTTTACAAAACTCGGAAGAGAGATTGCTGTTATAGTAAGAGCCGGCGGACCAAATCCTGAAAGTAATGGTAAGCTCCGTGATGCAATTGCAAAGGCTCGTTCAAACAACATGCCCAACGATAACATCGCACGTTGCATAGCAAAAGCTGCCGGTGAAACAGGCGGAAATGATTTTGAAGAAATTACATATGAAGGCTATGGACCTAAAGGTGTGGCTGTAATCGTAGAAACACTTACAAACAACCGAAACCGTACAGCTGCAGATATGCGTCATTATTTCGACAAATACGGCGGTAATTTAGGTCAGACAGGCTGTGTAAGCTATATGTTTGATAAAAAGGGTGTTCTCATTATTTCATCAGAAGGTCTTGAGGATGAGGATGCTGTTATGATGGATGCTCTTGATGCAGGAGCCGAGGATTTTACTTCAGAAGAGGGAATATATGAGGTGTTAACCGCTCCGGAGAATTTCTCTGCAGTACGTGAAGAGCTTGAATCACGTGGGTACAGCTTTTTAACAGCGGAAGTACAGATGCTTCCTCAAACAAGTGTAGAGCTTACAGATGAAGAAGATCTTAAAAATATGAATAAGCTAATAGAGATGCTGGACGATAATGATGATGTTCAGAATGTCTACCACAACTGGGAGGAATAACTCCAGTTATAAATGAAAAAAGTGAATGCAAAAAAAGAAAACCAAGAAGAAAAGTTCTTCTTGGTTTTCTTTTTATAGTAAAACAAGATAAATAAAAAGAAAATATACCGAAATAACTTGACAGAGAAGGTGGGCTGTGATAATATATACTTAATTCAACAAAATAAAAATTTTGTTGAATTGGCGAGAGGAAGTTTATATCTGTTTAATCGATTAAACGGAAAACTTGTAAATACGGTAAAATCGGTATTATGGAGGTTTAAATCATGTCTGATATACGTACCTATAACGATATACCTCAGGATGTGCGTAACTTCTTAAGTTATCTTTCAAACATCAAAGGAAAATCCGACAATACTATTAATGAATATTATTACGACCTGCGCACATTCTTTCGTTTTATGAAATGTCACAGATTAATTGATTCGTTTGAAAATTTTGATTCAATTGACTGTAGCGATGTTTCTACAGATTTCATAAGAGATATTTTGCTTGAAGATTTATACGAGTATTTAATGTATGCTAACAGCGATCGTGATAATAATGCAAATGCACGTGCGCGAAAAGTCTCTTCTCTTAAAAGTTTCTTTAATTATATGTCAAGTAAGGCTCATCTATTGGATATAAACATCACCAAAGAGCTTGACTCCCCAAAAATTCCATCTAAATTACCGGTTTTTCTTTCATTGGATGAGAGTTTACAATTACTGGAAAATATTGACGGTGAGTTTAAAACAAGAGATTATTGTATAATTACACTGTTTCTTAATTGTGGAATGCGATTAAGTGAGCTTGTTGGTATTAACATTTCAGACATTCATGGTGACAGCCTTACCGTTACAGGTAAAGGAAACAAGCAACGGACTGTTTATCTTAACGATGCGAGTAAAACTGCAATACGAAATTATATGGAGATCAGACCGAAAGACGGTGTAAAAGACAGACGTGCGCTCTTTTTAAGTAAGCAAAAGACCCGTATTTCCAATAATATGGTGTACAGAATGATTAAAAAAAATATTGAGAGAGCAGGTCTTGATTCAAATATATATTCGCCTCATAAATTAAGACATACTGCCGCTACATTAATGTATAAATACGGAAACGTTGATGTTCGTGCGTTGCAGGAAATTTTAGGCCATGAACACTTGTCTACAACACAAATTTATACTCATATCGACGAAGAACAGCTTCGTAAAGCTGTTGATAAAAACCCTCTTTCAGGAATAAAAGCCAAATCTGAATAATAACCTCTTCCCTAACAAAAAATTCAGTCCTATATATAGGGCTGAATTTTTTGTTGCTGATTTTATTTTTTCCAGGTATATTTAGACAACAACGCAAGCACCGGGAATATTTCAAGTCGACCAATTAGCATATCAAGTATCAAAATAAGTAACGAAAAATCTGAATAACATGAAAAATTTGATGCGGGACCAACCATTGCAAGTCCGGGACCAATGTTGTTCAGAGTTGCCGCAACCGCTGTAAAATTGGTTGTAAAATCAAGATTATTTATGCTTATGAGCAAAACTGAAGAAAAGAAAACAATTATATACGCAGACATATACACATTTACTGTACGAATAGTGTCGTGTTCTACGGTTCTGTTATCAAACTTAATTCTTTTCAGCATTTTCGGATGTGCAGCAAGTGCAATTTCTTTAACTACGCTCTTGGCGAGAATAATAATTCTGGAAACCTTTATTCCGCCACCTGTACTTCCGGCACTGGCACCTATAAACATAAGAACAACAAGTATAACTTTAGAAAGCTCCGGCCAGTTATTAAAGTCTACGGTTGAATATCCTGTTGTAGTAATAATTGAGCCAACCTGGAAGAATGAATGTCGCAACGTATCCCAGGCATTGCCCATAGTTCCGTAACAGTTAAAGAAAATAATTATTGCTGAAACAAATATTATTCCAAGATATGCTTTAAGCTCACTTGAGCGAAGTGCATCCTTGAATTTTCCAATCAAAATCAGGTAGAACAGCGAAAAATTTATTCCGCACAAAATCATAAATACCGTTATTACAACCTGAATGTAAGGAGAATATCCGGCAAGACTGTCATTTTTTATACCAAAACCACCTGTGCCGACCGTTCCGAATGTATGCGTGATAGAATCAAAAAGATTCATACCGCCTGCGCATAAAAGCACAATCTGCAAAAGTGTTATAAAAAGGTATATAAGATAGAGTATTTTTGCACTTGATTTAACTTTAGGAACAATCTTTGTTACAGTAGGTCCGGGACTTTCAGCCTGCATAATAAAGAGGTTGCTGCCTCCGGACATTGGTAATAGTGCTATAAGAAACACCAGAACACCCATACCACCAATCCAATGCGTAAAGCTTCTCCAGAAAAGTAAACTTTTGGAAAGACTTTCAACATCTGTAAGAATTGACGCACCTGTAGTTGTGAAACCGGATACAGTTTCAAAGAGCGCTCTTATAAAATTTGGAATTTCACCTGAAAAAACGAAAGGCAAAGCTCCGAATATACTCATTAAAACCCAACTGAACGCAACTATTACTATACCTTCTTTAGCAAAAATGTTCTTTGATTTTCCTTTTTGCAAAACAAGTATTATGCCAAAAAACAGGCACAGAGCCATACTCTGTATAAAGGAAATCACAGCTGATTCTTTATAAATTAATGCACATATAATTGGCAAAAGCATTGTAGCAGCTTCAAAGCAAAGAACTATACCTAATGTATGAAAAATTCTTCTATAGTTCATAGTCATTAACCTTCCAAAATGTCATTTATATCCTTTAATCCTGTGTTTTTAGTAACTACAATAACGGTATCTCCGATTGAAATCGAGTCACTACCTTTGGGAATTATCATTTTTCCGTTTCTGTTTATGCACGCAATCAGGATGCCCTTCTTTATTGAAAGCTCTGCAAGAGTTTTCTCTGAAACCCTGCTGTTTTCATTTACAACAAACTCCAAAGCTTCAGCTTTTCCGTCAAGAATAAAATGTATTGTCTGAATATTACTGCTTCCGATTGAATTATTTGCTGCTCTTACAAATTTAAGCACATTTTCCGCAACAATATTTTTGGGGAAAACTATTGTATCAAGATCTAACTTTTTAATAACCTCATCATATTCAATTCTGTTTATTTTTGTTATAAGCTTTCCGTTTGTCTTACTTCTGGCAAATAAGGAAAGCAATATATTCTCTTCATCAATATTTGTAAGTGCAACAACAGAATCAGCATATTCAATGCCTTCTTCAATAAGAAGGTCATAGTCTGTACCGTCACCGCATATTACTGTTGCTTTAGGAAGCAGCGCGGAAAGCTCTTCACATCTTTCTTTTTTTATTTCAACTATTTTAACATCAATGCCAGACTTAATCAGTAAATCGGCCAGATAATAACCTATAACACCGCCGCCGATGATAGTTGTATCTTTAACTTTGTTTGTTTTAATACCTATCTTTTTGAACAGTATACTGCAGTTTTTAAACGTAGCAACTATACTTACAAGGTCTCCGCCCTTTAAAACGAAATCACCACCGGGGATAAAGGCTTCGCTGTTACGTTCTACACCGCAGACAAGAACATCACAGTTAAGCTTGCTGCTCATATCCGAAAGTTTAAGATCACACAATATGGAATCCTCTGCAATCCGGAATTTAAGTATCTCTACTCTCCCCTTTGCGAAAGTATCAATTTGTATAGCATTGGGAAACTTGAGCACTCGTGAAATTTCCTGGGCAGCAGAAATGTCTGAATTGATAACCATAGCCAGACCTAAATCATCTTTAAACAGGTTGACTGTGGTACGGTATTCGGGCTTTCTGAATCTTGCTATTGTTTTGCATCCGCCAAGCTTTTTTGCAAGAAGACAAGTAGTGAAGTTGAGCTCATCACTTCCTGTAACGGCAATTAGTATATCTGCCTGTCTGATACCTGCTTCTTCAAGTATTTCAACGTTTATACAGTCACCGGCCACTCCCATTGCATCATATTTGCTGACAATATCTGTAATAACACTATTTCTCTGGTCAACAACTGTTATATTCAGATCTTCCTCATAACTGAGTTTTTCAGCAATTTTATGTCCGACCTTACCGCAACCAACGATAATTATATTCATATGCATTTACACCTTCTGTAAATTATTTTTCTTCATTATAACAAAGAATACAGTTATTTGCAATAGATATAATACAAAAAGAATTGTCATAATTACAGACAATTCTTTTTGTATATAAATAGATTTAAAACGAGAATATTAATCGATGATAATATCAAGTGCTTCGTTAAGTTCTGCGCTTGGCACCAAAAGCTCATAGCAGTCTTCCCCACTCCCGTCAACACCTGTTATTCTGTGTAACTTAACCGGGATTGCATGGCTTTCAATTTTAACTCTTATATCTCTTGCATTATCAATATTCTGGGTCATATAAACTGATGTCCACATAACAATTAATTCCTTTCAAAATTAACCTTTAAATAAATCTGCTATCTTTTTTCTAAACTCATCGCTTCCGTCTACAGTATAATTATGAACTGAAATATTTCCGTAAATACATTTAATTTCCAGAGGAACTGTGCCCGGATGCATTAAAATCACTTCTTTTAGCTTTTCAAGCTGATAAAGTTGATTATCGTTAAGCTCTATCTGAAACGGCTCTTTTGCGCCGGAAAACGGAGTTACTGTATCAAGGATTATTTTTGTGTTTTCATCTTCTTTTATATCAAGTCTGCCATGAATTGATACGATGGAATTTTCTTCAAGAATCGCATCAAACTTCGTCAGCATCTTCGGAAAAACTATTACTTCAATGCTTCCGGTGAAATCCTCGATAGTTATAAAAGACATATTGGTATTAGAACGTGTAAGTTTATCGCGTCTGTTTGAAATAATCCCTATAATCGATACATCATCACCGTCAAAATAGGATTCTTCTCCGGATTCCTGGTCAACAATGTCGATGCAGTGTGGATAGTGCATTTTCTGAATATCTGCACGGAAATCATCAAGAGGATGCCCTGAAAGGTAAATTCCTGCTACCTCTTTTTCCATGTTAAGGAGCTCACGTTTTGAGTATTCCTTTACTTTATCGGGGAAAATATCCTCTATGTTTTCTTCCTGAGTGAAGAATGTAAACTGTCCGACTATATTGTTCTTTCCTGCACGTGATTCTGAATCAACTATATCTTCATATACAGAAAGCTTTTGCGCACGGCTTCCCGGCAAGGAATCAAAAGCACCACTTTTGATCAGACATTCAACGGACCGCTTGTTAAGCTCACCAATCATACGTGAAACAAAATCCCGTAAGCTTTTGTATTCGCCATTCTTGTTTCGTTCGTTCACACAACTTCTTACAAAAGAATCTCCCACATTCTTTATTGTTGTAAGGCCAAAACGTATATTATTTCCCTCAACAGAGAAATCGGCATTACTTTTATTAATGTCCGGAGGAAGTATGTTTATCCCCTTCTGAGTGCAGTTATTTATATAAGCCGCAACTTTATTGGAATTGTCCATAACACTTGAAATAAGAGCTGCCATAAATTGAGCAGGATACAGACATTTTAGATAAGCAGTCTGATATGTGACAAAAGAATAAGCTGCAGCATGACTCTTATTAAATGCGTACTGTGCAAAGGCATCCATATCATCAAATATTTTTTCCGCTGTTTCAAGGTCTATTCCGTTTCGTAAGCATCCCATAAAGCGAACACTGCCGTCATCATTATCTTCGCCGTAGATAAAGCTTTGGCGGGCTTTCTGCATCTCTTTAGCTTTTTTCTTACTCATTGCGCGACGCACTTCGTCAGCTCTTCCCATGGAAAAGCCTGCAAGGGTACGTACAATCTGCATAACCTGTTCCTGATAAACTATACATCCGTATGTCATTTCAAGTATGTCTTTTAAAAGCGGATGCTTGTAGGTAATGTTTTCAGGATTACTTTTATTCTTTATGTATGCCGGAATGAAATCCATAGGGCCCGGTCTGTATAGTGCAATACCTGCAGTTATATCTTCAATATTTTTCGGTTCAAGTCTTTTCATAAATGATCTCATACCGCCACTTTCAAGCTGAAAAACACCGTTGGTATCTCCTGCAGAAATCATTTCATAAACTTCAGGTACATTATAATCTATGTTGTGTATGTCTATATCTATTCCCATAGATTTTGCAATGTTTATAGTATCTTCAATTACTGTAAGATTTCGAAGCCCTAGAAAGTCCATTTTCAGAAGACCGAGCTCTTCTACAGTATCTTTTGTATATTGAGTTGAAATTATGTCTTCACTGCGCTGTATAGGTACATAGCTTGACACACTCTTTCCTGCTATAACAACTCCGGCTGCATGAGTGCCGATGTTTCTGGGAAGACCTTCTACCGAACGGGCAGTGTCTATAAGAAGCTTTACATCGGAAGAAGAATTATATGCCTCTTTAAGCTTGGGATTTTCAAGGGCTAAATCAAGTGTCATACCAAGGTCCATAGGTATCATTTTTGCAACTGTATCAACATCACCGTAAGGCATTCCAAGGACCCTTCCGCAGTCACGGATTGCGCCTCTGGCTTTCATAGTACCGAAAGTTCCTATCTGACTTACATTTTCACTTCCGTACTTATTTATTACATAGTTAATAACCTCTGCTCTGCGTTTAGGGCAAAAGTCTATATCAATATCCGGCATACTTACTCGTTCCGGATTAAGGAAACGTTCGAAAATCAAATTGTATTTTGTCGGCTCTACATCGGTAATTCTCAAAGTATATGATACTATACTTCCGGCAGCACTTCCTCTACCTGGACCGACGGGAATACCATTATTTTTTGCGTAACTGATGAAGTCCCATACTATCAAAAAGTAGTCGACAAACCCCATTTCTTTTATGACACCTAATTCATAATCAAGTCTTTCATAAAGGTCGGGAGTAGGATTATCATACCTTTTTTCGAGGCCATCAACACACAATGAACGAAGGTATTCGTATGGATCCTGATCATTGGGTACATCATATTGAGGAAGATGTCTTTCCCCGAATTTAAACTCAAAATTACATTTATCGGCAATAATGTTTGTATTATCAATAGCTTCCGGTGCGTAAGGGAAAAGCTCCCGCATTTCTTCTTCGCTTTTGACATAAAACTCTTCTGTTTCAAACCTCATGCGGTTTTCTTCATCAAGAGTTTTTCCGGTTTGTATGCACAGGAGAACATCCTGATTTTTGGCATCTTCAGATTTTATGTAATGTACGTCATTTGTAGCAACAAGAGGTGTATCAGTCTCTTTTGCGAGTTTAACAAGTAACGGATTCACCTTTTTTTGCTCTTCAATACCATGATCTTGTATTTCTATGTAAAACTCATCAAAGATTTCTTTGTATTCTGTTACAATTTCTTTTGCTCTGTCATATTCACCAGCATTAAGAGCCTTTGGTATTTCACCGGCAAGGCATGCCGAAAGAGCTATTAACCCTCCCCTGTGCTTTTTCAACACATCTATATCAACACGCGGTCTGTAATAAAAGCCGTCTACAAAACCATTTGATACAATCTGTATTAAATTATCATAGCCTTCCTTATTTTTGCATAGCAAAAGAAGGTGATTTGTTTCATTTTCACCTCTGCCGCCGGATTTGTCAAGTCTGTCCTTTGTTGTATATACTTCACAACCGATAATCGGTTTGATACCCTCGGCAATACAAGCTTTATAAAAGTCAACAGCGCCGTACATAACACCGTGGTCAGTAAGAGCGATGGCAGTTTGTCCAAGCTCTTTTGCTCTTTTGGGAAGGTCTTTTATGCGGCACATTCCGTCAAGAAGACTGTATTCACTATGAACGTGTAAATGTGTAAACATTATAATTCCTCCGCCAGTTCTATCAGTTTATTCATACGTCGGTTAACACTGCTTTTAGTCATAACAGGAGACATTTTCTGACCTATAGCAGACAATGGTAAATCAAAAAACTCTATTCTGAGGCGAGCCAATTCATGAGTTTGTTCATCAAGAGCTTCCCACTTGGAAGACTTCTGTAATTTTAATATAGCATCACACTGTCTGGCAGATGCCTCAATAGTTTTATCAAGATTTGCAGCCCTGCATATAGCCTCTCTGTTGTTTCTGTTGTTAAGGTCTTTTTCTATCTGTGTTTCAATAAAATCCATCATTTGCTTGTGTGCGCCGATTATATTCAAAAAATCGCTTACGGAATTACGGTCCTTCAGATATGTTACAGAATAATTATTTCTTTTTACTGTGTTAGCTTTAATCCCGAATTCTTCAAGCATTTCAGCAGCAAGATATGCCATATTTTCATTATAAGAAAATACTTCGCAGGAATACCCTTTTAATGGGTCAGTGATTGTTCCGCTTATAAGAAATGCACCTCTTAAGAAAGCACGTTTTTGCGTAGCAGATTCATATATATCCTCATCTAATGCTATTTCACCGTCATCTGAAATATAGACTCCTGTTTTCTCCAGAATATCACCGGTGAGTTTAATACAGAAGCTACGCTTTCCTTTAAGAATATCTATAGGTATTTCTTCGTGAACAGTTTTTTTAAAAGCAGCCTGTATCCTTGCGGCTATTGGAGCTCGGTCAGTTTTTATTAAAACATCACCGCTTTGAGAACTTTCACCAAAAAGAATCATTGCAGCGAGTTCTGCCAAAGCTTCATCGTCCTTAAATTTCAATTCGCATAATTCATTTTTTACTTCAGCTGAAAAACTGATTTTCTTCATAATAACAATCCTTAAGCCTTAATTTCTTATGCTTTAAGCATATCCCGATGTCTTATCGTTGCTTTTACATTACCTGCAAGCAACTTTTCTGTAATTTTACAAGCAATAGCAACACTTCTGTGTTTACCTCCGGTACATCCAATTCCTACTACAAGCTCGGTTTTTCCTTCATCCATATAATGCGGAATCAGCATAAGCAGCATATCTTCAAGTTTAGCAAGAAACTCTGTTGTTTGAGGATGGTTAAACACAAAATCCGCTACTTCCTTTTCTGTTCCGTTATGTTCTTTCAACTCCGGAATATAAAAAGGATTAGGCAGAAATCTGACATCAAATATAAGGTCAGCATCCCTTGGAAGTCCATATTTGAAGCCAAATGACTGAACACACACTTTAAAGTAGTTGCTTTGTCCGTCTTCGGCATAGAATTCATAAATCATCTGTTTCAATTCTCTTGTGAGAAGTAAAGACGTGTCAATAATACGTGTTGCATTTCCACGCAAAAATGCCAGCTTGTCCCGTTCAAGAACAATCCCCTCCTCAATACTTCCCTGTGGTAAAAGAGGATGTTTACGACGGGTTTCCTTATATCTTTTGATTATTACAGAATCATTTGCTTCAAGAAAAAGAATTTCATATTCAATACCGTTGCTTTTTAATGCTTCAAGTGCTTTATCGATTTCCAGGAGTGCATCTCCGCCCCTTATATCAACCACAACCGCAACGTTATTAAATTTGTCTTCATTATTACACATTTTTGCAAAGGGTAGCAAAAAAGCAACAGGCATATTATCAATGCAATAAAAGCCTATATCTTCAAGAAAGTGCATAACCTGCGTCTTCCCTGCCCCGCTCATTCCGGTAATTATGAGAAATTTCATCTGAATCACCTTTATTCCCAATATTTAACTTCTGTTTCAAGCATTACTCCATGGTTTTTATACACACTTTCTTTAACTAATTCAATCAGATTAAGAACATCTGTAGTGGTAGCACCGCCCTTATTAACAATAAATCCGGCATGTTTTTCGCTGACTTGTGCACCGCCGATTGTTTTGCCTTTCAACCCCGAGCTTTCAATAAGAGCACCTGCAAAATATCCTTCAGGTCGTTTGAATGTGCTTCCTGCACTGGGAAATTCAAGAGGCTGTTTTTCCCGTCTTTTAGATGCAAGTTCTGACATTTTTGCTATAATCTCATCTTTTTCGCCTTTTTTTAATTTGAGTGTTGCACCTGTAATTATACAATCAGTATCACTCAAAGCGCTCCTGCGGTATCCAAACTCCATTTCTTCTCCGCTTATCACATATTCTTCAGCATCGTTTCCAAGAAAACTGACAGCTTCTACAACGTCTTTCATTTCGCCGCCGTAAGCGCCTGCATTCATAATTAAAGCTCCGCCCAGTGTACCCGGTATTCCAGCAGCAAATTCAAACCCGGTAAGAGAATTTTCACAGGCAACCCTTGCCACCGAAGAAAGAAGCGCACCTGCACGTACTGTAATACAATCTTCAAAAACATCTATAGAAGAAAACTCTTTACCGATATGTATAACAGGATTTCTGACACCGCTGTCGCTGACGAGTAAATTACTGCCATTTCCCATTACATAGTAGGGAGTTCTTGTTTCATAAAACAACTTTAAAATATTCTTGAGGTCATCTGTGTTTGCAGGATATAATACAATATCAGCAGTACCGCCTGTTCTGAACGTTGTCAATGAAGCCATGGAAACATTGGTTTTTATTTTATCTGAAGCTATGATTTGCTGAAGTTTTTCTAACATAATCTGTTCCTTTCAAATCAAAATAAATCACTGCCGGCTACATCCAGTCCCTGCATCTGTTTGGTGAGTCTGTCATTCAATACCTCTGCGGCATTATAACCCATATTCTGCTGTCTGTGATTCATTGCGGCAATCTCTATAATAACAGCCAGATTTCTTCCGGGCCTTACAGGAACTGTAAGCGAAGGCACATCAATACCGAGAATATTAGTAACCTGGGTGTCAAGACCCAGCCTTTCATAAGTTTTACCCTGCTGCCATATTTCAAGATTTATAACAAGGTTTATATTTTCGGTATTTTTTACAGCACCCATACCAAAGATTTTCTTTACGTCAATTATTCCTATACCGCGAAGTTCAATAAAATGCCTGATAATTTCAGGAGAGCTTCCTACAAGAGTTTTAGCGGAAACTCTTCTGATTTCTACAGCATCATCAGCAACAAGTCTGTGACCGCGCTTTATGAGTTCTACCGCAGTTTCGCTCTTACCTACACCACTTTCACCAAGAAGCAGAATTCCTTCGCCGTAAACCTCGACAAGAACACCGTGACGCGTAATAATCGGTGCTCTTGATAAATTGAGCGAAGCAATAAGTGCTGCCATAAATGGCGATGTACTGTCTTCGGTACGCAGTAGAGGTACATTGTATTTTTCAGCAGCAGAGCGCAGCTCATCATAAACTTCATGTCCATGAGTTATAATAGTAGCAGGTATACCGCTTGACATAAGCTTTTCATAAGCGGCAAGACGTTCATCTGAAGTTTTTGTTTTCATAAAATGATATTCAACTGTACCGAGAATCTGTATGCGCTTATTATCAAAAAATTCAAAATAGCTTTCGCTCAACTGAATACCCGGTCTGTGAACATCGCTTGAGAAAATCTCTATTTTATCGAGATTTTCAGGAACGAAAACTTTTTCAAGATGAAATTCGTTTATCAATTTGGTAAGTTTAACACTTAATTCGCTATTTTTCATAAGTCACCTCGTTACTCTTCTTCGGCATTCTTTAATCTTTCACTCTGAAAATGAGTTATCAGAGAATCAATGATTTCATCAAGCTCTCCATTTATAATTGAATCGATTTTATAAAGTGTTAAGTTAATTCTATGGTCACTTACACGGCCCTGTGGGAAATTATATGTTCTGATTCTCTCACTTCTGTCGCCGCTTCCTACCTGACTTTTTCTTTCTTTACTGATTGCGTCATTTCTCTGTTCCTCAAAGAAATCATAAAGACGACTTCTCAATACCTTGAGTGCCTTGTCTTTATTTTTGTGCTGGCTTTTTTCATCCTGACAGGAAACAACAAGACCTGTTGGGATATGTGTCACCCTAACGGCAGAGTCGGTTGTATTAACACACTGTCCACCCGGTCCGCCGGCACGGAACACGTCTATACGAAGATCGTTGGGATTTATTTCAAGCTCAACCTCTTCTACTTCGGGAAGAACAGCAACAGTTGCAGCACTTGTATGAATCCTTCCTCCCGATTCGGTTTCGGGAACGCGCTGAACTCTGTGCACACCACTTTCATATTTTAATCTGCTGAACGCACCGGTACCTTCGACTGTAAAGGTGATTTCCTTGTAACCTCCGAGTTCGGTCGGATTGGAGTTCATAATATCAATTTTCCAGTTCCTGTTTTCTGCATACATACTGTACATTCTGAAAAGTGTTCCGGCAAAAAGAGCCGCCTCTTCTCCACCTGTACCTCCGCGGATTTCAACAATAACGTTTTTCTCATCGTTGGGATCCTTGGGAAGAAGCAGAATTTTAAGTTCTTCTTCATAACAGGCAATCTTTTCCTTATTTTCGTCTATTTCCATAAGAAGCATTTCTTCAAAATCTTTATCGGGTTTTTCCTCAAGCAGTTGTTGTGCTTCCTCTATTGCGTTCTTTGCCTTTTTATACTCGCGGTATTTTTCAACAATAGGTGTTATATCCGAGCTTTCCTTGCAAAGCTTTCTCCATCTGTTCTGGTCTGCAATAACTTCCGGATCACTGATTTGCGCGGAAAGCATTTCGTATTTTTCTTCTATAAATGCCAGTTTATTGAACATAATATGCTCCTTTTAGTTTTCTCTGTTTAATAAGTATAGTGCAAATTTTCGTAAAAACTCACCGTCATCACCTAAAAACTGTAATGAATCAATTGATTTTTCAGTTTCTTCGGTAAGGCGCTTTTTTGCTCCGTCTATACCGAAAAGTGTGACATAAGTTGTTTTATTATTTTTTTCGTCGCTTAATATGGGTTTCCCAAACTTTTCAGAATCACCCTCAACATCCAATATATCGTCGCGAATCTGAAATGCCAGCCCGAGTGCTTCTGCGTACGTATCCAGAATGTTTTCCGGTTTTCCTGCGCTTATTGCACCAAGAGCCGCAGATGCCTTTATAAGTGCGCCTGTCTTTTTTCTGTGTAATAGCTCAAGGCAGTTAATATTAACATTTTTGCCTTCTGCCTGCATATCCAGAACCTGTCCTCCTATCATACCTTCAGCTCCCGATGCACTATATAAGGTTTTAAGAGCATTGAGTCGTATATTACTGTCAATATAATCCGCAGAAGTAATGTTTTCGCAAGCATAATTAAGAAGTGCATCCCCGGAAAGAACAGCCATATCTTCGCCGAAAACCTTGTGATTGGTGGGTTTTCCCCTTCTTAAATCATCATTGTCCATACAGGGCAGGTCATCGTGAATAAGAGAATATGTGTGTATCATTTCTAAAGAGCATCCAAAGCATAATGCAGCATCAAGATTTCCTTTTAATGCTTCGCATACTGCCAACGATAAAACAGGACGAACTCTTTTTCCACCGGCATACAAGCTATATTTCATAGACTCGTAAATTGTATCATTCTTACTTTCGAAAATATTATAAAGATATGTGTTTATGCTATCTATATACTTTTGAAGCTGTAATTCAAATTTCATTATAAATTCTCCGTATCAAACTCAACTTCTTCATCTGAAGAACTGATTAGCTTTGTAATTTTAAACTGTGCGTCATTAAGAATTTTCTGACAGGTGCGTGAAAGGGCAATGCCTTTTTCAAAAAGCTCCATAGATTCGTCAAGAGTTGCCTCGCCACTTTCAAGTTTTTTGACAGTTTCTTCAAGTTTTTTCATAGCTTCTTCAAATTTCATTTGTCTTCCTCCTTTGAGTAACAGTACAGTCAATCTCGCCCTTTAGCATTTTTACTGTCAGACTGTCATTTATCTCAATATCTTCAATATCGTTTACGGTTTTACCGTCTTTTGTTACATTGCAGTAACCTCTTTCGAACACCGCAATGGGACTGAGTGCAGAAAGCTTACCACAAAGCGCCTGAAATTGCTTTTCGGCACTTTCAGTTAAGTTTTTATATGCCATAGTGCATCTTTCTGTGAGATTATCTATGGTCTGCGCTCTGTCAGATATTACTTTATCAAATCCGGTAAGAGAACTTCTCTTTGAAAGCAATTCTATATGCTTTTGAGAATTATCAAGTTTATTTTTCAAAAGAACAGACATTCTTGTTTTAGAAGAATCAAGGTTCCTTTTAAGTTCAATAATGTCAGGCACTGCAAGCTCGGCAGCAGCAGACGGCGTAGGTGCCCGTAAGTCTGATGCAAAGTCGCAGATTGTGAAATCGATTTCATGTCCGACTGCTGAAATTACGGGAATTTGTGAATCTGCAACAGCTCTTGCAGTAATTTCTTCGTTAAATGCCCATAAATCCTCAATTGAACCACCGCCACGACCTGTAATAATCAAATCAACATTTCTCTTTTTGTTAAAATAATTAATTCCCTCAACAATGCTTTGCGCCGCAGTATCACCCTGTACAAGACAGGGATAGACAATTACTTTAACAACGGGATAACGGCGTTTCAGAACGTTTATCATATCTCTTATGGCGGCACCTGTGGGACTTGTTACAATACCTATAGTTTGCGGGAATTCGGGAATAGGTTTTTTACGGCTTTCATCGAAAAGACCTTCTTCAGAAAGTCGCTTTTTTAATTCTTCGAATTTTGCATAAAGGTCACCTTTTCCTTCTGCTTCCATTTCTTCAATATAAAGCTGATACTGTCCTCCGGCTTCGTAAACTCCTATCTTACCGCGTGCCAGAACTTTAGTTCCGTCTTCGGGTTTGAATTGCAGTGTCTGGGCGGCATATTTGAACATCACGGCTTTCAGAACAGCTCCACCGTCTTTTAATGTGAGATAGATATGTCCGGAAGAGTGAAGCTTAAGATTACTGATTTCTCCTTTAATCCAGACGTTCTGCAGAACAGGAACTTGCTCAAACAATGCTTTTATGTAATTGTTAATCTGGGTAACAGTAGCAATTCTTCTGCTTTCTGTCATTTGCATCATTCTCCTTTTGTCTCTTTTGACTTAAGCAGTGTTCCTATTACACCGTTAACAAATGCTCCGGATTCCTCTCCGCCATATTTTTTTGCTATTTTAACAGTTTCATTTGCAGTTACTTTGTGAGGAATATCACTCATAAATTCGATTTCAAAGAATGCAAGTTTTAATGCGGATAAATTAACCTTTGAAATTCTGTCAAGTGTCCATTTTTTAAGCATTGGAGAAATTTTTTCGTTAAGAAAATCTTTCTTTTCCTCAATTCCCGAAACAATACGTTCAAGATATTTTTTGCTGGCTTCGGAAACAGTAACCTGCGCCCACATTTCGTTATTATTTTCAGCTGTTTCGTAGAGGTAGTCAAGAGCTTCCCTGGCAGATATATCTGTCAATTCCATCTCAAAAATCAGCTTGAACGCATCTTCTCTTGCAAGAGTTCTGCTCATTTGTTTATCATCCTTTCAAAAGTTACTTTTTCACTAAACTGTATATATCGTCTGCGGTTACATAGATTGCCAGTAACATTAATAACACAAATCCGATTGTAGTTAAATACCCGATTAACTCACTTTTTACCTTCCGACGAGTGATTAATTCAACCAAGGCAATTACAATACTTCCACCGTCTAGTGCAGGAAAAGGTAAAAGATTGAATATTCCTAAATTTACCGAAATCATTGCAACAAGGGAAAGTACCCATAAAAAAGTGTATTGATTATGGGGCATATCTTTTGTCTCTCTGTCTACAACGGCTACAATTTCGACCGGTCCTGATAAAGAACTCATCGGAGCTTTTCCCGATATAAGGTCTCCTAATGCAAAATAAACCGCTTTCGCCGTATAAACTGTGTTATATGCGGCGAATTCAGTGCTTTTAATAATTGACGCATCTTCATAAGCAAATGACACACCAAGCTTATAACCGGAATCCGTCTTAAACAATTTAACATCTTTATACTCTTTAACCTCCCCGTTACGTCTAATCTTTACTGAAAGCTCTTCTTTATCGTATCGCGATATATAAAGAGAAACATCGTCAAAGGTATGAACTCTTGTATTATTTAGCTTTAATATTTCGTCACCGGGCATAAATATTGAATGCTGCTGACGATACTCCTGCGGAACATCCTGTACAACACTGGAAATAATACCGACATTCATATTTATTATTATAAACACTATAAAACCGAGCAACAGATTCATTAATGCCCCTGCAAAGAGAATTATAATACGTTTAACAGGAGGGAGATTTATAAATGAACGCGGGTCATTATCATCATTAGATTCAACTTCGCCTTCAAGCTTTACATAACCTCCAATGGGAAATAGCCTGAGTGAGTACTGTGTCTCCCCTTTTTGGAACGAAAAGATTTTTGGTCCCATACCCATAGAAAATTCATGTACAAGAACTCCAAAGCTTTTTGCAGCAATAAAATGACCAAGCTCATGAATAAATATCATAATACCAAAAGCAATAACTATAACTAATACTGGCAATTAACAACATTCCTTTACAAAACGTCTTGCAAACATATCCGCATCAGATATGTCCTCAAGTGATGGATTTATAATTTCCGGGGCTTTATCCATAGCATCTGCAATAAATGCAGTAATATCTGTAAATGAGCATTTTTCATTGAGGAAAAGCTCAACAGCCGCCTCATTTGCACTGTTATATATAACCGGCATAATCCCGCCTGCTTTTGCAGCCTTTTTAGCAAGCATTACAGCCGGGAAAGCCTTGTGGTCTATATCATAAAAACTAAGCTTCCCAATGCTGACAAGGTCAAGTGCTTTACATACAGGCGCAGTCCTTTCCGGATAAGAAAGAGCATAACTTATCGGCAACTTCATATCTGGCACACCCATCTGAGCAATAACACTGCCATCACAGAATTCAACCATTGAATGAATAATGCTTTCTCTGTGAATAACAGGTTCTATTTCGTCTATAGAAATATTAAACAGGTGCATTGCTTCAATCATTTCAAGTCCCTTGTTTATGAGCGTGGCACTATCAATAGTGATTTTTGCACCCATATTCCAGTTAGGATGCTTTAATGCCATTTGCGGAGTTATTTCAGAAAGCTCTAAAGCCTTTTTACCGAAAAAAGGACCTCCCGAAGCAGTGATGATTATTTTTTTCAAAAAAGCACGTTGATTCGATATTGACTGAAAAATCGCGCTGTGTTCGCTGTCCACGGGTATAATTTCCGATTTATGCTTCTGTGCTTCATTCATCACTATACTACCTGCAGTAACAAGGGTTTCCTTGTTTGCAAGAGCAATACGTTTTCCCTCACGGATAGCACTGATGGTTGGTTTAAGTCCTGCTATACCCACGATTGCTGTAACGACGGTATCAGCGGAGTTAATAGCAGCACATTCACACACACCTTCAATTCCTGAAACAACCTTTGTACCTGTATCTGCAACACGGACTTTAAGCTCTGAAGCGGATTTTTCATCTGTCATAGCCGCTATTTCAGGTTTGTATTTTCTGATTTGCTTTTCAATCAAATCTACGTTTTTATGTGCGCTTAACGCACATATTTTAAATTCTTTTGTTATATCAACAACTTCCAGAGTCTGTGTGCCAATGGAACCTGTTGAACCAAGTACGGATATTTTTTTCATAACAAATCCTTCTTATCAACTGAATACGGGAAAATACTCAAGTATGTAATATACTGCAGGTGCAACAAAAAGAAAGCTGTCGAACCTATCCATTACACCACCGTGACCGGGCATAATATTGCCAAAGTCCTTTACACTGTTTTCCCTCTTGATAATTGATGCGCATAAATCACCGAACTGTGAAAGTACACCGCATAGAAGTCCTGTAATAATTACAGAAATCAAATTGGTTTCCTCATTAATTATATTTCCGCAAATCACAGCATATGCAGTAATAATAACTGTTACACCGACAATTCCTCCCACAGACCCTTCAATAGTTTTTTTAGGACTGATTGTGGGAGCCAGTTTATGCTTGCCTATAGCTACTCCTGTGAAATAAGCGCAAGTGTCTGTTATCCAACTACCTATAAACACCAGGAAAACACAAATGACACCATAGTCCATCCTTCTGATAAAGGACAGATGGACAAATGAAAGAGAAATCATAACCGACACTGTAAAAAACTTCACAACATCTGTAAATGAATATTTTTCATGTAAAAACAACATTGAAATAAGAAAAACTGCAAGAAACAGAAATACAACAGAATGTATATGTTCTTCAGAAAAATGAGATATAAGCATTATTGCAACAGGCATAAGAAGAGATGTGATCATCATTGTCCTATAACCTTTAAGTCCCAGTGCAGACATTACTTCATAGATTGCCATACATGATACTAATACAACAGCAATGTCAAATATCAATTGATTTGTCGCCATAACAACAAACAAGAGTATTACTCCGATAAATGCACTTATTATCCGCTGCTTCATACAAAACTTCCTTTCAGGAATAATATAGATTAAACTCCGCCATATCTTCTGTTTCTCTTTTGATAATCAGATATAGCACGAAGCAAATCTTCCTTTGAAAAATCGGGCCAAAGGCATTTTGAGAACCACAGCTCGCTGTATGCCCCCTGCCACATCAAAAAGTTACTGAGCCTGTATTCCCCGCTGGGTCTTATTATAAGGTCCGGGTCAGGTTGACCTGCAGTATAAAGGCTGTCGCTTATCATCTGTTCGGTAATATCATCTGCGTTAATATTACCGTTTTCAATTTGCTTTGCAATGTGTTTTACTGCATTGGTTATTTCTGCCCTGCTTCCATAATTTAGCGCAACATTAAGCAAAAGGCCATCGTTTTCACGAGTGGCCTTTTCCATGTGTACAGCTTTTTTCTGAAAGCTGTCTGAAAAAGCACTCATATCACCTAAAAAATGTATTCTGACTTTACGTCCTGCAAGTCTTGACAATCCGTTATCAAGATAATCTTCAAGCAGAGTCATAAGTGCGTCGACTTCTTCCCGGGGTCTTGACCAGTTTTCGGTGGAAAAAGCATAAACCGTTACAACCTTAATACCGATGTTACCCGCATCTTCAACAACTTTCTCAAAAGTCTTTGCTCCTGCAGCATGGCCACTTGTACGGGGAAGGCCGCGGCGCTTTGCCCAGCGGCCATTCCCGTCCATAATTATACCGATATGCTGCGGTAAATTTTCAAAGTCCACACTATGCTCAGCTTTTTTAAATAAAGCTTTAATATTCATAGTTAAATTTCCATAATTTCCTTGTTTTTCTTATCAGCGATTGAATCAATTTCTTTAATAGAAGAATCAACGATGTCCTGAATTTCCTTTTCAATTGTCTTAAGGTCATCTTCAGTAATTTCGCTCTTTTTCTTCATAGCCTTAAACTTTTCTATTTCATCTCTTCTGATACCGCGTACAACAACCTTACAATCCTCGCTCTTCTTCGCTACAGTCTTTGTAAGTTCTTTTCTGCGGTCCTCTGTAAGTTGAGGGAATGAAAGACGTATAGCCTTACCATCGTTCTGGGGATTGATACCGAGTTCGGAAGCAAGTATAGCCTTTTCAATTTCTTTTATAAGAGAAGCATCCCAGGGCTGAATCATAATAGTTCTTGCGTCGGGAGAAGAAACAGCTGCCACCTGCGGAATAGGTGTCATTGTTCCATAGTAATCAACACTTATTTTATTAAGTACTGTTGTGCTTGCTCTGCCGGCTCTGATAGAACCGAGGTCATCAATAAAGAAATTGATGGCTTTATTGATTTTTTCATTAAGTTCGGGATAATCGTTTTTCATATTTAAATCCTCCAAATATATTTATTAAATTATTATGCATAAACAAGGGTGCCTATCTCTTCGCCTTTGAGAACACGTTTGATATTAGACGGTTCTTCAAGACCGAATACTCTAATAGGCATTTTATTATCCATACAGAGTGAAGTTGCTGTTGTATCCATAACGCCAAGACCTCTGTTAAGGACGTCGATATATGTAATTTTATCGAATTTTACAGCATCAGAATTCTTTGCCGGGTCGCTGTCGTATACACCGTCAACCTTTTTAGCAAGAAGTATTGCTTCAGCATCAATTTCAGCCGCACGAAGTGCTGCTGTTGTATCGGTAGAGAAAAATGGATTACCGGTACCGCAACCGAAGATAACAACTCTTCCCTTTTCCAGATGATGAATTGCTCTGCCCCTTACATAAGTTTCCGCAATCTGTTTCATTTCAATTGCTGTTTGAACTCTCGTTACGATACCCTTTCTTTCAAAAGCATCGCAAAGAGCAAGAGAATTTATAACTGTTGCCAGCATACCCATATGGTCAGCACGTGTACGTTCCATATTTTCACCGGTTCTTCCTCTCCAGAAATTACCTCCACCTACTACAACTGCTATCTGTACACCCATATCAACACATTCTTTAACTGTGTCGGCAATTGAATCAATAGTTTTTTCATCGAGGCCGAAACCCTTTTCTCCTGCAAGAGCTTCACCGCTCAATTTAAGAAGAACTCTTTTATACTGTGTCTGCATCTTTATATCACAGCCTTTCTGTATATTTTTTCATACTTATATGTATTTTAACATATTTAATTGCAATTTGTAAATATCTATAGTATAATAAGTTTAGATTTTTTTTGAGAAAGAGTGATTTTCGTGAGCGAATATCCCAGATTATGGAAAAATTTGCTGAATTCTGAAACAGGAATGCCTATGGTTGTCAAATCAGTTCAGAGGATTATGGATGCAAGCTATCATCCTAATAAAATCAGTATTCACGATGAATTTGAACTTGTATATATGCAGGAAATTGAAAAAGGCACTTTCTTTATAAATGATACTGCGGTAAGTGTAAAAACCAATGACCTGCTTTTAATTAAACCGCAGGTGCCGCACTACCTTAAGGTTGAGTGCGAAAAGCCCTGCAGATTCCTTTTCCTTAAATTTTGTTTTGTAAAGGCCGATGAAACAAAATATTCAAAGATAATTCTTAATGATTTTCTATCGTTTATTACAGAAAGCGTCGGCAATGAAGGTTGTTTTACAATATCAAACATATACTGTTCAAATATTGCTTCTCTTATGCAGCAAATTATGCACGAAAGTAAAGAAAAGGATGCTGAAAGCGAATTTTTATGCAGTCTTCTTACAATGCAATTATTTGTTTGGTTAAGCAGAAGTCTGCGTGCCGAATGGGAAGCAACCCTTTCAAGCAAAACACATAAATTGCATGAAATTCTGGAGTCTGCAAAGGCTTACATCGAAGACCACTATTCATCAGATATTTCCTTATCCGATATAGCCGGTTATGTGTATTTGTCTGAAAGTCATTTTTCAAGAGCATTCAAAAAGCACTATCAGACAAGCCCCATACAGTATCTTTTAAAATACAGAATAGAAAAAGCAAAAATGCTTCTTACAGAAACCGATGAAAAAATCTGTGATATTGCTGCCTCTGTAGGATTCGGAGCACAACAACGTTTTAACGATATATTCAAAAAAAACGTAGGAGTTTCTCCCGGAAATTACAGACAGGATTACCGCAACAGTATTCTTAATAAATGAATATATCCCACCGATATTGCAATACTATAAGCAGAAGCATTAGTATTTGAACCCGTTTTTTGGCGGGCACGGATTATTTTGTTTCGGCTAACCATAAGGAGTATGAGGTAGTATGGAATTTTTAAAAGCATTTATTGTCGGTGGAATTATATGTGCTATAGGACAGATTATAATCGATAAAACAGCGCTGACCCCGGCAAAGCTTCTCACTGGCTATGTTTGCAGCGGTGTTTTTCTGTCTTTATTCGGAGTGTATCAGAAAATTGTTGATTTTGCAGGGGCGGGAGCTACTGTCCCGCTTACCGGGTTTGGCTATACCCTGTTCGAAGGTGTAAAAAAAGCTATAGAAAAAGACGGCTTTATCGGAATTTTTACCGGTGGTCTCTCTGCAACAGCCGGAGGAATTGCCGCTGCCGTCGTTTTTGCACTGTTGGCGGCGCTTATTTCAAAACCCAAAATAAAATAATCAAAAGGGGCTGTAGCAAAACGATTTTTTAAATCGGGTTGACTACAGCCCTGTTTT
>CAYLPQ010000025.1:0-33639 GCA_964385605.1 uncultured Oscillospiraceae bacterium | reverse complement strand
GGTCCGTTAAGGATAGGATCAAGCTCATCAAAGCCAACTTCCTTTGCTGCAAAACGTGTAAGAGTATTCTTAATAACTTTATACTCTACGCCTGCTTCACGAAGCTTATTACGAAGCTCTGTGTCCTGTTCAACTGTAAGTCCGCAGTAGTCTACGAAAACACCTGAAACTGCTGTCTTGAACTGTTCTGCAATATTAGCAACTATCTGCTTCTTTTCTTCGAGAATTTTCTGACTTGGCATATTCTCACCTCACAATAAATAATAAAAGGGATTCTTTGCCCATAGACACAAAGAATCCCGAGTTTTTATAGGAATACTTCCTCGGCAGGACTTACCTTTATGCCTACTGTCTATGGAAACAACATAGTGCATTATACACCATATTATTCAATTTGTCAACTGTTTAGTTGATTTTTGATGCATTAATCTTTATTCCGGGGCCCATAGTGCTTGCAATTGCAAGGCTCTTAATATACTGACCCTTTGCAGCTGCGGGCTTCGCCTTAACGATAGCACCCATAAGAACATCAAAGTTCTCCTGAAGCTTCTGTGCACCAAAAGATGCCTTACCGATGGGGCAGTGAATGATATTTGTCTTATCAAGACGGTACTCAATCTTACCTGCTTTAACATCGTTTACAGCTTTAGCAACATCCATGCTAACTGTACCTGCCTTGGGGTTGGGCATAAGGCCCTTGGGTCCAAGGATTCTAGCAATACGTCCGATAACACCCATCATATCAGGTGTTGCAACAACAACGTCGAAATCAAGCCAGTTTTCTTTCTGAATCTTTTCAACGAGTTCTTCTGCACCAACGTAATCTGCACCTGCGTTCTGTGCTTCAGTTGCCTTTTCACCCTTTGCAAAAACAAGAACTCTAACCTTCTTGCCTGTACCGTGGGGAAGAACAACAGCACCTCTTACCTGCTGGTCAGCATGACGTGAGTCAACACCGAGCTTTGCATGAAGTTCGATAGTTTCATCAAACTTTGCACTAGCAGTCTTTACAACAAGGTCAAGAGCTTCTGCAGGATCATACTGCTTGCCGGTTTCGATAAGCTGAGCACCGGCCATATATTTCTTACCGTGTTTCATACTGTTACCTCCTTGTGGTTCATCGGGATTTTATCCCTCCCACATTCTCTTTAATTATTCCTCTACCGTAACACCCATACTTCTGGCTGTACCGGCAATCATGCTCATAGCTGCCTCAAGGCTTGCTGCATTAAGGTCAGGCTTTTTGAGCTCTGCGATCTGCTGAAGATCTGCCTTCGAAATTTGAGCAACCTTTGTCTTGTTGGGCACACCACTACCGCTCTCGATTTTGCAAGCTTTCTTGATAAGCACTGCAGCCGGGGGAGTCTTTGTGATGAAGCTGAAAGACCTGTCCGCATATACGGTAATAACGACAGGGATAATAAGACCTGCGTCTTTAGCTGTTCTCTCGTTGAATTCCTTTGTAAACTGTACAATGTTAACACCGTGCTGACCGAGAGCCGGACCTACCGGAGGAGCCGGAGTAGCCTTACCTGCGGGGATTTGCAATTTGATATAACCTGCGATTTTCTGTGCCATAATTTGCACCTCCTTAGAGAAAAAATGTGGTAATAGCGGACGTAAACGTCCTCCCATCTATAACAAGCCCGAAAGCTTATTAACAGAAGCCGAAAGAGAATAATCCAAACCTCGATTTTTAAAGGCGGATTTTTGCTTTCGTTGTGTTAAAACACCCGGGAACACACAAAGCATTCCCTTTTTTACTCAAGCGGTTCAATCTGGTAGAAATCAAACTCTACCTGCATTTCTCTGCCGCCGAACATAGTTACCATAACGCTTACTTTGCGTTTTTCCTGGTTGATTTCCAGGACTTCACCCATAAATCCTTCCATAGAGCCGTCTGTAATACGAACTGTATCACCTACGTCTACACCAAGGTCAACAGTCGCAGTTTCAACGCCGAGACGTTCAACCTCTGCTTCTGAAAGGGGCACGGGCTTACTTCCCGGACCAACAAAGCCTGTACAGCCGCGCGTATTGCGTACTACATACCAGCTCTCATCAGTCATATTCATCTTAATGAATACATATCCGGGATAAATTTTTCTTGTTACAGTCTTCTTTTCGCCTTTTTCATTTTCCTCGACTGCTTCCTCAACAGGAATGCAAACATCGCCAATGAGATCACCGAGGCCGCGATTTTCAACTGTTTTTTCTATGCTGTCCTTCACCTTATTCTCATAACCGGAATAAGTATGAGCAACATACCATTTAAATTCAGCACTCATAATACACCAGGCGAAGCGCCCTTCCTCCTTAATTAAATACTTATTTGCCAAGAACTAAATTTGCCAATGAAACAAATGCCGTATCTAATCCGAATATTATAAGTCCCACAACAACAAGTGCTGCAATAACAATCAGAGTGTTGTTTATAAGCTGTTTTTTTGTAGGCCATACAACTTTCTTGAATTCTGACTTTGTAGCCTTAATAGCTGTAATCATACGACGGAAGATGCCTACTTTTTTAGTTTTTACTTCTCCCATTAAATTCACCCTCTATTATTTAGATTCTTTATGCAGTGTATGCTTGCGGCAGAAAGGACAATACTTGTTCATTTCGAGTCTGTCAGGATTGTTTTTCTTATTCTTCATAGTATTGTAGTTGCGCTGCTTGCACTCAGTACATGCTAAAGTGATTTTAACTCTCATAATTACGCCTCCCTAAGATATTTACCTCAAAATTTTATGCACGTAAAAAAAGCCCACATAGCGAGGTAAGAATAACTATAACACATTAATTTTTCAATGTCAACCTATTTTTTCAGTTTTTTTATTTTTTTTTTGCATATTACGTATATATAAGGAAGAAAGACCGGAATTCCCCGGTCTTTCTTCCTATCAATTATTTATTTTTTTGTTTTCACAATAATTACCCGTACAATTCCGCCTTGCTCCAGTGTCCGGTCAGAATACAGTGTAACCTTCTCTACATTATCGTTGTTTACTATTTCATCAATTGACATGGATTCAAATTTCTCCGCTGATCTACCGCCGTAAACTCGTACGTAGTCGCTGACAACATATGTTTCATCGTCTATGCGGGCTCTGCCGGCGTTGTAACCGTCAATACTTGTTCCCTCGCCTATTTTTTTCAGTGTCAGATATTCCGTTCCTTCAGGAGTTTGTTTTATGTGGACTGCTACACCGTTTCCCCATCCGTAGACATTTGTCTGCATGGTTTCCACATTTGAATTATCAAACATTACCGTGTAGAACTTTCCGCCGTCTTCATTCTTCTCCGTATCAACAATGACACCGAAATCCGCGTCAGACATCGTAACATCTGTCAGATACATAAAGGTTATATCCCGCATACTTCCCGATTTTTCCACGTGAAGAACCTGGTCTGCTCCCAGCTTTGTAGTCGGAATATCCTTCAATTCAATTTTTTTGACGGTTGCTTCGGTTGGAGTATGTTTTACAAGCTCCAATATGGTACAGTTGTTTGAAATCCACTGTCCGTTAAGTGTTGGTTTTGACGAGTCAAAGCTTCCGTATATGCTGGAATGTTTAACCTTTGTGAGTATCGCAATTTCATTCTTGTATTCAACCTTGACCACGTTACCTATATAATCACTGTAGTCGCGGTTAACTTCGTATGTTATTTCCGTTCCGTCAGCAACAACAACATTTACATAATGAATTGTTTCACCTTGATTTTCTACATCTGTTGAAATTTCAGAATAGTATTTTGTAAGCACAGCCAAATCAAGACTTCCCATTTCTGCAAGGTCTACAGCATCCACTACCTCCCCGTTTCTTCCCAGAAGAAGTGTTACACGGTCGCCAAGCTTAAAGGCTCCGTCGCTTTCATTCATTTTGTTAATGACATTCTGTGTCGTAAGAGAATATTCTCTGCCGCCTACTTTCACACTGGTAACACTTGACTTGAGAGGATAAGCCTGCTCATAGGTTCCGGAAATTTTGTCAGTATATGTATACAGGGTGTTATTGCTTCTCATATAATATACAACATCATACACATCTATATCCGTGATTTCCGCTTTCTGTCCATTTCGGATAACGGAAAGCGAAGATGACGTGTCTATACCGAACGCACTGTAAATCTGACTGTAACCGTTTATTATTGTTACGGGACCCGAAAGAGAAGTTTCCTTTAAGTACATTCTTTCAAAAACACCGTTTTCGGTGTAGTAAAGACGTGCCTCAATGCCTGTTTCAATTTCCGCAATACCTTTTTCGAGAGTAGAGCTGTTTCCTCTGTAGTACAGAGGAGCATTCGCACCGAGACTTTCTGTCCTTGTATTGGCATTTTCCGTATAAGTAATTTCCGCCTTCCCGGTACTGCTGTTCATTACCGCACTTACTATAACTACATCCCGTACAGTTTCGTTTTCGGGCACAAAAGCAGTGGCTCTCTGCTCTCCGTCAAGATAAAGAGTACCAATGGAACCGTAAACACTGTTTGTTATGTTTGATGAGTCTGCCAGTTTATAGGTTCCCATCGTCGTGGAGATATGTCCGTTGGAAAGACTCGCGTCAATCTCCCAGTCGCCATATATCACAACATCCTCCACACTGGTCTGACTGAGAAGCTTTATTCCGGAGTCGTCCTTTTTGTCAGCCAGAAGTGTATTATAAATCATATATGCGGCATTACCGCGCGTAACACCCTCGTACTTATTAAAAGACATATTTTTTGTTATTCCCAGCGATTCTGCCAGAGAAACAAATCCGTCAGGCCACTTGTACCCTACATCTTCCCCGTCATATCCCAAAAGTCGCACAAGAATAGTGAGTGCCTGTGCATAGTTGAGTGTTTCATCTGCACCGAATGTTCCGTCAGGATAGCCGTTTATTATCCCCTTTTCTGCTATATGGTTTACGTATCCGTTCGCCCAATGATTGGATTTTACATCGCTGAAAACGGCATTGCTCTGAAGCATAAGAGCCTCTCTTTCTTCACCCAGCATATGTACTGCAATTTTTGCAAACTGCGCACGTGTAAGTGTCTCATCGGGATAAAAGTTTCCGTCTCCGTAGCCGTTTATTATTCCAAGATTTGAAAGCTGTGTTATTGCATTTCCAACCTCGCTGTTGGTGCCGACATCATTAAAGGATGCACTTACTCCCACCGTAAAAAGCATCAAAACAGACACCGCAAGCGCTATTATCCGTATCTTCATATCCTGTCTCCTCCTTGTATTATCTGCCATTTCGTATTCTGATTATTCAAATCTCAATGCTTCAATAGGATTAAGCCGTGCTGCTTTTCGTGCAGGATAAAGCCCGAAGAATATTCCTATCGCCGCCGAAAATACGAAAGAGCCCAGTATTACCGTTGTCTGTTGCGAAATAGGCACCGTCGGCATATCCATACCCTTGCAGGTAAAATAACTTCCGACGACGCCAAGGACAATTCCGATAACACCTCCCAGACAGCTGACTACTGCCGATTCTATAAGGAACTGCACCAAAATGGTCTTTGTTTTTGCCCCTATTGCTTTCCTTATACCTATTTCACGTGTCCTTTCCGTAACCGTTACAAGCATAATATTCATTATACCTATTCCGCCGACAATCAGGGATATTCCCGCTATGCCCGCCATCAGAAGTGTCATCGATCCCAGAGCATCGTCAATCGTATCAATCTGGTCTGCCTGATTTGTGACAGTATAATAATTATCCGATTTGAATTTTTTATACAAAAAAGCTTCTATCGCATTTGTTGCCTGCGTCATCGTATCGGCGCTCTTGGCGGACACTGCAAAGGAATTTATGTTAGCATTACGAATCAGACGTGTCGCCCTTGAATACGGGATAATGACAACGTCATCATCTCCGCCCTCTGAAGCATTCGAGGATTTTTGGTCGAGTATTCCTATAACAGTAAATAGCTCGTTGTTTATTTTTATTTCCTGCCCTACGGGGTCCTGTCCGCCAAAAAGCTCACTGCGTACATATTCTCCAATAACAACTACACTATTTCGCTTTTCGACATCATTCTGCGTTATAAACCTGCCATTAGTTACACTCCGGTTCCGAATTGTCCCGTAGTGCTCATTAGCTCCGTAAAGAGTTGTTGAAACATTACTGTTTCCGTATTTCACTGTACCGCGGCTGTTTACCATGGGTGTTATATATCCGATTGAGTCGGGATTTTCTTCCGCGAGTTCTTCAATCTCCTGCACACTGACACTTCTTGTCATACCCCATCCACCTCTGCTTATGGAAACATTTATAAGATTTGTTCCCATACTTTCAAGCTGGTTACGCATATTGAGTGTTGTTGCGGTTACCATATTCACAAGGATAATAACTGCCGCAACACCAATAATGATGCCAAGCATCGTAAGAAATGACCGAACCTTGGAGCTTAATATGCTGTCCAGTGCCATTTTAAAAGACATAAATACATTCATTCACATTTCACATCCTCTGTAGAGGTAGTATCGCTGGTAATCATTCCATCCGCAATTCTTACAACACGTTCTGCCTGACGTGCAACGTCCGAGTCGTGTGTTATAAGTACAATGGTGTTACCTTCTTCGTGGATTTCCTTAAGCATTTTCATAACTTCCACACCGCTTTTAGAGTCCAGGTTACCTGTGGGCTCGTCAGCAAGAATAAGCGGCGGCTTTGAGGAAAGCGCCCGTGCAATTGCAACTCTCTGCTGCTGACCACCTGAAAGCTCTTTTGGCTTATGATGCATACGTTCTTCAAGACCGACGCGGGCAAGAGCCTCTTCTGCAAGTTCTCTCCTGCGGGTTGCGTCAACCCCTCTGTATATCAGCGGCAGCTCCACATTTTCCAGTGCCGTAAGCTTGTTTAAAAGATTGAACCCCTGAAATATAAATCCTATTTTTTCATTACGTATGCTCGCAAGGTCATCTTCGCTGAGATTTTCAACCACCTTGCCGTCAAGGATGTATTCGCCGCTTGTTGCAACATCCAGACAGCCTATCATATTCATAAGAGTGGATTTACCACTGCCGGAAGGTCCGATAATTGACACAAATTCTTTAGGCTTTACATGAAGAGACACTCCGTTAAGGGCGCGTACTTCTATTTCTCCTATTTTGTAAATTTTGTACATATCTTTGATTTGTATCATATTATCTTCTGCCTCCCATACCGCCGGGCATTCCTCCGCCCATGCCTCCGGGCATACCGCCACCCATTACTCCGGACATTCCTCCGCCCATACCGCCGGGCATTCCTCCAGGCATTACCGAAGATTCAGAGCTTGTAGCCTGGGTGGTATTCTTAACAACCTGACCTAACGACACACCGCTTTTAATTTCATAATACTCGTCGTTGCTTATTCCTACTTCAACCTCTACGCGTTCTTCCTTGTTATGCATCTTGATTTTCATTTCATTTTCTTCGCGCTTTCCGGATTTACTGCTCTCAGATTTTGTGTTCTGCTCATCAGCATTACGGTTTTCTGAACTTTCGTCACGTTGTGGCATTTCTCCGGAAGGTCTCGCGCCTTCAGGTCTTTCTCCCTGTGGTGTACCGCCTTCAGGTCTTTCTCCCTGTGGTGTACCGCCTTCAGGTCTTTCTCCCTCGGGCATTTTGCCATCCTGTGTAGCTGTTGCGCCGGCATCTTCGTCCCGGGAAGCTCTGTTCTGAGCTTGAGGCATTTCCGGCATATTTTCAACCTCGCCCACAATTGTTACATAGTATTTGCCGCCGTAGTATTCAACAGCAGAAAGGGGAAGATACAGACAGTTATCTGCTCTTTCAACAATTATTTGCGCACTTACATTCATTCCTGACATAAGGTTTCCCGGCTGGTCAATCGTTACTTCGACAGGATACGTAGTAACACCGTTTGATGCCGTTCCTGACTTGGATACTGAGGTGATAGTTCCCTGAAGCATTTGATTTTCAAGAGCATCGGCAGTTACACTGACACTCTGTCCCAGCTCGATTTTTGCAATATCAAGCTCATCTACGGAAATGGTGAATTTCATTTTTGACATATCCGCAACAACCATCATTGTTGTAGCATTCTGTCCGCTTACGGTATCACCTGCCGTATAGCTTTTCGTAAGAACCGTACCGTCAATGGGGGAAGTTACAATATGGTTTTCGGCTTCCTCCTGTTTATCTTCAAGATTGCTTTCCGCCTCGGAAAGGCTCATCTCTGCATCTTTATAGCTTTGCTGTGCTGTTTTAAGCTCATCGGTAAGGTCATCGTTGGCAAGAACAGCAATTATATCTCCCTTATCTACCCAGTCACCGTTTTTTACATACACGGAAGAAACCTTTCCTTTCTGTTCTGCATTTACCGAAACAGGCGATGTATATTCTATGCTTCCGTAAGACGCCGATTCCACATCGCCGCCGGCTGCATGTATCGTTGCCGTAGCATTGACGTTTTCCTCAACCGTAAAATCATCCTTAATCATTATTTCTACATTATATGTAACCGCGCCGCTTGATAATATTTCTGCCGCAGAATATTTACGCACTACCTTTCCGCTCATATTCATCATGTATTTTTCAATGAAAATAGTGGCACTGTCCCCGACTTTAATATTGTTTATCTGCGATGCACTGAACGGAATTGTTGCAGTCTGCTCCTTGTAATTTGTTACAGAGCAGATTTTTCCGCTTACTTCTTCACCCACATTGAGAGAAAGACCGCTTATCTTACCGCTCGCTGTCGCACGGATGGTAAGCTTTGCTATATTTGCCTTGACTTTTTCTATATTGCTTGCCTTGTTTTCAAGGGAGGTCTGTGCTTTCTGAACATTATTCTGCGCCGTCTCTATAGCATTTTCCGCTGACGTCATTTCAAATTTATATAAAATATCGTCTGTTTTTACACTGTCGCCCTCCTCAAAGGGTGCTTCCAGAATTTTTCCGTTTACAAGAGGAACAATTTCTCGCTGTTCAATAGGCTCCACAGTACCCGAGCCTGTAATGGTATATATCACATTTCCCTGCATGACAACAGATGTTGTTAAATTTCCGTCCACTGCTTTTTTCCCGCCAAACAGTTTCGTTAATCCAAACGACGTAACTGCAATCACCAGAACAAGCGCCAGTATGACAGCCATCTTCAAAGGTTTTTTCATTTTTTTGAATTTTCCAAAACCTTTACCAAAAAGCTCCGGGACTTTCTTTATTCTTTCTAATCCTATTTTTCCCGATTTTATCTTTTCTGATATTTTCATACGGATACTCCTCCTTTTATTTTTACATACAAAATTTTGGCATTGCAAAGTTAATTCAACGTTAAAAATTTATGAACTTTTTGTAAACTTGCGGTTTTGTACATATTTAAAGAATGCGTCTTACCAACAAAACAGTTGACTAAAAAGACTTTTTTGTGGTATAATGTAAAATAATTATGGGTACGTATGCCCTTTTACAAATTTCTGCGTTTTGCAGGGAACGGAGCAAGCATATGATAAAGAGTATGACAGGCTATGGCATGGGTACAGCTGAAGACGGCGGTAAAATCTTCACCGTTGAAATCAAGGCTGTTAACTCACGCTATAGTGACTTTTCAATAAAAATGCCCAGGGTTTATACTTTTCTGGAAGACCCTGTACGAAAAAAAGCCTCCGAAAGGATAAACCGCGGCAAGGTTGATATATATATAAATGTAGAAACTACCGGCGAGGCTGACAGCACAGTAACTGTAAACAAGCCTTTGGCTAAAGCATATCTTGATGCTCTCCGGGAGCTAGGCGCTGACCTTGAGTTGCAATCAAATGCAAATGCGGAAACATTTTTAAGAATCCCTGATGTTTTCACCGTGGAGAAAACTCCCGACGATATGGAACTTATTACAAAGACTGTGCTTTGTGCACTTGAACAGGCACTTGACGGATTTGATGGAATGAGAATCGCCGAGGGTGCAAAGCTTGTTTGCGATTTAAAAGAGCATCTTGCTTTCATTGACAATGCTACGGGGGAGGTTGAAAAGCGCTCTCCCCGTATTGTAGAAGAATACCGCGCCCGCATAGAGGAAAGAATGCGCGATATTCTCGTAAGTGCTACATATGATGAAACACGTCTTCTTACCGAGGTTGCCATTTTTTCTGACAAAGTGAATGTCAATGAAGAAACGGTAAGACTCAGAAGCCATATTGCCCAATTTAACGAGATGCTTGACGGGGGCGGCAGTGTGGGCAGAAAGATTGATTTTCTCATTCAGGAAATGAACCGCGAAATCAACACTATAGGCTCAAAATCCAATGACCTTGACGTTGCGAGAATCGTTATCGACGTAAAGGCAGAGATTGAGAAGCTCCGTGAGCAGATACAGAACATAGAATGATGACAAGCAGTCATCTTGAAAAGGATTTGGTTTAATATGAAACTGATTAATATCGGTTTTGGTAATTTAGTATCTGACATACGAATTGTCAGCATAGTGCTTCCCGAGAGCGCCCCAGTAAAAAGGCTTGCCCAGGAAGCAAGGGAAAAAGGAATGCTTATCGATGCCACCTACGGCAGAAAAACAAAAAGTGTTATCGTAACAGACAGCGAACACGTTATTCTGTCGGCACTGCCTCCGGATGTTATCGCAGGCAGACAGAGCGGTAAGGGCGATTCCTATGACGAAAGGATTGATACAGATGAATGAGAAAGGCTTACTGCTTGTAATATCAGGACCCTCCGGTGCAGGAAAAGGGACTGTCTGCAGCGCTTATCTGAAGGAACATTCCGAATGTGCCCTGTCAGTATCCGCTACCACAAGATCTCCCCGACCCGGCGAAGAAGACGGTGTCAACTACTACTTTATGTCCCGTGAGGAATTCAGAGAAAAAATTAAGAACGACGGTTTTCTGGAGCATGCTGTTTTCTGCGACAATTATTACGGCACCCCTAAAGATGCCGTTATGCAGATGATAGACAGCGGAAGAGACGTCATCCTTGAAATAGAGGTTCAGGGGGCTATGCAGGTAAGAGCGCATTATCCCGAAGCGGTGTTTATATTCGTAGTTCCTCCCACAATGGAAGAGCTTGAAAACAGGCTCCGCGGCAGGGGTACTGAATCTGATGAGGTTGTCCGTTCACGTCTTGACAGAGCAAAAGAGGAATTCAATTACACACACAAATACAACTACATTCTCGTTAATGACACTGTTGAAAACGCAGTTAAGCGCCTGGATGCAATAATAACTGCAGAAAAGTGCCGTATTGAGAGAAAGTACGATTATATTAAAGAAAGTTTTTAAAAATTAATTTTTATACAGAAAGGTTTTGATAATATGTTATACCCCGAAATCGGAAAGCTTATGGAGGGACTTGATTCCCGTTACTCACTTGTTATTGTTACTGCTAAAAGAGCACGTCAGCTTGCTACAAATGCGGCTAACGACAAAGCAGTATCTCATGCAATCAATGAAATTGCAAATGGTAAAATCAAATGTGTAAAAGGCAGTGCAGAGGAAAGATTTTCAGATGCAATTGCTGAATATGAAGCAAACAAAGAAGTTGCCGAATAATTATGATTGCTCAGGTTTATATTAATACAAACAACCTGAATACTGACAAACCTTTTGACTACCTGGTTCCCGGGGAGCTTGAGGATAAAATCTGTGTAGGTGCAAGAGTAAAAGTCCCTTTCGGTATGGGTAACCGCCCTAAAGAGGCTTATGTGGTCTCGCTTAAGGATGAGAGCGACTTCTCATCCCTTAAATCCGTATCCGGTGTCACAGATTCATTTCCCGTTCTTACGAAAAGTAATATGTCGCTGTGTTTTTTTATGAGAGAGCGCTATTTCTGCACTTTTTCCGAAGCGGCATCTCTCATGCTTCCTCCCGGAACAGATATTAAATTTGAGGAATGGGTTTCCCTTTCCCACAAATACTATGAAAAGTCAGCCTCTCTTACTTCAACTCCGCAGCAACAGCTTGTCCGTCTTCTTGAAGAAAATGACGGCACCTGCGAGATGATGCAGATTAAAAATATTCTGGGCAGGAATGCACGCGCCAGTGTCAATGCTTTGATTAATAAAGGCATTGCAGAAAAAAGTTTCTGCGACAAACGTCGCGCAGGCGAGAAAACTGTGCGACTTGCCTATTACTGCGGTGATGAGGATATTTCCTATCACATTGAAAAGCTTGAGAAAACTGCGCCCAAGCAATCTCTGGTCCTTAAGGCGCTGTCTGATTTTGGCGAAATGAGTGTGCCGGATATTACATCCTGTACCGGTGCTCCACGCAACAGTGTAGAAGCTCTTTTTGTAAAAAATCTTGTAAATTTCCGTGAAGTGCAGGTGCTCAGGAACCCTCTCGAAGGGAAAAAATCTGCATTTCCCGGAGAGCTTTGTCTTTCATCTGCGCAGAAAGCCGCATCCGATAAAGTGAAAAATGCCAAGGATGAAACATTTCTTATTCATGGTGTTACCGGCAGCGGAAAAACGGAAGTGTATATGTCAATCGTTGACAAGGTCCTTTCTGAAGGCAAGCAGGCGATAATTCTCGTTCCCGAGATTTCCCTTACACCCCAGATGACAGACAGATTTTTCCACCGTTTCGGAGATAAGGTTGCGGTAATTCACAGCGCTCTTTCACTTGGAGAAAGGCTCGACGAATGGAACAGAATACAGCGCAGGGAAGCAAGTGTTATCATCGGTGCCAGAAGTGCCATCTTTGCCCCTGCTGAAAATATAGGTGTAATCATAATTGATGAGGAGCATGAGCAGTCGTATAAATCTGAATCATCTCCCCGTTACCATGCCCGGGACATTGCGGCATTTATTGCTGAAAAGCACCGTTGTCCCCTGGTTCTCGGCTCGGCTACCCCCTCGATGGAAAGCTACTATAAAGCCACAACCGGTGAGTATAATCTCATTGAGTTATGCGAAAGGTTTAATAAAAAGCCTCTTCCCGATGTCTATATTGCAGATATGCGTGAAGAGCTTCGCGAAGGAAATAAAACGGTACTTTCAAGATTTCTTGCCGCCGAGCTCAACGAAAACCTAAAAAACAAAGAACAGTCGATACTTCTGCTTAACAGACGTGGATATTCCACATTTGTATCCTGCAGGGACTGCGGAATGGTGTTTACCTGTCCGTCGTGCAGTGTATCGCTTACTTATCATAAAAACAGCAATTCCCTTGTTTGCCACTATTGCGGTCATCAGGAGAAAATATCGTCTGTCTGCCCCCGTTGCCAAAGCAACAGAGTTCGTGATTTCGGCAAAGGCACCCAGAAAGCCCAGGAGCAGATCGGGGAAATTTTCCCCGATGCTTCAATACTCCGAATGGATGCCGACACTACAAGCGGCAAACGGGGACATGAAAAAATTCTCGACAGGTTCTCTGCCGAAAAAACGGATATTCTACTGGGAACACAGATGGTCAGCAAAGGACTTGATTTTGAAAACGTAACTCTGGTTGGTGTGCTTGCGGCTGATGCATCGCTTAATATAGACGATTTCCGGGCGCAGGAAAGAACGTTCAACCTTATAACACAGGTCTGCGGCAGAGCAGGCAGGGGCGAAAAGCCCGGTCGTGCAGTTATTCAGACCTATGAGCCTGAAAACCCCACCCTTCTTCTTGCGGCAAAGCAGGATTACAAGGCTTTTTATGCGGAAGAGATTGAATACAGGCGCGCATTCTGCTATCCCCCGTTCTGTGACATAATTATGCTTACAATAAGCAGTCCCGACCTTGCGGAAGCGGAAAAAGCGGCACACAAAGCAGCTATGGAAATTAAAGTTGCGCTCCGCTCCCACGGTGACTACACATTTTACGGACCGTCACCGGCTCCGATAAAGAAGCTTCAGGACAGACACCGTTACAGAATCTGGTTCAAATGCAAAGCGGATGACCTTGTAATAAAGGCGCTGCGCGAAATTGTCCACGAGAAGAAAACACGGACAAAAAACAACTTATCGATAGTAGTGGATATAAATCCCCTATCTATGAGTTAGGAAAAGAGGTATATTATGGCATTACGAAAAATAAGAGAAATAGGCGATCCCTGCCTTACAAAAAAATGTCGCGAGGTTGAAAACTTTGACAAAAAGCTGCACACCTTGCTTGATGATATGAAGGACACCCTTATTGAATCCAACGGTGTCGGACTTGCGGCACCCCAGGTAGGTATTCTCCGAAGGGTTGTTGTTATAGATCTTGGTGAAGAAAACGGTATTGTCGAGCTTGTTAATCCCGTCATCACTCATACCGAGGGTAGTTACACAGATATTGAGGGATGTCTCAGTGTCCCCGGAAAAGCCGGCGAAGTTGAGCGCCCCCAGAAAGCCACAGTAAGAGCATTTGACAGAAACGGTGAAGAGTTTGAGCTGACCGGTGAAAATCTGTATGCCCGCTGCATTTGCCACGAATGTGACCACCTTGACGGAAAGCTCTATGTAGAAAAGGTTATACGTTTTATTGAGCCGGACTATGAGGAGGAAGACTGATGCGCATTCTTTTTATGGGAACTCCCGAATTTGCAGAACTTTCTCTGAAAGCATTAGTGGAGGATAACCGCAATGTAGTCGGTGTCATTACACAGCCCGATAAACCCAAGGGCAGAGGCTACGAAATGGCTATGCCCGAGGTTAAGGTGTATGCACTCGAAAAAAACATCCCCGTATATCAGCCGGAAACACTGAAAGACGGCGCGATTGCAGACCTGCTTGATGTGCTCAAACCTGATGTTATAATAGTTGTTGCTTACGGCAAAATTCTGCCTGAATATATTCTTAATTATCCTCCCTACGGATGTATAAACATACACGGCTCACTTCTTCCTGCTTACCGCGGTGCGGCACCTATTCAGCGCGCAGTAATGGATGGTCTTAAAGTAAGCGGTGTCACCAGTATGTATATGGAGAAAGGTCTTGATACTGGAGATATGCTTATCAAGCGCGAGCTTCCTATAGGCGAAGAAACTACTGCAGGCGAGTATCATGATAAGCTTGCCGTAGTTGGCGGCGAGGTCCTTCTTGAAACATTGGACGCGTTAAAAGCAGGAAAGCTTACTCCCGTAAAGCAGGATGATGCACTTTCAACCTACGCATCACAGCTTTCCAAAGCAGAAGGTGAAATTAACTGGAATGAAACAGCTTCTGCTGTTTATAATAAAGTAAGGGGACTTAATCCCTGGCCAAAGGCATTCAGTTTTATAGGAGGAAAACGTTTTGTGGTGGATTTTGTTTATAAAACCACAGGTTGCGGTACTCCCGGCGAGGTGCTTCAGGCTGATGAAAACGGTCTTTTGGTAGCTTGCGGTGAAGAAGCTGTAATAATAAAAGAATTTAAGCCGGAGGGTAAAAAGATGATGAATGTATCTGATTATCTCCGCGGTCATAAGATTGAAAAAGGTTTAATTTTAGGAAAGGGTGAATGATTATGCCCCTGTACGGATTTTATATGGATCCCGGATATATTCTTGTAATAATAACAGCAATTCTTTCAATAATTGCTTCTGCAAGGGTAAGTTCAACATTTAAAAAATATTCAAAGCTTGCTACCGGACGTAATATCACTGCAGAACAGGCGGCAAGAAAGATTCTTGATTCAAATGGTCTTCACAATATACGCATTGAGGGGGTATCGGGAAATCTTACCGATCATTACGACCCCAGAGCAAAGGTGATAAGACTTTCTGAAAATGTCAGGACCTCCACCTCTGTTGCGGCGGTGGGTGTAGCCGCTCACGAAGCAGGTCACGCAGTGCAGCACGCGGTGGGCTACTTCCCCATAAAGCTCCGCAACACTCTTGTTCCCGTGGCAAATATCGGTTCAATGATAGGACCCTATCTTGTTATTTTCGGACTTATCTTTTCATCAACCACAATGCTGGCAGAAATCGGTATATGGCTTTTTTCCGCTGCCGTTCTGTTCCAGATTGTTACTTTACCTGTTGAATTTAACGCATCTAACCGTGCCATAAAAATTCTTGAAAACGATATGTATCTTGAGTCCGACGAGGTTCCTGCCGTTAAAAAAGTTCTTGGAGCGGCAGCTATGACTTATGTTGCGGCAGCAGCAGCCTCCATAGCAAACCTTTTAAGACTTGTAATGCTTGTTTCAGGCAGAAGGAATGACGATTAATGGGCGAACTTTCAAAATCGCGTGAAGCGGCGCTTAAAGCGCTGACCGCAGTAGATAAAGACGGTGCATACCTTAATGTGGCACTGCGCGACATACTCTTCTCTTCAGTTATGGAAGACAGGGACAAAGCACTTGCCACAACACTTGCTTTTGGCGCGACAAAGCATAAGTTATATATTGACAATATCATATCTCACCTTTCCTCGGTGAAGCTTAAAAAGCTTTCGGTGTGGATTCACAACATACTGCGGATAGGTATTTACAGCATAAAGTTTCTTGACCGTATTCCCGTATCTGCCACAGTCAATGAATGTGTACGGCTGGCAAGACGTTATGGTCACGCATCCTCTGCGGGATTTGTAAATGCACTTTTACGCAATGCGGCAAAAAAAGGTGATTTTCTTCCGGAAGATACCGCTTCTGCCGATTACATAAGCATTAAACACTCTTTTCCCCTGTGGCTTACTGAAAAATGGATGAAGGAAGGTTACGGAGAGGAGTTTTTCTCTGCAATGAATGAAGAACCTCCGGTAACGGTAAGGCTGAATACTCTGAAGGCATCCTCTCTTCCCGATTCGTTTGAAAAAAGCGGCCTCTCCCCTTATTCATACACTTACACAGGCGGAGGAAGTGCAGAGTATACCGATTCATTCAAAAACGGACATATTGCAATTCAGGACGGCGCTTCACAGAAAGCCATTCTTGCTCTCGGTCCGGAAAAGAATATGTCGGTACTCGACCTGTGTTCAGCTCCGGGCGGAAAAACAGCATTTATTGCACAACTTCTTGAAAACTCGGGGAGTATCGTATCCTGCGACATTCACCCCCACAAGCTCCGGCTTATAGAAGCAAATCTCCACCGTCTTGGTGTAACCAATACTACCGTAATACTTAATGACGCAACTGTCATACGGGAAGATTTTAAAGACAAGTTTGACAGAGTGCTTTGCGATGTTCCCTGCTCCGGGCTTGGTGTATTACGCCGTAAGCCTGACATTAAGTGGACAAAAACGAAAGATGCAAACAATGAACTCACGAAAATACAGCGATGCATCCTTGACTGCGCCGCACAGTACGTCAAAAGCGGTGGCAGACTTATGTATTCAACCTGTACGGTGAACAAAGCTGAAAACGAGGATAATGTGAAGTATTTTCTCGAAAAACACAGTGAGTTTTCACTCATTCCCGTTTCGGGTAACACTTTAGGGTGCCAGCTCCTTCCGCATAAGGACGGCACTGATGGATTCTTTTATGCGGTATTCGAAAGGAAGTAATAGTTTTGAATCTGGGCGACCTTACAAAGGAACAGCTGAAAAATTACATATCAGACAAGGGTTTGCCCGCTTTCCGTGCAGGTCAGATTTATAAATGGGTACACTGCGGATGCGAAAACACAGCAGAAATGACCAATATTCCTGCTTCTCTTCGGGAAACACTTGATTCCGAATTTGAGGTTTTTCTTCCCCGTGTTTATAAAAAGCTTGTATCAAAAATTGACGACACTGTAAAGTATCTTTTCCGTCTTTCAGACGGGAACATTATAGAATCCGTGGTAATGGACTATCACCACGGAAAAAGCATCTGCATATCAAGTCAGGTCGGTTGCCGTATGGGGTGCACCTTCTGCGCTTCAACTCTCCACGGTCTTGTGCGGAATTTATCTCCCTTTGAGATCGAGGGACAGATTTTGCGTGCACAAAAAGACCTTGACACAAAAATATCAAATATTGTTATTATGGGCATAGGCGAGCCTCTTGATAATTATGACAATATAATGACTTTTATAAAAAATATAAGCGATTCCGACGGGGTGGGTATCGGGCTTCGGCACATTACCCTTTCAACCTGCGGAATTGCCGATAAAATATATACCCTCGCAGACGAAAATCTGCCTATTAATCTGGCTATATCCCTCCATGCTCCGAATGATATAGTACGTCGGGATATGATGCCGGTGGCAAAGGCTTATTCTCTTGATAAGCTTATGAATGCGTGTGACTACTATTTTGAAAAAACACACCGACGCATCACTTTTGAATATGCTCTTGTAAAAGGGAAAAACGCATCTTATGAAGAGGCAAAGGAGCTTTCAAAGCTTCTTGGAAAACGTAATTGCCATGTAAATCTTATTCCCGTAAATCCCGTTACAGAGCGTAATAATATACGGACAAACGAAAAAGAAACCCGTGACTTTCACTCATATCTTACAGGCTTTGGCATAAATGCCACTGTAAGACGTGAACTCGGGTCAGATATAAACGCATCATGCGGACAGCTGCGTAACAATGAGCTGTAAAAATTCAACATGTACAAGGAGGTGGTAATATTGCAGTTTATTTCATTGACAGACAAAGGTAAACACCGTGCAAAAAACGAAGATTACTGTGTTTCAACGCAGATAGAGGGTTTTACTGTATTGTTGCTTGCTGACGGAATGGGTGGCGCAAACAGCGGAGAAGTTGCCAGCACTATGGCAATTGAAGCAGTTCTTGAAAGCCTTGACCCGGCACTTATGAAAAATCTTTCTCTGCCTGAAATTCCACGCACACTTACAAGAATAATAGATAAAGCAAACAAGCTCCTGTTTGACCTTAGCAATCAGGACCCTGTGTACAGCGGAATGGGCACAACTCTCGAAGTTTGCTTAACAAAGGATGATACTGCATATATTGCCCATATCGGGGACAGCCGTGTTTATAAAATTACTGCTGCAGGCGAATTTACACGACTCACCAAGGACCATTCTCTGGTAGAATTTATGATAGATTCCGGTGAGCTCACCCGTGAAGAAGCAGTCAACCATCCCCGGAAAAACATAATCACACGAGCTCTGGGTACGGATTCTACCATAGAACCGGACATTATAAGTCATCCACTTTCCGAGGGGGATGTAATACTTGTGTGCAGCGATGGTCTTACCAATATGGTCAGTGAAGAGGACATTTCTGCCATCATTATGTCAGAAAAAACACTTTCTGACTGTGCGCAAAAGCTTATTGATATGGCTAATGACGCAGGCGGTACCGATAACATCAGTGTTGTCCTTGCCCGCAACTGATTGAGCCAATGGGGTATAACCCCTGAAAAATTCAACAAAATTAAGGCATAGGGGCTTATTCCCCGGCTTTATGGAGGATATATTATGGAATCTACAGTATTAGGATCTAGATATGAGCTGCTTGAACGCGTAGGAATGGGCGGAATGGCAGTGGTGTATAAAGCAAAAGATAAAATGCTCAACAGATTCGTTGCAGTTAAAATTCTTCGTGAAGAATTTAAGGAAAACGAGGATTTTATCAGACGCTTCAAAATCGAATCCCAGGCTGCAGCAAGCCTTTCGCACCAGAATATCGTTCAGATTTACGATGTAGGTGAAGAAGACGGCATGCATTACATCGTTATGGAATTTCTTGAGGGGGACACCCTGAAAAAGCACATAATTGACAACAAGGGAAATCTGCCCCGCAGAGAAGCTATCAATTTTTCAATGCAGATTTGCCGTGCTCTTGAACACGCACATTCAAAGTATGTTGTTCACAGGGACATTAAGCCCCAGAATATGGTTATTACAGAAAGCGGCAAGCTCAAGGTCACTGATTTCGGTATTGCACGCGCGGCTAATAACACTACTACCGTCAATGACAAAAGCACTATGGCAGTAGGCAGCGCACATTACCTCTCACCCGAGCAGGCACGCGGCGGATATACCGACCACAGAAGTGATATTTACTCCCTTGGCATAGTGATGTATGAACTGTTCTGTGGCAAGTTACCTTTCGACGCAGAGGAAAGTGTGTCTGTGCTGATGCAGCATCTTCATGAAGAACCTGTTGCTCCAAGAGAGATTGATCCCGACCTTCCGGAAGGAATCGAGGCAATAATTCTGAAGGCTATGAAAAAGGAACAGCGCCTCAGGTACAAAAATGCCACTGAAATTCTCGAAGATCTTGTTGCAGTTTATCAGAATCCCGCTGTTGACGTAAGCTTACTTAACGCATCAAACCCCGAGGAGGGTACTTCTTCTGAAAAAGAGCCTGCTCCGCGTCCTCCACAGTCAAAGAGAAAGCCTGTCCAGAGGAGAAAAAAGAAAAAAGGTGTTTCCAAGGCGCTTATAGTTGTGCTGTCACTGTTTACAGCAGCGCTCATTCTTCTGGCATTTGCCATAAGACCTATTATCAGCATTTTCTTCACCGGAACAGGTGAAGAGGTAGAAGTTCCTTCTATTGTGGGAATGATGTATGAAGAAGCTCTTGACACTGTTGAAACATATTCAACAGACGATGTTAAATTCACCATAGAAATAAAGAACAAAGCTTATTCAGGTGACGAGCCCGGAACGATTATTTCACAAAGTCCTGACGGTGGCGGGCACGTAAAGAGTAACAGAACAATTTCGGTAGTTGTAAGTAAAGGACCTGTTGTGCTTACTCTTGAAGATTATTCCGGCAAGGTATATGACGACGTCAGAGAAGAGCTTGAAGGCCTTGGCATCGAGGTTATAAAGGAAGATGTTTCCGACCCCGAAGGTAAAGAGGGGTACATTTCCAAGCAGAATCCCAAAGAGGGAACTACCCTTGCAGAGGGAGAGTCGGTTACCCTTTACGTTTATGCCAAAACCGAAAATGTAATTGTTCCCAATGTGCTGAAAATGGATAAAGAAGAGGCTATTATTCTTCTTACCGAGCGAGGTCTGGAAGTCGGAGACGTAACGGAAGATAATGCAAGTGCACTTCCTGTTGACCAGATTTCATACCAGAGTATAAAAGCAGACGAAAGAGTGCCTGTGAAATCAAAAATCAATCTTAAATACTCAACCGGAAAAAATGAATCTGAAGACGACACAAAAAAAGACGATACGGAAATTGAGCCCACACCTCCGCCTGCACAGACAAAATTCTTCAACATAAAGCTTTCAGGGCTTCCTAAAGACAAGGAAACTGTCAGAGTAAAGCTTGTTCATGACGGCAAAACCTATTATGAAAAGGATTTTCCGACAAGCTCCGGCAATGCAACTGTTCAGATAGAATCTGACAAATCCCTCAGTCTTGACGTATACTACGATGGTGTTTACATCACTACGAAAGAGGTAAAATATTGATTACTTCACAAGAACTTACCGGTACAATTTTAAAAGGAATCGGCGGATTTTATTACGTAAGCACTACCGAAGGTGTTATTGAGTGCCATGCCAGAGGTAAATTCCGCAAAAAAGACCTATCTCCTATAGTAGGCGACCACATTACACTGACTCTTGCCCCTGACGGAACAGGGAGCATTGACGCAATTCATCCGAGGAAAAACTTCCTCATCAGGCCCGAGGTTGCTAATGTAGACACACTTGTTCTGGTATCTGCAATATGTTCCCCACTCCCCGATTTTTCTCTTATAGACAAGCTCCTCGTAACTGCAGAAAGCAAAGGAATTGAAGGGGTAATCTGCCTTAACAAAACGGACCTTGCACCCGATGAAGATGCCCGTGAGTTCTGCGAGGTATATATAAAGGCAGGCTATAAAACCATTATAGCCAGTGCAAAAACCGGCAAAGGAACAGATGATTTGCGTAATATAATAAACGGAAAAACCGTTGCTTTTGCGGGACTTTCCGGTGTTGGAAAATCCAGCCTTCTTAAGCGGGTTACCGGTGTTGACCTGAAAACAGGCAGTGTCAGCAAGATTGACCGGGGCAAGCATACTACCCGTCATGTAGAGCTTATGGAAGCATGCGGTGGATTTGTTTTTGATACCCCGGGGTTTTCACGGCTTGAGGCTGATGAGATTTATGCAAGCGACCTGTGGCAATACTTTCCCGAAATTGCAAAGCTTCACGGTGAATGCCGTTTCCGCACCTGCAACCATGTAGGCGAACCGGGCTGTATTGTCAGAGATGCTGCGGACAGCGGTATAATTGCACAAAGCCGGTATGAAAACTATGTTATGCTGTTTAACAGGCTTAAGGAAATAAAGGACTGGCAAAGAAAGGACTAATACTAATGATTAAAATTGCTCCATCTATACTTTCGGCAGATTTCGGTAATTTAAGGGAGGATGTCCGCCTCGTTGAAGAAGCGGGCGCAGACTGGCTACACATTGACATTATGGACGGCCATTTTGTTCCTAACCTTACTATGGGACCCGACGTAGTGAAATCTATCCGCAAAAACTCAAAGCTGTTTTTTGACTGTCATCTGATGATTACGGATCCTGAAAAATATGCTCCCGCGTTTATAAATGCCGGTGCAGAGCTTATTACTTTCCATGCCGAATGCGTTGAGGATATGGACACACTGGCAGATAAATTACACGACCTCGGTGTAAAGGTAGGTATTTCCGTAAATCCTGCAACTCCAATTGACAGAGTTCTTGATGTTCTTGACAAAATCGACCTCGTTCTTATAATGAGTGTTGTTCCCGGATTCGGCGGACAAAAATTTATGGGAGAAGTCCTTACCAAAGCAGTTGAAATCCGAAATCACAAAAACGGCAAAAATGTTATTATAGAAATTGATGGCGGTATCAATCCCGAAACCGCGCCTCTTGCCTCAAAGGCAGGCATTGACGTGCTTGTAGCAGGCAGTGCAGTATTCGGAAAGCCATCCTACAAGGATGCCATTGACTCCATAAGGGACTCCGCGGAGGCAGTATTATGAGCACAGAAAAAGCAGTTCTTCGTAAAGAACTGCTTTCTTTAAGGAAAACTCTTCCCTCTGTACAATTAACTGTTGATAAGCTGAATTTATACAGGGAATACCGTGATGCAAAGGCAGTTTTCTGCTATGTTTCTGCACACGGAGAAGTCGATACAATAGAGCTTCTTTCTGACATTGCAAAGGAAAAAATCCTGACAGTGCCCTATTGTATCGACAATAACGGTAATATGATTTGCGTAAAAATCAATGGTCTTTCAGACCTCTGCGAAGGACGGTTCGGTATATTGGAGCCGAAATTTCACGAGCCTTTTCCAAAAGAGGAAATAGATTTTGCAATAGTTCCCGGAATTGCATTTTCCTGTGACGGGTACCGCTTAGGCTACGGAAAAGGGTATTATGACAGATTTTTAAGCAACATCTGCCCTTTTAAGCTGGGCATATGCAAAAAAGAGCTCTTTTTTAAAGAGCTCCCTCATAATGAACTTGATATTAAAATGGATTATGTACAAACAATATAACGGCGATGTAAAAAAGTCCGTTCTGAAGCATTTTCCTATTCCCATAAAAAGGTGGTGTAAAAAACTTAATTTTTTACACCACTTTTTTATCCTAATTTTTTAAGAGCCTCTTCAAGAGCTTTTGACACTTGATCAGGACAGCTCGTTCCTCTGCCGTTGCAATTGATGCCACGCATTTTGTCCATAGCATCCTTTGCGTGCATCCCCTTAAGCAGAGACATAAGCCCCTGGGTATTCCCGCTGCAACCGCCGATTATTTTTACATCATTTATTACTCCGTCGTCTGAAATATCAACAACTGTTTTTCTTGAACAGACACCTCTGTTAGTATATTCAATAACCATCTTAACCTCTTTTTTCTGTTTTGGTTTCTTTCTCTTCCTTTATTTCTCTTTCAAGACCGTCAACAAAAACATTTACAATAACATTTTCAAGACCTGCGTATTCCTCCACTGCATTCTTTACAGCTTCCTGAATCTTGAAGCCTATATCGTTGATCTTCACACCAAACTTAACCGTAACGTGAACATCTATCTCTGTGCTGTCCTCTGTCATTTCAACCTTAATACCCTTTGCAGGAATGCTTTTGTTAAGTAAATCTCCAAGACCGGTTCCTGAACCGAGTCCCGTTACCCCTTCAACTTCTCTTGCAGCATAAGCACTGATTCGTATAACAACCTCATCTGATATTCTTATATTTCCATTTTCTGTTGCAGTAAATTCTCCTGCCATTTAAACCCATCCTTTCATCTGTGATGCATTAAAAGGGTATATCATGTATACCTTGAGATTATTTTACCACTGTTTAAGAAAATAATCAAGACATTTTTCCACGTTCCGGTCAGTTCATCTCCATTATTTTGATTTTATCCTGTTCTATTCCGCTCTGTTCAGAAACAATTTCAGATATTATGGCAGCCGATGCCCCATCAAGAGAAGCCGTCTTCACAACCACGTTTGCTATACCGTTATTTATATAACAAACTGCATCATCAAATCCCTTTGCCCGAAGCAGATTTTCTACAGCGGTTTCAGTTTCTGTATTTTGTGCAAGCTCCAGCATTCCCTGCTGGGCACTGGTTTTTGATGCTTCGTCAGCATCTTCATTTGAAATTATAGAATTAAAGGTTTCCACCGCGCGGCTTCTTCCGGCTTCCCGGTCAATACGTGCCTGGGAAAAGAAATCCTCATTTTTGTCACTTTGTATGTTTTCCGAGTCGACAAGCTGTGTTTCTCCCATATATTTATTTGACTCCTCCGTATTTTTCCCCGCATTGAGATAGCCTGCAGTCCCTATAACAACAGCCAATGCGGCTATAATGAGCTGTTTCTTCTTTACTACCATCATCATTGTTCTTCCTTCCTTTCAAACACCTCAATTTTGTGGGATTCTATTCCCAGTGCGGCTTTTACTGCGCGTATTATTTTTTCACGGACGACAGAATTATCTCCGCCCTCTGCAACCACAAGCACACTCTGTACGGACTTTTCTCCTTCTTCGGAATTTGATGACGCAATCATTACACTGACCTTTCCCACATTCTCTATATCTGAAAGAATCTTTTCAAGCCGGATTTGTGTATCGCCGTAGTTTGCAGGAGTTTCCGCCGGAGCTTCATAGGTCAAATTCTGCGTGAAGCTGTTTGCGCATACAAGCATAAGAATTCCCACCGCTAATATTATATATATTACCGCATTTGACTTTTTATCCCTGAAAATTTTGTCAATTATTTTCATAATTCAGTTTTATCCTTTCCCTGGGGAGTTTTAGGGTATCCACAATATACTTGACGGCGGCACTTTCGTCGCCACGGAGAGTTATTGATACTCCTGTAAGGGATCCATCCTCCGATACCTCCACCGTTACTTCAGACCCATGCCTGATGTTTTCATTAATTTTCTCCCGGATATTCTCCCGATGTTGCTTGAAAACTTCTTCCCGGTAGCCTTTTTCCGCTTCCGAAAGATTTTTTTCGTCTGCACTGAATGTTTCTATGCTGAATTCCGTTTTGTCAAATATCTGTCCCACAGGAGCTATTGCAGCTGTAATCATTATAAATCCCATAGAAAGAGCCGCGAATTTTTTTATACTTCCTTCAGGCATCAAAATATTGGCTATTGCAACCATCATCATTACCGTACCGAGATTTTTTATATATCCGTTCATTCTATCACCCTTTGCACTTTTCACAGAATTGATGCAATTGCAATTATCATTATCGTACCCATACAGGCAAGGGAAGAAAACAGCATATCAATACAATCTCCCATATTGCGGAGTGTTTCTACTGTTTTTTGTTCTGCAACAGGTGCTGTAAATGCCGCCACCAGCCGAAAGGATAATGACAAAGCCCATACCTTTAAAAGCGGCATAACAAACATTGCAAAAAGCATCATAACACCACCGAGTCCCACCGCGTTTTTAAGAAGCATCGCTGAGCTTGCTACAGAGCTCATTGCTTCTGAAATAGAACCGCCTACAACCGGCACCGAAGCATTTACCGCAAATTTTATTCCCCTTGCGGCAAGATTATCAAAGCTTGTGGAGGCAAAAGAGCTTATCCCGAGAATTCCCGCAAACAAAGACATTGAAAAAGTCAGCAAGGTTTTATGAAATTTTGAAAACAGCTGTGTAAACTCCTTCAGACCATCATTGGATGTTATACCGCACAGAAGTGTGCATACAACCCTTAAAAGCACCAGAGGTGTAATAACATTCTTTATAACCATTGCCGCACCGCTGCACACGAAAAAAATCACCGGATTCGCCATAGTCGCCTTGACGGCTTCCCCCGAGGAAACACATAATGCCGCCATCGCGGGAATAATACTGTGAACAAACACCGTAATATCATCAAGAGTCTGCGTAACATAATTACCTGCGGATTCAAATGCCGTGGCACTGATTGCGCTTATATATACAAAAACAGCAAATCCGCCGGCTTCTTCTATTCCTTTTTTACCCAAAGACTGTCCAAGATTATTTATAACGGCTCCCAGAAGCATCAGTGCCGCTATACTGCTCACCAAGGCAAAAGCAGTCTTCATTTCTCCGAGAAAAAGTCCTATGAGGTTTTTTACGAGCCCTCCCGAAGAGATAGAAAACGTACCACTCACAATATCGTTTACAATGTCTTCAAAACTGAAATCACGAAAAACACTTTCTATATTTTTTGCGGCTGAATCTGTGAGGTCCGGTTTTACAATGTCATGAGTCATATCAGAATACCCATAATCTTTGAAAATGCTTCACGGGCAATAGGTATTGTGATTACTCCTATTGCTATTTTACCTGCCGTTTCCACTCTTGCGGCAAGTGCCTTTTCTCCGCTGTCACTGCACAGCTCTGCACCGATACGGCTGACGTATGCTATCCCCGTTATTTTCAGAATTGGTTCAAGATACCTCTCTCCCATTTCGCTGTAGTTACTGAGTTCCTTTATTGATGCCACAACTTTTATTATGTAAGGCACAATTGCCGCCATTATGCACACCACTGCGGCAAGGGTTACTATTTGTCCGATGTCGTTTCTTATGCTTTTGACACTTAATGCCAGAATGGATATGCATACCGCCGCCACCGTAATTGTTATTATATTCATATTCCAAACACCGTCTTTATGGTTTCAAAAAGCTCTGCTATCTTGTTCACCACCATAAACAGGACTATAACCAGTCCTGCTATAGTTATCATAAGCGCCTGCTCGTCGCGCCCCGACCGCGAGAGTAGCATATTCATTACCGCAACAATTATTCCTATTCCAGCTATTTGAAAAATCAGGTCAATTTCCATCTGTTACCACCCTTTCATATAAGCACAAGTACAATTGCAGTTGCTATTAACAGACTTCCTTTTATAAAAAGCTTGCCTTTGGTTTCAAGCTGTGTTTTTGCGTGTTCTATGCTTCTTTGTGTTTCTGCAAGAAAAATTTCGATATTTCTTATCTGCCCTGCACAGTCCTCACTGCATAATCCGTCGGAAAACCTGTAAATTACTTCTGTATCCTCCTTTTGAAAACAGTGCATCTCATCTGCAGCACTTTTTACCGCCGCAGACGGAAGTCCGCCCTCCGCCATATGCTGTGCGGCTTTTTCAAAAAATTCCCCTCCGCACAAAAAGCAATCGTGAAGAGGCATACACTTACACCGCAGATTGTCCCGTATTCTCTCTGCTCCGTCATGCACTGCACACAGCATCCGTTTTCGCTCATAGAGTTCTGAATATTTTTTCATACCAATAAGCCCCGATGCTAATATCACCACAATGCTTCCCAAAAGCTTAAACATGTCTTATCACCCTGCCGTCAGTTATAATTTTTTCAAGAGTTGCAGGCCCATGTCGCCCGCTCAACACAATAATACGTTCAAAAATTCCGTCTTCTATTATCTGCCCCAGATATTTTCTGCGCATTACATCCTTTTCACTGTAGCCGTGCGCTGTGGTTATAATTTTTGCGCCGGAATTTATAACTTCGCTTATTGCCCGGTTTTCCTCTGCGCTACCGGTTTCATCTGTCACAATAGCTTCAGGAGACATTGTTCTGAGAAGCATCATTATCCCCTGGGCTTTCGGCACAGAATCCATTACCACCGTATATTTCCCCACATCATAGGAGGCTTTTGCATCCTTCACTGCAGCAATTTCACTTCTTTCATCAGCAATACAAACCTTGCGCCTGTTTCCTATCTGTCTCGCCACATCACGCAGAACCGTGGTTTTTCCACATCCCGGCGGAGATATGATAAGAGTATTGTAAATCTTACCGTTACAGTAAAGATGCTCCATAATATTGTCTGCTGCGCCCTTTACCTCCCGGGATATTCTGATACACATTGCCGAAATATCTGTCATATGCGTTATTCTGCCGTTTTCTGTGACGGTCTTTCCGCATACACCTACACGGTGCCCTCCACCGAGAGTTATGTAACCGCTGACAAGGCTTGTCTGCATAGCATAAATCGAACCGCGACACATTGATTCGGCTATTTTTTTCAGTTCCCCTGCACTGATAAAAACTCCCGTATCAATCAAAACTCCATTTTTCTGAATTACACAAAACTGCCCTGCCGCAAGTCGTATTTCCTGCAGATTATCTGTTCCCATAATAAGTATTTTTTCTGTAAGCTCCGGTGGAAAATACCGTGTAAAAGAATTTATATCCATACCATTCCTCTCCTTCGTATGTTCTAATATATGGCTGTCCTCAAAGAAAAATTACGTTAAGACAAAATTAATTATTGTATATTTTTGTATTTGTGATAAAATAGTAACCGAAACCGCCAACACTAAAGACAATTTAAGTGTTAATGGTTTCGGACAGGTGAAAGGATGATACATAAAATGCGTGGAATAGGTACTATAGTAAACATAATTCTTGTAATAATAGGTTCAGCAATCGGTCTTCTGATGAAAAAGGCTATCCCCGAACGACTTAAGACAAGCCTTGTTCAGGCATTGGCGCTGGCTACATTTGCCATTGGTATGATGGGTGTCATAACTGCAGCATGCACTGTTGACGGCAAGCTTCTTTCAAGCAATTACACTATTATAATGGTCATATGTATGGCGCTCGGAACAGTTATAGGCGAGCTTATAAATATCGAAAAACGTCTTGACGGGATGGGTGAGTTTTTTCAGAAAAAGCTTTCCTCCTCCCCTGACTCCACGTTTGCCCAAGGGTTTGTCTCAACATCTCTTATTTTCTGCGTAGGCTCAATGGCTATTCTTGGCTCTATTAAAGACGGTATGGAGGGCGACCCCACGATACTTATAACAAAAGCTCTTCTTGACGGAACCGTTTCAATTATATTTGCATCAACCATGGGGCTTGGTGTTATGTTTTCTGCAGTAACGGTAGGTCTCTATCAGGGGCTTATAACGGCTTGCGCTTCACTTCTGGCACCCTATCTTACACCGGAGGTTATTGCTCAAATGTCATTTGTGGGCAGCATCCTTATTATGGGAATAGGACTTAACTTCCTGTATGAGCCCAAGATAAAGCTCGGCAATATGCTTCCGGCGATGTTTCTTCCGCTGGTTTACTTTATTCTGCACAATCTCGTTGGGAGGTTTTTCTGATGAACAGATGCGGCGGTGTGCTGATGCACATATCATCTCTTCCCGGGAAATATGCAATCGGAACGCTTGGAAAAGAAGCTTACAGATTTATTGATTTTCTTCGGGAATGCGGCTTCGGAGCATGGCAGGTTCTTCCCTGCGGTCCCTGCGACAGTTTTAATTCTCCCTATTCAGGAAAAAGTGCCTTTGCGGGAAATATATATTTTATTGACCCTGAAATTCTTTACAATAAAAAGCTCATTACTGAAGACGAGCTTAAAGAGTGTGAATATGACGACATTTATGTCACAGGCTATGAATTTCTCAACAAAACTAGGGAAGCTGTTTTCAGAAAGGCTTTTTCCAGAATTGACAAAAAAATCCGTGACAAGGTAAAAAGCTTTTGTAAAAACAATCCATGGGCAGAGGACTATGCTCTGTTCTGCGCTATAAAAAAAGAAAAAGATGATATTCCATGGTATGAGTGGGATGATGAGCTTAAACTGCGTAATTCCGATGCTTTAGCACGAACAAAAAGGCAGCTCGGCGGAGATATTGAGTTTTACACATTTTTGCAGTATGAGTTTTTCTCCCAGTGGGAAGAACTGAAAAAATATGCAACCTCAAAGGGTATCAGCATTATAGGTGATATGCCCATATACCTCTCCCACGACAGTGCCGATGTGTGGGCAAATCCGCATCTTTTCTCCCTTGACAAGGATATGCATATAAAAAGATGCGCCGGTGTTCCGCCCGACTACTTCTGTGAAGACGGTCAGAAATGGGGCAATCCTCTTTATAACTGGAAAAATCTCAAGAAAGAGGACTACTCTCTGTGGGTAAACCGTCTCGGACACGCACTCACAATGTATGATGGGGTAAGGATTGACCATTTCCGCGCATTTTCAGCATACTGGTCAATCCCCGCTGAAGAAAAAGCAACCGAGGGAAAATGGGAAAAAGGTCCCGGAAAGAAGTTCTTTGACTATATAAAAACCCTGTATCCGGACGCAAATATTATTGCAGAGGACCTTGGTGACATTGATGACGACGTACGCAAGCTTGTGAAGCACACAGGTTTTCCGGGAATGGGAGTTATGCAGTTCGCATTTATTACTGATGACGATACCCCTCACCTTCCCCATAACTATTCGTATAAAACGGTGGGATACACAGGAACACACGATAACAATACAATTTTAGGCTGGCTGTGGGAAGCTGATGAAAATGCCCGCAGTTATGCTCTCCGCTATTGCAATTTCCACGGTGACTGGGGACAGGGCGGTCCGCAAAGCCTGTCTGTACGTTCATTTATCCGCACATTGTGGCAGAGCAGTGCTATTATGACAATTGTTCCTGTTCAGGATTTGTGCGGCTTCGGCGGGGATACCTGTATGAATCATCCCGGTGTGGCAGAGGGTAACTGGCAATTCAGAATAACAGATGATGCTCTGGAAAGCATTGATAAATTCTTTTTCAAAAGTCTTAATCTTACGTATAAAAGGGGAAAACTTTAAAAATGTACTTGACTTTACTGCGTTAGAGTGGTACTATATTAATGCATAAAAAGAAAAGGAGTTTTTTATTATGAAAAAATTATTGGCACTTATACTTGTACTTATGCTCGGTGCAGCAATGTTTGCAGGCTGCACAGCAAAAAATGAAACAACAGCGGACACAGATGCAGATTCAGAAGCAGTAGTGGAAGATTTCGTAATCGCTTGTGAGCTTACAAGCGAAGAGTACGGTATCGGTTTCAGAAAAGGTTCTGACCTTACAGCTATGGTAAACGAATACATTGCTGAGCTTAAGGAAGACGGCACTCTTGACGGACTTGCTGAAAAGTACGAACTTGCACTTTCAGATTCAGATCCCATGGAAGAGGAAGAAGTTACTGTTAAAGATTATGACTATGTAAAGAAAAATGGTAAGCTTGTTATCGGTATCACAGATTATGAGCCTATGAACTACAAAGACGACCAGGATGAGTGGACAGGATTTGACACAGAGTTTGCTCTTGCTGTTTGTGAAAAGCTCGGTGTTGAAGCTGAATTTGTTGAAATTGAATGGGACAGCAAATTCCTTGCTCTTGAGTCAAAGACTATTGACTGTATCTGGAACGGCATGACAATCTCTGACGATGTTCTTAAGAACACAAGCTGTTCAGTAGCTTATGTAAAGAACGCACAGGTTGTTGTTATGTCAGCTAAAAATGCCGCTACATATACAAAACCCGAAGATATGGAAGGCCTTACATTCGCAGTTGAATCAGGTTCTGCAGGTGCAGCAGCAGCTGAAGAATACGGTTTCGGCAATGTTGTTGAGGCAGGTACACAGACAGATGCTTATCTTGAAGTTACAAGCGGTTCTTGTGATGCTTGTATCATCGACCTTACTATGGCAAACGCAATGCTTAACAAATAATTTTTTAATAATTAACTAAAATTCAAAGGCAATAAGCGGTTGCTTATTGCCTTTGTTGTGAGGTACTGTATGTTTTCACCGCAATTTATTGAAGTATCAATTAAATTACTGGAAGGGTTTATGGTAACCCTTAAACTGTTTGCGTTAACTCTGGTCTTTTCTCTTCCGCTGGGACTTATTATCAGCTTTGGTTCAATGAGTAAATGGAAGCCCCTTAAATGGGTTGTAAAGACTTTTGTATGGATTATACGCGGAACACCGCTTATGCTGCAGCTGATTGTCATATTCTACGGTCCCGGTCTTATCGGAACATGGGCAGAAAAGATGATTAATCTTGGTGTATACTCCGGCACACTTATCGAATGGCTTGCAACATGGAAAGTCTTTGACAGATTTATAGCCGTTCTGGTGTCGTTTGTTATCAATTATGCCTGCTACTTCTCCGAGATATACCGCGGCGGTATAGAATCTATCAGCAAAGGTCAGTACGAAGCAGGACAGGTGCTTGGTCTTAAAAAGTCGCAGATTTTCTTTAAGATTGTATTACTGCAGGTAATCAAGCGCATAGTTCCCCCTATGAGTAATGAAATCATAACACTTGTAAAGGATACTTCCCTTGCAAGAATTGTTATGGTGTATGAAATCATCTGGGCGGGACAGAAGTTTATAAAGTCTGACGGTATTATGTGGCCGCTTTTCTACACAGCTGTATTCTATCTTGCGTTCTGCGGTTTACTCACATTGTTCTTCGGCTATATAGAAAAGAAAATGAATTATTTCAGGAGTTAGCACTATGGCTATATTAGAAGTAAAAAATTTAACCAAAAATTTCGGAAAAATACAGGTTCTTAAGGGTATTGATTTTTCTCTTGAGCAAGGACAGGTTCTCTCAATTCTCGGTTCAAGCGGTAGCGGAAAAACAACCCTTCTTCGCTGTATAAACTTCCTTGAAGAGGCTAACAACGGGCAAATTTTTGTTGATGGGAACTGTATTTTCGACGGTTCCTCCAAAACGAAGCTTTCTGCAAAGCAGATAAGGGAAAATCAGCTGCATTTCGGATTGGTGTTTCAGTCATTCAACCTGTTTCCCCAGTACAGTGCCCTTGACAATGTAACCCTTGCACCAAAGCTTCTCGCCAAGGAGCGCCCCGATTTCAAGCAGAAAAAGAAAGAAATCTATGCCGAAATTGAAGAAAATGCAAAATCACTTCTCACACGTGTCGGTCTTGCCGACAGGATGGAGAATTATCCGTGCCAGCTTTCGGGCGGACAACAGCAACGTGTTTCTATAGCAAGGGCACTTGCTCTCAACCCCAAGGTTCTCTTCTTCGATGAACCTACAAGTGCACTTGACCCGGAGCTTACCGGTGAGATTCTTAAGGTTATCCGCGACCTTGCCGCAAAGGATACTACAATGGTTATCGTAACTCATGAGATTGAGTTTGCAAGAAATGTTTCAGACCGCATTATATTTATGGCTGACGGCATCGTTCTTGAAGACGGATCTCCAAAGGACGTTCTTGACCATCCAAAGGATTCCAGAACACAAGCATTTTTACAAAAGCTAACCGAAAAATAATTAAAGGAACTGATAAAAATGGGAAAACAATCCGATTTTAAAGATTTATACAATGCGATTCTCTCTCTTGAAAATGAAGAGGATTGCCGAATGTTCTTTGAAGATATATGCACAATAAAAGAGCTTGAAACTATGTCTCAAAGGCTTGAGGTTGCAAAAATGCTTCTTGATGGCTCAACCTTTAACGAAATCGTTCAGGCTACAGGCGCTTCAACCACAACTATTTCAAGAGTTAACCGTTGTCTTAATTATGGCGACGGTGGATATAGAAAAGTGCTGGAAAAAGAATAATATTTAGGTTCTTTGTCAATAGTTGGGGTTAATAAAATGAAATTGCGTGGCAGCTGTT
>CAYLPQ010000024.1:0-35599 GCA_964385605.1 uncultured Oscillospiraceae bacterium | reverse complement strand
CGGGTGAAGAAAGGGTAAGATTATCCTTTACCATTGCGTGAGAGAAGAATGTAGGGTTAAAGTCAAGTCCCATTCCTCTTTCCTTTGCAAAGTCTACCCAAGCCTTGAAGTGTTCGGGTTTAAGTGCATCTCTGTCTGCTTTTTCTCCGTTAAACACTGCATAGCAAGCATGTACATTAATCTTCTTTTTACCGGGAATAAGACTCATAGCCTTATCAAGGTCTGCCATTAATTCTTCGGGAGTTCTTGCACGACCCGGGTAATTACCCGTTGTCTGAATACCGCCCGTAAGAGAACCGATACTGTCAAATCCTATTACATCATCCCCCTGCCAGCAATGCATAGATATGGGGATGTTCTTTACTACCTCAAGCGCCTTTTCTGCATCTACACCAAGACGTGCATAGATTTCTTTTGCTTCGTTATAACGCATTAAACTCACATCTCCTTTTATTATAGGCATTATACCACATTGGCAATCTTCATGCAACAAATAATTGTAATTTTTTTATACCATAAAATTGTCATCTAAAGGATACATTGGTCTGCGTATGTTTTTCATTCCCATATCTTGAAGTCTTGGAGTAGAATTTCCCGGACTGAACATCAAAATCACTCTTTCCGCTTCTTTTGCAAGTTCAGGAAATAAAAATCCTAATTTTATTGCTATAATTTTAAATTTTCTCCAATTAGAATCTATTGAATCAAGAATATCAGGTCTGCATAACGGCGCCCTGTCTTTTGTAATAATTACAGTTATATCACCACAATCTACTGTTGCAGAAGGTATTGGTGCGCCTCCGGTATAGTTCAGCATATCTCCCTTATGTATCAATTTTCCTCTAATGATTGCAGACTCGCTCTTTTCTTCAAGACTTCCACCAACTTTTAATTCCAGTATGTCGCCAATTTGAGCGCCGTAACATTTTTCTACTGCTTTCGCATCAGTTATTCCTGCCAAAAGCACATTTTTTGCTTTTGCTTTAATTAATCTGTTAAGTACATACGCATTGTCACCTGTTGCCCCTGCAGTGGTGTTGTCGCCGGCATCAGATAAAAATACCTGGGGTTCCTTTGCATTCATTGCAAGTTTTATACCTTCTTCAACTTCTACATGCGGAATTACAAAATCATATCTTTTATCATAAAATTCTTTCGCGAGCTTTGATGCACATTCTGCTGCTATATCAGAATCCGTTTCATGCGTGGCAATAAATGTCGGGCCCATATACGGCTCATCAACCCAGGACTGACCATTGAATACTTCAGCACACATAAGACCGGGGATAGTTTTTTCCATTTCTCTTGCCATATCTAATATACTTTTCAATGGTTCAATTGCTGTCTGTACTGCATCTCCGCAAATTACAACATCCGCTTTTGCTATTTGTGGCTTTGGAAGAATATTCTTTCGGATACAGTTTATAAGCATTTCTGCCGCTCTGATTTGTGTTTCCTCTCTGTCTTTATGAGGTGCTGTACGGTATCCTGCCACACAATTCGAAAGACGTGCAATTTCCGAGGTGTTATTTGCATGAAAATCCATAGCTAACGCAACAGGTATATCAAATCCTACCTTTTCCCGCACTTTTTTCAGAACATATTCCTCGCCTGAACCGATTTTTTCAACGTGCATAGCACCATGTAGATACAGCCAAATTCCGTCTACTTCCTCTGTCGGAATAGCATCTACAAGCTCGTTTACAAGTCTTAAAAAATCTTCATAAACAACTGTTCCGCCGGGAAGGGCACGTGCATACACAGTAGGAACAAGTGTACAATCATTGCTTTGAAAATACTTTGTTACGTCTTTAAGCTTTGCAAAAATGCCTTCTCCTGTCGCATAATCAAAATCATTAAACGTCGTCTTAATTGGTGTAAGAGTATTTCCTTCACACTGAAGTGACCCGATAACTATTCTCATTTTGTCAAAATCCTTTCTGTTTATATGCGATTCCTACCTCATACAGCATTCACGGTGCTTAATTATTGTATGACTCAAGTCATAGTCAAGCTGTCTGAGTTTCCAGCGAAGACACTTTTCGTCGCCCATATATTCCATACTCGGCTCCCAGCCAAGGCGTGAATCCATCTGTACTACGGGAATTGTATTTTCAACATTTACTTTTTCTTCAAGGAGCAGCTTCTCAATTTCTCCGATAATCTGCAGTGATTTTTCACTCTCGCCCGCAATTGAAAGCTGCTGATTCAGAATATACAGTTTTTTGATGTTTATACCTGTAATACAGGTGTTGTGCATAAAGTAGCCCATATTCAAAAGACGAAGCAACTTATTATTAGGATTATCAATGCTTTCCAAGATACGGATTCCATCCATAAGCAGATTCTGCATTTTTTCAATTTCTTTAATTTCCTCAAATATGCGTAATCCGGGCATTGAATTAGACCTGTTAAAGCTCACATCGGGAGTATATGCAGGAAAATAAATCGCATTTCCGAACATTGCATTATTTTCTGCAGGAATTGCACCAAATTCAGGTGTGTACGCAAACATATCAGTTCTTGGGTCAACCACCCACAACGGATATGAAGGACCTATGCGGAATGCTCCATACTGATCTTCATTGCTTCCGGTTGCATGTGTAATTGCCTCGCTCCACTTTTTCATTGCTTCATCCGCTTTGTCAAAGTTTTCAGAGCCGAAATCTCTCTTTAAAATGCGATGCATTACATCAACAAGATTTTCTTCATGAGTAAAAAATGCCCATTTTTCTAAATCACTGATAAACGACGGATAAAAACCGTAGTGAATACATTCGAGCAAGCCACAAACTCCCCACTCATCATGCGCCTTGACAACACTCTCAAAGCGCTTGAGCCATTGGTACGGCATAGGCTGATAAGGAATAACACCAAAATCCCATGTGAGACCTGCAGTTTCAGTATTTGCATATACCTTTATACCGCGTTTTTTTGCAGCTCTTGCCTCACTTGCAAAATATTCGCTTGCCTCTGTCTGACGCAAGGAGTAATCCATTGTTGAGCCTTTTGCCTTTCCTAAATCATAGGTTTGACATACGTCCCATGCTGAAAGGAGTGTAATATCGGTCGGAAGCTTTTCAATCAGGCGGAGTCTATCCTCCTCATTAACCCAACTCCAGTTATATGTACAGAAAACAATATCTACATCGGGGCGGTATTTAGATATACACTTCTTTATAAGAGATATCCACTGGGGATAGTCGCAACAGGGCCAAAAACCCGGTGTAACCTGGCCTGTAGGTATATTATCTTCAAAATTTGCGCTGATAGGAGCTTTTCCAACTCTTGGGTCGGGGTCTTTACTATGGAAATGATTGGCCTCTCCCACAAGCTCAACACCCTTTATTTTCGGACAAGCCTCGAAAATTGTTCCGTAAAGCTTGTCGTAAAATTCTTCTGCTCCCGGGTCGTCGGGATGCGCTGAATGGTCGGCATAAAGTTGAATATAAACCTGAATACCATATTTTTCAGCGCGTTCACACAAAAGGCGCATATCGATAAAATCGCCTCTGTTACTTATGTTTAAGCCCTTAATCCATAGCATAATTGCATCATAGCCAAGATGCGCCATATAAGAAAGACACTCGTCGTTATACTCAAACATTCCAAACGGAGACTGTGCAAACCTGGGCGAAAATAAAGCCTTTTTTTCAATAACCTTTTTTTCGAGGAATGGACTACGGCGAAGATTCATCAAATCTTCAAGGAAATACAATCCCTGTGCAATTCCCGGGCTGTCAAATCCCTCAAGCAAAATTCCTTCACCGGAAACTGTAATTCTATATCCCATATAACCTGATGCTTTGCCTATGTTTTTATTGTATACAAGTTTTAAACAAACACCGTTCGTTTTGCTTTTTGCAATCATTGCCGCCTGTCCCATTGAAACAAACATATAATCTTCAAAATCCCTGGCAGCCGTCAGTACAATAGAATCATAATTTTGGGGTAAAACAATATTCAATCCATCAGGAACCACAAATTCGTCCTCTTTAGGACAAAGCGAATAGTCCCTTCTATCCTTCTTATGGACCTCTAAAAGCTCTTTTTTAAAATCGTAACGGTTTTCTTTTATCATAAGTTTTTCACTCCTTCCATAATCTCTTTTCTGAACAGCTCCACCGGTCCCAGAAGTCCTGACAAAAGATTTTCGCCTTCTCTTTGAATATTGTCATCATTCCAGTATCTGTTCCACCCAAGAGCCATACCTTCGTCTACAAGCATAAATTGACGTTCTACGGCTGCAGAATTGGATGCAATTACAACAAATTCATTTTCTCCGTCTTTGATAAAGTCAGTAACATCAATCTCATACGGTTCCCAGACTCTCTCTCCTGCCCGGTTTCCGTTGACCCATACCTCTGCCTGAAAAGCAACTTTTCCAAGCTTAAGAATATAGCACCCGGTTTTTTTATTGATATTAAGCACATTGCGGTACCGTGCAAATCCTGCATACCAGGAAAGCCCATGCAATCTCCAGTCACAAAGTGCTGAACGGAAAGGTGAAAGCTGAATCTTTATATTACTATGCAAGCCTTCTTTCTGACTGTTCACAGTAATATGAATCTGCATTTGATGTGTCTTTCCATCAGGAAACAGTAAGCATTCTCCATTGTTCCACAGCTGCTCCATTCCGTCAATAGAAACGGAAACATCACTTCCTGTCACATCAGGATAGAAGACCTTATTTGTGCCTGCCGGAAGAGTTACACTGTAACAAACTCTTTGCGGATAGCTTACTAACTCTCCAAACAACGGTAAATCTCCCCATGGAAGAAGCGGAAGACTACCTCTTTCCCAGCTCTGTGACCACCGCTTATCTTCATCACCGAAGAAAGCGGAAGAAGTTGAATGCGCATAATGTAAATTATAGTTATATGACAACCGTTCCCAATTTTCATAAAAATGGTCATTTACATCCCATTTTTCATCAGTACAAATTACTATTTTTTCATTTCTAACAGTTATTTCTGCCTGGGCAAGCAGTGAAATCATCTCTTCCGGCGGAAGTGAATCTACGGAAAGAAGATTAAAATGCTCCATCGGAGTTTCATTTTCAACCTTTATTGCTATAAGGTTTTCTCCCGAATTTAAAAATTCATAAATATCAACAATTTCCGGTTCGCGGGCTACAGAAGATTCAGCAACATACATGCCGTTAATCCACATTGTCCATTTGTTTACAGCGGTAATACATATTTTTGCTTCACTTGGATTACCAGAAAGATTTACTTTGCGTCTGAAATAGAGTTCTTTTTGCATAGAACTGTCTGTCCAATCAAGACGTCTTGTAATCCATTTCGCTTTCCAAAGACTCAAATGTCTTCCGCAGTTTCCTTTTTCTTCTTTGGTGTTCTGAATTCTTATCTGACGTCCAAACGGATGCAGCTTTGAAGAAAACATTGCGAGCGGAATTTCTGTTTCAGAGCTTGTGATGTTTAGTTGTTCCTCTCGCACTACATCCGAATTAATTGGCAAAAATTCCCATTTTCCTGCAACTGCAAGTTCTTCGGCTACAAATTCTTCTCCGGTTTTTGCGCAGATACAATCTTTATCAACAACAAGCCAGCATGCCTCGTCCTCCAAAAGCGAAAGGCTGACCTTTGTACCATTATCAGTTATTTCAAAATGAATATCGCACAATTTACCGTTTTCAGGACTTAACTTTTGTACTCCTCCCTTTTCGCGAAGAAGAAGCTCTACACTGCGATTTCTCGGAGCACCGTTTGCAATAAAATAAAGGTCTTTACCCTCGATTTTGCGGTGATTGACATATAAATTATCCTTTTCGCCACGCAAAACCTTAATATCAGTCTGAAAATATTCTTCAACAGCCTTCGGGAGATCTCCTGTTTTTAAAGCTCCGTCTTTGCATAAATCACCGCATGAATAATAGAGAATTGTACCACCGCATCTTACAAACTCTTCAAGTTTTTTCTTTAAATCTTCAGAAGCCTCCATAACATCAGGACATACCAGTATTTTGAAGGATTGTACACCTACATTTATGCAACCATTCTCAATCTTTGAGTCAAGAATACGGGGTTTATCTATTATATCAACATCAATCTGATTTTCAATAAGAGAATTCATTGCACTGTTCCATGCATTATCAAGAGCTATAGCTCTATCAGTGGGAGCAGCTGCAACAGTTTCCATCTGCATTTCCTCAATAGGGTAATAAAGTCCCACTTCTACAACCGGTGTCCCTTGTGTATTTATATAACAAATTCTGTTTATGTAGTCTGCAAAAAGTTTAAAATACCGCCAGTAAGGATTCTGGAAGAAAAAGCTGCATGGCCAATCCGCCTGCTCTCCCTGACTTTTACACTCTGAATAAAAGCCGTGAAGTGTAACCATATTTATACCCATTGCACCAAGAGTGTTTATTCCGCGTTTAAACTGCTGAAGCGAGCATCCCCAGCCTGCACCGCCCATAGCCTCGGACATCATACGTTTTTTACCGTAAGCACGGGCAACAGAAACCGAGAACTTTGGTTCACGGTAGGTTATCTTACGCGGGAAACGGTAACGATAATCGTGGCAATCTGCACCGGGAATTGAAAGATGTCTTAAATTATTAAAAAACTGACCCTGACGTCCCGGATGTTGCACGAAAAATTCTTCGATATGACCGGTGAAATCAAGCTTATTTTCCTTACACCACTCAGAAATCTGTTTAAAGAAGGTTTCCTCGTATAATTCTGATACGACTGTAAAATAATCGTTACGAATTTTCCTCTCTTCATCTCCGCCCTGAATTCCCAAGGCATAAAGCTTCGGAAGAATGTCATATCCCATACGTTTTTGGAATTCTTCAGGAAATCTGTCTGTCCAGGGCATTTTACAAATCATAAAAATTTCATCAAAGAAAATCCCCGGAATAACATTTCCAAAATACTCTGCAAATCGTTTTTTATATTCCTCATGGGTATAATCTATAAACTTACGGATTGTGTTTTCGTTCAAATAGTCTACAAATCTTGGAGAAAAATGACGGAAAAATGCTATTATTTCAGTATTTATCTTTTCATCATCTTTAAAAAGCTTCCAGTTTTCTCCATCCTTAAAAAATGCAGCAAGTGGTTTTTTAGAAAATGTTTCTTTCAAAAATTCATCGCTTGAAGCATACTTTTTCACTGTTAAAAACTTTGACATATTCTGCTCGCCTTCAGAAAGAATTCGCGAAGGCTTTTGATGTCCGTAATTAAAGGTGCTTCCTACTGTACCACTGGGCCAAGCATATTCATCATATAACCAAGAAAAAAATCCAACCTTTTTACCTTCATCAACACAAGCGGAAACTGCTTCCCACCACTCGTCTTCAAGATAAGGAGTTTTCAAATATGCACGCGCGTGCATAAAACCGTTATATACACCTTGCTCTGCCATCATATCAATCTGTCTGCGCAATTGCTCCTGATCTAATTCGCCATACCAAAACCAAAATGCAGCAGGGCTGAATTCCGGTTTCGGATTATGCATAGCTGTCATAAACTCCATAGTAAATCTCCTTTATTTGAGGTAAAAAATCTCTTCCAACTCTTTGTATGCATTTCCATTTTCATCACGTACAAAGCAAGGCTTTGTAAAGGTTTTCCACTTTTTCATAATAGGATTTTCGTCCATTTTTTTCATATCGTCTTCGTAATTATTGCCGGTATACTCATAGTATGTAAAAAGCTGCGTGCCTCTAATACTAATAGAATAATTATGAAGATTAGCCTCTGAAATAATCTCCTTCACTTCATCCCAGGCATTTTTATGCAATTCTACATATTCCTGTACCTTTTCAGGCTTAATATCAGAATATAAAATAAATCTTTTCATTTTTTCTCCTTATTTAAAGCTATCAACAACAACATTTATCGGAGACAGATTTTCGCAGTTCCAAAAATAAATATTTACTATATCTCCGTCTTCACAGGGAACAGGATTTTCAAAGAAAATATCATATGCTCCTTCTTCATTCACAACAGCAGATGAAACCCCTTTTAATGAATTTTCCTCTGTTTGAGAAAATACCGCTACAATAAGCTTCTGCGAGTTCTTTGGAACATAACCTGCTTCAACAGAAATTCCTGTAAGGCTATTGTTTTCTTTTATAATCTTTGTGGTTTTTATAACTTGAGGCAAAGCACCCGTTATATCACAGAATTCTTCTTCCGTAATAAACTTTATACCGACATTATCAAGCTCTATATCGGCTCCACTGCATATTGTTCTGACAAGTCCAAACTGAATAAGTCCAAGTTTGTCAGTCCATATGTTTATAGCTTCTTTATGGAGAACATCGTTTACGTATATATAAGTTTTTCCGTTTTTGGTGCTTCCAACAAATTTAATGTTGTACCATCCGTTGCTGTCAGGAGAACCTTCATAAACTTTGCCTGCAATTTTAAGGGTATTAAAGTCCACATTTCCTGCAAATATTCCGCCTATTATAACCTGAAATTCATTTGCTATACCATTTGACTTAACACTGTATTCAAGCTCAAAATAGTCTGACCTTGCTACTTTTGATAAATCATAGTTAAGCAAACGAAGCTTTCGGTTTTTATCCACCTGATTTTCATCAGAAGAATCTGCAATTTTTGCCGTAAATTTTGCAGTCATATTATCCGGTGTTTCCTGATTAAACACTATATCTTTGTCTGACCAGCTATCGCTTGATGTTTGTAGTTTCCAATCGTTATAGCCGTTTGCGATGCTTGTCCCCGCAAGTGACGAATTTTCAAAACTTTCCTTAAACCAAAAAAGTTTTTCAGAAAATTCTACACTGTCTATATCTTCAACAAGATAGTTTTTAAGAGTCAGCAAAAGCTCATCATTATGTGCTGAAAGCAGCTCTGCACATCTTTTTGCTATTTCCATTGCGCCTTTTTGCGTAAGATGAGTATTGTCATTCGTTGACGGATCTACCGAAATCATAAAGAGATTTTCTGATGATCCTGTTTCCGCCGTTTCATAATCAGAAATCAAATCAATACTTTCTGTATGCAAATCAATTACCGGAACACCGATTTCTGCACCCAGTGCTTTCATCGCAGTTACATAGCTGTAGAGTCCGCTGTTATATGTATCAGGATTTGCAATCTTTAAAAGTGCGTGGTTTCTTCTTTCAATTGATGTCACAAATACAGGTGTTGCACCTTTTTCGCGTACTTCCTCTGCAAATTTATTCAGATACCACTTAAAAGAGCCTTCTGTTTCTGTACTTTCTGTTGGTGATGTATATCTGTTCGGGTCAGGTACAGTTGTTGTATCCTCTTCTGATATAGTAGTCTTACTGTCATTATGACCGAATTGAATCAGCACATAGTCGCCTTGGCTGATTTTTGGTTTGACAGCACCCCAGAGATAATCACTGTTGTAAAAGCTTTTAGAGCTTGCACCGGGTTCTGCATAATCCTCAATCATATAGGCATCCGTCATATAATTATAAAGAACCTGTGCCCAACCTGTCATATCATATTCTCCGGTATTTCCATAATCAGCTGCAGTCGAGTCACCAATTACATATACAGTTGGTATTTCATTATTTGAACTATCATCTATTTCAGACTCATTATAAAATTCTTTTTCCGTAATGAAAGCGATTTTTATATTGTCAAGCTCTATATCAGCTCCACTGCATATTGTTCTGACAAGTCCAAACTGAATAAGTCCAAGTCCGCTGCTCCAGGAATTTATAGTCTCTTTATGGAGAACATCATTTACATAAATGTAAGTTCTTCCGCTTTTAATGCTTCCAACAAATTTAATGTTGTACCACCCGTTGCTGTCAGCAGAACCTTCATAAACTTTGCCTGCAATTTTAAGGGTGTTAAAGTCTACATTTCCTGCAAATATTCCGTTTATTATAACCTGAAATTCATTTGCTATACCATTTGACTTAACACTGTACTCAAGCTTAAAATAATCTGAACCTGTTACCTTTGATAAATCATAATTAAGAAAACGAAGCTTTCTGTTTTTATCCACTTGATTTTCATCAGCAGGGTCTGCAATTTTTGCCGTAAATTTTGCGGTCATATTATCCGGTGTTTCCTGATTAAACACTATATCTTTGTCTGACCAGCTGGGACTTGATGATTGAATTTGCCAGCCATTGTAACCGTTTGCAATACTTGTCCCCGCAAGTGAAGGATTTTCAAAGTTTTCTTCAATTCTGAAAAGCTTTTGTGAAAATTCTACACTGTCTATATCTTCAACAAGATAGTTTTTAAGAGTCAGCAAAAGCTCATCATTATGTGCTGAAAGCAGCTCTGCACATCTTTTTGCTATTTCCATTGCGCCTTTTTGCGTAAGATGAGTATTGTCATTCGTTGACGGATCTACCGAAATCATAAAGAGATTTTCTGATGATCCTGTTTCCGCCGTTTCATAATCAGAAATCAAATCAATACTTTCTGTATGCAAATCAATTACCGGAACACCGATTTCTGCACCCAGTGCTTTCATCGCAGTTACATAGCTGTAGAGTCCGCTGTTATATGTATCAGGATTTGCAATCTTTAAAAGTGCGTGGTTTCTTCTTTCAATTGATGTCACAAATACAGGTGTTGCACCTTTTTCGCGTACTTCCTCTGCAAATTTATTCAGATACCACTTAAAAGAGCCTTCTGTTTCTGTACTTTCTGTTGGTGATGTATATCTGTTCGGGTCAGGTACAGTTGTTGTATCCTCTTCTGATATAGTAGTCTTACTGTCATTATGACCGAATTGAATCAGCACATAGTCGCCTTGGCTGATTTTTGGTTTGACAGCACCCCAGAGATAATCACTGTTGTAAAAGCTTTTAGAGCTTGCACCGGGTTCTGCATAATCCTCAATCATATAGGCATCCGTCATATAATTATAAAGAACCTGTGCCCAGCCTGTCATATCGTATTCTCCGGTATTTCCATAATCAGCTGCAGTTGAGTCACCGATTACATATACAGTTGGCACAGCAGCATCGTCAATTGATGCTGCTGTGCTTACAAGCGGAAGTGATAGATTAACTATCAAAAGTAGTATAAGTACATTTTTGAAGTAATTTTTCATAATATTTCCTCGGATTTTTAATGATTATTCGTATTTTGAAAGCTCAATTATTTCTATCTTATTCAGAAGCACCTCTCCACCGAGTGCCTGAAGCGCAAAATGAGCATGATTCATTTTACCGGTAACAATCTCAAGATTTGCATCTGTTAATCTTGCCGTAAATATCTGCCACTTTCCGCTTTCGCTTTCTGTTACAGTATGGGAGTCTCCTGCAAATTCAGAAATTCCCTGATTTGTATTGTATAACACCTGAAGTTTAGTGTTTGCATTTGCCTTGTATGTAAATTCTATTGCTATATTATTTTTAGGCATAGTGTCTGAAACCAATAACGGAATATACTTTCCGGAAGGAATAATTCTTCCTTTTTCATTGTATTTTGTGTACCCTGCACTTGTTTCAGAGGTTTTCAGAAGCATGGAGATGCCGTTTCCATTTGCATTTATCTCTGCTTCTCCTTCACCGTAAGGCACAAGATAATATTCCATTTTAATTTTTCCGTGTTTACTTTCGTCAGCTACCTCTTCGCCTTTGTTTGTGTTTGTATCAACCGGAATCACTGAATAAGAGTTATTACTACCTGTTGCGCTTTTATCCAGAAAACTTACATTGCTTTCTTCTGCTGAAACCTCTGCAATTTTTTCACCGTTTCTGTATACTTCATAGAATTCAATGGCAGTGTTATCGTCATATCCTTCCCATGAAAGGCCAACACCCTTAACCTTGCTTTCGGCTTTAAAATTTCGTACAACGGGAATGTTGTTAGCGAATGATTTATTATTATTGTCCCAGAGATAGCATTTTACAGTGTTTCCGCCTTTTGCATCCATTCCGCGAATTGGACCGAGATACATTTCTCCGTATATGTTCGTAATATCATAGGTAATATATTGGCTGTTGCATATTTTCCCGGTTGCAGAGTCAATCGAAAGAACTGCAAATGTTACTGACGATGCTCCTGAAGTCCCGGGGTGCACCAATGTAGCATCCGCTGTTATAGTTCCATCACTTTCAAAGTAACCATTACAATCAGCAACAGCAGCATAGATGCCTTCCAGAGATTTTACAACTACCTCAAATTCCTTTTCGGCAACCATTCCGTTACAGTCCGCTATGGCTTTCAGTGTAACTATTGCTTCATTTTCGCTTCTTGTCACAATTGCAAGGCTTCCACTGATTTCAATAGCAGGATCGTTTGATTCCCAGCTAATATCACTTAAATTGATACTACCTGTTACCGGAAGGTCGAAATCCTCTCTCACTTCTGCAGGGATATTTATAGCATCCAAATCCTTTGCCGCAGATTCATAATCTACATTAACCTGGCTTGATACTTTTATGTTATCAAATACACTATACAAAGCCTCTGATGAATTACTATGGTTTATTTTTATATACTGGGTTTTGCAGTATAGTTCAAGTTCCTCTTTGTTGCAAACTGCAAAAGGACCGTTTTCTATAAGAGTCAGTTCTTCACCGTCTTCATAGATTTCTACCAGATAAGTTCCCTCTTTCATATCAAGTTCCATTGAATAAGAAAGGATTCTATCTGCAATATCACCCTGATATATCAATACGTTGTTATTCATTCCATCTTCATCGGATGATTTTGCATAAAGGTTAACGTTACTTCCTTCAAGCTCATACAGCAGGGCTGAAAATTCGACGTTATTACTGTCAGCCATACTTACAGACATAACATTTTTTCCTTCGTTGTATTCTGCTGTTATACAGTTTTCATCTGCTACACAGTCATCTGCACAGCGAACCCCTGAAGGAAGAATCATATCATATTCCAGCTTTGAGTTTCCATAAATCGGAGTTTCAGATATTTTTTGTTCTAAAACTGAATTTTCCGCATCATCCGAAACAGTATCTTCTGCTTTGTACAGTTCTATGCTATGGATATATACTGCACCGTTTCCTATCCCCGTAAATCTGAAATTATAAACTGCAGTTGTAACGGGCTTTGTAAAATCAGCATCTGTTATATTGATAGTTTTTGTATTCCACTGATTTACTTCGTCACTTTCACCTACATCATACACTGTTACAGTCTTATCCTTGCTGTCATATCTTGAATCGCGATATGATAGCTGAAGCTTATCAAGACCGTCGGGAGTATAGTATTTGATTTTCATAATAAAACTGTTGTCAGTGCTTTTGAAAAGAGAAGGGTCAACATTAAACATAATGTTGTTACGGTCTGTTTTAGTGCTTGTTTTTATTCGTACTGTTCCAAGCGAGTTGAGACCGCCCTGCTCCTCAACAAGAATGCCGTTTGTATTTTTTGCAGTATATACAACTCCGTCTCCTGAATCTTCTATTTTTGTACATACCCAACTATTGTTGTATATCTGTACTGACATACCGTGGGAATTGGCATCGCTGTTAAGGTTTTCAATTTCAGCATCCTGAACGCGGTAATAACAAAGAGCATCTGATTTTACAACCAACTGTTCATCCTTAATCTCTGCTGAAAAAGAAGTCCCTTCTTTTGTTATTCCATCTGTAATCACTTCATCTGATGACGAATAGTCCTCTGTATACACAGTAAGCCACTCATCATTGGATGCAAAAGCATTCATACTCAAAACAATAATACATATTGAAATAAACAGTGCTTTTATAATTTTTTTATTTCTTTTAATCATAGCATTCACCTTTTGCCCTATATTTTAATAAAGTGCAACGATAATTTCTCCAATGTTTACATTTTCTCTCCATATAAATACCCGTTTTGAAAAATCGGCCATTTCAATGCTTCCGTCAAGCTGGGGACTTGTTGTATGATAAAGGTCTTTTGCACTTCCCGGATAAACTGTGTCTGTTTTCTTGTCATATACTGATATACGCAAGTTTGACAAGGCACTTGTTGCTCTTGTTACGAGAAGTTTTCCTCCATAAGTCCAACCGTTAGGATTATACAGAACAATATTGCTTCCGTTATTTGAATACAGATAACCCATAACTCTTGATTCTGACTGACTTCCCAGATTTGTAGTATCTACAAGAGGCCAGTTTTCATCACTTAACCTTGTGAAAAGTTCTACACTGTAAACTACATTCAGGAAAGTTGAGCATCTGACAATATCGCCTCTTTTTAAATTCAGCCCTGAAATAAGCGATTCATCTTCAAGTGTATATTTTACTTCATTTCCATTTACAAGACCAATAAGCTGCGGATAGAATTCTCCGTCTTCTCCCCGAACATGAACTATACGGTCCAGCAATATATGTCCTGAATTAAAACGATCCCGCCTGTTTAAGTTAATGCATAATGCCCCAATATCGCGATATTCATCGCAATCATATATTTTGAGATTTGTATAAGTTGTGTTGCTGGGAATTTCTCCTATGCTGACTATGCCATAATCAAGACCACCGTCCTGATCTGCAAACTCTGCAAAGCAAACCGTATTTCCGCTGATGGTATATCTGTTTGCAAATACATAATTTCGGAAATACATAGTATTTACTTCAGGATAATCAATGGTAAATCTTGTTTTATCATACCCAAAAGGATTTACCGCTTCATCAAGCACCTCTGCATAATCAATCTCTTTAAGCTCGCCGTCAGAGTTAAAGGAAACTTTAACAACTTCTCTAATTCTGTCTTCCGGCAAATCCTTACCACATTTATTTTTCAAGCCATCAATCTTAAGCTTTTTTGCTGTAACTACAATCGTCTCTGTTCCGTCCTGAAGCAGCATTTCTACGCACACACTATCACTTCTGAGCGCATCATTATTTGGGTAAACAGAAATCAGATATGCATACTGCCAACCATTATCAACCTCTGTAATTGCCGCAATATTTCCCGCTATATCAAGAAAATATGCATAGGTATTACCGATTTTAATTTCAGGTGTTTCATACTTTTTCTCATTCATGACTTTAATAAGCTCATCTGTAAGGGCATACTCACCGCTGTCAAAGCCATAAAGAGTTTTGTCTGCATCAGAAGAAACAGTGCGTAAAATCTCTCGCTTTCCGGAATCGTTTACATATACGTACAAGAACTTTTTGTCAGGTCCTTGCAGGCAAGAAACCACGCAGTTGTTTGCCAATTCATTAAGAGTAATTTCTTCGCCATCTTTTATGATTTTAACGTATTCATACTCGTCAAGCATAATGGGCGAACCGTACTTATCTGCAATAAATTTCTCAACAACAGAAACAGCACCAACAAAAATATTCCTATAATCACGCACGATTACTGTATCATACACGAGATCTGAATTATTATCAATCAGAGTTATATCACCAACTCCGGGCTTGAGCTGTTCTATCGTACAATTATTACAAATGGCATTATTGTAAATTATGTCTGCGTATAAATCAATTTCCGCAAAAGATTTTTTACCCTTTTTATAAACAATCTTGTCAAAATCATATTCACTGTCATCAGTAAGAAGCTCATCGGCAGTAATAGTAAGGATTGAATTTGACTGTTCGGGTACAACCCATAACAGCACATCTGTTACACTGTCAGACTTACTGAAATATCTGACCTTTAAACCAAGATATTCAGAAAAGTCTTTTCCGCCAGTGTAATATGTCCTGTTGCCAATTACAACATATTCTCCAAGAGCAAGCTCTCCGTTATAAGAAACCTCTACTCTTCCTCTGTTTGAATATATTCCATGATATGCCGACAAAATACAAATATCCTCGTTAACTCTGTTTAAGGCATTACCGTCATTTTTGTATATAAAAGTCTCCGGCAATTCTGCGATAGCACAATTGTACAGCAATACAACTGCTGCTTCAGCAGAAAGTGCGTCTTCGAAAGAAGTTGCTTTTATTCCTTTTACAAGTCCGTACCGATATGCTGCTCCTAGATGTCCGGAGTATTCTCCGGTACCTGTATTTTCTACTTTATATCCCATAAAATCAACTATAACTTTTATTGCCTGATAATAGCTTATAGTACTATTTGGACTGAAAGTAGTGCTACTTGTCCCGTTAATTATTTTTGTATTATAAAAATATGAAATTGCGTTCTTATATGGAGTGTCATCATTCACATCCACAAATGGAGTATCCATATCAACTTCAGAATATCCTGCCAGCTTATACAATGCACCCACAAACTGTGCACGTGACACGGGTGCATTTGCGCTCATATTCAGTAAATCCTCGGTAAGAAGCTCCATTGAGCAAAGCGCATCATACTCCTGTGCAGTCATTGGAACAAATCCGGTTTCGGTAATATTTGTATCCTGCGCAAAAACAGCAATTGAGCTTATAACCAGCACTGTTGCCATCAGCAAAGAATACAGTCTCTTTCTGATTTTTTTCATATAATTCACTTCCTGCCTGTTACTTCTTAATATACTCGGTAATTACAGATATAATTTTTGCAGCCTCTGCACGTGTAAGATTTCCTTTTGGATTAAAGCTACCATCTTCAAATCCGTTTAAAATACCCATTGAGGCTAATTTAGCAACACTTTCAGCAGCATAGTCACTTATTGCTGCACTGTCACTGAATTCTTTTGCATCTACACTGCCTATAGATATTTCGATTTTTTCAAGAATTCTATCTACAATTACGGCTACGTCCTCTCGGGAAATATTCATGCCAACTCCGAAATATCCATCGCCAATACCGTTTATGATTCCTTTACTAGTTGCAGAGGCAACATAACTGAAGCACCAGTTATCCACAGGAACATCATTAAACTCACATTCGCTGTCTATAGAATACATATCTGCTGCAAGAACAATCATTTTTACAAATTCTTCTCTTTTTACTGCATTATCGGGATAAAACTTTCCGTCCGAATATCCTGATATAATGCCGGTTTCTTTCAGTTCGTTTATATAACCGTATGCCCAATGAGAAGCACCAATGTCAGCAAAGCTTTCTGACAAAGCAGGGGTTTCGGGAAAAGGCTGTGTGGCGCCTGAAGAAACTCCTCCAAGATTTCCAACACCTTCTCCGCTGGTGCCCAGGCTTCCACTTGATCCACCTCCGCCGGAACCGCCTCCACCTGAACCTCCGGAGGATTCTTCTAACCCTGACACTGCGGTATCAAATGCATCTGCAACAGCTACTGCACTGGCAAAGCTCTTGTTCACAAGCTGTCTTAATACCTTTTGTCTGTTTCCGGTCGACAACTCACAGAATTTGGAATACACTTTGTTATCTATACCAAGTGTGGTAATATACTTACTTAAATACTCATTTAAAATATCAACTGTTGATGCGTTTACAAACGCAACTGCAGTTGCCTCGTTGAAAACGTCTTCAGCATCAGCGATGCTTTTTATTCCTGCACCGTCGTTATGGAGATTTCTCATATTGATAATATTTGTGTATACATCTGTTTTTCTGTCGGTGTAATCCTCGTCAGTCATTGCAACAGACAAAATATCGGATAGTTCAACATATTCTGCTTCAAGTCCCTCTGTAGTTATAGAATCTGTTGAAAGATACTCAAGTAGCTTGGATACTCTCCATGCTTTTTCCACATCATTAAGACTTGCAAACTCTTTACTGTTTGAAGCAAAATCATTATCACGAATGCTTATTATATCACCTATTCTTACATCGCTTGCTTCAGATACACCCTCAAGTTGCAGTATTGCTGACACATCCTCCATATAACCCTTCAATGCTGTAATGCCTTCTACATTGGGTGATACTGCATTAATTTCACCAAGTAATATTTCTACATTATTGGGAGGCATAACGCATACATCTATTTGTGCGCTGTTTTTTAAATTATCATAGTTTCCGTTTCCCTGAAGCTTTACCGTATATATGCCGTCAAGCGCGGTAAGGTCATCAGCAATTTTGAATCTGACGGTTTTTTCTTCTTTTCCGTCAACAGTAATTTCTTCTACTCTGCTGTATGCTGCAAAGCTTTCTTCGGCACCTTTTGGAAACATCACAACAGTCACATTCTGTATGTAATCAGCAGGTGCTTTTACGGTAACAACAAGCTCCATTGCACTGTAATCACCGTACCAGTCTGCCTGCATTTCTTCTTCGCTTGCCATTGCTGTACTAAAAGACAGCAGGGCAATCAGAATTAAACAAATAATGCTTTTTAAATAATTTTTCATACTATTCACCCTCTGTTATTTATCCTCCGGCAATGATGCCTTTACATTTGACAAATATACTGTTCCGCTTACACCGCTAATTTTTATATCGGTATTGAATTTTCCGATGTCTTCAAAGTTGCCGCTTTCAATAACTATTTCCGCGTGCTTCCATTGCTTGGTATTTTTTCTTCTGACATCCTTTGTTGCATTAAAAATTCTGTAACGGTCATTATCATCATTTACTCCGGATGTATATGTAATCTCAATCGGCTGATACCCGTTATCAAAATAGTCAAAACTTAACTTAATACTTCCGTTATCCGTATCAATAAGTTCTTCTGAAATATCAAGATAAACTGAATTTCCAATATTTGCTTTAACAGCATTCTTTCCTCTGTAATTCAACTGTATAGTTTCGCACTCAAGATCTTCGTAGCTTGCACAGTTGACATTCTCACCAATATTGTAGTGACCGCCCTTTGCCTGTGAAGAAACAAGCTCTGTAAAATCAAACCACTTTACACCAAGCATTCCGTACGCATCCTGACCGCCCCAGTTAACCTTGTAATGGTTTCTTGCTATAACTGCGTGACCGTGGTAAGGATGGCTTGCTTGTCCATTCCATTCGTATCTTGATATGGGGAATATCTCCCAGGTTTCTGTGCTGATGATTACAACATAGTCCCCGTCCGCAACAACATATTTGTCATCTCCGCTTGGAGCACAGTGTTTATTTTGATGAAGAATTGAATCATTTGTGTAATAATATTTTCTGTGAGACCCATCCTTATCGAAGCGGACAACCGCCGGGATGTCTCCCAGAGGGTCAACATTGTAGCTACGCATATCATAAGCGATAAAGTACATATACTCTCCGTTGACCGACCAGATTTCGTGAGTTGCACCCTGAATTGCGGCTCCGGTTGGGCGTATTCCCTGTTTAAATACATTATGCGCCTGCATAGTATCTAAATCTACCTGCCATATTCTGTCGTAAAGATATACCGCGTTTACACCGTTAATCTCATGACAGAAGGAAACAAGGTTTGGATATACAGGGTTAATAATATCATGCGTTCTTCCCGGAGAATACGGAAAGCTTTCCTGCTTGAAGGTTACCCATTCCTTATCCTCTACACTATATCTTCCGGTTATGCTTTCTTTCGTGTTACCCGGAGCATACATTTCTGCTGAAATGTATTTACAGTCATTTGTAAGATGCACAAGGCCGAGAGAGTTTTTATCTATACTGTTGCAGATAAATTCAGGCTTTACAGGAGCTTTTGTCAAATCAGCTTTCCATATGCCGTACTCACCTGCATCATTAACTTTTGCATAGTATACATAATCATCTGTGCCTACCATAGCAGCAAGCTGTGTTGATGCCAGTGTTTTGTCTATATAAGTAAGCATTTGTGTTTCTGTATTATACAAAAACATCAGTCCTGACTGGAATCCGCAGACAAAGCTTTTTCCGTCGCTCGTCCAGCTTTGCGCGGTAACGTAAGTTCTGATTGTCGGAATACCACAAATATTCATATAGTAGTAGGTTTGCCCCGTTTCATTTTCCGTTATGGTCTGATACGGAAGTTTTTTGGGTGTTTTATATGTAAGTGCAATCAGTGTTTCGTTTGATACTAGTATATCGTTGTCAAAGAAGTTGTTTGATGCCAGCTTTTCAAGCATTGAACTATCGTCTGCCTGCACATAGAAAAGTGTATTATATACAAGCTCAATCAAGTTGTAGTTGCACGCAAAAACACTGTCATTATAAAACATATCTTCGTTACTTATAACACCCATTTCAAGAGCATAATCTACCGCTGATTTTTCCCCGCGGTTCAGTTCCAGTTCTTTAAGGAACAAGTCAAGAAGTGCTCCTTGAGTAATAAAATCCTCATTCTTGTGCCCATCAGGAAGTGCAATATCGCTTTTTCCGCTTATTGTGGAAAGGAGCATAACTGCATCAGAAACAGTGGTGCTTTCACCAATTTTCTGACTTAAGCTTTCCGCCATATCTTCCTTGATTATCTGCAAGGATGTCAGTTCTGTTAAAGAATTTTTTGAAGGAAGTACACCAAGTTCTTTTATTTGTTTTCCTTCCCTCTTGAATTTGGAAAGGTTCAGAACTTCAACCTTTTTAAAAAGGTTCTGACCATTCGTTCTTATCTGGAATGTTGCTCCGGTTTCCTGAAACTGCTTTTTCGCATCCATATTACCTATATAAATAGTTTCTGCGTTAAAGCGCTGAACATTACCGGGCTTTATAATAGTTTTAGTATGTGAAGCACCTGTTTCGTCAAGGTATTCAAAAAAGAATCTACCTTGTTTGGGTCCATAGTCGTAATAGACAACAGTAACAAGAAATTCACTATCACCTTTCTCGCAGAAGCCCTCATCAAGCTTAATGGAAAGCAAATTTGCTGCATAGAATTTTCTTCCGTTTACTCCCGCTTCCTGGGAAACCTCGTTGTAAAGCAGATGTGATGCATCAGAAATTCCCATTTCCATACCGTCAAGAAATTCACAATTGTTTTCCTCCGCTTGCTTATCAAGCAAAACGTATGCGTTTTTGCTGTCTGCCGTAAAAATATCAGCAGCTTCTGCATTTAAAGGCAGGTATGAAAAAACTACTACGATATTTGCTATCATGCAAAGCGATGATACCAAAGCCAAAAGCCGTTTTTTTCTCATTAAACTATCCCCCATTTCTTATACAAAACCTACTGTATTTTCAATGTTTCTCCCGGTGAAATTTTATAAATCTCACCGTCACTATAAAACCAAATTTCAAATAGTGTAGGATTGTAAATAATAGTGCCGTCAGCACTGTACACAAGTCTGTTGTATGCGTTTACATATTCATATATATCAATGTTGGTTGCATACCATACGTTTTCGTTTCCTGCAAGCTTATCGCAGATACGGTAAAGCAACTCCCAGTTATTTTCTCTCTCAAATTCAAAGCTGTGTCCCCACATATAGAAAAGTCGTGGGTAATGCCCTGCAGGGAAAATCCCCCTCTTTAAATCTATCGACATAAATTCATCTATGTATTCCGAAAGATGTGGATTTGAATGATGTGCCGTAGGCATCCATGCATACCAGTCGCCGGGAAGCATAAATGAATTGTTATCTCCGTTTATTGTACGTGCATATACAATATCAAGCTCTTTTAAATATCGTTTTATTTCATCATAAGAAGTCTGATTTAAAATTACAGAAACACCCGTATCGGGATATGCCATTCCTCTGATGATTATACCGAGTTTATTTTCAAGCTCCAGTCTGCAGTCAAGAACATCTCTTATTCCCTCTATCGGACGAAGACATCCCTCTGCCTTGTGGTAAGCTCCGTGAACAGCTACCTCGTGACCGTTTTTTAAAAAATATTCTTCAATTTCAGCCTTTGTAAGAAAGAATTCTCGCTGTTTTTCACTATTTAGATTAAACGTGCATTTTAATCCATATTCAGTTACAATTTCAGAAAATCTGATATCCTCTGCTTTTCCGTCATCGTAGCTTAAGGTTACTGCCTTTTCTTTTCCTCCCGGAAATCTTAAAAATCTGTATCTCATATAGGTTTCTCCAAGTATCGGCATTATGTTTTTACTATAGGGGTGAATAGTTCACCCCTATAGTAAATTTGGTTTAATTAATAAGCAAATCTGTGCGTGAAGGGTACCGGAACAAGTGTGTCATCACCTGACAGAAGGAAAATCTTTACGATATAACCTTCTGCAAGATCTATACCAATAGGATTAACTGTTCCGCTCACTGCTGATTTGAATACTTTGCAAGTAATAAGCTTATTACCGTTTGCACTGTCATATACAGCTGCAATAATATCTGCATCCTTACTTGTGTTATAGTTATCCCGGAACTCTGCATTTACAAGCTTTACGGCTTCTTCAAGGTTGCCGGTTGCATTGTCTTCACTGTTAGCATACTTAACATATACTTCGTAATCGGGAGGAACAATCACATTAATTTTACCGTTTACAGTAAGCTGATTATCGGTATCTGCCACTGTTGCTGTAAGAGTTACAGACTGATTTGCAGCTGTACTTGTAACTGTTGCAGTATTTCCTGAAATATCAATTGCATCGCTATTGCTTACCCATGTGATTGCATAGCCATCCTCTGTTGACGAAGGAAGTTCAATGCTCTTTGCAGAAACCTTTTCGTCAACTGCGTTAATTGCGCCTGAAAGCACCTTGTCCCTTACATCTGCATACACTGCAAGATTGTCAATGTAGTATGTAGCAGTTGCACCACCGTTCGCTGCAAAGGGTTTTCCAAGGTTGGTTATGTCATAGCTTGCATTAGTTGCACTATTACAATTATAACGAAGAGGAATCTCTGCACCTACAAGCACACCATCAATATACACATCAGCCAAACCTGAACGTGTATGCTCCTTGTTGTTTGTTTCTGTTGAATTGCCGGTAAGATTTTGTGTGAATTTCTTATCAAGGTCAACATATACCTTAATTCTGTAGGTTTCATTTGCTTCAAAAGAAGCAAGGTCTATTCCGACATTAGCGCTTGAAGGAGTAACATCACCTGCTCTGCCTGCCTTTGCAGTAATAACTCCGTTATTTGCAGAGAGAATAAGTCCATAATGTGTTCCTGTTGCATCACCGATATTATAAAAATCACCGACACTTGCAGCTGTCGGAGTAAAATCAAATTCTACTGCGAGCTGTTTTTGTCCTGCAATTGCATCTGCATCGGTATTAACTGTTGGCCATGCAGTTATAGGAATAATCGCAAGGTTTGCTCCGGCAGCAAATTCTGCACGGTCATTAGCTGCATCTATTTTTACACCATTCTGCTTGCCAGTTCTTGGATCAAGTGCAAGTCCGGCAAAGTTTCTGATTTCTGAACTTTCACTATAAGTCTGGTCAACTCCGTCACCTGAAAAATCATCTGCTGCGAAGGTAGTTCTTCCTGCGACTTCTTTGTAGATTTTTAAATTATCAACATAAATATTCCCAACAGTACCGTTTGAACACGTTGTATTAACTGCGAAAGGTTTGTTGAAAACAGTTGCTTCTAATTTACCGTCAGAATACTGTAAATCATCACCAATTAAAATTCCGTCGAGATACAAATCGTAGTTTTGGTCTTTGAGATTATTAACCATCTTCAAAGTATACCAACTATTCAATTTTAACGCAGAGGGGGTTACTGTAAGCAGAGAACCGCTTCCATGTTCTACATTAATATTTCTGCTACTCGTCAATCTTAATTTCGGTCCGTTAGAGGTTCCCTGTCCACTATTAGAATTTGCACAGAAAAAGTTATTCATGTTTGATGCCGGTGCCGCAGGCAGCATAAAATCAAACTCTGTAACATAAGTGTCACGAAGTAAGTTGCTTTCAACATCGTAGTCTGATGCATTTGCAGCCCATCCAGTACCATTATCTGCAGGGTTTCTCAAGTACATTGTAATTTCACCATTTACAGAAAGAAATCCATCACTGCTTATATTTGCATCGGTAGCTGTAGAAGCATTACTTCCTCCGGTATAGTAGAAGGTACCTGTTCCACCTGCATAATTTGCCCAGTAATAATCGCTGTTATTGAACTCAAATTCCACAATAACATCCTTAACCGGCTTTAAGTTTGAGTCAAGTGTTGCATGGGGTTTTGCTATTACAGGCAGTGACAATACAGATATTGCCATTACCATAGCAAGAAAAATTCCAAGAAATTTTTTCATTAAAATCTCTCCCTTATTTATATTTTTTAATTAAATTTTGTTTAAAAATACTCGCGTTAAGGGGTCATTTACGGACAACCTTGTTGTCCTGCCCTTAGCCGTGAATTTCTGCCGTTCGCTACGCACCGGTATGTGGGTGCTACCTCACGGGAAATTCTGCCTTAAGGGATACCTTACCGTTCACCTTCGTCCTTACGGACTCGCTTCACGGTGTCATCCCTTAACAGCACCAATCATTACACCGCTTGCAAAATACTTCTGCAAGAAAGGATAGATAACAAGTATCGGCAGAGTTGCCACGCATATTACTGAATACTTGATAGTTTCAGAAAAGCTCTCGTAATCACCCATATCGGCGCCTCCAACCATAGAATCTGTCTGGTTGGAAAGAAGAATTTGCCTTAACACCAGCTGCAGCGGATAAAGAGACTTATCTCGCAGGAAAATACTTGCATTAAACCAGCTGTTCCAATTATCCACAGCATAATAAAGCAATATAACTGCAAGCGATGCTTTTGCGAGTGGAATTACTATTCTGACTAATATCGTAAAATCGTTTGCACCATCAATCTTCGCCGATTCGATAAGCGATTCGGGAATTGCCATAAAGCCTGTTCTTAAAACAATCAGGTTATATGTAGTAAGTGCTGTTGGCAGAATTACCGCCCAAAGTGTGTCGTCAATTCCAAGTTCACAAACTGTCAGATAAAGAGGAATGAGTCCCCCGCTTACGAACATTGTAACAAGCACAAGCATAAACAGAGGCTTTTGAAGCATTATATCCTTTCTTGAAAAGAAATAAGCTGCCATACTTGTTATTACCATGCTGATTGCCACACCGATTATGAGGATCAGAAAAGTGTTCGGAAAGCTTCCCATTATCATCTGATTATTGAAAATTTCTTTATATGCTCCTGCTTCAAAGCCAAGAGGCGCAAGAAGTATTCCATTATGTTGCATCAGACGTGACGGGTTTGAAAACGATGCCATAACAACATAGTAAATAGGATACACACATATCAAAGCCACTAATGCTGTTATGATATAGTTTATCAAATCAAAAACATTAATTTTTTTCTTCACTATTCTCTCCTCCTACCACAGTGATGTATCTGCCAGCTTCTTACTTATATAGTTGGATGAAATAAGAAGCACAAGATTGATAGCAGAATTAAACAGACCAACCGCTGAAGAAAAGCTCCAGTTAAATTCCTGAAGACCCTTACGATAAACAAATGATGATATAACATCTGCTGTTTCGTAAGTGGCGGGGTTATACAGAAGAATTATTTTTTCATAACCAATATTAAGTATGTTACCAATCTTTAAAAGAAACATCGTCATTATTGTCGGCATTATTGCAGGAAGTGTTACTGCAAAAACCTGTCTCAACCTTCCTGCACCGTCAACCTCTGCCGCCTCATATAAACTTGGATCAACAGATGTCAATGCAGCAAGATATATAATTGACTGCCATCCCATACCTTGCCATATGTTTGAAATTGTAAATACAGGAACAAAGTATGAAGGATTATTAAGCATAGACACTCTTTTTCCACCAAAAAATGCAATAACATCATTTATGATACCGCTATCCATTGTAAACTGCTTAATCATACCGCAGACTACAACCATAGAAATAAAGTGTGGAACATAGGATACTGTCTGTACCACCTTGGCAAATTTCTTGTTTCTCAACTCATTCAAAAGAAGTGCCAGGATAATCGGTGCCGGAAATCCGAAAAGTATCGACGACAAACTTATAACTAGCGTGTTTTTAATAACTCTTCCAAAATAGAAAGATTCAAAGAATTCCCGAAAATGTCTTAAGCCTGCCCATGGACTATCAAGAATTCCCAAAGAAGGTGTAAAGTCTTTGAATGCAATGATTGCGCCATACATTGGTTTATACGCAAATATAATATAGAATATCAGCGCAGGCAACACCATCAAATAGCACACCTTGTTTCTTCGTAAATCATCACCCAGACGACGTGTAAAGCTTTTTTGTTTTACAGTCTTTTTTGATGCAATCTCACAATTCATTATTTTCCTCATTCTTTCCTAATCAGTTCTTTTGAAATTTATCGTATGCTTCCTGATAAATTTCAATAGCTCTTTCTACCTTTAGTGACTTAAGCTGTGAAACATATGTATCCCATTCATCAAAGGAGACCTGTCCTGCTACAAATTTGATTGTATACTCATCTACAAAAGTGCTGACATCGCTGAGTATTTTCGCAAGTTCAGAGCTATTTTCAGCTGAAGGTACAATAGGAGGCATAATATGGTCTGCAGCATCAGTATCGCTCCATACATCAACTGCATTCTTCTGCTGCGGAAGAGCTGCATACTGCTCCATATATCTTCTATCCTGAACAAAAGGTGCCTGTGTTGCACTTCTTGCATACTGTCCAAGCATTGCTGCCATTGACTTTCCTTCGGGATTCTTTGTAATAAGCTCTGTATATGTGGGGTATCCGTCTATCATCTCATAGCTTTCGCCTTCTATACCGAAGTTAAGAAGCATTGAGCCTTCTTCGCTATAGAAATAATCAAGGAACTGCATTGCAAGCTCAGGATTCTCACACTTTGCAGAAATTGCTGCACCAAGACCGGGAGCATAATTCTGTCTTGCACTGAACATAGCCTTTTCGCCCTTATTCAACACCGGATAAGGAGCTGCTACAAGTTCATAACCTTCATCTGTTGCAGCTGCCATCCATTTACCTATTCCACTGCCTACTGAGCCTGCTGTAGCACCTGCGGCACCTGTAAGAATAGCACTGTCTATCATCTTCTGATCTATGCCCATGAAGTTGGGATCAAGCAATCCTTCGTTATACCAACGGTTGAGTTCCATAAGACATTCCTTATAGCCATCGAGCATAGGTCCGTATTTGATTTCGCCGTTATCTACAAAATATGTCTGTGGTGCACCATAAGCTGATGAGAATACTCCGTTAACAAGAGGAAGATATGTAGTAAGAGGAGACCCTGTTGCCTTGCTCTTGAATGCTGTCAGCATATTGTACCAGTCATCCATTGTTTCGGGAACATCAAGACCGAGTTCGTCAAGCCAGTCCTTTCTTACAACAGGACCGTAAGAAATAAGTAGATACTCATCACCTCTTACAAAGGGGAACATATAATGTTTTCCATCCTGTGCTGTAACAAGCTTATCTACTTCGGGATGCTCTTTGAGATACTTTGTAAGATTAGGAGCATATTCCTCCATTAAATCATCAAAAGCTATAATCTGATTTTCCTGTATAGCTTTGTCCGGTCCACCGGGATATTCTGTAACCCAGTTTGTCTGAATAATGTCAGGAAGATCACCTGATGCAAGCATAAGGTTAAACTGCTCATCACCATCGGGATGGATATATTCAACCTTTATTCCGGTTCTTTCTTCAAGAGCCTTTCCGAGAGGAGTTTCCGCGAGGTTGCGGATTTCTACTCTGTCCGTTGCGGACAACATCATCCAATAGGTGAGTGTGTCCCCTTCCGTACTTACTTTCTTTTTTGAAAGTCCAAGTCCGGAACAAGAAGTCAGAACAAGTGACAAGCACAAAATTCCGACAACTGCCAACAATCTGAATTTTTTCATTTTTTTACCTTCTTTCTTTTTACTTTAAGACAACCTTTTGAGGTCTATCTCTTTTATAAAATAATTTTAACATTTCACCTATAAATTACACAAGGGACAAAAGCCGCGTTCTCACACTCAAATACGGTGAAAACGCGGCTTTTGAAAATATTATTTAATTACGCTTTTCGCGGTACACTCCCGGGGTTACCCCCATCACCTTTGCAAAGACTCTCGAGAAGGTCTTTGAATTTGAATACCCAACAAGCATTGCTACCTCTGTAATGGAAAGGCTTGTTTTCTTTAATATTTCGCAGGCTTCTTCTACTCTTATTCTATGAATATAATCAGCTGCTTTCATACCGCTTTCCTTTTTAAACACTGTAAGGAAATAATCACGGCTTAAACCAAGCTCATTTGCTATTATCGTGCTTGAAAGCTGTGGGTTTTTATAGTTCTGATATACAAATCTTCTCGCTCTCACATAAACACTTTCATTCTTATTTTGCTTTGAGAGGAAAAAGTCGCACATATAATCAATAAACTGTTTTAATTCGATTTCAATTCTTCCACGGTCATTACACATAATAATGTCCTTACCCAGACGGTTTTCTTCAAAAAGTCTGCCTACACCAACATCAAAACAGCTTAATTTAAGAATTGTCGTATTATAGATTTCTGCCGCTAATGCTTTCAGACAGTTTATGTCTTCATTGATATATTCTTCATTATTTCTAATAATGTTGTCAATTATTATGGTTGCACTTTTAGCATCTCCATGTTCTACACTATCATAAAATTGTTTTTTAATTGCTTCCGGAAAATGATAGATTATTTTCTTTTCTTCTGCACCAATCAGTCCAAGAGTTTCTGAAGGTAATTTTTCTGTTTTTTGTTTAATTTCAATCATAATCACATCAAAATCTCCTGATAAATTTTCTGCAGTAGTATGCGCATCGCTTTTGTAACATTCAAACTGTATGTTGAACTCTTTTTTAACAATAGGCAAAATATTTTCAGCAGTATCACGAATGCACTTTTTCCAGTCAAAAGTCTCATCGAAAACTAACAACCACACTAACATATTGTTAATTTCGCATTTGACTACATCGGAAAAGTTCTTTCTAAATTCCTCATCAAACATATTTAAAAGGATATAATTCGACATTTCAAGCTTATGACCGTTGCCGCCCTGCACCTGTTCAAAGAAAATCTGTTCGTAGTCCACAGCCTTTATAACAGCAAGAGCACACAATTGTCCCGGAAGGATATTTATACTTTCTTTAGCAACATTTTTCTTGTAAACCAGATATTGCTCAAGATAAATTTCACGAAGACTTTTTTCTCGTTCATCAAGCTTCATTTCGTTGTATTTTTCACTTGTTTCTATATAATCGGCAGCATCAGAAAATAATCTGTAACTAAACTCTACATCTTTATCTTTTTTTCTGCTTTTAATAAAATCAGAAAACTTTTTAATCGGGATATAATGAAAATACATAAACGCAATGCACACAACTATACACAGCAGAATGCAAATCATACTCATTATAATTACAATAAAGCGGTAAGTGTTATACGCATTATTCATTTTATCCATGCTCACAACATAGAAGCACTTTCTTCTTCCGTCACTGCTACTGCTTTTATAAACATGTTTTCCGTTTATTTCAAATGATGAATCAGCATACTTTGTATTTAAAATTTCATTTGCTAAAGCTGCATCTGACGCAGCAATAACATAATCATTCTGGATAATAACCACATCGGAATTTTCGTCAACAAACGGTCGCAAAAAACCTTCTATATCATTTTTCAGAATTATTTTTCCGATTTCAACATCTTCCTTATACAGATTATACTGAATTCTCGAAAAAGCCTGCATAGAGTCCTGCGAATAATAATTGTCAGGGACCTCTGCTTCGTTTAAAAACGCCAAAAACTCATCATAAGTTGAAAAGCTCTCTGCAGCATATGCCGTATAGTACTGATTTGTAGTACACATTACCGAAGAACAGACAATTGTGTTACTGTTTTTTATATAAATAAGAATATCCTCAAGATAATCGCTATCAAGCATAATATTCGCAAGTTGTCCCCTTACAATCATACGATTATCAATCGAATTGTCACCGTTATGTATCTCTTTAACATTATTTTGAATATTACTATTCAACAATATGGAATTTACAACTCGTGTATTTCTTTTTGCAACACTGTCATCGTATTTTTCAGATATATTATCTGCTATTACACTCGCATTATAGTCAAAATAAGAAATAAACGTATTTTTAGAGACAAAATATATTCCAAAGAATGTAGACAGGAAAAGTATGGCAACCACTGCATACGATACAATAATCACAAACATAATCCTGTATTTGTTTATCATATTATGTATTTTATGAAAAATCACTTCGCACCCCTCTAGTCTGTCCTTATCATAAGCCGAATATCGATTCTCAAAAAAAGAAAAACTTAAAGTACCTATTTTACGATTTTATTATACCATTTCACAACCTTCAACTCAACGGACAAACACACGAATTAAGCTGACAAATACTGGGGAATCCTTGACATACTCGAAAATCACATTGTATAATTTTATTGTGCTCAACAGAAGCATAATTATCAGTTTTAGGAGAGAATTTTAAAATGAAAGACAGTATTCTTGAAACAGCATCACTTTTATGTAATACTATGATGCGAAAATTTGTTAACGCAAAAGATCTTCCCCCGGAAAAGCTTTTCCATTATCATCAGGGAGTATTCCTTTCAGGTATGATGAATATATATTCACTTACAGAGAATGAGAAATACTACGAATATATCAAGGCATGGGTTGACTCAATCATTCAGCCTGACGGTTCAATCAACACTTATGACCCGACCAGACTTGATGACATTCAGCCTGGTATTCTCCTTTTCCCGCTTTATAAGAGAACAAACGACAAAAAATACTTGATTGCCCTTAACACTCTTATGGAAATTTTAAGAAACTGGAAAAAGAACAAAGCCAATGGCTTTTGGCATAAAGATATGCATCCGAATCAGATGTGGCTTGATTCGTTGTATATGGGCGGACCTATACAAGCAGAATTCGCGCAGTTCAACTGTGAAGCAAGTTTTCTTAACACAGCCATCGAGCAAGCTATTATCATGTACGAAAATATGTACGACGAACATTCAGGACTTATGTTTCATGCTTGGGATGAATCAAAAGAGGTTGACTGGGCGGATCCGATAACCGGTCTTTCTTCTGAAGTATGGGGACGCGCACTTGGTTGGTATGTAGTGGCAATACTGGACATTCTTCAGTTTACTCCCGAAAATCATCCTGACAGAGAAAAGCTTATTCAGATTGAAACTAAAATCCTTCATAACATTATGAAATACCGCGATCCCGATAAAAAAATGTGGTATCAGGTTGTCGATAAAGGTGATAAAGAAGGAAACTGGATTGAAAACTCCTGTAGTAGTCTTTACACTGCCGCAATTGCAAAAGCAGTTCGTATGCAAATTTTCGACGCAAGCTATCGTTCATATGCAAATGAGTGCTTCGAAGCTCTCGATGCAAGCCTTGAAAGAGTAGGCGACGATGTATTTGTAACCGGTGTATGCGTAGGTACCGGAGTAAAAGATTACCAAGGTTATATTGAGCGCCCCACTGTAGCAAACGACTTGCACGGTGTAGGAGCTTTTCTCCTGATGTGTGCCGAAGTTGCAAGAATAAACTGATTGTATTGTTGCAAATATCGTTTCATCCGCATTGATTATGCAATTTCCTATACATAAAAAAGAGGCTGTAGCAACTCAATTTTGAAGTTGAGTTGCTACAGCCTCTTTTTTAACCTTATTCTTATCTACTTGTAATAATTTTTACACTCTATTATACTGCACAGAAACCCGTCGAGTAATAACCTAGATTATGACGTCTGTCAAGTCTGCCAAAGCTTGCACAAACTGCAATGTCACTGTCAAGTTCTACTGAATACTGTCCGAAAGGAATCTGATAATTTTCATCACAAATCGGAAGATCCATTCTGATGCATATTACTCTCTCTGCCGGAACAGTGAGGTGAAGCCCTTTTACAGGCTCTTTATCTTCAAAATACAGGTTAACAATAATATGTACATCCTCTGTATTTTTGTTTGTAATCATCATTGCCTCGTGACCGGGAAGTGACATATCATCACCGTTTCCGGGAAGGTCGCCATCAATAAACATATAGTGCTTATATCCTAATACTTTTTCTTCCATATGCTTTTCCTCCTTGTATTAAAGGTCTTTCATAAAGTAGTCACACATTTTCTGTGAAAGCGGACGACAGCCATCTTCTGTAATAACAAAGCCTGTTTCGATTCTTCCGCCGTGAAGGTCAGGATGACCGAAGAAGCTTACATCAACCATTACTGTCATTCCGGGAACAAGTACAAAATCGCCGTTAGGTCCAAAGAATGGTGCTTCTGCTTCCATAAGACCAATCGAATGTGCAAAGGGGCATACGATATAGTCCTTAAGACCGTGTTTCTCATAATAGATGCGTCCGGGAACATCTATTTCCCTACCTGTCATACCGGGCTTAAGCATTTCTCTTGTAAGACGGAAAGTTTCGCGCATATGATTAAGTAAATCCTTCTGCTTCTGCGTGTAAACACCGTTAACGGGAATTGTATCACCGAATGTGCCTGCATAACCGTTAAATCTGGGAGCTATACCAATCATAACAAGCTCGCCGTCTTCCATAGCCTTATTTGTTGCTGTGGGAACAACCGCCTTTGCTCTTTCTCCTGAACCTACAATAGTAGAATAAGCAAAGCTTGTTGCACCATTAATACGGCAGATAGACTCGCCTGCTGCTGCAACCTCAAACTCATATGCACCGGGTTTAATTGCCGCAATCATTTTGTCGTAAGCTATATCACAAAGCTCTGTTGCCTTCTGAATCTGTGCAACTTCCCATTCAGACTTGTAAGCACGAAGTGTTTCATACTCGTCAGTAATATCAACCATTTCCACACCGTCAAATCCGGCTTCAAAATCGCAGTATACCTGATGTGGAATTGTTGCAGTACCTACAAAACCTATTCTCTTAAGAACTGTTCCCTCACTCTTAAGCTCCTCGTTAAGCTGCTTGAAATTGATAATTGTTGCGTTAGGATACTCCTCGTCGGGAACCATAAATACGGGGAAGCATCTCACCTTTGTTATAGCAGAATTCATTTTTGCAAAAGGCTCTGATTCGGGGCCGCCAAGAAGTATCGGCTCACCCTCAACAGGGATAAGTACAGAACCCTTTTCAAACTGTCCGCACCAACCGGTAAGGTACCAGCCGTTAGCTACATTAAGCTCGTCAAAGTAAATGAGCGCGGCATCAAGGCTCTTCGCCTTTAAAATCTCCCTTACCTGCTTAATTCTTTTTTCTGTTTCGGCCATATTGTAATATGCCATGAAACTTCACTCCTTTTTATAAAATTTTTAAAGGACGATAAAATTATCATCCAATGGAAACATAGGTCTTCGGATATTTTGCATATTCATATCCTCCGGATGTTCTGTAGAGCTTCCGGGAGTAAATGCAAGAATTGCGCGCTCCGCTTTTTCTGCAAGCTCCGGAAACAGATATCCAAGCTTTACAACAACAATTTTGTATTTTGAATAATCAAGCTCTATTGACTCAAAGATATCAGGTCTGCACATTGCAGCTCTGTTTTTTGTTATAACAACGGTAAAATCTCCGCAATCAATAGTTGCCGAAGGTCCTGCATTTGCGCCTGTGTAAGAAAGAATATCTCCTCTATGAATGAGTTTTCCCGTAATATGTGTCTTTTCGCTCTTTTTATCAAGAGTTCCGCCTATATCGAGAGTAAGAACATCTCCTATTCTGGCATTGTAGCATTTGTCACAGGCTGTCGAGTCAGCAATTCCCGCAATAAGTACATTTTTTGCACCTGCTTCTACAACACGATTAAGCATATAAGCATTATCTCCGGCAGCACCTGCTGTTGTGTTATCTCCTGAATCAGAAATAAACACCTGATGCTTATCATCCTCTATGGCAAGTCTTACTGCTTCTTCAGGTGATACTGCTTCTATCAAAAATTTAAATTCGTGCCTTACCTCATAAAATTTTGAAGCGAGCTCCATTGCATATTTTTTAGCAAGCTCTGTATCATTTTTATGAGTAACTACAAAGCTCGGCCCCATATACGGCTCATCCACCCATGATTGACCGTTAAAAACCTGCACGCAAAGCATTTCATCTGTTTCTTTTTCAGCCATTTTCATAATTGACGAAAGAGGTTCTAATGCAGTCTGAACGGCATCTCCGCAAATAACAACATTTGCACGCGCTATCTGTGGCCGAGGTAATATTTTTTCCCTTATACATTCTATAAGCATTCTGGCAGCACGAAGTTGAGTTTCGCTATGGTCTGAATGAGGAGCTGTGCGAAAGCCCGTAATGCAGTTGGCAAGATGAACTATTTCATCCGTATTATTTGCATGAAAATCCATAGCAACAGATATAGGCACATCAAAGCCCACCTTCTCCCTTATCATCTGCAAAAGATATGTATCGCCCGAACCAATTTCTTCTACATACATTGCTCCGTGAAGATAGAGCCATATTCCATCAATGCCTTCTTTGGGAATTGCATCTGTTAATTCTTTAGCAAGCTTTAAAAAGTCTTTTTTATAAACTGCGCCGCCGGGAAGAGCATGTGCGTAAATAGTAGGAACAAGCTCACATCCCTGCTCCTCGAAAAAATCCTTTACAGCAATTTTTTCATACATTTTCTCTCCTGCTGCATAATCGAAATCCTCAAACCGAGTATAAATCGGGGTAAGGCTGTTCCCTTCACACTGAATTGAACCTATTGCTATTCTCATATAACTTCTCCTTTTTAAGTTTTTTGCAAACGTTTGCAAAAACCATTAAAAAAATATATCATTTAGGGACTGCAGAAAAGCAATCCCCTATATTTTTCATTAAATGTTCCTCACTGTATCACCATTTTCAATATACGGGTCAAGTAGTATTTTTTCTTTTTTCAGTTGGTTCTCCTTATCCCCAAGAGATTTCATTAATAGTTCCCCTACCTTTTTACCTATATCATCCTCGGGTTGTCGTACCGATGTTATCATTTGCCTTCTGTCATCTTTCAGATTATGTATATCAAAGCCTACAACCGATATATCTTCAGGCACCCTCAAACCTTTATCACGAATAGCTCTCAATGCACCATAGGTCATTTTTTCAGATGTAACAAATACTGCTGAAAACGGTGCACTCTCCCTGTTCTCAATTAATTCGCACATTGCTCTGTAACCGGATTCTAATTTGTAATCACCGTATTTTACTAATCCGTCATTATATTCTATCTTGTTTTCACTTAATGCTTCTTTATAACCTGCCAGTCTATCAGCACCTGTCGTTTCATCAATTGAGCCGATTATAACCGCCACATTTATATGTCCATGCGAAATAAGATATTCTACCCCTATTTTTCCCGCTTTTTTATTATCAATGGTTATTGCATTTATATCGCTTATTTTCGGGATATTATCTATAAAAACAACGGGAATATCATTTTCAATGAATCTACCTACTGATTCTCCGCTGCAATCTACTGTAGCTAAAACCAATGCGTCAACACGACGTTTATAGATTATGTCAAGATTTTTTCTCTCTTTTTCAGCCTTTTCATATGTATCAGAAAGAATAAGCATATAACCGCTTTTTGAAACAACATTTTCAATCTCTTTCACAATTATGCCAAAAAAAGTTTCTGAAATGTCAGGAAGTACAACTGCGATAGTTTCTGTAGAAGATTTTTGAAGCGAACGGGCTACTTCGTTTGGTATATATGAATATTTATTTACCGCCTCTAAAACTCTTACTCTTGTTTTTTCTTTGACCCCGGCTTTACCATTTACAGCTCTTGAAACCGTTGAAGCAGAAATCCCCAGTTCTTTGGCAATATATTTCAATGTACTTTTTTGCATTTATTTCACCTTTTTGCAAACGTTTGCTTTTTCTTGATTATATATCGCTGAAATAAATTTGTCAATATTTTTTTACTTCGCAATAAGGACTTGAACTCTTTGAGCATAACAAAAAAGTGTTTTTTTAACACTTCAACACCCCTTACCCCTCAATCTTGAGGGGTA
>CAYLPQ010000023.1:0-35617 GCA_964385605.1 uncultured Oscillospiraceae bacterium | reverse complement strand
GAAAGGAGCAATGCGCATGAAGATAAACATTAAGGAAAGTTCCAAGACAGTTGAGGTATGGGTTGATAGCTCTGAAAAGACTACCTATAAGGACACCAATGAGTATAAAGATGCTATTGCTACTTACAAGAACAACTATTCAATAAATGTTTTTGTTGGTGGTAACAGACCCCTTCTTCAAACCATTACTGAACTTTTAAAGGAACAGTCCAAATCATTAGCGTATGCTGGTTAAAAACACACAACAAAGCATATTCCCAGTGAATATGCTTACATATAAACAGAGATTTTAGGGTGTGTAAATGCTACACACCCTCTATTTTAGAAAGGATGATATTGTAATGAAAGCAAAAGACAGAATTGCGGCATATTGCCGTATTTCAGTAGATGACGACCTTGATAATGATAATGTATCAATAGAGAACCAGAAATCAATCATAAGCGCCTATGTTAAGGAAAAATTTCCTGATATGGTTTGTGATTTCTACGAAGACAGAGATAAGTCCGGTTATAGTTTTGAAGAACGAGATGGGTATCAGGAAATGAGAAAAAAGTTGTTTAATGGGTATTACAAGATACTTATTATCAAGAATTTTTCCAGATTTTCCAGAAGAAACAGTTTAGGCTTATATGAGCTTGAACTATTAAGAGACGCCGGTGTGAGAATTATTTCAATTCAAGATAACATCGATTTTCCAAACAATGCTGATTGGTTGCAGATACAGTTTAAGTTCCTTATGAATGAGCAACCTGTTAATGAAGCAAGTAAGAATGTAAGAGGCATTATAAAGAACCGTCAGCGCAATGCTGAATGGGTCTGTAATGCCCCATATGGGTATTATTTGCACCCTTTGAAGAAAAATACTGTATGTATTGATGAAGAAGGTGCAGCGGTTGTAAGGAAAATTTTTGAATTATATCTTGATGGTTGGGGGTATAAGAGAATTGCCAACTATTTAACAGAGCATAATTTTCCGACAGGCAGAATGCTGATGGTGAAGCATGCTTTGGAAAGAGAAAAAGACCCCAGCAAGATTAACCCCAGTCCAATCTGGAGCATTGTTTCAGTTTCAAAAATTATTAGCAATGATTTTTACATCGGAACTTTGAGACAAAATGTATGGACAAGAGCAGGTATTAACAAAAGAGATGTCCGTACTGACCCCAAAGACCATATGATATTTGAGAACCATCACGAACCTATCATTGAAAAAGAGGTTTTTGAAAAGGCACAGGAAATAGCAAAACACCGTACTACATCACATTACAAAGGCAAGCGCAAGTATGAAATTCCTTACAGTGGAAGAATATACTGTGCAGATTGTGGTGCTCATATGTTCTCCATTTCCAACCCCAAGAGACCTAATGCTTATTTCTGTGGTTCATATCACAGAAGAGGGTTAAAGGCTTGTACCTCACATCATATTCACGAATCAAAACTCAATGAGGCAGTTAAGAATTACATCCGCGCAGTTAAAGAGAATTTGCAAGATAAACTCATTAATATAAATCTTGACAGCAGTAAAGAGCAGGTCGAGAAAAATAAGATGCGTATTGTAAATCTTCAAAATTTCATTTCTGATAAAAAGTCTGAACTTGCTACAAGTATGCAACAGCGTATCAAACAAATCACCAAAAACCCAGAAAATGAGGAGCTTATTGATGAAACCTTTGATACAGTTGATAATGGTCTTCGTAAGGAAATTGAAAATGCTGAATTGGAGATTGAGTTTCTTTCGGACGAGAGTGAAAAAAGGCGTGAGATTAAGAATAATATTGACACAGTTCTTGATACATTTAATCATTTGCTTTCCAAGGAGCGCTTCACTGAAAAAGATATCGAACTAATTATAGACCGTATTACAGTTGATGAAGATAAGACAATTACTATTTTCTTGAAGAGTAGTATTACTGACCTTATCGACCTTGTTGATAGAACACAGGAAGAATAATTTTTATTTAACACAGTAGTTGATTTATTATCAATTACTGTGTTTTTTATTGACAATTTTTGTCGATTGCCGTATAATGAAATCAGTTAAATATGAACTTTGTCAGTGGGTCGTTATCTATGTACCAATGAGGTATGAGATGGCGACCCGCTTGAAATTTTCACTGAACGTGACGGTGAGGTGATATTCAAAAAATATTCGCCTATAGGCGAGCTTGGAGAATTTGCCGCAGGATATGCCGAAACCCTTTCCAAAACAAGCGGATTGCCGGTAGTGATTACAGATAAGGACAGCATTATTGCTGTGTCCGGTGCACCTAAAAAAGAGCTTGTGGAAAAAAGAATCAGCGAAGATGTGGAAAAAACTATGGAGAAGAAAAACATCTTTGTTATAGACCCGATAAAGAAAAGCGGTCTTCCGGTAATAGACGGTTCAGAAAAGTATTTTGCAGGTGTTGTAGCACCGATTATCAGCGAGGGAGACAGCATCGGAAGTGTAATGATGGTGTCGGACAAGGAGTCTATGCCGGTTGGTGAAGTTGAAAAGAAGCTTTGTCAGAGTGCGGCAGGATTTCTTGGCAAGCAAATGGAAGAATAAAATAATGAAGCGTGTTTTGAACACGCTTCATTATTTTTGTTTTATGATGTTTTGTTTCCTGTACTCTGACGGAGATATTCCGCAAAGATTTTTGAATGTTTTATGAAAATATGACACACTTCTATACCCCACAGATTCAGCAACCTGCTCTACTGTGAGTGTAGTATTTACAAGGAGTCTTTTCGAGCTTTCAATGCGGTGTTTGTTTAATGTATCTATAAAATTTTCTCCCGTTTTCTGCTTATAGTACGAGCAGAAATATTCCCTTGAAAGCATTACATAATTAGATACATCCTCAAGGGTTATATCGCGAAAATAATTATGGCGGATAAATTTAACGGCATTTTCGACAACTTCTTCAGACTGAATCTCAAGCTTTACGGGCTCCTGAAGATTATATTTCATAATTTCGGACACAGATGAAAAGGTTCTTGCGATATGTATCTCGGAGTATATTCCAAAGGTTTTCATTATGAGATCAGAAAATTCGGGAATGTAATTTTCAATAAGCTTTGTGATTGGAGTCTGTGAGTTGTTTATGCACATAATTTCTATGTTGCTGTAAAACACTCTTGTGAATATAAATTCCACTTTGTCGGTGCTTTTTGGAAAAGCGGTGGCCAGGGTTTGATAGAAGTTGCCGGCACCGCTGTCCCAACACATAGCAAGCCAACGGGAAAAGCTGTTTATATGAATGTTTACAAGTGCACATTCACGGTGAATATAGTCATCTTCAAGACCAGCTTCGCGAAGTCTTATTGAAAGATCAACGGGGTTATTTATACGTCCTGCCAGAAGGTCTGAAAACAGTCTGTCACTCATTGGACGAACATCTTTTTCGGAGTGTTTTTCCCCTGGCAATTTCGGTACTAAAGTCCTTTCCAGTCGGGCAATAGAGGATAGAAACTCCTTATTGTCAAGAGGCTTTGTAAGATAATCAAACACACCCAATCTCACAGCTTCCGTTGCAGCTTCAAAGCTTTTTTCTTTGCTTAAAATTATGAAATTTGCGGGATTATGTTCACTCTTCAAAATTTTAACAATTTCAATACCGTCGATGCCGGAAGAGTCAGCCTCTGTAATGATTAAATCCATATAATGATTTCTTAAATTTGTAACAGCGCTTTCCATAGTTGTAAAAGTAGAATGCATTTTGAATTCCGGCAGATTTTTTGTCATAAAATTTGAAAGACTGTTAATAAAATCTCTGTCACTGTCGATTATCGCAAATGTAAACATTCCGCATCTCCTGACTCTGTAAAAAACAGCAGTTTTGGAAAATCTCTCCATATGCCAATAATAATACTACAAAAATTGTGTAAAATCAAGCAAATATTAATATTGAGCACAAAAATATTAATATTGAATATTGCGTAATATCACTTTTTATAGTATAATATGAAAGTAAGTTGGGTTGTCGGGTGTATCTGATTTCCAATATTTAAGTAAAATATAATTTTTTTCAACATAAAAGGAGGAGTTTTTATGAAAAAACTATTGGCTACATTGGTGGCTTTTGCAATGATTGTTTCTATTGCTCCCATTGCAATGGCAAATGCCGCAAAAGTAACTTTCACAGATCTTATGTATCTGGATGAAGGGGACAACGTAATTCCCGAAGTTCAGACAGGTTTGGTGTACACACAGGTTAAGGCTAATCTGAACGGAACCTCATCACAGACTGTAACACTTGTTGTTATGCTCTGCGATAAGGATACAGGAAAGATTAAGGCAACCGATTCTGACAGTGTAACACTTTCAACAGAATTGACAAGCGGTGACCTTAAAGCAGGTGTTACAGTAAATAATCTTTCTACAGAAGATTACAAGGTGTTTATCTGGGATGGTGTTTCAACTCACACTCCTCTTGATAATATGGAGCCTGCAGCTCCGCAGAATCTGACAGATGCTGTGAATATGCCCTCTGTGATTGAGCTTGCATGGGATGCGGCATATGACGACTTTGACGATGTTGCTTCCTATAATGTATACAGTGGCGGCGTTCTTGTTTCATCGGGCAGCGATGCTACGTCATTCACGGAAGAACACCTTGACAAGAATACAGAGCAGGACTATGAAATTGAAGCCATCGACGGAGAAGGTCTTGTATCTGCAAAGACAGAATTAACAGTTGTAACTGTAGATGTGCCCAATGTTGAAATGTCATCAGATGATCCGGATAGTGTAACAGGCATTACAGAAAACGGTGTATGGCTCTGGATTAATGTGACTCGTCCGGAAAAAACAGGTTCAAAACCTGCTAATGGAGGAACCCTCGGGTGGACTGTTGAATCAGAGGCAGGCGGAAGAGCGTGCCGTGAAGCTGTTATAGCACCTAACCGTACAGATAAATCTATTGGCAGATTTACTGCAAAGGTAGATCCCGAAATTATCGGAGCTGACGATTCAAGAGTAATTATCGACATTACATATTTTGATGAAGGCACAGAAACAGTAAATATCAGCTATCTGAGAAATGATTCAACTTCTACACAACTAAAATACGGCAGCGGCAGCTTTACAAAAACAGACACCGGCCTTTGGAAAGTAGCGAGCTTCAGACTGCAGGATGCAAACTTCCATTATTATATGGATGATGGTACAGGTCAGGGTAACTTCCGTTTCTGGCAGGCAACAGAAGGACTTAAGGTTTCTAATATTGCAGTTGCGAAAAGAGATGACTATGATGGCGACCCTGCAGGTCTTCGTGTAAAGGATGTTCCCGAAATCCGTGACGTTATCTTCTATATGGACCAGGCTGTTGAGATTGAGGCTGATGGTGTTAAATGCATCGAAATTGAAAGCGGAGAAACACTTGACTTTGACATTACAGACACACGTCTCAACGGTGTTGGCAGAGTAAATGTTGAAATTGAATACCTTGATGAGGGTACAGGTGATATGCTTGTAGAATACAAGAAGGCATCAGGTTCAGACGTAAAGACAGTTACACTTACAGACAGCGGAGAATGGAAGAGAGCGATTGTTGAGATAAGCGATGCGAAGTTCGCTATCGGCAACAACCTTCCCGTATCAACAGATGATCTTATTATCAGCTCAACTACAGGAGTGCCTTTTAAAGTAAAGACAATCCGTGTGTATGATGCAAGATAACTAGGGGGATTAATATGAAAATAATGTTTAAGAAAGGTCTCGTGTGTGCGTTTGCGGCATTTATTGCAGCAGCGGTAATCGGAACAGCACTGCGGGCAGAGGCGGTAGAGGTTTCAGTACGTGAAAATCCTGTTATTATGCCGCAGACTGAAATCAAGGCTATGACCCCGGTTGATGAAGATAACGCATATATCATTTTTACCGATACTGCACAGCAGAAGCAGATGAGCTTTGAAGACGGCTTCGGCAAGACAACACTGCAAGACCTTACATATAATGAAAAGGTTAATTTTAAAGGTATTGTCGGAAGACAGGTGTTCTATCAGAATCAGATGTTTATCCGCTTTGACCCGGAATTTGCTTCTCCCGAGGATACAACCTTTAAAATTACTTTCAACTACTATGACTACGGCGGTGCAGGTTATATTCATTTTGATTATACCATTCCCGGCACAACCGATACCTACGGACGTATTTCTGTTCTTAAGATGGGTGACCCCAAGGGTGGTACAGAAGAAGAACGTTACGAAAAAGCAAAATGGTGGGAATGTACCTTTTATGTTTCTGATGCATCCTTCCGTCAGGCAATGGACTACGGCGGAGATATTCGTATTGTAACAGGTGGTTACAATACATTTGCGAAGATTGAGGTTACAAACCTCAGCCGTAATGCAGGTGAAGAAACCTTTGACCTCTTCAACTCAAAGTCAGCAAATTCACTTAAAGTGCTTGGACTTTTTGATGAATACAGTGCAGAAAATGCAGAAGCAGTCCTTAACAAGGAGCTTACAAGGGAAGAGGCACTTAAGTACATAATTCAATTTGCAGGGCTTAAGGAAGAAGCGGAGAAGAAGAATCTTTCCTGCTCTTTCACAGATGTTTCTGCGGAATATAAGCCCTATGTGGGTATGGCGGAAAGCCTGGGAATAGTTAAAAATGCTACGGGAACATTGGGTGCTAAAGAGCCGTTCCCGCAGAGTGAGCTTTGTGAGTGGTATGCGGCATTTATGGGTTCGGACGACCCGGCTGTAAAGACAAATCCCCTTACAGTTGTTGCAGGGCTTAAGCTTATAAACTCCGGCAATATGGTGTTCCAGCCCACGAAGAAGGTTATAATGGATAACCTTGTTGCATTTGCAAATAATATGCTTCCTTTAAAGAATTTAAAGACTGAAAAGTGTTATCTTTCAGACCTTTACAATTCAGGCAGAGTAACAGTTGACACGTTCCGTGAAACAGGTGATTCAAGCCTTATCAACTGGCTTCTTATGGGTGAGTTTTATATGCCCCCGGAGGAGCATTATGACCCCGAAACGGGAAGAACATATTACACAATAAATCTTCTCGGTGAAAATGCAATCAAGAACTACTACACGATGCCTATGACATCTACGGATGATAAAAGATTCTATTTCCGTGACAGCGTGTCAAATATATACGAGTATAATATGGAGACATATATGGTTAAGTATATTTGCAGCGGACGTGAAAAAATTGAGCATTTCTTCTGCCTGACGGCGAAAAATAATCTATGGTATCTTGATAAGCAGTCAAGAATTTGTAAGATAAACCTTGATACATATGAAGAAACTGTTGTTGTTAGTATGCCGGATGCTTATCAGGATATATCTCTTGCAACAGGTGTAATGCTTCAGGTTGACTTTAACGAGACCGCTCTTACCATTGAATGCCGCGATGTCCGTTACTGGGAAAACCGCAGTCAGGGAAGTGCGGTACACTGGTATGATATAGAAAACAATATCTGGAAAAATATTTTTGTAGGCGAGTTTGCAAAGGACTTTGTGACAGACTACCCATATCCGGGACATCTTTGTCAGAATCCTGTGAAGAAAAACCTTGTATTCTACTGTCACGAGGGTGCTGATGTAAATGACAGAACATGGGTAATGAATATTGATACTGGCGAAAGATGGGTTGGCTTTCCTCAAAAGAAGTATTCTCCTGAAAGAACAGGCGAGACAGGTGTTCATGAATACTGGCTTGCAGACGGTGAGTATCTTTTGACGGTTCGTGGATATAACCACCACGACGAAATTCGTTACAATTGGGGTGCAGAGCAGGAAACACCTACAGAGCGCGGTATTTACTTTGCCCGTTGGGACGGTAAGGACCGTTACCTTGTAAACGGTGACTATGACTACTCGCACTGTGCGACAACACTTAATTCCAACCGCTGGCTGATTTCGGACGTTGGTATTGACAGCGCAAACGGTTTTACAAAGCTTGTTCTTATGGATACGGAGGCAGGATGGTCAAAGGTGCTTGCCAATCATACAAAGGGTAACAATCCCGGACATTCACATCCCCAGTTCAGCTGGTCGGGTGACAAGGTATTTTTCGGATTGTGGAGCGAGGATTACAAAACTGTTGAAGTTGGCTGGATGGATGTAAGCGATATTACACAAAATCCTACACCAGGCAGTCAGATTGATCTTAACGAAGCTTGCTCGACATACAGCTACGAGGGTGAAGACCACTATATGATAGAGCATAAGGATGACAATGGTACATATTACGAAATTCCCAAGAATAACTTTATGGAAGTAAAGGTTAAACCCGATTATCTTGAAGAGGAATCAACTACAGCAGAAATCGAGATTACGTATCTTGATAATGGCTATTATCCCTTAAAGATAGATTGTTTTGAATGGGAAAACATAGTTACCAAAGCTAAACGTGAAAAAAATCACCCCGATTACTACTATGAGGGTATCGGTAAGCTTCGTCCCAGAGCAGAATACATACAGCGGACTAACACAGGTAAGTGGAAAACAGCTAAATTTACGGTTAAGAACATTAATCTTGAAAATATGTTCCAGCTTGGTGCAGATTTAAAGATAAGCGGTGTTCAGTCAAAAGCTTATGTCCGTGATGTATTTGTTCGTGAAGTTAAGTGAGAGGAGTTACAGATATGAATATGATGAAAAAACTGCTCTGTATGATTGTTGTATGTGCTATGATACTTTCTCTTATGTGTTTTAGTATATCGGCAGAAACAGAGTTTGAGGTAACAGCCACTGTTAACTACGACACTTCTGTAGTTACTGTTGAGGTTACAACACCTGCGCGCTATGTGCAGAAGATTTCTCTTGTTATGTATGAGAAGGAAACGGAAGTAGCCGTGCCTTCGGACTTGCTTCGTGCAGTTAATCTGTATACTGACGGAAGCGGTGTGGCAACAGCAGAAATACAGCTTGCAGAGGATGACCCGGCAGGTTATTTAACCGTATCTGCATCAGGTAACGGTACATTGGCAAGTGTTTCAAAGGACACAACCGACATATATTTTGAAAGCCAGACCTATATTGCAGAGGTAACACTTCCCGCAATTGAGTCAGCAGACAGAGATGAAATAGAGCTTCTTCTTTCTGAAAAGGCTGATATGCTTTCAATTGACAAAGAAGACTTTGCTGAAAACAGCGATGTTATCTGTGACCTTTTCATGAATATCCGTGAGGAGGATTACGATAACGAATGTGACGATATGAGTACTGTGGTTGATATTCTTTCAGGCGTCCAGCTCATCCGTGACATAAATTCTGCGGCTACAGGAGAAGAATGTAAAACACTTTGTGAGGATGAAAGCACACTCCTTTCTCTTGATGTTGATGACAGTGATTACAAAAATGAAACAGATGATATTTATGAGCTTTTCTATGCTAACGCAAATAACGAGGAGCCCGAGACTATCAGTGATGTCAGAGACGACCTCTTTCAGAGTATTGCTATGGCAAACTTAAACAAGCTCGATGCTACAAAAAACGGCGATATAATTGAAAAGTATATTGAGTATTTTGGAATTGCTCTCAATGAATACAAAAAAGCATGCAAGAAATACAGTGCTTCTGAAATTAATAAAACTTTTGTAGGCAGAGATTTTGTCCTTGCTGAAGAAGTTGTAGCAGCATACAAGGATGTTGTGAAGACTTCCGGCAGCAGCGGCGGCTCCGGTGGCGGAGGCGGCGGTGGAGGCGGTAGCATCTCCACATCATCCGACAATAAGGTAGTATCTACAGGAAGCGACCTTATGAACGTAGGAGCAAACAGCGGTATACTCCCCGAAATTCCTACAGGAACTATGTTCAACGATGTTCCCAAAACTCACTGGGCATTCCAGTCAATCAACGAGCTTCACAGTCTCGGAGTAATTGACGGTGTTTCTGCCAATACATTTGACCCAGACAGCTTCGTTACAAGAGAAGCATTTGTAAAGATGGTTGTAATGGCATTTGATATGTATGACAAGACGGCTCTTACTGTATACACAGACCTTCTCGGTCACTGGGCAAATCTTTACGTTGCAAGTGCGCAGATACAAGGAATCGTAAAGGGAATTGACAATCATACATTTGGTGTAGGTCAGCCTATTACAAGGCAGGATGCAGCAGTAATGCTTAACAGAACAATAGCTAAAAAGGGAATCATTCTTGAAGATGCAGGCAGTGAAAAGGTATTCAGCGATGATGCACTTATTTCAGATTATGCAAAGGAAAGTGTAAGTGCACTTACAAAAGCAGGTGTAATTTCAGGTATGACAGAAACACAGTTTCAGCCCACAGGCAAGCTTACACGTGCACAGGCGGCTAAATTAATCTACGGCGCAATCAGCCGATAAGAACAGGAGGGGTATATAAATGAAGATTATACTTAAAAAATTCATGGCACTCGCTATGGTAATTTTCATAATGTCTTCAGGTTTTGCGGTGTTCGCGGCTGAAGAGGAAAACTCTCCTGCAGGGACTCCTGCCCTTACAGAGGCACAGCTTGAAAAGTATAACGAGGATTTAGAATTTTTGAAGGCTATGGGTATCTGGACTTCACCCCAGACAGACCCGGCTCTTGCAGTTACAAGAGGTGAGTTTGCCAGTGCATTGGCAGGTCTTTGCAATCTTGATGTTCAGACAAACGCAACTCTTAAATACAGCGATGTTACAGCAGAAACACTGTTTGTAGAAGATATATATGCTGTCAGCATTATGAATCTTATGGTCGGCTCGGGCGGATTGTTCAGACCGGAGGATAGCCTTACCTTCGACCAGGCTGCAAAGGCTGTTGTATGTGCGCTTGGTTATGAAGCTATTGCCAATTCCAGAGGGGGATACCCCGAAGGCTATTATTCATTGGCTATTGACCTTGACCTTATAGTGGGCAGAGGCAGAAATGAAGTTATGACAAGACGTGACGTTGTAGATCTCGTAAAAAGAGCCTGCTTTGTTGAAATTATGGATATAATCGGAATAACAGCCGATAAGCTTGACTATCAGATAAATAAGAAAAATGATGCTCTTGCAATTTATCACGATGTTCATGAATTAAAAGGCTTATTTACAGATGACGGTATCACAAATCTTAAAGGTGCAACACAGTGTCCCGGTGACAATGTTATTATTGCCGGCCACAGGCTTAAAAATGAAAGTGTAAGCACAGATGGTTATATGGGTGTTAATGTAATTGCTTATTACAATGAGTCGGATGGAAAACTCCTCTATGTGAAAGAAAATGAAGCAAAAAATAACATTCTTACTATCAAAGCCGAGGAGCTTGTTACAGATTCAGAGAAGTTCAAGAAGACAAATATCGTTTACAAAGAAGACAGAAAAGCCGAAGATGTACCGGTAAGTCCTTATTCGGATTTTATTTATAACGGCAGTGCATATCCGGCATTTATGGTAGATGACTTTAAGATTAAAGCAGGTACTCTTACTCTTATAGATAACGACAGCGACAGAGTATATGATGTTGTTATTGCAGAAGAATATGTAAACTATATGCTTCTGACAAACAATCAGGTAAATGAGTATGTTGCCGATGCTATCGGAAATGAAATACATTACGGCGAGTATGACAAGTTTGAATTTTTGACAACATCAGGTGAAGAAAAGGCAATTTCTCTTCTTAAAGATAAGAGTATTCTTTCTGTATTTGCAAGTAAGGATGATGCGAAAATTAAAATCATCGTGTCAGAAGATAAAGTAGATGGTAAGGTTACCGGTATCGAAAAAGATGATGACAAGGAAATTGTAACAATTATTCACAGTGTTGAGGGTGAAGAAGTTGAGACGGCTTATGAATACAGCGCTACCTTCCTTGAAAATGCTGAAAATAATATAAGCGGATATAAGTTACCGGCTATTAATGATGAGCTTACTGTAAGACTTGACTTTGAGGGCAGAATAGCAGGTATTGAAGCATACAGCGATATGTATCAGTATGCATATTTCCTTGCTGCAGGCAAAGATGATAGTTCAAAGCTTGTAAGTAAGTGCCTCATAAAGATGTGTCTCAACACAGGAGATATTGCAACAATTGCAACATCAAAGAAGCTTATCATAAACGGTGTGGCAACAGAAAACGGTAATGATCTTCTGAATATTGCAGACCTTTATGTTGACGGTAATACCGAAGGTGAGTTCCTTCCACAGGTTATTAAAGTAAAAATCAGTTCAATAGGTGAATTGAAAGAAATCGAAACAACAAATGATGACGAAAAGTGCACAAGTCCCATGGGATTTGATCCTACAAGGTTCTGTATGGTGTATAAAACTGCTTCCGGCAGCTATTCAGAGTATTATAATACAAAACGTCAGTCATATAGCGGTGTATACAATATGGATGAAAATACAACAATATTCCTTGTGCCCCGTGATGATATTTTCGATGAAAACTATATCAAGGTTGTTCAGGTGGAAAAGCTTTATGACCTTGCAAGAAGAGCAGATGTAAGGATGTATGATGCCAATGAATTCTGGACAGTAGGTGCTGTTGAGGTTATTTCACAGCAGGGTACAGGATTCCTTCCCAAGTCTATGGTAGTAAGTAAGTGCATCAAGGGCATAAATGCTGACGGCGATGACATTTACATGGTTACCGGCCGCTATAAGGATGAGGAGTATACTTTCCGTGAGGAAAGACCCGGTATCATAGACAGTGTAATTCCCGGAGGTCCTAAATTCGGTGATATTATAGCTATTAAGGTTGATGAAAACTTTAATATTATCGATGTTAAGATGCGTGTAAGAACAAGCGAAGCTGCACCTTTCCAGGAAGTAACGGGTAGTGCTGACACTGGAGAGGGTGTATTCTACGGTCATATTTATGCAAGAAATGACAAGGTTGTTACTCTTTCGACAGACCGCGGTGCAACGGTGAGAGCGCATCCTATTGCTACAGGTCCCAAGCCTGTTATTATCGACTACATTAACCATGAGGTAAGACAGGGTACTTATCTGGATATTCCTGTAAGTGCAACACTTGATGAAAATGGTAATTTCACATACACAGATAACGGTGTAACAATGTACATCTACAGGTATTCAGGCTATATCAACGATTGTGTAGTAGTAATAAAATAATTCGAGGTGACGGTATGTTACATTCAAAGCTTATGAAAAAAATAGCGGCAATGACTTGTGCGGTGTCACTTATTCTTGGCTGTTTTTCTTTTAAGACAGCCTCGGCAAGTGACGATGCGACATCTTTTGCCGAGTTGCTTTGTGAAGGTATGCTTACAAATCAGGTTACAAGTGCTATAACTGAAAATCTTGACCTTGATTTGTCAGATGTACTTCCTTCAGGAGTAGAAGTAAGCTTTGAAAGTAATTCCAATGCTCTGGCAGTTGACGGTGAGGTTGCGCACGTTGTGCGCAACCTCTACCACAATACTCCCGTTACACTTACAGCAACAGTAACAAGTGGAAGTAAGGCTGTAACAAAGGAACTTTATTTTACAGTTCTTAAGCAAACAACAAAAGTACATATGTCGGAAAATTTCTATTATCCCGAGAATAAGGGAAAGCTTTTAACAGATGAAAAAACTCTTAAAAAGAGTAAGATAATGCCTTCCCCCACCAGAGACACAGATGAGGGATGGGCTTTTGCCTATGCTACGGAGCTTACGGGTGACACTGTAGCGGCGCAGAGATTTAAAGCGATAACAGATGAAGTAAACGGAGACTATGTCCTTAAAGGATACAGAGATGTTGCCATAGATAGCGACTATAACTATCTTCATTATGTTTTGGGTGACAAACCTTCTGGCGATGTATCAATTAAGGCTGATGTTACATTTGAACACGAGGCAGGTACACAGATTTACGTATTTCGTGCTTTCGGTAACTATTATGTAGACGGAGAATATGAGAGAGCACTCATTTTTGAAATTAATTATAAATATGATGCAAACGGTGCATTATCCACTTATATGTCTTATTACAGCGGTACAGAATTAAAAAGTGCTTTTGTAAGTAAGGACAAGATGCCTATAGTAGGCACAGAAGCTGAAATTGAGTGGAGCTTTGATACGGCTTCCCAGGTATGGGATATGTATATTGACGGCGCAAGAGTAACAGAGGAAAGTATTCCTTTTTATGAAAGAGATAAAGACGGTGTCGATCGTGAAAATTTTGTAGATATAAATGACTTTGACTTTAACATATTCCGTAATTATGCAGGCGGAAATGTGTATATAGATGATTTAATTGTAACTTCAACACAGGAAAATGATACTACCCGTTTTAACGTAACGGAGGAAATGCTTACAAATGAGCCGAAGGATGTAATTACAAAAAATCTTGACCTTGATTTAACGGATGAACTTCCTGCGGGGGTAAATGTAAGCTTTGAAAGTGACAGTGATGCAATTGTTATAGGGGGGGATGCGGCATACGTTGTGCGTGACCTTTACCGTGATCAGAACGTCACAATAACCGCAACCGTATCAAACGGCAGTTCTACCTGGAAAAACTATCTGTATTTTACAGTGCTTCGTGAAACCACACAGATATATATGTCGGAAAACTTCTATTATCCGGATGGTAAAGGAATGATACTTTACGATGTTCCGGGAATAGTACGGTCCGAAACCAACGCAACCCCTCCGATGATTGGTACATACGGCTGGTCTTCGAGATATGCTACACATCTTTCTGAAGATACGACTTCCGGACAGAGATTTAAAAGCTATATTGATACAGAGGATGATAAGTATTTACTTCATTCTTACAGACCGCTTCCTCTTGAAGAGCATAATTCAACCTATTATGTGTTCGGTGAAAAACCGACAGGAGAGATTATCCACCGAATGCGAATGAAGTTTGAACATAATGTAACTCCCCAGATATACGTTTTCAGGTTCTATGGAATATTCATTGTAAACGGTGAAAAAAAACGTGTCTGCGTAAATGAAACAAACTTTCAATATGATGCAAACGGACCTTTCAGAATATATATGCCTGTGCATAACGGCGAAAAAACTTCATCAGTATATTTATCCAAGGAATATCTGCCAGAAGTCAATGATTGGGCTGAATTTGAATGGAGATATCATTCAGACACACTTACACTTGACCTTTATATAGACGATGTTCGTGTGAATTCAGAACCGATTAATTTTATGGATTCCCTTAATCCGGATGTTACGAGAACGGAGTTTGCAGGTTATAACGATTTTGAATTCAATACCTACCGACAGTACGGCTACGGAAATCTTTATATTGACGATGTAAGTGTAACAAGTAATCCCGAATGGTATAATCGTAATCCCGAGATTTTCTATTTGTACAATAAACTTGATGAAACTGATTTTACGACAGAGGATAAAGATTCAATAACTTATGACCTTGATTTTGATAATAATTCTATGGATTACTACATCGAGGAAAATGGTATTTCGGTTACTTATAGTTCAAGTGATCCTTCTGTAATAGATGACGACGGAACAGTAACAAGGGAGAAGTATGATACTCCTGTTACAATTATTGCTACCATTTCCAAAAATGGTGCATCTATTGACAAGGAATTGAACTTTACAGTGATTTGCGATGAAGAGTACGTGAAAATTTCAAGCATTGCAAAAAGACTTACTCCCGAAATCTTTACAAGTGAGTCGGTAAATCATATAACAAAGGACTTTTCACTTGATTATACGGTTCTTTCCGATATTGATTTTACAGATGTTGAAATTACTTTTGAAAGCAGTAATCCGGATGTTCTGGATGTTGACAGCGAAAAAGGCAAATGCCTTGTTACGAGACAACCTGAAGACGTCGATGTAACAATTACAGCATCGATTACACAGGACGGAAAGAACATCCTTATGACAAAGGAGCTTTTATACAGAGTTCTTTCAGGAGAAAAGGATGTCTATTATTCAGATTCTTTCTATTATCCCGATAATGTAGGGGACAGAATAAAGGACGTAAATACCAACTGGAGAGAAACTTCGACAAGTGATGCAGATTATTTAAATGAAATTGCTGTTGAAAAAAGTAACAACTACTACATAAGAACTCACAGAGAGGCTACAAGCGGTTCAGCGAGATTTATGCAGTATAAATTCCCTACAACGTCGCAGTACAAGGTAGCCTTTGAAATGGATGTAAAGCTTAATCACAGTACTACCCCTCAGTACTATTTCTTCCATATGTACGGCAATTATCTTCTGCCCGATGGTACTACCCAGAGGGCGCAGATTGTAGACCTTAACTTCTATGATGAGGGCTATCGGTCATATCTTTTCACAAGGAGAAAGGATGAAAACGGCATAGTACGCAATGTGTATCTTCTTGATGAAAATCCGCCTCTTGATGAATGGTTTACACTTAAGGTTGAGGTTAATACGGATGATCAGACTGCGGATTATTATATCGATGGTGTGAAGCTTAACGATATGCCCATAGGGCTTCTTGAGTGTGTAGCAAGAAAAGATCAGGCTCTCTACAATGTTGAGGATGTAATGTTTATACCTTACAGAACCCAGGCGGGTGAGCTTTCTTTTGACAATTTTGCCGCATACGCAAATGCAGGTGAGGTTGTTGCGAATAACAGCTTTTATAGTAACGGCGAGCGTATCAGTGCGATAGAAGAGGCACTTAACGGAAAGCTTGACCTTAACGTGCGCCTTTACAATCAGACTACAGATGCTAAAAATATCAGTGTTGCAATGTGCGAATTTCAGGGCGAAAAGCTGACAAACATAGCAGTGAAGAGTATTCAGCTTGATGCTGACAGCTCTACAATTGAACAGCTTGCTTTTGAGAATTTTACCCTTTCTGAAAATCCTGAAAATTCAGTCATAAAGGTTTTTCTGTGGGACAGTCAGAAAATATATCCCTATGCAACTGAACTCAGGTTTAAAAATGAGCTTAACCGCGAAGTTATTTCGGGTGAAATGACCTGCGACATTAGCGGAAGAACCTATAACTGGGTAGATTTTAACGGTGAGAATATGATACGTTCATACTTCACCATGCAGGGATGGTCGGCAGATGGTAACAAGTTCTACGTCCGTGACGATGACTTCAAGATTTATGAATATGATATACCTACAAGCAGTGTGAAATATATAGATACAGGTAAACACGAGCATACAGTGGTTACAACTCCTCTTAACGGTCTTTTTTACCTGAACCGCTATAATGAAATTATCCGTATGGATATTGATACTTACGAAAAAAAGGTTGTCGGTGTGCTTCCTTCCGAATATGCAGATACGGCAGGTATGCTTCAGGTAATGGATACGGAAGAAAAGTTGTCTGTAGAGTGGAACGACAAACAGCTTGAAGAGGGTTCAAGATTTCCCGTACTTGACATTGCAACAGGGGAGTGGGATTTAAGCCATAGCTACGTATTTGATACAGAATGGTATGACCCGAACCACGTTTCCATCAACCCTGTGAAGCCTAATTTGCTCCTTTTCTGCCATGAGGGGACAGCGGTAAATGACAGGCTTTGGGTGCTTGATACGGATACGGACAACTACTACAACGTATTTGTCCCAAGATTTTATTCTGCAAATTCAGCAGGAGAGATTGCCTGTCACGAAATGTGGACACACGACGGTGAACATATTGTGTTCCATAAATCATCGGGTACATCGGCAATTGGTTATCCCGGAATTGTTTCTATAAAATATGACGGAACAGAACGTAATTACATAAACAGTGATTATGCCTATAATCATGTTGCTACAAGCCCTGTAAGCAACCGGTGGGCAGTTGCAGATACAGGCTACAGCAACGGCGAAACTTCCGATATTGTGCTTATAGACTGCTACACGGGAGAAAGCCACCTTATTGCAAAGGTAAAGCAGACGGGTGTAAATCCCGGTCACTGCCATCCTGCGTTTAACCTTGACGGTACCAAGGTATGGTTCGGTCATTATGACGAAACAGGCAAAATTATAAGAATAGGCTGGGCGGACGTTTCCGATATTATCGAAAATGCACCTGACGGCGGCTGGTATGACCTTTCTGATAGCTGTGACAGCTTCAGCTATGAGGGGTGTGACAGTGAAGTCGAGAAAGTTTTGTATGACGGACAGACTCTTTATAATCTTCCTGCAGGAAATATAATGCGTGTGAATGTAAAGAGTGAGATTGCCTATCAGGAAGAGGGTAATGTAGAGGTTACAATTACCTATCTTGACGAAGGCAAAGATGATTTTAATTTCACTTACTACACTTTTGAGACAGGGGATTCAAGAAACTATCTCCGCAAGAATACCGAAACAATAGCACGCACGGATACAAGTCAGATTAAGTCATTTACTCTTAATCTGACTGGGGTATGCCTTAATAATATGGAGCGCTTAAAGACTGATTTTACAATCAGCAGTTCTTCTGACGTGAAGGTAGCCTCTGTTACAGCGACACTTACTGAATAAAATATTTAATAAAGAACGGAAAATGAAATTTGGAGGTGCAAAATCAAATTTGATTTTGCTTGTAAAAATAAATATAGTATTTTTACAAGCAGAGTAGCTTACCTTTAATTTTGTTTTCCGTTTTCTATATGTTTTGGAGGAAATAAGTATGAAATACTGCGAAAAATCAATCAAAGATGTAGCTTCAACAAATGAGCAGATTTTAAGAAAAATCTATGACCATATGCTTGAAACACGCGGGGAAAGTAAGGTATGCTACCGTCCTTTCACATATTATAATGAGATGGACATTATACATAAGGCGGGCCCCGATTTCAGCAAGATTTTTTCTTCTTATGAGCCGGGAGATTATGCCTTTATCAGTGTAGATGCCGATGGTCCCTACGACAGAGAGCTTATTATAAATGTAGCTAAAAATAAAAATGCGGAAGTTTACTTTAACGGAGAAAAGATTTCCACACACGACGGACTCTTCAGAGGAATTCCCGCAATTGATGCGGATGTACTTTTCAAAAAAGGTAAAAACCGCATAATCGTCAAGCTTGTTGCAGATGAAGAAGGTTTCGAAGGATACCTCCGTATTCTTATCCCGGGACTTCGTATGGGTGCAGGTAGCTACGTTTACTGCACAAGGCAGTATATTGACAATGACGGATTTGAGGGGCAGGCTGTTATAAGACATTCAAGACTTTATAAGAAGGATGAGGTTTTTGAGCCGACCTATGAAAATATTGACTGGGTATTCCCGGTAAAACCCGAGCAGTCAAATGTAAAGGTGTTTGACTTTAACACTCTTTGCGAAAATGAGGGTAAGGCTGCTTATGTGTATACAGAATGTAAGGGTAAGCTTGTTATAAAAAATAATTCTCCCATAAAAGTTATGTCAGAAGGAAAGTTGCTATATAAATCAACTCAAAAGGGAGTTTATGAAGCTGATTTTTCTGACTTTACACCTCTCCTTATAAAAAGCGGTAAAGGGGAAGAGTGGGGTTTTACAGCTACTGCATACGGACAGTCGCAGCTTTCGTTTGTAACAGGAGATACTTGTCCTGACCTACAGTGGATATGGGCAGGGCCTTTCGGCAGAGAAACAGAACCTTTCAGTTATCCTTATGTTCCTGAAATCAAGCTTGACTTTGCTGAGCCTATGTCATCTGCCTGTGGTAAGACCTGCTACTGGAGTTTCCTCCGTAAAAATACATATCTTCGACAGAACGTGGAAACAAGCTTCTGGGGACAGTGGTTCTATGCCATTATGGTGGGAATTGAGGGAATGAGGCAAACTGCCGCAAAGCTTGATATTGATGATTTCTATGATTATTATATTTCCTTTGTAAAGACAATTTCTCATCATCGTGATTATGCTAATCATGATAACAGAGTCTCGGGATATTCTTCATATCTACCATCAGCGGCGAATTTTAATAACCTTGACTCAATAGGAACATTCGGAATCACTTTTTCGGAGTACTATCTTATGACGGGTGACGATGAAGCAAAGCGGCTTATAGAAATGCTTGCAAACTCTATGTTGACGAATGTTCCAAGATTTTCAGACGGTACTTTCCACCGTGGAAGCACAATGTGGACAGACGATATGTATATGTGTCTTCCGTTCCTTGCGCGTCTAGGTGCAATATTCAGCGAGGATAAATATTTTGATGAAGCAGCGAGACAGGTTTTCGGCTTTTACGAGAGAATGTATATGTATGACCAGAATATTTACTCACATATTTACTTCCCGCCAGAGGAAACTCCCAACCGTGTTCCCTGGGGCAGAGGTAACGGATGGGTACTTCTTGCTATGAGTGAGCTTCTTATGCTTATGCCCAAAGACCATAAGGACAGAGAACGTGTCCTTGAAATATTCCGCAATTTTGCAGGCGGTGTTCTTAACTGCCGTGACAAGCACGAAAAAATATGGCATCAGGTTATAAATAATCCTGACAGCTATGTTGAAACAAGCGGTAGTGCAATGTTTATAACAGCCCTTGCACGCGGTGTAAAATACGGCTGGCTTGATGAGAAAATCAAAGACACGGTTGTGGAAGCATGGAATGCACTTTGCGAAAAGTGTGTTGACAGTGAAGGTAATGTATATGGTGTATGCCAGGGTTCAGGTTGTAATAAAGAAGAGAAATATTACCTTAACCTTGGAACTATCACAAACGACGACCACGGTGTAGGCATCGTTCTCGGTGCCGGTGTGGCTGTTATGAATATGTTAGGAGAGTGATTTGATGATTAACGATAAATTATGTCTGCTAATTTGTCTTGCCGATAATTGCTGGAACGACTCGGCGGAGGTCCCCTCCTGTACAGGGGAGCTTTATCAGCCTGTTCTCCGCGCAGATGTGGACACATGGCGCGAAATATGTGATGCAGCAATAGAAAACGGATTTGACAGTATCCTTCTTGATATTGCAAATGGTATTAAGTTTAAAACTCATCCTGAAATTGCAGTTGATGGTGCGTGGACACCCGAATTTATGAATTCCGAGGTTAAGCGCTATAAGGAAAAGGGACTTAAAATATATCCCCGTCTTAACTTCTCAGCAGGACACGATGCATGGCTCGAGGAATATTCAAGAATGGTTTCAACCGGGAAATATTATGAGGTTGCAAGGGATTTGATTCACGAGGTTTGCGATATATTTGATACCCCTGAAATTTTCTCCCTTGTGCTTGACGAGGAAAACGGACTCAATCAGGGAAGACTTCGCTATGCTTGTTACCGTCAGTTTGACCTTATATGGCACGATGTAAACTATCTTTGCGACTGTGTCCGTGAAAAGGGCGTACGTCCCTGTATGGGTGCTGACTACTACTGGTCATATCCCGAAGAGTTTCTTGCAAATGTACCAAAGGATGTACTCATTTGTCCGTGGTATTATCTTAACCTTTATTTTGATGAAGCGCATCCTCGTCCCACACATCCATGGAGTGTAAACAGACTCGAATGCTTTGAAGTTCTTACAAAAGCGGGTTATGATATAATGCTTCAGCCGTCAGCAAATGAAAATAACTATAATGTTGAGCATACAATCCGTTTTGCACGTGAAAAACTTGATGAAAACAAAATTAACGGTGTTCTGATGTGCGGCAGCTGGGCGGCACCCATGGAGGGTAGCAAGTATTATTATCTCGATGCTATTTATCAGGCAAGATATTCGATAGATAAAATGATGGGAGGTAAATAAAATGTATAACAAAGATTTATGCTTGCTTATATCACTTGGTGACAATATAGGAAACGATTCTCCCACAAGACCTACCGCAACTGGAGAAGTGTTTAATACAAAAATGATTACCGAAAAGCCTGCCTGGGACGAAATCGTCCTTAAAGCAAAGGAGACAGGTATCAATACTCTCGTTATTGATATTGCCGACGGTATTACATATAAATCCCATCCCGAGCTTAAAATTGAGGGTGGCTGGACTCCCGAATTTATGACGGAGGAGGTAAGTAGACTCCGTGCTATGGGATTTAAGGTTATTCCAAAGCTTAACTTCTCTGCGGCACACGATGCGTGGCTCGGTATCTACGGCAGAATGCTGGGTACACCCGATTACTACGAAGTTGTAAAAGACCTAATTTACGAGGTTTGTGATATATTTGAAACACCCGAGCTTTTCCATATTGGTATGAACAATGAAGATGAGGCTAGTCAGAGAAGCCTTACTTTTGCCTGTTACCGTCAGTTTGAGCTTTTGATGTACGACATAAACTTTATGCTTCAATGCATAAGAGATAAAGGAGTAAGACCCTGGATGTGGGGTGATATTGCGGCAAAGGATATTGAATACTTTGCAAAAAATATAGAAAAGGATGTTCTTATAAGTCCCTATTATGCAAATCATATGTATCCTGATGCACAGGCTCCTCTTATTGATTCTCCCGACCATGTTAATATGCGTGACAGCTATAAAAAGCTTACAGAAGCAGGCTACGAAATTCTTCCCTGTGGGTCAAACGGTGCACATAACGGCTACAGCTTTGAACATAATGTAAGATTTACAAAGGACAATGCCGTAGAGGATAAGGTAAAAGGCTTTATGATTACTTCCTGGAGAAGTACCACAGAAAGAAACAAATACAGAATTTTTGCGGCACTTCAGCACGTAAAAGAGGTCAAAGAGCAATTTTTGGATTGATAAAGGGGATTACAAATATGGAAGATAAAATTTTATGTTTAATGTTATATCTGAGTGACAATATGTGGGAGGATTCTGCTACAAGACCTGCCTGCACAGGTGCGAAGTTTTCGCTCAAACTCAACACAGAGAAAAAGGCTTGGGATGAAATTATTGATTTTGCGGCAGCACACGGCTTTAACTCAATCCTTGTTGATGTTGGTGACGGTATCCTTTATAAGTCCCATCCTGAAATTGCAGTTGAGGGTGCGTGGACTCCCGAGTTTATGAATGCAGAGGTTAAGCGCCTCAAGTCTATGGGACTTAAAGTGTTCCCCAAACTGAACTTCGGTGCAGGGCACGACGCGTGGCTTGGTGTTTACGGCAGAATGCTTTCAACACCCAAATATTATGAGGTAGTAAAAGACCTTATCCGTGAAGTTTGTGATATTTTCGAAACTCCCGAGCTTTTCCATCTTGGTCTTGATGAAGAAAACGGTCTTAATCAGGCAAAGCTTAATTATGCGGCATACCGCCAGTTTGACCTTATATGGCACGACCTTAACTTCTATTTTGACTGCGTAAGAGAGTGTGGCTCACGTCCCTGGATATGGGCAGACTGGTCCTGGACACATTACGACGAATTTATCAAAAATGTACCAAAGGATGTACTTATCAGCCCTTGGTACTATAACCATATGTATGAGGATGCGTCAGCACCCCTTCCAAGAGACCCATGGAGTCAGGCAAGACGTGACAATTACAAAAAATTAAGTGATGAGGGTTACGATCAGCTTCCCTGCGGTTCAAACCACTCTGCGAAGTATAATTTTGACCATCAGGTAAGGTTTTCAAAGGAAAATATCGCTTCCGAGCATAATCTCGGTCTTCTTGTTGCTCCATGGTGTGATACAACAGAGCTTGACAAGTACATTCATTTTTCTGCAATCGTATATGCAAAAAAGGCGGTAGATGACCACTGGGAGGACTGAAAATAAATGGAAAAAGTAAAAGAGCTTGCGAAAAAATGGTATAAAAAGCTTCAGTTTGAAAGTGAATACGATGAAGAATTTTACTATATCGTCGAACATACAGAAAAACTTACAGAATGTGATATTCACAGCTACTTAAAGGAGAAAAATGAAAATAAAGAGAAAAATTTTATAATGTTTCTGTATTTCTGCGAAGCGCTCGCAGAAAAATACGAAGAAAAAGGCATTCCGGAGAAAATTCTCTTTAATTCCCTTGAAAATCTGAAGCCTGCAGTCGTTGAAACAAAGAAAAAAGAGGGCATTCTCGGCATTGATAAGGATGCATGGGTAACCCTTGCCCTGAAGTTTGAGCTTTTCAGAATAGAGAGACTGCAGTTTCAACTGTCAAAAATCTATCCTGAAGCAGTGCAGTACGGCTATGACGAAAATGAAAAGGTGGTAGATGTACATATACCGGCAACCGGTGGAAGCATCACTCCGGAGGTTTGCGACAGTTCATTCTGTGCAGCAGATGAGTTTATGAAAAAGTATTTTCCTGAATATGACTTCCGTTATTACACCTGCTTTTCGTGGATGCTCGACGATACTATGGCACAGTTTCTTGACGAAAATACAAATATCAGAAAATTCAGAAACCGATTTACCGTAATACATAAGCGTGAGCAGGACAGTGTACTTCATTTTTTGTTTAAAATGGGTATAGAAAAAAGGGAAGAGCTTCACGAATGTGAGGCAAAGTCTGCTTTCGCACAAAAGGTAAAGGATTATGCTCTTTCAGGCGGCAAACTCTATAATGTACTCGGAATTAAGGAGAGGTAATTATGTTTATTGATATTCATGCGCATGCGTACCGATATTCGCAGAAATTTGTGTGTCAGTTCTGTAATCCCGAGGAGCTTATTGCACGTTGGGATGAACTTGGTATTGCAAAGGGTGTGGTGCAGCCTATTGTAAATCCTGAGTGCTATCTTCCGCAGACCAATGAGGATATTCTGGATATGGCAGAAAAGTATCCCGACAGAATTATACCATTCTGCAATATTGATCCCCGCGCTCTGGCTAATCTTCCTACTGTGGATTTCAGCGGACTTATGCAGTATTACAAGGACAGAGGCTGCAAAGGAATAGGTGAAATTATGCCCAATATGCACATTATGGACCCTAAAATGCAGAATCTTTTCTATTATGCGGAAAAAGCAGGTCTGTCAGTAACCATCGACGGTTCCCCTATGCTCAATAGCGGATTCGGTGTATATGATGACCCCGGACTTCCCGGATATGAGTATACTCTGCTTTCTTATCCCGAACTGATTGTGTTCGGTCACGGCCCTGTGTTCTGGTCAGAGCTTGCAAAGCTTGATTCTTCGGCGCAGAGAGGTTACATATATACACCGCGCGGCAGAAGAACAGGAGGTATGGGGGAAGGACCTATAGAGGAGGGGCAGGTAGTGCGGATGATGCGTAAATACCCGAACCTTTACGGAGACCTTTCTGACGGAACCCCTTGCTATATGCTGCAGCGCGACCCTGATTTCGGTGCGGCATTCCTGACAGAATTTCAGGACAGAATGTTCTTTGGTACAGACATCGTAAATCCAACAATGCCTGTTACAATTATTGACCTTCTTAATGACTGGAGAGATACGGGCAGAATTAGTGAGGAAGTATACAATAAAATAACCTATAAGAATGCTGAAAAATTTTTAGGATTATGACAGAAGCAGAAAAAATCGGTAAAACAGCAATATATTGGTCTTTTAGCATTATATTGGTCTTGACATAAAATATGTAAAAAAGTTATAATTTACATTAGTAAGAAACATAAAGGAGAAAAACTATGATTTGGTCTTATTTGATTCATCTGGGTACACATATGTGGGCTGACAGAGACGGTAAGCTTTACGGACTTGACAGAACTCCCCGCGGTCTTATGCATAAGGCAGAAGACAAAATGCGTACCGATAAGGAAGAATGGATTAATCTCACAAACGAGCTTGTCTTAAAAGGTGTCAACACACTTATCATTGACCTTGGTGAGGGTGTAAAATACGAAACTCATCCCGAGCTTGCAATCGAGGGAAGCTGGAGTGTGGAAGAGCTTAAGGCGGAATTAAAAAGACTTCGTTCAATTGGTCTTAATCCCATTCCGAAGCTTAACTTTGCAACAACTCACGATGAGTGGCTTGGTGAATATCAGAGAATGGTTTCAACAAGCATCTATTACCGTGTTTGCGCCGACCTTATAAAAGAAGTCTGCGAAATCTTCGACACACCTGATTATTTCCATATTGGTATGGATGAGGAAGCATATCATCATCAGAAGCCTTACAGCTATGCTGTTGTCAGACACGGTGACCTCTGGTGGCATGATGTTCTGTTCTTTATTAACGAGGTTGAAAAGAACGGAAGCTGTGCCTGGATGTGGAGTGATAACGTAATACTTCAGGATGAAAACGAATATGTAAAGAAAATGCCCAAATCAGTTCTCCAGAGTATTTGGTACTATGACAGAGATTTCAGCTATCCCGGCACACCCAGTTATCCTTTATGGGATGCTTATAAGTATTATTCATTCCTTGATGAACATGGCTATAAGCAGGTGCCCGCAGGAAGTATATGGATGGCTTACGAGAATATTACACTTCTTGCAGAATTCTGTAAGGAAAAAATCCGCGAGGAGAATCTCCTCGGTTATATGATGACAACATGGTATCCCACAATCAAGGATAATCATTCATATAATGTTGCAGCGGCTGACATTCTCGGTCAGGTAAGACGTTACGACTACGATAATAAATGAGGTGAATTATAATGGCTAACGATCAGTTTATTGAAATTGCTGCCGGCGGTATAGGCGGCAGAGCAGAGCTACTTTATGAGCCTGGTCCCAAGTTTACGGATATTGATGTTTGTGAACTTAAAGACGGCGGAGAAGCGATTAAAACAGAAAAGAAAATGGACACTGCCGAGGAAATGCGTGCAGAACTTAAGAAAATGCGTGAAGAATATGCACCGTTCCTTCGTAACCTTGCGCCCGAATTTCCCGTAATGAATAAGAGGGTGGATATAAAGGAATTTATCCTTGACGGAAAAGAAAAAATTACCATTCCTTATTATGGCGGACCCGTAGGCTATGCAAAGCAGGTTTACGAAACAAAGTTCGAGATTGAAGAAGCACCCGGAAAAGAAATCTATATCTGTATCGGCGGTGCAGACTATGAAGCCGCTGTTATGATTAACGGTGAGTTTGCCGGCAGACACGAAGGCTTCTTTGCTCCATTCGAGTTCAATATCACAGAGCTTGTAAGACCGGGCAAGAACGACCTTAAGATTGTTCTTAAGAATGACTTTATCTATGGCGGTAACAACGATTTCTACGGCACAGGAGAAAGACTTGAGGGCGATAAGCTCTATGCCGCAACAGGTATAGGTTGGGATGACGCGCAGGTAGGCTGGCATCACTGTCCTCCCGGAATGGGTCTTTACGATGATGTTTATATTGAATACAGAAACAAAACCCATATCACAGACGTATTTGTCCGTCCCATGCCCTCCGAAAACAGTGCGGAGGTATGGATAGAGGTTGAAAATACTGAAGCTAAAATTAAAGATGTTTCCTTTACAATTTCAGTATACGGACAAAACTTTGAAGCTACAGTATTTGAAAAAATGCCTTTTGAGGCAGAAACCATTTACTATGCAGGTATGGGCGACAGCTTAACCCAGGCAGATGTTAAGGATATTATGGGTAAACCTCTTAAAGTTCCTGCAGAAAAAGGCAATAACGTATATAAATTCAAAATCCCGATGGAGAATGCAAAGCTGTGGGAAATTAATTCTCCTTACCTTTATCAGGTGCAGGTGGAGCTTCTTTATAACGGTGAAGTTACAGATACCCGTGCAAGACAGTTCGGTATGCGTGAATTCAAGCAAGACCTTGATAATGAAGAAATGAAAGGTATGTTCATGCTTAACGGCAAGAAAACCCGTCTTCGCGGAGCGAACACTATGGGTTATGAACAGCTTGATGTTATGCGCGGTGACTTTGATCAGCTTATTGACGATATTCTACTTGCAAAGCTTTGTAATATGAATTATCTCCGTATCACACAGCGTCCCGTTCAGGAGGAATTCTACGATTACTGCGATATGCTCGGTCTTATGATTCAGACAGACCTTCCTCTGTTTGGCTGTATGAGAAGAAATAAGGTTGCAGAAGGCATCCGTCAGGCAGAGGAAATGGAAAAGCTTATAAGAAGTCATGCCTGCTGCGTTGTTGTAACATATATTAACGAGCCTTTCCCAAATGCGAAGAATCAGCCTCACAGACATCTTGAACGTCCCGACCTTGAAAACTTCTTCACATCCTGTGACTATATAGTACGTCTCAATAACCCTGACCGTGTAATCAAGCACGTTGACGGAGACTATGACCCGCCCACAGAGGGTATGCCCGATAACCACTGTTATCCCACCTGGTATAACGGTCACGGTATCGACATAGGTAAACTTTACAAAGGGCACTGGATGCAGGTTAAACCCGGCTGGTATTACGGTTGCGGTGAATTTGGTACAGAAGGTCTTGAGTGCAGTGATGTAATGAGAAAGTATTATCCTGCAGAATGGCTTGTTGAGCCTATTGATATCGGTAAAATAGTAGGTGCGCAGACCAAAGACCTTCACAGATTCTTCTACGACACACAGGATAATGTTGAAGATTGGGTTGAACACAGTCAGCGCTACCAGGCACTTGCGACAAAGCTTATGGCAGAGTCATACCGCCGTGACAGCCGTATGATTTCATTTGCGATACATCTGTTTATAGATGCATGGCCCAGCGGTTGGATGAAGACAATTATGGACTGTGACAGAAATCCCAAGAAGGCATTCTTTACATATAAAAATGCTCTTGAGCCTGTTATGGTAAGCCTTCGCACAGATAAGTGGACATACTTTGAGGGCGAAGAGGTAAGTGTTGAGGCATTTATCTGTAACGACACTAACCTTGAAGCAAAGGATTATAAGATGCATTACGAGCTTTATGCCGGTGATGAGCTTATAATGAGCGCTGACACACCTGCAGAAATCAAAAACTGTGATGTAACTGCAGTTTCTGACATTCGCTTCACAATTGACGAGGTTGTTGACAGAGAAATATTCACTCTCAAGGCAATTCTTCTTGACAATAACGGAAATGTTGTTAATTATACAACACAGGATATTGAAATATTTGAAGATGTGGAAATTGAAGTTAATGATAACGTTGTTATTATTGATAATCTTACACCAGGAGAATATGAAATCGCAGGGGAGACGGTAAAGGTTAAGGATTGCGGTATGCTTCCTCTTCATTTTGTATCAAGAAAGACTGGTCATCCTGTTGTAGAAGAATTCCGCGAGAAGGACTTCTCCTACTGGTATAACGAGGATGAGGATATGGTTACCCCCATTCTTTATCAGACATTTACAGCTGACGGTTTCACACCTGTGCTTACAACAGGTAATAAGGATGATGACGGTAACTGGGATGATGCTCTTGCCTGTGCGGTTAAAGAATACGAGGGGAAGCTCTACGTAATTTGTCTTGCAGAATTAAGAACGGAAAACCCCGTTGCAAAGAGATTTGTTTCAAATATTTATTCCTATGGCAAAAAAGAAAACTGAAAGCGGTGATTTTTAATGGATAAAATAAAACTGCTTTTTGCAGGTGACTTTTGTATACGCTATGGCGGTGTAAATCAGCTTTATGACGAAAAAATACAGGAGCTTTCAGCTCCTGTAAAGGCTGTTACCGAAGAGCACGACATTTCCGTGGTTAATGTTGAAACGGTCTTTACCGATAATCCCACCCCCGCTAAAAAATCAGGTCCCAATATTGCTTCTCCAATAAAGTCAATCGACCTTTTGAAAGCGTATGGCTTTACAGTAGGTGCTTTTGCAAATAACCACACTATGGATCAGGGAGAAGAAATAGGTATCAGGTCTTTTGAAATGGTGAAAGAAACGGGAATGCAGTGTATAGGCTTTGGCAAAAATCTTGCCGAAGCAAATTCACCTTACAGAGTCAGCGTAAAAGGAAAGGTCATTTCAATACTGAATTTTGCAGAAAATGAATTTGTTCCCGCAGCGAATGATTCTCCGGGTTTTGCACCTATGGACTACATTAATAATTCCCGTCTTGTGAAAAAGGAAAAGAAAGAATGTGACTACGTTTTTGTTTTCCTTCACGCAGGATGTGAACAGTGTCCTTTCCCGAGAAAAGGACTTATAGACTACGCCCGTGCCATTATTGATGATGGTGCAGACGGTATAGTTGTTTCCCACTCACATTGTCCTTTGGGAATTGAGTATATTGACGGAAAACCCATCGTGTACAGTACAGGCAATTTCTTTATGCCGAAAAATAGTGATGAACTTGATACATGGACACTCGGCTATCTTGCAAGTATAGAAATCACGGACGATGGAATAAAGGCAGTGCCGATTCCTTATGAATTCGGAAACAGCGGTGAATTTATGCGGATTCTCGATGGCGAAGAAAAAGAGAAGTTTATTAAATACATAGAAACACTTTCTGATGTTATCACAAAAACTCCTGAAAAAGAGTATGAAAATCTTCTTTGCGGATGGAGTGACCTTTTCGTAAGGGAAGCAAAGGAAGGCTATCTTGATGATTTTATGACACTTCCCGAGTATCACGAGGATTTAATGCTTTACTACCGGAACGGACTTTCCTGCGAAAGCCATACGGAAACGTGGCTTCGGTATTTTAAACTGCTTACGGAAAATAAGCTTGGCACTTTTGATAAGTATATAGAAAAGCTTCAGGAATTAAGAAAACGACCAATATAAAATAAAACGGAGTGATAAAAAATGACAATTGCAGAGGTAAACAAAAAGTACAACTCAAACATCCCCGAAATTCTCAAGGCTGATGAAATCGGAAATCCCGAAAAATGGGAAAAAGAGGGAAGAGCAAGAATGAAAGAAATTCTTCAGTGTGAAGAATACGGCACATTCCCCGAATATGATAAGAATAATACAACATTTAAAATCACTGCAGAGGCAATGGTTCCCAATATGGACGTGCTTCGCAGACATATTGAAATTACTGTAAACAATAACGGCAAGTCGTTCACCTTTACAGCATATATGTTCCTTCCTGCAGGCAGAAACAAAGTCCCGATGTTCGTTTATATAAATCGTCATAAGTGGTTTTCAAGAAATGTTACTCTCGGTATTATTGAGGAGCGTTTCCCTCTTAAGGAAATCACAAGTCGCGGTTACGGCCTTATCTATTACGATACAGACGAAATCGCTCACGAGGATTATACTGCAGGTATTATCGAGCATGAGCCCGGTTATAAGTACACAGATTACCGAAAGGGACTTTTTGAAGCTCTTGAAATTGACCCCGAAAGAAAAGACGACCTTGGTGCAATCGGTCTCTGGTCTTTTGCCGCTATGAGAATTATGGACTATCTTGAAAAGGCACCCGAAGTTGATGAAACAAAGGTTGCAGTTGTAGGTCATTCAAGACTTGGCAAGACTGCTCTTGTAACTGCTGCTTTTGATGAAAGATTTGCACTTGGCATTCCTAACAGTTCAGGCTGTGGCGGTGCGGCTCTCTTTAAGACAAAAGTGGGTGAGCACGTTGAATATATGGTAGACGTTGTTCCTTACTGGTTCTGCCAGAACTATGCAAAATATGTAAATAATGAAAGTGCTATGGAGTTTGACCAGCACTATCTTATGGCACTGGTTGCACCCCGTAGCCTTTACGTACAAAGCTCTGAACTTGACGAATGGGCAGATCCCAAGGCTGAATTTACTGCAGCTTGCCTTGCTTCCGAAGTTTATGAGAAAGTATACGGCAAAATCGGTCTTGTTGAGGACGGTTTCCCCGAAGTTAACTTCTCTCTCGGTAAGGGTAATATTGGCTACCACGTAAGAACAGGTGGTCACAACCTTCTCCTCTTTGACTGGAGAGCATATATGGACTTTGCCGATAAACAATTCGACATTAAATAAGGAGGCATTTATATGCTTAAACCGGAAAGACGTTATGAATTCAGAACCAAGCTGATGCAGGTACATAAAAAGGATATAAGAAATTATGACCTTAAGGCGAGTAATAATGAATTTGTAATTGAAGATAACTTTAAAATTATACTTCCCGAAAATCCTCACATTGTAGTAAGAACTGCGGCAAATGACTTCATAGACTACCTACAGGTTTCTATGAATATCTGCGCAGGTACTGCAAAAAGCTCTGACAGTAAAAACTCAATTACTCTCATAATGAATACCGATATTGAAGAAGCAAGCGGTTATATGGGTTATCGTATAACCATAGCTGACAGCGGTATCACTCTTGAGGGTTATGATGAAAGAGGTATTGCACAGGGGCTTTACTTCCTTGAGGATTTAATGAACATAAGAAAGGCTCCCTATCTTAAGTATGACGTAATCAAACGTAAGTCAGAGTTTCCTATACTTCGAGCAACACAGTCACCTCTGGGAATACTTCACTATACTGACGAAATTCTTGCAAAAATTGCGCATTTCGGTATGGATACACTTGAACTATGGCTTTCGGATTATCAGACAGATCAGCGAGGTTATTATATCGACTTGAATACACTTTGTGAACGTGCTGAAAAGTACGGCATCAAGGTGCTTGTACAGCTTTATACACCTCACAGTGTGAATGTATATGATTCTGCTGCAGAGGCATTTTATGACAATATCTATGGTGAACTTTTCCGTAACTGTCCCAAAGTTTGGGGTGTATCCTTCCTTGGCGAAGCTACAAGATATAAAAGCTCCGATCCCCATATTGCACCGCCCGGCGTGAAAAAGTTTGAAAAAATCGGTTCCCGTGACACACGTCCTACATCGTCAGGCTGGTGGCCCTGCAACGACTATCCAGACCTTATGAAGCTTATTCTTAAAATCATAAGGGGGATTAAGCCCGATGCAGAGCTTGTTATAAGTACATACAACTGGCAGAAAGCACCCGATGAGGAACGTGTAAGGCTTATCGGCGAGCTTCCAAAGGAATGTATCATAATGACAACATGGGACAACGGCAGACAGTTCCGTATTGGTGAGGAAAGTGTGGAGAGTAATGCAGACTATTCACTTCGTTTTGCAACACCCTCCAATAAATATATTGTAGAGGTTGAAGCAGTAAAGAAAGCAGGGCTTCGCAGTGTTGCCAATGCAAACTCATCAGGCTTCACATGGGATTTCGGTATGATTCCCTATGAGCCGATGCCCTTCCAGTGGATGAGAAAGTATAATGAGCTTCTTAAAGCAAAGAAAGACTATAATCTTTCAGGTATGCTTGAAAACATTCATTATGGATTCTATCCGTCAATCATTACAGAAATTGAAAAGTGGAAGTTCTTCACACCTGTAAAGGATGATGAGGCAATTATCCGTGACCTTATCGTAAGAGATTATGGTGAAGAAAATGCCGACCTTGTAGAAGATGCGTTCCGTGATTTAAGTGAAGCTATTACGCATTACGTTCCCACAAACGAGGATCAGTACGGTCCTTATAGAATCGGTCCTGCATATCCTATCTGGACAGATATTTATGAAGGATGGCCTAAAAGCTTCCCCTCTGAATCAAAGCATGCTTCACATAAACTTGCAGGAATGGCATTCTCAAGATACTGGGAGGATCTTAATATTCAGAACTCTCTTATCGGTATACGAATTTTTGATGAGCTTGATGAGCTTGACAAAATGTATAAGCTTGTGGTATCATCGCTAGAGAAGTTTGAAAAATGTAAGGATCCCAATGACGAACTTCTCCGTCTTATAAATCTTGTGCATTACATCCGTAACTGTATCATTACAACAAGGAATGTTAAGAATCATTATATTTACAGACAAGAGCTTACAATGTGCCGCACCCGCGAGAAGGGTGAGGAGCTTATTTGCAAGATGGAGGACATCCTTAAAAACGAGCTTGAAAACGTAAAGGACACAATTCCCCTTGTACAGGTAGATTCACGCCTTGGCTGGGAACCCAGTATGGAATATGTAGGTGACGAAAAGGCGCTGATCTGGAAAATCGAGCAGATTGAGGTAGAATTAATCCATCTTGACGGCTATTTCAGAAAAGAGCTTTATTGGGATAACGAAAACATTTGAAGGGAGATAGAACTATGAAAATGACTTTCCGCTGGTACGGAGAGAGCGATTCAATAACTCTTGATCATATCAGACAGATTCCCTGCATGACAGGTGTAGTGACGGCAGTGTATTCTGTTCCTGTTGGCGAAGTATGGCCACAGGAAGAGATTGATGCTATGAAAGCTACCGTAAACAGCAAGGGTCTTGAAATGGAAGTTATCGAGTCTGTTCCTGTACATGAGGATATAAAACTCAGACGAGGTAACTATCAGCTCTACATCGATAACTACAAAGAAAATATCCGTAGACTTGCTAAAGCAGGGGTAAAGTGCATCTGCTATAACTTTATGCCTGTGTTTGACTGGACACGTTCGCGTCTTGATCAGCCGCTTCCTGACGGTTCAAATGCACTTGTTTACTACAAGGAAGATGTTGACAAGATGGACCCTACAAAGATGACACTTCCCGGCTGGGATGCATCTTATTCTCCCGACGAAATGTCAGGACTTATTGAGGAGTACAAGAAAATCGGGGAAGAAGGTCTCTGGAGTAATCTTGAATACTTCATAAAGGAGATTATGCCCGTTGCAGTAGAATGTGACGTTAATATGGCAATCCATCCGGATGATCCGCCGTGGCCTATTTTCGGTATTCCGAGAATTATCACGACAGAGGCTAATATTGACAGATTTCTCTCTCTTTATGATGATGTGCACCACGGACTTACACTATGCAGTGGCTCTCTCGGTTGTGCTAAATTCAATGACTATACCGCAATGGTAAGAAAATACGGCGCAATGGGCAGAATTCACTTTGCCCATGTGAGAAATATCAAAATTCTTCCCGACGGCTCATTTGAGGAAAGCGGTCACCTTTCAGAGTGCGGCTCTCTTGACGTTGTGGAAATTCTCAAGGCATATCACGAAACCGGATTCAAGGGGTATCTTCGTCCTGACCATGGAAGAATGATATGGGGCGAAACAGGTAAGCCCGGTTACGGATTGTATGACAGAGCACTTGGTGCTATGTATATGGCAGGAATTTGGGAAACACTCGAGAAAGGAACAAAGTGATATGAAATTACCATTTAATATTGACTTAACAGGCAAGGTTGCAGTAGTAACAGGTGCAGGCGGTGTGCTTTGTTCTATGTTTGCAAAGGCTCTTGCGTCAAGCGGTGCAAAGGTAGCGCTTCTTGACCTTAACGAGGATGCCGCAAAAGCATTTGCCGCTGAAATTGAAGCAGAGGGTGGTATTGCCAAAGGATATAAGTGTAACGTTCTTGAAACAGAAAGCATACAGAATGCCCACGATGAAATTGTAAATGATTTTGGCACCTGTGATATTCTCATCAACGGTGCAGGCGGTAATAACCCTAAAGCTACCACTGATGATGAATATTTTACACCCGAAGATATTGGGAAAGTAAAGACGTTCTTTGACCTTGACAAATCAGGTGTTGAGTTTGTTTTTAACCTTAACTTTCTGGGAACACTTCTTCCCACACAGGTTTTTGCAAAGGATATGCTCAATAAGGAAGATGCAAGTATTATCAACATTTCAAGTATGAATGCATACACTCCTCTTACAAAAATTCCTGCATATAGCGGTGCTAAAGCGGCTATATCAAACTTTACACAGTGGCTTGCTGTGCACTTCTCAAAGACGAATATCCGTTGTAATGCAATTGCACCGGGATTTTTCGTAACAAAGCAGAATGAGAAGCTTCTCTTTAACGAGGACGGAACCCCCACTGCGAGAACAGGCAAAATCCTTGCCGCAACTCCTATGGACCGTTTCGGTAAAGCGGAGGAACTTCTCGGCACACTTCTTTTCCTTGTGCATAAGGATGCATCAAGCTTCATTAACGGTGTTGTAATTCCCGTTGATGGCGGATTCAGTGCATATAGCGGTGTATAAATCATATGGACATCACAATTTTGAGGTTCTTTGTCAATAGTTGGGGTTAATAAAATGAAATTGCGTGGCAGCTGTTA
>CAYLPQ010000022.1:0-36153 GCA_964385605.1 uncultured Oscillospiraceae bacterium | reverse complement strand
ATGTTGTAAAAAATGACTTTAAACTTCTTTCGGGAATAGGGGTGAAGGTTCTACGTATATTCCCGCTCTGGTCAGACTTTCAGCCTATAAGGCTGCATCTTGACTATAATGTATTGCCGAAAGAAATGCGTCTTGGCGAAAAGCCTTTTGAGCATACTCCGGAGGGTGTAGCTGGTGTTGATCCTGTAATGATAGAAAGATTCCAGACTTTTCTTGACATTGGCAAAGAAAACGGAATTCAGTTTATTGTGGGTTTGATAACGGGTTGGATGAGTGGCAGACTCTATATGCCTGAGGCGCTTCTGAACTTTAATCCCATTACAGACCCGCGTTCAATCAAGTGGCAGATTAAGTTTGTAAAATATATGGTTAACCGCTTTAAAGACCACAATGCTATTTCTGCGTGGGATTTAGGTAACGAGTGCAACTGTATGGGTGAGGTAATAAACACTGAACAGGCATATGTGTGGATGTCTACCATCACAGATGCAATCAAATCTTGTGACAGCGCACACCCCGTTGTTTCCGGTATGCACGGATTAAAAATAAATGCTAACTGGAATTTCCGTGACCATGGTGAGGTTACTGATGTTGTATGTACACATCCTTATACGATTTACACACCTTACTGTGATACTGACCCCCTTAATGAAATGAAGACAATTCTTCACTCAACCGCACAGACTGTTTATTACAGAGGAATGAGTAATAAGCCTGCATTTATTGAAGAAGTCGGAGCTTTAGGTCCCTGGGTAGCATCGGAAGAAGTTGCGGCAGATTTCTATAAAACAGTTCTTTTTTCAGGATGGGCGCATAACTGTCTCGGCTCAATGTGGTGGTGCTCATTCGATCAGGGGCATCTTGTAAATACTCCTTACGACTGGTCAGGTATTGAAAGATACCTCGGTTTCTTCCGTAAGGATATGTCGGAGAAGCCTGTCGTTAAGTCTATGGCAGACTTTACAAAGGTATGGGAAAAGGCAGGTAAGCTTTCTGACAGAATCGTTGACGCAGTTTGTATTATTGCAAATATTCCCGACCCATGGAGAGCGGCTTACGGTACATTTATGATTGCAAAGAAAGCACAGCTTGACGTTGAATACTGCTTTGTTGATGATAAAATCCCCGATGCAAATGCTTATATTCTGCCTGTGCTTAAAGGCTCAATAGCAGTGTATAAGCATCAGCTTGATGCAATCCTTGAAAAGGTTGAAAACGGAGCAACACTCTATATGTCTGTTGACGATGTTCTTCTTTGCGAGCCTATTGATTATATGGCAGGTATACAGATTCAATACAGAAATGGTATGACCGCACCTGTTTATACGGAAGTTGACGGCGAAAGAATCCCTCTTCAGGGAAGATACCGTGTTACATATAAAGAGCTTGACGGAAAGGTTCTTCTCCGTGATGAAGACGGTATGCCCATCCTTGCGGAAAAATCCTATGGAAAGGGTACAATTTACTTTCTTGCGTATCCTATTGAAGATTATGCCGCAAGTCAACCCGGCTCTTGCAGTGGTGAGAAGGCAATCGGATATGAGAAGATTTACTCTCTTATGCAGAAACTTCGGAACAGCAATAAACGAATCTTCTGTAATAATCCCTGTGTGGGACTTACAGAACATCCCGAAAACAGCTGTATAAAGGCAGTTCTTATAAACTACAGACCCGAAAAGCAGACTGCAAAAATTACTGCAGATGGTCTTAAAATAAAAGAAATTATCGGAAATGTAACAGTATCAGGTGATGAATTTACGATTGAGGCAAACGATGGTGCAGTAATAATTTTTGAGGAATAAGTGAGGAATGTTTGTAATGGAAGAGATTAAAGTAGTTCTTGCTGATAAATATGACCTTGTTGTAGGTGATACCTTTCAGCTTTATTACAGAGGTATAATTGAGGCCCCCAACCCCTTTGTATATGACATACTTGCAGTGTGTCAAAAGGGTAAAGGCTTCCCCAGGTATTATGAGTTCACACCGGAGACAGAGGGAGAATACTCCCTTACAATATCGGTGTTTGATGCGAAGAAAAATCTTCTCGGTAAAGCCCAGACACAGCTTGTTGTAACAATGCCGCAGGAAAATACCCGTGCACTTAACATTCTTTGTATGGGTTCATCAACAACTGCAGGAGGTGAGTGGGCGAATGAGGCAAACAGACGTCTTACCGCTACAGATGGTGAACCAAAAGGTCTTGGCTTTAAAAATATCAACTTTGTTGGTACCTGTAAAAGAGAAAACACCGGTTACGAAGGTTATGGCGGATGGATGTGGAAAACATTTTACGAAACAGGCAATACAAATATGTGGGTAAGCACCGACTATAACATGGATGCCGAGGATCAGCACTCTATATGGAGAGATGAAAACGGATATGAGTGGAAGCTTGAAACTCTTGATATAAGAAGACTTAAATTCCTGCCTTACGGCAATAATCCGGGAATAAAGCCTGAAAAAGGCAAGCTCATCCACGTTGCAAATGCAATACATACCGATGATATTATTTTCAGTGGCAGTTATTATGAAAAATGCAGTCCTTTCTACGATGAAGAATCAGATTCCATCAGCTTTACTAAATACTGTGATAGAATAGGCATTGATAAGATTGACGCAATGTACGTTATGCTTGGAATGAACGGACTTCTTGACGTTAAGGGTGATATTCTTGACTATTGCTCCGATGTTGTCCGTCAGGCAAAAGTTATAGCAGACCTTCTTCACAAGGAATTTCCCGATGCAAAGCTCAAGGTTATGGGTATTATAATGCCGGCTACTACAGGTGGAGTAGGCTGGAATTACGGTGCTGTGATGCCTTATTGTGACGGGTACAATCTCCGCAGGTTTGTTCTTCGTCTTAACGAACTTTTTAGTGAGTGGACAAAGGAAGAAGGATACTCTGAATTCGTGGAATATATTAACACATCAGGTCAGTTTGACTGTGACAATAACTTCCCCGAAGTTGAAAAGCCATTAAACACAAGAAGCAAGAAAACTGAAATGATAGGAATAAACGGACTTCATCCCCTGGAAGAGGGATATATGCAGATTGCCGACGCGGCATTTCGTAATATGGTGCGTTTCTGTAAAGAAAATTAAATGGAAGAAGTGTCTACGGAAAGTAGACACTTCTTTTTGGCGTAAATAAATGTGATTAATAACATTCAACTATTTCTATATTGCCTGATACACTGTATTTTGCCATTGATGCATAAGGCATAAAGAAATAATCGCCCTTTTTAATTTTCTTTGAATAACTGTCACCTGAAATTGTGCCGTCTCCGTCAGTTATAATATACACTGCATAGCTGTCGGATACATTCAATGTATGGGATGCATCCTTTAATGTAATACGGTTGACAACGAAGCAATCGGTGTCATTACTTCCAATAAGCTCTTCGAATGTTACACCGTTTTCATCATTAAGCACACGGGGAGTAAGCTTTGTGTCTGCATCTGCCTTGAAATCAAAACATTCGATGGCAATATCCTTATCGAGGTTTATGTACATTTCCTGATTGTTCAGTTTATAATTATCACACCAGTGTTCAGGCTGGATTGTAAAGTCAGTTGGCTCCTGGACTTCAAGAATAAGGCAGCCTGCACCGATTGCGTGAACGGTTTTTGCGGGAACAAGGTAAAGGTCTCCTTTTTGCGTATATGAATACTTCATAAGACGTTCCATTGCATCCTTGTCCGTTTCGCTTGCATCTATAGCCTGTGAAAAGCTTTCTTTATTTACACCATCCCGGAAACCGAAATAAATTTTTGCATCGGGACGGGTGTCAAGAACGAGCCAGCTCTCGGTTTTTCCGTATTCGCTGTTAAAGTGTTTTCTTGAAAAAGGCTTATCGGGATGCGCCTGTGCAGGAAGCCTTACAGCACTGTCGAGAAGCTTGACCAGTATGCGATATTTTTTCCCTTTACCGAGCATTTCGTCGGGATAAAGGGTGAGTGCTTCGTCAAAATAAAGGTCTGAATCTTTTATCTTTGACACTCCTTCTTTTGGGTGAGCCATTTCTTTATTAAGAGCTTTTACGGATGAAGCAACCCATTCCTCCGGCAAAAAACCATCCTCGGGTGCATCACCGAAAAAACCGTGAAAAAGCTTGCCACCTGTATATACTCTGCCGACTCTGTTTCTTTCGAAAAATACCGGTTTGTCAAATATTTTATTAATCACTATTAATCATCTCCCATTAAATAATCAATCGTTACATTGAATAATGATGCAAGTTTCGGAAAGTGTGTTATATCAGGATAACCCTGACCTGTTTCCCACTTGCTGACTGCTTTGTTGCTGACGTTAAGATATGTTGCAAGGTCGGACTGCGTCATACCTTTTTTAATTCTTAAAGCGGAAATCTTTTTACCTACATTTAAAGGATTCATAAGACTTGAGTTATTGCGATATTTTATAAGGGATTGTGCCTCTTTTGAAGTTTTGAATTTTCCGCAGGCGACAAGCGCATATAAAGCAACACCAAACGCGGATTCCTCAATATGTTTAGGAAGAAGGAGAGAGTAGCCGAATGTTTTTTCGATAGCCTTTATAAGCGCCATATTTTTACGAATTCCGTTACCGGATGCAATAAGACCTGTTTTTTTAAGTCCCAGATCATGATATAAACAGTAATGCTCCATAGCAATTGCCTTAATAAATGCCGAGGTAAGCTCTGTGGCAGTAAGATTTTCCGGAGTTACACCCATTATAGCTCCTTTTGAGCCGGGGTCTTTTCGTGTTCCTGCCAGACGTGAATCAACGATGAGAGAAGATTCGCCTTTTGCGGCAAGTTTATTCATCACTTCATACACTTCTTCATCATCTACGTCTTTGAAGTGACAAATGATACTTTTGAAAAAGTCCTTAAGAATGGAATATGCCCTGCCACCGCAAAGAGCTGAAGCAACTAAAAGATATTTGCCGTCAAAATACGGTCTTACTTCTACTGATTCATTGTTTATAGGTATGCCGGAAATCATTGAGACCTGACTGCCCGTTCCGATGTTTATAAGAATATTGTCTTCATCCTCAAGAGTTGAAAATACACTTGCCTGATTGTCGCCGATTGCAACAGATACCGGTATTCCTTTATAAGTTCCGGCAATGGTATAGTCATTTGTGATTTCGGGAGAATAGTCGTAATTAAACTTATTTAATTCAATATCGTACAAACCAAAACTTGCCGCGTTGCTTGAGTGAATAACAGGCAATGTAAGATTGCACAGACGCATAACAAAATAATCGTGAATCGTACAGTAGCTGACAGCACTTTCAGGGCGAATACCATTTTCCCGGTTGTAGAAGTCTGTAACGTTGCCATAGCCTGTATGACTACCGAGATATTTTGCATATGTAGTGTCTTTATAGGGCTGATTTCCTCTGCCGTCCTGCCAGGTGTAGAGGGGAGAAACTGCGCATCCGTTTTTATCCGTATAAACAATACCGTGCATTTGTCCCGTAACCCCGATTGAAATCGTGTCGTTGTCAATCAGTAAATCAAGGATTTTATTAGCTACATCAATAATTTTATCCACATACTGCAACTTTTCCCACGGCTCGCATCCGTTTATGAATGCTTCGCTGTTACGTGTCACAGACTTTTCAATATTACCTGTATCACAGTCAAGTAATACTCCACATATACTTGTTGTTCCTATGTCGATGCCTATAGCTTTCATAAAGTAACTCCTGAATTCATTTTCGTTTTTATTTTAACATGTTTTTATCTCAAATTACAACTCTTTTTAATCAATTCAAATAAAAGTAGACAGTTATTTCTGCGACCTTACCAATGTCAGAGCAATATAAAACATATCCGGATTTAAAATGCACTTTTTGTCCTAATAGATTAGATTTTGTCTCTTCCTTTTTTAAAATATGTATTGTATAATATCCTTATAAAGCTAAATTGGGGTGTTATGTATGCTTAAAAAAGAAAGAAATTATGAGTTCCGTGAAAGGATGCTTGAAATTCATAAAAAGGATATAAGAGATTATAATGTTAAACCGGAAGCTGATGAATTCTGTCTTTCAGACGGTATTCTTATCGCAATCGGAAAAGATGCGGATATAGTAACTGAAACTGCGGCAAAGGACTTTACAGATTATCTTCTTACCAGTATGGAGATTGGCGGTGCAGTATCTGTTAAGGAAAACGTAAAGGGTGCAATTAATGTAAAAATTGCAGATTCTTCCGTTGATATGACCGATGCTGACAGTATAAAAGGCTTCCGTATTGACACGTGTGAGGACGGCATTACCATATACGGATTCGATGCGCGTGGATGTGCCCAGGGACTTTATTATCTTGAAAAATGTATGACAACAAGAAAAGCACCTTACATAAAATACGGCACTGTAAGGAAAAAACCTCTCTTTTTCCCGCAGATGCTTCATTCAGGCTATGGGCTTGACGACTATCCCAATGAGCATCTTAATGCAATAGCTCACGAGGGTAGAGATGCCATAATAATTTTTGTTAAGGATGTTGACAAAACACCCTACGGTTATCTTGACTTCAATGCTCTTATTTACAGGGCATCAAAGTACGGAATAGACGTTTATGCCTACAGCTATATAGTAAATAAAGTTCATCCGGAGGATGAAGGTGGGATTGCTTATTACGAGGGGACCTACGGTAAGCTTTTCAAACAATGCTCCGGATTCAAGGGTATTATCCTTGTTGAGGGAAGTCTTTGTTTCCCGAGTAAAGATCCTGCTATACGTGCAGATACGCAGCTTAAGGATAATGTGAATTCAATTCCCGTAGGCAGACCAAGTACATGTCAGGCACCTGCGTCAGATATGCCGATGTTCCTTTCAACAATCAAGGGTATTATTGAAAAGTATAAAAAGGATGCAGAGTTCATTGTATGGAGCTATTCTGTTCAGGCAAGCAGAAACGAAGAAATGCGACACAAGTGGATTTCGCAGATTCCCGAGGGCGGTATTCTTCTTGCTACCCTTGAGAAAAATGATGTGTTTGTAAATAGAGCCGGCTCAAGAGTTTTCGCAACAGACTACACACTTTCAAACCCCGGGGCAGGCAAGAGATTTCTTTCAGATATTAAATTCGCTCACGAAAAAGGGTATAAGACCTATGTTATGACCAATACCGGCGGACTTACCTGGGATATGGGTGTAATGCCATATCAGCCCGGGGCATACCTCTGGATGGAAAGGTATCAGGCTGTGATTGAACTTGCGAAAACCTGCGGTGTATGCGGTATTATGGAGTCACACCATTACGGTTTTTATCCGTCATTTATTTCAAAGCTTTCAAATGAGGTCTATCGTGACCAAAGTGTAGATATGGAAAAGCATCTTGACGATGTTCTCCTTTCAGAATTTGGTTCCGGGCATATTGAAAAAATAAAGAAAGCACTTTGGTATATGAGCGAATCAAATGCCCGCTACACACGTTCAAGCGGTGACGGATGTTCAACACTTCGCATCGGTGCGGCATGGCCCCTTTGTGTAAAGCTTGGGCTGAAACCTCCTACGGTGTCGTTTGCGCACTTTGGTAACAGCATAGTTGCGCAAAAGTACGAAACTACCTGGAATCAGCACTTCAGACTTAATTCAGAAATAATTCCCGAAGAGCTTGAATCCTGGAAAGAAGCTCTCAAGTATGCAAGCGAAGGTGTATCAATTCTCAATACGATTGAAAATCCCAACGATAACCTTATGCGATTGATACTTCTTTGCCGTTACATTGAGTGTCAGTGCAAGAGCGCAATTTGCGCAAAAAAATGGGTGCTTACAAAACAGCGCCTCGATATGGCAAAGAAAGAGGCTGTTCCCGGAATTGTGTCCGAAATGCGTAGAATGGCGGCAGATGAAATCAAAAATGCCGAAGCGGCAATTGAATGTACAGACTACGATTCCCGCCTCGGTTGGGAACCCAGTATGGAATACATTGCAGACTCCGACCATCTTCGCTGGAAAATTTCGCAGGTAAAATATGCCTGCGAGGTAGAGCTTGAAGAATATCTTAAAGCTGCAAGAGAAGAGGATTAACCAACTGCGAAGGCGAAAGGCAGGTATTTATATGCTTAAAAAAGAGAGAAATTATCAGTTCCGTGAAAGAATGCTTGAAGTTCATCAGAAGAATTTGAGAAATTATAGCATTAAAGCTGAAGATGATGAATTTGTAATAAACGAGGGTATCTTTGTGGCAATCGGTAAAAATGCTGATATTGTTATTGAAACTGCGGCAAAGGATTTTCTGGATTACCTCATTACAAGTATGGACATCGGTGCAGCTCTTACCACCAAGGAAAACGTAAAAGGTGCAATCAATGTCAAAATTGCGGACGAAACGATTGATATGACTTGTGCGGATGCTACAAAAGGATTTCGCGTGGATGTATCTGCAGACGGTATAACCGTATACGGCTTTGATACCCGCGGATGCGCACAGGGACTGTACTGGCTTGAAAAGGCAATGACTATCAGAAAATCCCCTTTCATTAAGTACGGTACTGTTAAAAAGAAGCCTCTTTTCTCGCCGCAGATGGTACATTCGGGTTTCGGCCTTGACAATTACCCAAGTGAGCATCTTGCTCAAATTGCCCACGATGGCAGAGATGCAATACTTCTCTTTGTCAAGGATGTTGATATGACACCTTACGGTTATCTTGATTTCAACGAGCTTATTTACAGAGCCGCAAAATATGGAATAGACGTATATGCTTACAGCTATATAGCAAATAAAATGCATCCGTCAGACCCCGGCGGTTTGGAGTTTTACGATGCAACATACGGTAAGCTTTTTCGTCAGTGTCCCGGATTTAAGGGAGTTGTATTGGTTGAGGGAAGCCTCTGCTACCCAAGTAAAGATCCCGAAGCACTTCAGGGAACAACAATTCTTGATGACTATACAAAAATACCTCAAGGTAAAAAAACTCCCGCAGGGCATCCCTGTAATGATATGACTCTGTTTCTGAACACAATCAAGGACACTATCCGTAAATACAGAGAAGATGCAGAGCTTATTGTGTGGACATATACCGCGCAGAGAAATGAAGAAGAAATAAGGCACAAGTGGATTTCACAGATTCCCAAGGATGCTATAGTTCTTATTACATACGATAAAAACGCATATTATACGACTAAAGGCGGGGCAGAGACATACAGTGTTGACTATACACTGAGTAATCCGTACCCGTCAGACAAATTCATTTCAGACATTAAGTTTGCACACGAAAACGGGTACAAAGTGTATGCAATGACCAATACCGGCGGACTTACCTGGGATATGGGTGTAATGCCTTATCAACCCGGGGCACAGCTTTGGATGAAACGGTATGAAAAGCTTATTGAATTTGCCAAGGAATATGGCTTGTGCGGTCTTATGGAATCCCATCATTACGGTATGTACCCCTCAATAATTTCCAAGCTTTCAAACGAAATTTACCGTGATCAGAAGGTTACGGCTGAATCGCTTCTCGGGGATGTGATTGTACATGAGTACGGCAATAACGACGTTGAGAAGATTAAAGAGGCACTTCAGTGCATGAGTGACTCTAACGAGTGCTACACAGCGACAGGTCTTGACCAGTGTTCAACACTGCGTATCGGTGCGGCTTGGCCACTTAATATTAAACTTGACCTTAAACCGCCTACAGTAGCTTATGCACACTTCGGTAACAGTATTGTCGCGGCAAAGCACGAGGTGGAAAAAGTATGGCAGCTTCGTCACAGACTTTTCCCCGAAGCACTTCCAGATGAAATAAAATCCTGGGAAAAGGCAGCTTCCTATGCACATCAGGGTGTTGAAATTCTTGAAAGTATACAAAACCCCAACGAAAATCTTGAAAGACTCATTCTCCTATGCAAATATATTGAATGTCAGTGTAAGAGTGCCATATGTGGAAAGAAATGGCACCTGAAGCGTATGGAGCTTGATATGGCAACCGCAAACACAATTATGGATGTCATTGAAGATATGCGTGCACTTGCAAAGGCTGAAATAAAGAATGCCGAAGCGGCAATTGAATGTACAGATTACGATTCCCGCCTGGGATGGGAACCCAGTATGGAATACATTGCAGACAGTGACCATCTCCGCTGGAAAATTTCACAGGTTAATTATGCTATTACATCGGAGCTTGGCGAATTTATTCAGGCGGCAGGATTTGACCGGGAATAATACAGCAAAAAATGTACGGTAAGAAGACAATTTTTGGACTTGTTTAAATTTTCTGAATCTGTTATAACTAGGTAGAAACAGGAGGAATCGAATATGCTTAAAAAAGAAAGAAAATACGGCTTTCGTGAAAGAATGCTTGATTTTCACGAAAAAGGTATAAGAAATTTTGACCTCACAGCGGAGAAAGATGAATTTGCCATTAAAGACGGCATCTGCATAAACATCGGCAGTAACGATGACCCCGACACTGTTATAGAAACTGCAGCATGGGATTTTGTAGATTATCTCTATAAGAGTATGGATGTAAGCGCAACCGTTTCAAAGCACTGTGGTGCTGTCAGGGTGAAAATTGCAGACTCTGCGACAGATATGGCTGATGCAGATGCTACAAAGGGCTTCCGCATTGATACAGACGATGACGGAATAATCATATATGGCTTTGATGCAAGAGGTTGTGCGCAAGGACTTTACTACCTGGAAAAATGTATGACAATCAGAAAAGCTCCATTTATAAAGCACGGCACAGTTAAGAAAAAGCCTCTTTTTTCACCGCAGATGGTACATTCAGGCTATCAGATTGACCGTTTCCCCAATGAGCATCTTGCACAGATTGCGCACGAGGGAAGAGATGCCCTTGTTATGTTTGTGGACGATGTTGATAAAACTCCAACAGGCTATATGGATTTCAACGAGCTTATTTGCAGAGCAAAAAAATACGGTATTGATATATATGCCTATATATATTTTAATAACCTTAAACACCCCGAGGATGAGGGAGGGGTGCAGTTCTACGAAAATACATACGGTAAACTCTTCAGAGAATGTCCGAGAATCAAGGGTATCATCCTTGTTGAGGGCAGTCTTGTGTTCCCGTCAAAGGACCCAAAAATAAGATCAGGCATTTCCTGTAATGAAAGAATTGATGTTATCCCTACAGGTAAGCCTACAACAGCGGGAAGTCCTGCAAATGATACTTCGTTATTTATCGACACCATTTTAAATGCTATCCGTAGATATAATCCCGAAGCAGAGCTTGTTGCGTGGAACTACAATATTGTTGGTAAAAGTGAAGAACACAGACATGCCTGGTATGATCAATTCCCCCAAGGGACTTCAATTATGATGACCATCGGAAACCATTGTAAATATAAAAATAAGGCGGGAATCAAGTGCTTTGCCGCAGATTATACTCTTACTCATCCCGCTATTCAGCAAGATATGCTTGATGATGCAAAATATGTGACTAGCCGCGGTCTTAAGGCCTATGCAATGTCAAACACCGGCGGCATTACCTGGGATATGGGTGTAATGCCTTATCAGCCCGGTGCATACCTTTGGATGGAAAGATATGAGTCGCTTATCAAGGGCGCAAAGGAATGTGGCTTTACAGGTCTTATGGAGTCGCACCACTATGGTATATATCCCTCAATTATTACCCGTCTTTCAAACGAAGTTTTCCGTGATCAGTCATTTTCTATGGAAAAGCATCTTGAAGATGTAATCGTTCACGACTTCGGTGAAAAAAATGTTGAGGAAATAATGACAGCACTTCGTCATATGAGTGACAGTAATGCGTACATGACACATTCGAGAACGGACAGCGGTGCATCTAACCGTGTAGGTGCGGCATTTCCTTTCTGCATAAAGCTTGCACTTAAGGTGCCGACAGTTTCCTATGCGCATTTCGGAAATCGTCTTATGGGTTCAAAGTACGAAGATGAGGCTTGCTGGAATATGGATTACCGCCTTAATGCAGAGCTTGTTCCCGATGAAATCAGGTCGTGGAAACTTGCTGTGGAAGAAGCGAAGAAAGGCATAGAAATTCTTGAAGCCATTGATAATCCCAACGAAAATCTTGAGAGGCTTACAAATCTTTGCAAATATATTTACTGTCAGTGTGTGACGGGTGTTCATTCAAAACAGTGGTATCTTATGAAGCTTGAACTTGATATCACCAAAAAAGAGGATGTTCCTGCAAAGGTTGCCGCGATGAGGGCACTTGCAGAAGAAGAAATTAAAAATGCTGAAATGGCAATAGAGTGTGCAGAGCGCGATTCACGACTGGGTTGGGAGCCAAGTATGGAATATATTGCAGGACCCGATCAGTTAAGATGGAAAATTGCACAGGTTAAATATGCCTCGGAAACAGAGCTAGAGGAATACATTACAGCAACAAAAGAGGAGGAATAATATGGAAAAAATGTGGGCAGTACTACTGCACTTTGGTGAACTTTGGGGAGAGCCTTCCTACGAACACATTGGTATTGACCGTTTCAGACTTGACAGAAACATCTGGAATAAAGCTATTGATAAATGTGCAGAGGTTGGTGTGGACACGATTATCATTGACCTTTGCGAGGGAATTGTATATAAATCACATCCCGAGCTTGCCGAAAAAGGTGCCTGGGACTACGAAGAATTTCACGATGAAATAAAGAGAATTATTTCTATGGGAATAAAGGTTATTCCTAAATTCAATTTCTCTGCGGCACACGACAGCTGGCTTAAAGAATACGGCGAAAGCAAGATTTCAACTCCGGAATACTATAAGGTGTGCAAGGACTTGATTGAGGAGGCTTACGAACTTTTCCAGCATCCCGAGTATATTCATCTCGGTCTTGATGAAGAGTCGCCCGATATGAGAACACCCGAAAATCACTTCCGTACAAAAGAAATGATGTATCACGATTATAACTATCTTATAGGCTGTGTAAAAGAAGTTGGTGCAAAGCCTTGTATGTGGAATACAATATTTCTTCGTGGGGACGATGCATATGAACATTTCGATAAAGACGTAACAATTTATTCCGAAATGTATTACACATACAAAAAAGAGGATTGGTCACCTATTGAAAGTCAGCTTGACGTTGTAAAAAATTACTATGCAAATGATTTTTGCAAGCGAGATTTTTATCCTCAATATGTTGAAAAATACGGAGATGTTCCAATTGAATATATCGAGCAGGATCCCGTAGTTTCAAGAACTATAGGAAAACGCGAGCGGTATGTTAAAGAGGGATATAATATTGTAGTTGCAACAAGCAATATTTTTATCAAGAACAACGAATGGGCTACTCTTGAATATTATTCAGCGCAAGAGCAGAAGTGGATGGATAAAAATATTGCAGGATTTGTAGCTTGCCCGTGGAGAGAGTTCATTCCGGAGTTTGAAAACGATATACTCGAGCAGATTGAGCTTCTCGGAAAAGCAAGAAAAGAATTTTATAAAAATTAAAAAGGAGATATTAAAAATGGATAAGAAAATTTGGGGTATTTTAATTCATCTTGGCAGAGGTATGTGGGGACAGCAGTATCCCGGAAATATCGTTGCTGATAAAAATTCATGGGATAAAATTATTAATAAGTGTGAAGAGTGCGGACTTAACACCGTGGTTGTAGACGTTGGTGAGGGTGTGCAGTGGAAATCACATCCTGAACTTGCAGTTGATAATGCATGGTCTTACGAGCTTATTCAGGACGAAATCAAAAAGGCAAGAGAAAAGGGGATTGAGCTTATTCCCAAGCTTAACTTCTCTGCAACACACGATATTTGGCTCCGCGACTATCACAAGATGGTTTCAACAGATATTTATTACAAGGTTTGTAAGGATCTTATTGAAGAAGCATACGAAATGTTCCTTCATCCTTCATATATCCACCTCGGAATGGATGAGGAAAACTGGAAGCACGCAAAAGATAACGACCATACCGTAATCCGTTACAGAAGCGCCTTTGTCAAGGACTTCAATTATCTTGCAGAATGTGTAAAGAACACCGGAGCAGGAGTTCACGTATGGCACGACGCATATACATATCTTGATGACGAATATCAGGAGCAGCTTGATAAAGATGTAATTCCTGACCTTTGGATGTATTACTCATATCTTAAGGAACACTGGACACCCATTGCAAATCAGTCAGACTGGGAAAAAGATTATTACGAAACTGAATTTGTACGCCGCTACGGTTACAAGATTGAATTTATCGAGGAAGACCCATTTGTAACTCTTACAACAGAATTCCTTCATAAGTTCATTAAAGAAGGTCGTAAGTTCCTTCTTGCACCGTCAAACCTCTTTGTTAAATGCAGTGAGGTTGATTCTGTTAAGTATCTCAAACAGGTTTGTCCCGACCTTAACTTGTTCCAGGGATTGATGTCAGCTCCCTGGGGTGCTCTTATTCCTGAAAAGGATGACTTCCATCTTGAAGCTATTGAACTTATCGGAAAAGCAAAGAAAGAATATTACGGAGAATAAAACGTAAAATCTCCCACTTTTGGGACTGTCCCCAAAGTGGAAGATTATGAGGAAAGGGGTTTAAAATTATGAAAAAAATGTGGGGAATTCTTATTCATTTTGGTGAAAATATGTGGGGCGAAGAAAAGGCAAGTCCTGTACTCCGCTTTGACCGTGAAGTGTGGAATAATGTTGTTAATAAGTGTGTCGAGAATCAGCTGGATACAATACTTCTTGACATTGGAGAGGGATTAAAATATCCCGGCTATCCCGAGCTTTGGGCGGAGGGCGCATGGGAACCGGAAGAAATGAATAAGGAAGTAAAACACCTTAAAAAGCTTGGAATTTCACTTATCCCAAAGATGAATTTTTCCGCGGCACATGATACATGGCTTAAGGACTACGGCAAGGAAAAAATATCAACACCGGAATATTATGAAATGTGTAATTCATTAATCAAGACAGCTTATGAGGTTTTTGATTCTCCCGAATATATCCACCTTGGTCTTGACGAGGAGTCTCCTGATATTGCAACTCCTGAAAATTTCTATCGCACAGGAAAGAAATATCTTGAAGATTACAAGTACCTTGTTGACTGTGTAAAGGAAACGGGTGCAACACCTTGCTTCTGGAATTCACCGTTTCTTCATGATGAAGAAGCATACGATTACTTTGATACAGACTGCGTAATCTATTCCGAAATGTACTATACATACAAAAAGGAAGAATGGACAAAGGTTTCCGAGCAGGATGAATGGGTCAGAAACTACTATGCAAATGATTTTAAAACAAGAGAATTATATCACGAGTATGTTGCAAAATACGGTGATAAGCCGATTGAATATGTTGAGCAGGACCCCGTTGTTGACAGGACTATCAGAAAGCGTGAAGAATATGCGGCAAAGGGATATAAGTTTGTTGCGGCTATGAGTAATATCTTCATCAAAACAAATGACCGTGCGTCGGTTGAATATTACCACAACAGTCCTATAGAGGGCAGCATTGCCGGATATATGGCTTGCCCGTGGGTGCGAACGGTTAAAGAAAAAGAAGCCGCGCTTCTTGAAGAAATTGAGCTTCTCGGTGCGGCGAAACGCGAATTTTACGGCGAGTAAGCATCTCGAAGTTGACAAATATGCTTAATTAATATTATAATTAGGCAATTAGTTGTTAAATAATTACAAGGCAAAGAATAAGGTGATTATATGAATTTTCAGCAGGCACTTGATAAACATTTCTGTGAAGTGTTTGAGCTTTATAGGGATATTGTGAACATAAGCAGTCATTCCTGTGATAAAAAGGGCATTGATGAAGTAGGCAATAAAATCGCCGAATTTATGACAAAACATAACTTTTCGGTAGTTAAGCAGGAGAACGAAAAGTCAGGCAACGGAATCACTGCAAGTATGAATTATGAAAACGACGGACCTGAAACTGTTTTCCTTGCTCATATGGACACTGTACATAAAAAAGATGCTTTTGAAGAACCTCTTTTCAGACAGGAAGGTAACGACCTTTACGGACCGGGTGTCCTTGACTGTAAGGGCGGCATTGCGGTAGGTATTCTTATAATGCTTGCGCTGCGTGAAGCAGGATATACATCACCCGTTAAATACATTTTTGCCCCTGATGAGGAAATAAGTCTTACTCTGTCAGGACAAAAGGGTATCGACTTTATATGCGACAATGTAAAGGATGCTGATGCGGTATTTACACTTGAAAGCGGAACAAAGGACAGAATTGTTACAGGCAGAAAAGGTGTTATCCGCTATGAGGTAAATGTCAGTGGCAAAGCATCCCATGCAGGATGTGCCTACGGTGACGGTGTAAGTGCCATAAAGGAAGCCTGTGCGAAAATTCTTGAAATTGAAAAGAACAGCGATACAGACGGTATTACATATAACTGTGGCTTGATTTCAGGGGGTAAAATGCCTAACAGTGTTCCTGATTTCTGCAGTTTTGTGCTTGATATCCGTTTCAGAAATAAGCAGGAAGAAAATATTGCAATTGAAACAGTGAAGAGAATTGTTGAAACCTCATATTTTCCGGGTACAACAACTGAACTTAAGGTTTTAAGCAGACGTGACGCAATGGAAGAAACAGAGGCAAATTTTGCACTCTTTGAAAAGATTAAGGAAGTATCTGCGAGACTTGGATTTGAGAATTTTGAACCTTTTGTGTCGGGCGGAGCATCAGATGCGGCATTCCCGGCGGCAATGGGTATACCCACACTTTGCGGTATGGGTATTGTCGGACACAGCCAACATACATTGAGAGAAACGGCAACGGTGTCTTCAATCAAAGAAAGGGCTCTTGTTATAGGCACAGTAATGCAGGAAATGACGGAGGAGTAATTATGAAATTTACAAATGCTGATGAAATCAAAAATCTTGTGTATAACACAATAGGATATAAAACAGATGCAGAATTTACTGTGATTGATACAGACGGTGTATATGCAGAGGGAAAGAATGGTAAATTCACCGTAGGCGGCGGTAGTATTCCTATGCTTGCAAGGGCATTCTTCCTTTGCGGTATGAAAGAAAAAAATGGGGAAGAAAACTTTAGAATTGAAGAAAAGCCACATTTTTCGCGTTGTGGTGCGATGCTCGATGTATCCAGAAATGGTGTTCTAAAGGTTGAGTCTGTTAAAAAGTATATTAACTATATGATTTCCGTAGGTATGAATGTTCTTCTTCTTTATATGGAGGATACCTACGAGGTTGAGGGTTATCCCTATATGGGATATATGCGCGGCAGGTACACACTTTCTGAAATGAAAGAGATTGACGACTACGCATACAGCCTCGGTGTTGAGGTTGTGCCGTGTATGCAGACCCTCGGTCATATGTCACAGTTCATTCGCTGGAGTGAAGAACAACGAAAAGTAAAAGCCGCGGCGAAAGATGTTCTCCTTGTAGATGATGAAGATACATATACATATCTTGAAGCCTGCCTTAAAACACTCAGGAAGGCTTTTCGTTCGAATTATGTAAATATCGGTATGGACGAAGCACCTGATATGAATAAGGGTAAATTCTACGATATTCACGGTACAACAAACTATTATGATGTTTTTATGAAGCATCTTAAAAGAGTTTGCGAAATCTGTGAGAAATACGATTTAAAACCTGCTATGTGGTCTGATATGATCTGCCATTGCTATTCACCTAACGGCAGATACCATAACGTGGGTGTTAAGTTTGATGATAAAATAAAACAGGACCTTCCAGAAAATATTTCTACTGTATACTGGAACTACGGTGAAGATACATATGATGTGCTTCTTGCAGAGCATAAAAGACTTGACAGAGAAGTTCACTTTGCAGGTGGCGCACAGACCTGGTTTGGCTACCTTCCTTGGTATGCAGTTACTGTTGATAACTCCCGCAAGGGTCTTCAGGCTTGTCTGAAGAACGAAATTGACTTCGTTTATACAACAATCTGGAATGATGACGGCTGTGAAACGAATCAGTTTATGGCTGTAAATTCACTTGCATATTATACAGAATACTGCTACAAGGGAACTGCCTGCACCGAACAGGATATTTTTGATGCGGCAGAATTCCTTTCAGGAGTAAGTGAAGAAGATGCACGTCTTATGTTTGATGTGAACCTTCGTATAAATGATGAAACACCTACATTTGACGATAAGACAGTATTCTTACGTGACCTTTTTTATTCGGATGTGCTTTATGATATGGGTAGCAGTGCTGAAAACTGTGCTATAGTTCTTCCGCGTATGCAGGAAAATGTAAAGAAGCTTGCCGAAACTCCCGAAAAGTGCGGCGGTCTTTACGAGTATGCGTATTATGTGCAGGCTATAACTGCTATAAAAGCAGAACTTCGTGTAAATTTAAGAAAAGAATATAAGAACGGAAATAATGAGTATATAAATGCTATATGTGAAAAAACACTTCCCGAACTTATTTTCTGCTACGAAAAGCTTTATAAGATATTCAAGACAATGTGGCTTCGGGATTATAAGCCTTTTGGTCTTGAAACAATTACTAACCGTTTCGGTGGCATTATTCAGAGATTAAAAGATATTACTGAACGTATGGAGGCTTACATTAATGACGGAACACCTCTTTGTGAGCTTGAGGAAGAAGTTCTTCCTACATTCAGTTTCGGATTTGCCAAAGAATTACGTACTCCAAGCGCAATAAACTAACTTTCAGGAGAAACAAAATGAAAAAGTCGTTCATATCTATAGTGTTAATACTGTGTATGTTGCTTTCATTTCCGTGTGTAACAATTTATGCCGAAGAAAGTGAGCTTGATAAGGCATACAAGGCACTCAACCGTGAAATTATGACGAGTGAAGTGTATTATGCTATTTCTGAAAATATCACCCTTGATTCAGTTGTTTTATGTGAAAAAATGGGGGTAACCGATATTGAAATCATATGGGAAAGCTCTGACGAAAATGTCATTGACACAACGGGTAAAATCACAAAGAAAAAGTATCAGAATCAGCCTGTTACCCTTACTGCAACTCTGTCTGACGGAACCCAAACCCGTGAAAAAAGCTTTGATTTTACTGTGCTTTCAGAAATAACAAAGGTGTATTTTTCAGACAACTTCTATTACCCGGAATATAACGGGGATATTATACCCAATGCCTCTTCAAACTGGATTTTCACAAGAAGTAACGATTATACAGAAACTGTCGGCGGTATGACAGCTATAGTTTATGAACGCGGGGAAGAAACAACAAACTATGCCCTCAAGGGCTACAGAAAAGGAGAAGATGAATCTATCCACTATACGAGGTGCAAGCTTCCGGAGGTTGCATACGGAAAAGTTGTGTGGGAAACAGATATGTATTTTGAAAGTGACGACTATTCTGTAGATAAGCTTTTAATGTTTGACTTTTACGGCAAGTACGATAACGGAGAAACTGCACAGATTGCAGACTTCCGTATCAGACTTGATTCACAATCATCAACCACTCTTTTTTCGCATCATTATGACGGAACGACAACCACGGTTGATCACTGGACTAATTCCAATTGTCCAAAGCCATATACTTGGAACAGAATAAGACTTGAGTTTGATACAGATGAACAGGTGTTTGATATATTTATAAACGGCACAAAGCTTAACACGGCTCCATTACCTTTCTATGAAAAGAACCGTACAGGATATGACCGTGCACAGTGTGACGGGATTACATATCTTAATTTCGGACCTTTCAGACAGGATAAGGGTGCCGTAGTAACAATGGACGATTTTGTTTTTTATGACAATACACGCGTAACAAGTGAAAATCCCGAGGTTTACACTGTTGCAGATGTCCTGGATTTTTCACTTCTTACAAATGAGAGTGCTGATGCTGTAACAGAAAATCTTGATTTATCTCTTTCAGAGATAAGTGACATTATTGCGGAAAATTCCGTAAATGTTGAATGGGAAAGCAGTAACAGTGACGTGCTGACAGTTTCGGGTGACAGAGCCGTAGTAACAAGAGAAATGGTGACAAAGGACGTCACTCTGACGGCAAAACTCAGTCATCCTCAGTCATCATATGTTCTTGATATTGATTTTCCTGTAAGTGTTCTTGCGGGAGAAGACTATATCAATGTAAACAGGGTAATTGATGCGGTGAACGAAGAATGTTTTACAACAGAGCCTAAAAATGTTATTTCAAAGGACCTTGATTTTTCCTCTGCAAACCTTGACAGATTTGTAAGTACAGAGGGTGTAACTCTTGATTTCAGGTCAAGTAATGAAAGTATTATTGATAATAACGGTACCGTTAACCGTGGCGATGAACGTAAAAATGTGTCTGTTACCTTAACGATTACAGACCTTGTTTCCGGCTATTTTCTCGAAAAAACATTTAACTATACCGTTCTTGCGAAGGATGAATATGTTTATTATTCCAACAACTTCTCAATGCCAGAGTATGAGGGACTACAAATATCAAAAGTACCGAACTGGGTTCAGGAGAAAACTGCGGAGAATTATTATTTAACTACAATTGAAAAGCTTGATGACGGCAACTTCGTTCAGTTTTCAAAGCGCGATGTAGTAAATTCGGCTGACTATATAAACTTTACTACACTTAAACCATCAGAGACATTGAAAAACAAAATTGTATACAATGCTAAATTTAAGTTTGAACATAGCAATCAGAAAGGTCTTTATGTGTTCTATGTAAATGGTAAGTATAAGGGAGATTCGTCGACTGTTCGTCTTATTGAAATTAACTTTATATACACTTCGCACCGTACTACATTCAGCTTTTACGAGGGCAGTTCAAGTGCAAGCACTTCGGCAATGCGTCTTCCTCCTGTGGGAGAATGGTTTGATATGACGATTGAGCTTGATGTTCTTAATCAGAGCTTTAATCTGTATATTAACGGCGAGCTTTATACCAGAAGCGAAGCATTTTTTGTGAACAGATCAAAAACAGGAAACGAAGATAAAATCATTGAGGGAATTACCAATATTCAATATAACTCTATGAGAACAACAGCTAATAACAGAATATACAGCGATGATGTTTCTGTAATCGGGACAAAAGGGGTTCATCAGGCTTGCGAGCTGTTTATTTATGGTGTAAAGGTGCGAAACCTCATGACAATGCCGTATTATACAGGCACAGAGGTATCAGCGCGACAGCTTATATCAAATGAAACTGCAGGAGAAGTTGCGGTAACTCCTGTTATAGCAGTATTTAAAAACGGAAAGATGACGTCAGTTAAAAAGGAAGAAGAATTAACCGTTGCACCGGGTGCAGTTGTTACAAAAGGCTTCGGCACTATAGATATTCCAGACACAAATCTTGAAAATGTAACAATTAAGACATTTGCTCTTCAAAAGCATTTAAACCCGGCAGGTGAAGAACTTAATGTTAAATCAAATGCAGTTGCTCCGTACGAAAAAGAGCTGTACACAGATGAAAATACCGGCAGAGTAACAAATTATGTTGACGTATTCGGTGAAATTTCATATAAGCCGTACTTTAATGCGCAAAGCTGGTCTGCAGACAGCAGAAAGCTTTACATACAGACAAGTAACTATGTTGTATACGAGTATGATACTTATGAGGAAACTCTCCGTTATATAGATGCCGGCGGTAATGTGTTCGGTCTTGTAGTAACCCCTACAAATAAGCTTATCTACATAAACAAAAAGCTTGAAATAATTGAGATGGATTGCGATACTTACGAAAAACGTCTTGTTGCCGGAATGCCCGAGGGTCAGACCGATAAACCCTCACTTCTCACAGTAACAAATGACGGGAAAAAGCTTCTTATGTGCTGGGCAAATGCTATCGGTACAGACGATTTTGAGAATGAATACTACCGTGACCTTCCCATTCTTGATATGGAAACAGGGGAGTGGGACCTTTCCCACGCATACGGATTTGTGGATAATGTATTCTGGAATCCGGGAATAAACCCTGTTTATTCAAACCTTATTCTGCTTAATCATGGTGCGGCGATGGGGTCAACTTTTGACCGTAACTGGGTTTACGACACAGAAACGGGAACTGCAGAAAATCGTTTTAAGCAGAAGCCTTACAGTACAACAACGAGCGGAGAAACTCATTCTCACGAAACTTGGAGCTATGATGGAGAAACTCTTTTTATAGATAAGGGGGCAGGCTCTCTTATTGGTCATAGCGGTGTTATGTCCTTTGATAAAGAAGGTAATAACCGTCGTCACATTAACGACGATTACAGCTATCTTCACCTCGGTGTTAATCCTGCGGATAAAAGATGGGTTGTATCTGATACAAGCTATGGAAACGGATTTACAAGTGACATTGTTGTTGTCGATACACACAGTGGTATATCTTATAAGCTTGCAACAACAAATCAGAAAGGTACTGACTCTGTAGGACACAGCCATCCTGCTTTCAGCCCGGACGGTCAGAAAGTATATTTTGGTGTGTATAACGGGGACTACAGCTCAATCGGTGTTGGTTATATAGATATTTCAGATATTGTAAATATGTCTGATTTACTTCAGGTAATCAATCTTTCTGACAATTGTACCGCAGAAAGCTATCCTGACACAGACCATGAAATAGCTACCGTTACGCAAAACGGCGAAAAAGCATACAGGGTTTCCGGTGATAATGTCCTCTATGTGAACTATACGAAAGAAAATATTGAGGACGCAGCGGCAACAATTGAAATAACATACTTTGATGACGAGGGAAGCTTTGAACTTTGTTACTACGACTGGATAGTTGACCTAGAAACCCACAACACCCTTGAGGAAAAGATTATCACAGTAACCAAGGAAAACACCGGCAAATGGATAACAAAGAGGCTTGAAATTGACGACATTAACCTTGAAAATATGGATTGGTTCAGCGGTGATTTTAAAATTAAGAATGTAGAGGGCGATCTTGTAGTGAAGTCTGTAAGTCTCAATATCCTTGAATAATTCCATGAAATTGGAGTGATTATTTATGAAAAGAATGTTAGCACTTTTAGTGCAGTTTGGATGTAAAATGTGGGGTAAGTACGAGGATTGTACTACACTTTCATTTGATGAAGGTGTGTGGGACAAATTGAAAAAGGAATTCTCGGTATGCATGGTGACAAATTCTGGAACTGGATTGAACGTGTTGAAAAGATGTATGGATAAATAACCGAATAAGAAAAACTGTGACGGTTATCCGTCACAGTTTTTTGTTACTTATGTTCTGTAAGGCTTCTGTACCTGCCTGGTGATATGCTTACAATTTGCCTGAACACTCTGATAAATGTTCTGTAGCTGCCAAAGCCGGTTTTTGCACATATGTCTTCAAGGGATAAATCAGTATCAGTCAGAAGCTTTTTGGCCTTTTTCACCCGGATATAGTTTACATAAGTAAGCATATTCATTTGCATCTGCTTTTTGAAAATTTTAGAAAGGTAATTCGGGTGAACAAGGAATACTTCGGCAATTGAAGCTACGTTGAGATTCATATTGGAGTAGTGTTCGCTGATGTATTTTTCAACGTCTGCAATGAATTTATCTTCAATACCGCTGTTATGAAGCTTAATTTCATCACAGCAGTTTTTAAAGAGATTAAGTATTGCGTTAGTCATAACGGAAATATCCGTGCAGTTAAGAAGTAACCTTACAACAGAGTCGCTTTCAACAGAAAGATTAAGTTCACCATCAATGCCTGACCTACAGGTCTTGAGAATAGTACCAAGCATATCAATATACAGGCACCTTACCATTTCGAGGGAAGCAAATATATTGTCAAAATTCCTGGAATATATTTCATTAAATTCCTCTGTAATGCCGTCATAATCCCCAATCTTCAGAAGACTTATTATATTCTGTTCTTTTTCAGGTGGATAGAAATAACTTGTCTTATGTTCCTCCTTGACGTCCATGTAGTAATACAAGCCTGACGTAGCGCTTTTCTGTGCGTGTGCAAGCATATCAAGGGATTCTCGGTAAGCATCGGGGAAGGTATTTGCTCCCTGATGAGAATTTGAGGTAGAGAAAATAACGTCAAAATAGAACTTTTTAAAAAATTCTGTCATATTTCTCATTGCGTGTTCAAGGAATAACTGCATCTTTATTATGGAGTCTTTGGTGCCGAGAATAAATATGTAGCACGGATTTCCCCTGACTGTTGTTGAGAGTGTTTTTATATCCATTTTTTTCGTGGTAGTTTCAATTATTTCCGTCAGAAGTGCGTGTGCCGCTTCAGTTTCTTCTCCTTCGTTTTTATAGTCTGTCCCCGAATAGGAAATATTGATAAGTGTCAGCAGATAACCGGTTATATTCGGTAAAACCAGCGCTTTATCATCGGGACTAATATTTCCAAGAAGAAAATCTGATAAAATCTGCTTTTTTGTTATATTCAGTTTTCCGGTGGTACTTCTTTGTGTGCCTGACATTCTGAACACCTCGAAAACATATATAAAACTTCTCAACTAGCATTATAATCGAGAAAACCGAAAAAATCAAGTATTATAAGAAAACAGAGCAAAAATTGTACTGTAAAACAACAATTTTTGCACTTGTTGTAAATATTATGATATGATAAAATAAAAGATAAATAAATTAGTTTTTTCAATTGATATTCCCCTTTTTTTATAGTACAATATAGCTTGAGTAATTTCAGTTCTTTTTGGGAAAGGAAAAATATTATGAAAATTGTAAAATATGAAGCAAATCTTGAAAATTACGGTGCACAATCTCTTGATTCTATCCTTGTAAAAGGAAAAGTGTGGGATGAAGAAAGACAGGGGGCACATTTCATAAATGTTGACTGTGAATGTCAATTTGAACCGTACGATTATACAAGAGTATTTCAGCGATACTCTTCTGTTGTAGTAACGGTAGAGCTTGACGATGTAGAAAAGATTGTAGCACAGCGCATCAAATCACCCTTCTGGGCAGGTCCTGCGTTCAGCAATACCACCACAAATATCCCCGACAGAACACAGGCACTTCTCATAAAAACATGCAAGGGATATAAATTCATCTATGCTCTTGCTAACGAGAAATTCCAGGCAACAATGAGAAGCGGCAAAAAAGAAAATCAGCTTGAAATCTGCATCAATAATGTCGCTCCCGATACCACTATGGCAAAAGGTGTTGCAACTATTGCAGTTGACGGCGAAAATCCATATGAATTAATACGACAGGGATTTGATATTCTTGAAGCAGAGAAACTTATTAAGGTACAGCTTAAAAAACATAAAGAATACCCCGAAACTCTTGAGTATCTCGGCTGGTGTACTTGGAATGCATTTTATCACGACGTAACAGAAGAGGGCATAATCAGCAAAATGGAAGAATTTAAGGAGAAAGGTATTCCTGTGCGTTGGGTGCTTATTGACGACGGTTGGTCAGAATACAATGACGACATGACACTCCGTTCGATTTACGAAGACAGAACCAAATTCCCCGGAGGACTTAAGCAGACTGTAAAAATTCTTAAGGAGAAGTACGGTGTTCTTTCTGTGGGTGCATGGCATTCAGCTACAGGCTATTGGAAAGGTACTGATTTCAGCGATGAAACAACAATCGGAACTCCCCAGGGAATAGAAGTTCCTGCAGGGTACGGATTTTATTCAAAGTGGCATACATATCTTAAGGAGCAGGGCATTGATTTTGTAAAGGTTGACTGTCAGGGTAATATTGAAGAATATATGCAGAATAATCGTAATTCTCTTTCTGCAGTAATAAAGGCACAGCAAGGACTTGACAAAGCAGCAGAGGAAAGTTTTGAATTTATGATTAACTGTATGGGTATGGTTAATATCAATATGCTTAACCGTGATTCATCTGTTATGTGCAGAAACAGTGACGATTTCTTCCCCTTGGAGAAAGAGAGCCTTGAAAACCACGTTAAGCAGAATGTATATAATGCGCTTTTTAACGATTATCTGTACTTCTGTGACTTTGATATGTGGTGGTCAAAGCATTTTCAGGCGGCGCAGAACGCAGTTCTCCGCGCTATAAGCGGCGGACCTTTCTATCTCAGTGATAAAATTGGCGACAGTGAAGCTGAAGTTATTAAAATGTTTGTTGATGAAAGCGGACGACTTAACCGTTACGATCATGCCGCAAAGCCAACTCTTGATTGCGTGTGTGGTATGAACAATGTTCTTAAGGTGTTCAATAACCGCGGAGAAGACGGTGTCGTTGCAACTTTTACATTTAAAGAAAGCGGAAAGTGTACAGTATCAGCCGCAGATTTCGGCGGAGAGGGTACATATGCAGTAAAAGAAAAGTTCAGTGGAGAAGAATTTCTTCTTAAATCCGGAGAAAGCTTTGAATGTATTATGGATGATCATACTGTGAAAATGTATGAATTTACAAAGGAAGCATAATTATGAACAGTGATTTTGAATTAATAAAAGACGGCCTCTATAACCTGGGTATAAAAAAAGGCGACGATATACTTCTTCATTCTTCATTTCGCTCATTAGGAAAGGTGGACGGAGGTATACAGACCCTTATAGAAGCTCTTTTATCAGCTGTCGGTGACAGCGGCACTGTGCTTTTTCCGGCATTGAGCTGGAAGTCAGTAGATGAGACAAACGGATATACTTTTGATGTTAAAAATACCCCCTGCTGTGTAGGTGCAATTCCTGAATTTTTCAGAAATTATGACGGAGTTAAAAGAAGTATTCACCCGACACATTCTGTTTGTGCCCTGGGCAAACGAATGCACGATTATATCGACAGTCATATTCTTGATAACGGACCCGTTGGGGAAAACTCGCCCTTTTATAAGCTCGGTCAGCTTGGAGGAAAAGTGATTTTTCTTGGATGCAGTACAAGACCGAACACCTCTATGCACGGTGTTGAAGAAAAGATGGGTGTCAGTTATCTTATGGGAGAGGGTACAAGGGAGTATTCTCTTATTGATTACGACGGTAACAAAATAACAAAGAAATATCGCTTTCATCATATCTGGGATAACGGCTACGATCAGCGCTATGACCGCCTTGAAGATGTGATGGAGTTTAAAAAGGGCATAGTCCATGGTGCAAACTGCAACGTTGTGGATTCAGCTACAATGTGGAAAAATGCATCTGCAAAGATAAAAGAGGATGAATTCTATTTTGTAGACGATAGGTCTGACGAAGATTGGATTAACAGAAAAAAGTAAATTGCGGAACGTAAATTTACACAAAAGAGGTGAGAGTCTTGGATAATGACGGAAGAATTTTTTTCAATAATAATAACTTTTTCCATAATCAGTTTATGATTCCGTTGGGAAGAATTTTTCAGGTGTCTGAACTATCTGTTGTGCGTGGCGGAGAAATCACCGGACACAATCAGGTGTGCGATGAAATCACTTATGTAATTTCCGGCAGTGCAAAGTTTTACTGTAATGATAAATATGAAGTTGTTAAAGAAGGGCAGATTCATTTTATAAAAAGCAGAAATGCGCACAAAATTGAGGTATCCCAGGACAGCAACCTCCGATATATCTGCATAGGTATTCAATTAAATACGGAAGAAGAATGTGTAAGACAGTTTATGGAAACAACAGGAAAAAAATCCAGTATTGTGTTGGAGGACAATGGAACCGTAAAAGGTCTTGCGGAATATCTCCTGCGTGAATTTTACAGCTGGGACAGTATGAGTAAAAGTATGATAAATTCATACATTTATCAGATTCTTATGACTTTGTCAAGAATTATTTCGGGAAAAGCTATTTCGTATAAGAGTAAGGGAAGTGAAAAATCTGCGTCATTTGCTATGTACCAGTTGCTTCGTTATCTTGACCGTGAATATATGCAGATAAAAAATGTGTGTTCTATAGCAGATGTGCTTTCATACAGCGAATACTATCTTTCTCATTTGTTTAAAAGAAAAATGGGTATGACAATAAAAGAGTATCTTACAAGAAAAAAGGTTGCTCACGCGATGGAACTTCTGACAACTACTGAACTTCCTGTGGAGAAGATAACAGATTCTCTCGGTTTTTCGACCTCTCATTCTTTCAGACGTGCGTTTAAACAGTATACAGGGCTTTCGCCTACGGAATTTAAAGAAAAAAATAGGGATATTGATCCAATATCCTGATTGATTAGGTAGAATTGAAACAAAGTTGTTTATTCTTTCCAGTTCTGTATTTGGTTATGTAATCATCAAAACATTCAAGAATGAAAAAAATCTTGTAAACTGTAATAGTCTACAAGATTTTGGTGTGAGTATTTATCGCAAAAATGAAAGCGGAGGGAATTTATAGACGTCTACTGTGTCAACACAGCCCAACTTAATGGCTTCAAATTCCCTCCTGAACTTGATTTATAACGTATTAGGGATGCATAACCATAATATCACAAAATCAAGTTTTTGGTGCGGATGACAGGGGTCGAACCTGCACGCCGTAAGACACAAGAACCTAAATCTTGCACGTCTGCCAATTCCGCCACATCCGCAAATTTTATTGAAATAATAATTGTAAATATTTTCAATGAACATTATTATATCACACTAAAATTGAAATGGCAACAAAAATTACGTGATTTGTTCTTTTTTTTCTCAAATGTACCTTATAAGACAAATTAATGGTTGACAAAGTCGGGCAAGTATGCTAATATTATACCAGTATAAAATTGAATATTTAAAAACTGTGATGGAGAGTGCGTCCGATTAGCTTTCGAGAGAAGCGGCGGTTGGTGTGAGCTGTAAAAGGGAGGCGGATTGCTGTAGCTCCTGAGTTGAAAGGAAGAAAGCTGTTAAGGTGATTAGACCCTTTCCGAGAATGCTGCGTCAGTGCATAGGGCTTGATAGAGTCCGAAGGTGGTATGTGGGTAATGCCTCATACAATTTGAGTGGTACCGCGGGTAGATTTCAGGCTCGTCTCAAAGAAATATCTTTGAGGCGGCTTTTTACGTTCTCAAAGAAAAAAGAGAGGATGAATAAATATGGGAGAAAACTTAACAACCGGTCTTGATTTTAAAATAAGTGAAGTTGCAGCGAGAATTAAGGAACTTCGACAGATTGACGGCATATCTGTTGAGACAATGGCACGTCTCACCGGTGTGACTCGTGAAGAGTACGTTGCTTGTGAAGCGGGGAAACATGACCTCAGTTTTGCATTTATTTACAAGTGTGCACTTGCATTTAAAGTCGGTGTGACAGATATTATTGAGGGTGTCAGCTCTAACCTTGAATCATACACGGTAACACGTGCAGGCGAAGGTCAGAAGATTGATCAGGCGCACGGTATGATTTATTACAATCTTGCTTCTGCATTTAAGAACAGAGTAGCAGAGCCACTTTTCGTTGACTGTATCTATGATGAAAATGCTGAACGCAAGGATATTGAACTTACAAGCCACAGCGGACAGGAAATAGACATTGTTATCAGTGGTAGTCTTAAGGTACAGGTTGGTAGTCACAGTGTAATTCTTAACGCAGGTGATACAATCTATTATGACAGTGCTACACCTCACGGCATGGTTGCTGTTGGCGGACAGAACTGTAAGTTTTATGCAATTGTGCTTACCGGCGAAAGTAAAAACAGCAGTAAAGAGGTTGCGGAATTTATTCACAATCCCAAATACTCGCCCCACAGAGAATACAGAAGAATCTATCATAACTTCATTGATATTGAAGAAAATGAAAATGGCTCACTTGAAAAAATCAGCTTCAAGAATGAGGATAAGTTTAACTTTGCATTTGATGTAATCGATGCGATTGCGGAAAGAAAGCCTGATAAGCTTGCAATGCTTCATCTTACAAAGGATCACGTTGAAAGACGATTTACTTTCACTGATTTTAAGCTTGAGTCAAATAAATGTGCGAACTACTTTGAATCTATCGGCATCAAAAAAGGAAGCAAGGTAATGCTTGTTCTCAAGCGACACTATCAGTTCTGGATAGCAATTCTTGCTCTGCATAAAATCGGTGCTGTAGCTATTCCTGCATCAAATCTTCTGCAGGAGCACGACTATGAGTACCGTTATGAGGCGGCAGGTGTAGATGCAATCATCTGCAGTGCAGACGGTGATATTGCACATCAGGCAGAGCTTGGTGCAAAAAATGCACCTAACCTTAAGGAAAAGCTCATCGTTGGAGGAACAAGGGATGGTTGGAGAGACTTTGACAGTGAATATGTTAAGTTCTCCGATATTTACGAGAGAAGAGAAGATTCTCCTTGCGGTAATGACGATATGCTGATGTACTTTACATCAGGCACTACAGGCAATCCCAAGATGGCACTTCACAGTTACACATATCCTCTTGGTCATTTCCATACTGCGAACTACTGGCATTGTGTTGATCCGGAAGGACTTCATCTTACAATTTCAGATACAGGTTGGGCAAAGGCTGCTTGGGGTAAGATTTACGGCCAGTGGCTTTGCGAAGCGGCTCTCTTTGTATATGACTTTGACAAATTTGATGCGGCTGACATTCTTCCGCTTTTTGCAAAATACGGAATTACTACATTCTGTGCTCCTCCCACAATGTACAGAATGCTTATGAAAGAAGATATATCAAAATACGATATGTCGTCAGTACAGCACGCAAATACAGCAGGTGAGGCACTTAACCCCGAAGTATTCAAGCAGATTGAAAAGCTTACAGGTCTTAAGATTATGGAAGGCTTCGGTCAGACAGAAACAACCTGCCTTATCGGTAACCTTTACGGCAGAGAATACAAGATGGGCGCTATGGGTAAACCTGTACCGCTTTACGATATTGATATAGTAGACCCCGACGGAAACAGTGTTGATGTTGGTGAAAACGGTGAAATCGTTATCCGTACCTCTGAAAGAGTTCCCTGCGGTCTCTTCAAGGGATATTACAAGGATGAAGAAAAAACTGCCGAGGTATGGCACGATGGTCTTTATCATACGGGTGACGTTGCTTACAAGGATGAAGATGGATTCTACTATTATGTAAGCCGTATCGATGACGTTATCAAGTCTTCAGGCTACAGAATAGGACCATTCGAGATTGAAAGTGTTATTATGGAGCTTCCTTATGTTCTCGAATGCGGTGTATCTGCAGCTCCCGATGAAATTCGTGGTCAGGTCGTTAAGGCAAGTATTGTTCTTACAAAGGACACTGTTCCCAGTGAAGAGCTCAAGAAAGAAATTCAGATGTATGTTAAGGAGCATACAGCTCCTTATAAATACCCCAGAATTGTTGAGTTCCGTGATTCGCTTCCCAAAACAACAAGCGGCAAGATTATAAGAGCAAAGCTTTAAAAAAGATGCGGCATAGTACAAACTATGCCGCATCTTATGTTGCAAACAGGAAAATATTGTGATATAATTGGTATATGCACAATTTTATTTTATAAAATTTTTAAAACCTGATGGCTTTTTGTGCGTCTTGATTTGACACGAATAATAATTTGTTGACAATAAAATTCGCTGTAGCTAATGAAGTCAAAAATATATTTTTAAATAAAAAGGACAGTTAAATGAGTATTTTAAATGTAGAAAACGTAACCCACGGCTTCGGCGGCCGTGAAATATTGGATAATGCATCATTTCGTCTTTTAAAGGGTGAGCATATCGGACTTGTCGGTGCAAACGGTGAGGGAAAGTCTACTTTCCTTAATATCATTACAGGTAAGCTCGCACCCGATTCAGGTAAGGTGGAATGGTGCAAGCATATAACAACGGGGTATCTTGACCAGTATTCCACCCTTGAAAAGGGCAAAACCATCCGCGACGTACTGCGTGATGCATTCAAATATCTTTCAGACCTTGAGGCAGAAATGCTTGCAATGTATGAAAAAATGGCTGAAGCAACTGACAGTGAAATTGCTGAAATGATGGAGGAAGTAGGAGAAATTCAGGATATTCTCGATACTTCAGGCTATTACGTTATTGATACAAAAATAAATGAATGTGCAAACGGTCTCGGACTTAAGGAAATCGGGCTTGACCGTGACGTCTCGGAGCTTTCAGGCGGGCAGCGGGCAAAGGTGCTTCTTGCAAAATTGCTTCTTGAGAACCCTATGATTCTCATTCTTGACGAACCTACAAACTTCCTTGATGAAAACCATATCAATTGGCTGAAAAGCTTTCTTAAGGATTACGAAAATGCATTTATACTTGTGTCGCACGATATACCTTTCCTTAATGAAGTTGTAAACGTAATTTATCACATTGAAAACTGCGTGCTTACAAGATATACAGGCGATTATAATGACTTTATGCGAATGTATGAGCTTAAAAAGAGGCAGATTGAGCAGGCATATAATAAACAGCAGAAAGAAATTGCTGACCTTGAGGAGTTTGTTGCCAAGAATAAAGCACGTGCAGCAACGGCTACCCTCGCACGTTCGCGTCAACGTCAGCTTGATAAAATGGATATAATAACCCTTGCTCCCGAAAAGGTAAAGCCTACATTTGCCTTTAAAACTGCCAGGACTCCGGGCAGAGTGGTAATCGAGGCAAGGGACCTTGTTTTAGGCTATAATGAACCGCTGACAAGTCCTATAAACCTTATTGTTGAACGAAATAAAAAGATAGCTGTTAAAGGAACTAACGGTATCGGAAAATCCACACTGATGAAGACACTTCTCGGCATTATACCACCGTATGAGGGAACTGTGTCCCGGGACCAGTTCGTTCAGGAGGGGTATTTTGAGCAGGAAGAGGCTGCCTCTGACAAAACAGCGCTGCAGGAAATATGGGACGAGTATCCCTCAATGACCAATGCGGAGGTCAGGGCGGCGCTTGCAAAGTGCGGTCTTACCACTGAACATATAACATCCCTTGTTAAAGTGCTTTCCGGTGGTGAAAATGCCAAAGTGCGTCTTTGCCGTCTTATGCTTAAAGAAGTAAATCTTCTGGTGCTTGACGAGCCGACAAACCATCTTGATGTTATGGCGAAGGAAGAATTAAAAAAGGCAGTTTCGGAATTTCGCGGAACAGTGCTTCTGGTAAGTCACGAACCCGAATTTTACGAGGATATTGTTGACGAGGTAATTAACCTTGAAAACGTGTCCAATAAATATGTATAAAGAGGTTGAATAGTATGATTTACGTTATGCAGATAGTTAATACTCACGGTGTAAGGGGAGAAGTAAAGGCTCTTCACTATACAGACGGTGAGACATTTTTTAAGAAAGTCAAGACTGTATATAAGGAAGACGGCACAGCTGTGAAAATCCTTTCCTGGAGATTTCAGAAAGGTTCGGTGCTTTTAACCCTTGAGGGTGTGGATACTATGGAGCTTGCGGAGAAAATGCGTTTCACAAAGCTTTATGCCAAAGAAGAGGATTTACCCAAGCTTCCCAAGGGTGAATATTACTTCTTCGAACTTATTGGTCTTAAGGCAAAGCTTCCTGACGGTAGTGAGCTTGGTGTGGTTACAGATGTGATTGAGAATAATGCATCAAACCTTCTTGAAATAAAAAAGGCAGACGGAGAAAAGGTGCTTATCCCCAATATTCCCGTGTTTGTCAGCGAAATTAATACAGACGATGGAACAATTCTTATTACACCGATAGAAGGGTTGATTTAAGAAATGAAATTCAGTGTGCTTACACTTTTTCCCGAAATGATGTCTGCTCTGGGTAAAAGCATCATAGGTCGGGCAATTGATAAAGGAATTATAGAAACTGAATATGTGAACATTCGTGATTTTGCAGAAAATAAGCATAACCGTGTTGATGACTACCCCTACGGTGCAGGAGGGGGTATGGTAATGCAGCCTGCACCCATCTACCGCGCGTATAAAAGTGTTGCGGGGGAAAGTAAGCCCCACGTTATATATATGTCCCCCCAGGGAAGTGTACTTGACCAGTGTAAAGCAAAAGAGCTTGCAACACATCAACACCTTGTAATCCTTTGCGGACATTACGAGGGTATTGATGAAAGAATTATTGAGGAAATCGTTGATGAGGAAATTTCTATCGGCGACTATGTCCTTACTGGGGGCGAGCTTCCTGCTATGGTGTTGATTGACACCGTCTCCCGTATGATAGAGGGTGTCCTTGACAGCTCGGAAACCGCAAGTGTGGAAAGTCACTATGACGGACTACTGGAGTATCCACAGTACACTCGTCCGCCTGAGTTTATGGGGAGAACAGTTCCAGAAATACTTACAAGCGGGCACCACGCAAATATTGAAAAATGGCGCCGCGAGCAAAGCCTTTTGCGAACGGCTAAAAAACGTCCCGACCTGTTAAAGAAAGCAGTTCTTACACCGAAAGAAAAGCTGTGGTTACAGGAGCAGGGTATAGAAATTGAGTAATAACGGCACAATAATTAAAAGGAGTGGTATTTATGTTAAAAGGAATTTCGCCCATTATTTCTCCTGAACTGCTGAAAGTTCTGTGCGAAATGGGGCATAGCGACACAATTGTAATCGCTGACGGTAATTTTCCGTCAGAATCCGTTGGTAAAAATGCAAAGGTAATTCGTGCAGACGGTCACGGTGTACCGGAACTTCTTGAAGCAATCCTCAAACTTTTCCCTCTTGATACCTATGTGGAAAAGCCCGTATCACTTATGCAGGTAACACCCGGTGACCCGGCAGAAACACCCATATGGGACGTGTATAAGGAAATAGTTTCAAAAGAAGATAGCCGCGGTGCAGATGCTTTCTGCGAAGTGGAGCGGTTCCAGTTTTACGAACAAGCAAAAAAAGCCTATGCAATCATTGCAACAGGCGAAACGGCGATTTATGCAAATATAATGCTCCAAAAGGGAGTAGTGTAAATGAAAATGCGATGGAAAACCATCGCATTTTATTATGCCCTGAACTTTGCCGGGGTAACACCTTTTATACTTTTAAAGGTTTTTATAAAATAACTTAAATCATTAAAACCGCAGGAAAGAGCAATATCGGTTACATTCATATCGCTGCTGCGGAGCTTTCGCGCGGCACATTCAGTGCGGTAAAGAATAAGATACTCCATTGGAGTTTTCCTTGTCATTTCCTTAAAGAATGTGCAGAAGTATTTCTGTGACATATTCGCTTTTTCCGCCATACTGCGGAGGGTAATTTGTTTATCATAGTTTTCTCTTATAAAGGAGAGAACTTTTTTTAGTTTTGGCAGATTTTTATTTTCGGGAAGCTTTTCGCCTGATGAAACAGAGGTATACATATTATTATCTATAACTGCGGAAAGCAGATTATACAGCGCACTTATAACCGAAAATTTATACCCTGGATTTACACCGCGCATTGAGTCAAACAGATAATTCATTGAATCCGAAAAACGCACAGGAGCATTGTGATTGAATTCGCTGACGGCAATTTCGTTATTAAGCAGACTATCAATAAAAAATCTGCAGTCCTCGTCAAGTGCGTTAAGAACCTGAAAGCGCATAACAATACATTCGTACACACATTCGCCGATGGGAGCTGCCCCGTGAACAGTTTCGGGATTGACGAATATAATGTCACCTTTTTCGGCAAGATATTCATTAGAGTTAAGTTTAACATTGAGTTTTCCGGAAATAATTCTCATAAGCTCTATTTCGTTGTGCCAGTGAGAGGACATCTCATAACGCGGGTGATTTTTGTCTACAAGATAAAGCTCAATAGGGAAGTGCTCTGTACCTCTTTCAATAAGTTCGTTGTAAATCATTTTGCAAAACCTCAAAAATCTGAAAATAATTATACTTTTAGTCATTATAACACAAGAATTGGACATAATACAAGCATTATAATCATATTAAGGTGAAATTTTCTTAAGGAGGAAATGAAAATGGCAAAAAGCAGATTGATTGGAGATTATCCAGTAATTGGTATCCGTCCCACCATTGACGGAAGAAGAGGTGTTCTCAAGGTAAGAGAATCACTTGAAGATCAGACTATGAATATGGCGAAGGCGGCAGCAGAGCTTATTTCGTCAAATCTTAAGTATTCAAACGGCGAACCTGTAAAGGTTATTATTGCCGACACTACTATAGGTCGTGTTGCTGAGGCAGCGGCTTGTGCGGAAAAGTTCAAGAAGGCAGGTGTTGACATAACACTTACAGTTACACCCTGTTGGTGCTACGGCAGCGAAACAATGGATATGGACCCTATGACAATCAAGGGAGTATGGGGATTTAACGGCACAGAACGTCCCGGTGCGGTTTATCTTGCGGGAGTTCTTGCAAGCCATGCGCAGAAGGGTCTGCCTGCTTTCGGCATTTACGGCCATGATGTGCAGAATCTGGACGAGGTGACAAATATTCCTGCCGATGTGCAGGAGAAGCTGCTGCGTTTTGCCCGTGCAGCCGTGGCCGTGGCCACCATGCGCGGCAAGAGCTATCTGCAGATTGGTTCCATCTGTATGGGTATCGGCGGCTCCATCATCGATTCTGCCTTCATCGAGGAATATCTGGGTA